>QXWV01000078.1 GCA_009911195.1 Lachnospiraceae bacterium | reverse complement strand
GATATTCCTCGATAGCTCAATGGTAGAGCACGCGGCTGTTAACCGCGGGGTTGTAGGTTCGAGCCCTACTCGGGGAGGTAAATGGATAACTTGATGAAAACCTGTAGACATGGCGGTTTACAGGTTTTTTTGTATTCTGCCGCTCCTGGAAAAAGCTGGAAACGAAATATACGCTGGGATAAGGCCACCGTAATGGTTATATGCCGGATTTTTATGTTGGAGTGTAGAAAGTAGAGGTTCATAGAAATTGATGTTAAAATGATGGTAACTTATAAATAATTCGGGATTGTGCTGCTTTTCTTATGCTTGGTCTTTTCATTAAATGGATATAATGTTTTAAAGTATATATTTTTTATCTGGTAAAAGTATTTTCATATAGCGTATTATGGCAATCATATGTTAAAATATTAAATATAGGTAAAATAATTATGTAATTTTTGATGGTGTATTGATAAGCATTCCTGCATAGGAATGAAAAGAGGTTTATGCTAATGGGAGTGCAAAAATCGGAAATAACAGAATATTTAAAGTTATCAGAAAAAGTTGAAGCAGAATATAACGGAATAGAGGAAAATGATGATAGTGAAAGCAGTGAAGCAGACCCATACGAGGTTCAGAACATTCGTGTCACCCAGAAAATGATAACTGTATTCCAAGTAGAGCATTGGATTTCTGCAGAGAATGGAGCGAGATTAAATTTGTCGCCGGAATATCAAAGGAATTTGGTATGGGATCAAAAAAGAAAAAGTGCATTGATTGAATCTTTATTGCTTCGTATACCGATACCAGCATTTTATTTAGATGAGGATAGTGAGGGAAATAAAAGTGTCATAGATGGTATGCAGCGTTTATCTGCAATTCACTCATATCTAAATAATGAATTTTCTTTAACAAAGATGCAGTATTTATCTCATTGTGAAAATAAATTTTTTCGGGATTTAGAGCCCAAATTTCGTGCAAGAATTGAAGATACAGAACTTGCAGTAAATATATTGGATGAAAAATGTCCGCAGATGGTAAAATTCGATGTTTTTAGAAGAGTAAATACAGGAGGATTGCCGCTAAATTTTCAGGAAATCAGAAATATTATGGCAGAACCCAAAGTGAGAATATTACTTCGGAGGATGGCAGAATGCGAAGAATTTCAATGTGCTACTCGGTTTAGTGTCAAAGATGTTCGTATGGGGGCACAAGAACTTTGTTTACGCTATTTGGCAATTTTGTCTGCTTATGATTGGAATAAACGGAATTTTAATCAATATCATGGTCTGTTAAAAATGATGGATCAGATGATTGTAAACTTAAACAGGATGTCAGAAGATAGTCTTGAAAAAATGCTTCAGACTTTTAGAGATGTTATGGCAGATTGCCATGAGGTCCTTGGGGAGTATTCCTTTTGTAAAGTAGGCAATAATAAAATAAATAAAGCATTGTTTACTAGTTGGGCAGTAGTGCTGACAAATGTCGAATATGATATGGATATTTTGAAAAAAAAGGTAAATAAACTTAGAGAGTTATATGGAAAATGTCTAAGTGAAGATATTGAATTTTATAGAGCAATTACTTCTTCTACAGGAACCAGAAAGAATATATTGAAATCAATAGAAGTTATTCGGGAATTATGGGAGAAATGTTATGATAAAATTGATTGAAATAAAAAACTTTAAATGTTTTGATAATTTAAGATTACCTCTATCAAAATTAACGATTCTTGCAGGGGCAAACGCATCAGGGAAATCTACAGTTATGCAGGCGTTGTTGCTTGCAGAGGCTACGGCACGAGAAAAAGGTGATTCTGTGGATGCAACGGAAGCATTGGGCGTAGCAGTCGGCGGTCCTAAAGCGCTTATTTCGCAGAACCGAACAGAAGTCTTGGAGGGAGATTTTCTATTTAATATTCAATGGGATGAAGCGACAGTAGTATTTACTTATAAAATTGATAAACTTATATCTTTAAAATTAGCATACAATCAATCTGGAAGCACCCCTGATAATCAGTTGATTTATTTAAATGCGGAGCGGATGGGGCCTAGAATATCTTATCCGGCAGGTATTGATGAGAAAATTCTGTACAATGGTGCGAATGCAGCATTTTTGATAGATCGGGCTGATATGCAAAAAAGAAAAGTGCCAGGGTGCCTTGCTTTTACAAAAGAAACATCTAATTTTTCCACTCACGTAGAGAATTGGATGAATGCGATTCTAGGTGATATTAACTTTTCCATTACTACTGATTATATAAAGGCTATCACAGATATAAGATATGGTAATGAGGTGGCGGAGGAGCCGGTGCTTCCTACAATGACAGGATTTGGGATTAGTTATATTTTGTCGATTGTTACTGCAGGACTGTGGTGTGCTTCGTTAAATAATGTTTCTTTGTTAATTGAAAATCCAGAAGCACATTTACATCCGGCTGCACAGAGCAGAATGGGGAAGTTTTTGGAATGTTTGGCTGATGCAGGGATACAGGTCATTGTGGAGACGCATAGTGAGCATATAATTGACGGAGCAAGAATACAGGCAGCATTGATGAAACATACTGATGATATTCAAATTTATTTCTTTTCAAAAGAGAAAGAAAGTATTCATGTAGATAAAATTGATGTAGATGAAAAGGGAGAACTTTTAGAATGGCCAAAAGGTTTTTTTGATCAAAAAAGTCAAGACCTAAGAGATTTATTTCGAATAAGGAGAGAACATGCAAGTCATTAATTCCTTAATAGAGCAAAGTTTTGAATATACGGCGGAGAAAGAAAATTTAGCTGTTCGCAGGGATGAAATAGGTGATTTAATGGAGATTATTGCATATTGTCAGGATAATGCAGTGTTGGAGCCGATTGAGTATCGAGAAGCTTTGTGGGAGATGTGTGTAGAAGAGGGAATAACTTTTGCTGATTGGCTTTATGGAGATGGAACAGGCAGTGATGATGATAGGCGGAGAATGTTGGAAGCGTTAAGTAAAAAAGCGCTGATGGAATCTGATAAAGATTGGCCTGTTCATGAAACTTCAAATTTGAAAAATATTAATGTTACATTAGGTGGATTTCAGTCAAGCGTATCTACAGTAGAAGAATATGTTCAGGAGAGAAGAAAAATTTTGAGTTCTATTAAGAAGGTTATAGATTATGAAGCATTTATGCAATCATGTTTTATAAACAGCAAATTTGCGAAGGGCATTTTGTCCGAGATGAAGCATATTTCCAATTTTTCAGATAATACAAAAGAAATCACGAAAGCATTGGGGATATTAAATGATTATGCAGTAAATTTATATCAGCAATATTCTACTCGATTAGAAGAGGCAATGCGTATTTTATCTGTACTATTACAGAGAGAATGTGCACCAGATCCAAAGCATTCGGAAGATTTGATATTTACATTTACATATAGCGAGAATATAGAAGGAGATAAGGTGGCAAAAACAAAAGGTGTAGAATGCTCACCCCATTTGAAGCTTCTTCATTCAGGATCCAATTTGAGAATATATTTTTATTGGTGCGACCATGAGATTGAGGGCGGAAAGAAAGTGTTGGTAGGAAGGATTGGCAGACATCCATATTAGCTGAGATATGATAAAGTACAGGGTAATAAGTAGAAGAGATTTTACGGTATGTAACCGTATCAATGGTAGAGCACGCGGCTGTTAACCGCGGGGTTGTAGGTTCGAGCCCTACTCGGGGAGGTAAGTGAATAGCAGATGAGAGACCTGTAGACGTAATGTTTGCAGGTTTTTGCGTATTTCACGTCTTCTTAAAAAAACCGGGCACGAAATATATGGCAAAGGTAAACGCAACCGTAATGACTACATACCGGTTTTGATGCTGGATGATGCTAGTAATTGAAATTGGTAAACATATTTTGTGTTTTAAAGAAGTGATAGTAACTGATAAATGAAACGGGAGCGCGCTGTGATTCCTATTCCGACCGTAACTGTCTGGCAATAATTTGTCTTCAATGGACTGAAAATGTTTAATAGGAAAAGATTATTTCTTTCAGATTGTTATATTGCCAATCAGGTAGTTTGAATGACAAAAGAAATTTATTTACGATTTTTGATTTATATGCTATACTCCAATAAATGATGACTGATAGTTTGGTTAAAATGTATAGAATATAGTAAATGTATGATTACTGAAAATTATAAATTTTAAAGGAGTATATAGTGGCAGAAAGTCAAAATATCGAATATAAAGAGTCATGGAGGGATGAGTATTTAAAGTGGATATGCGGTTTTGCGAATGCTAGGGGAGGCCGTATTTATATTGGCGTCAGAGATGATGGCAAGATTGTAGGAATTCCTGATAGTAAGAAGTTGCTCGAGGATATCCCTAATAAAATCAAGGATACAATGGGCATTCTTGCTGATGTGAATCTATTGGGAAAGGACGGTCTGGATTATATTGAAATCATAGTAAACGCAAGTACTTATCCTGTCAGCTATCATGGGGAATATCATTATCGAAGCGGCAGTACGAAACAGCAGCTTCGTGGTTCTGCATTAACAGAGTTTCTTGTTCGTAAAACCGGTTATCGTTGGGATGCGGTGCCGGTAGACAGTGTAGTGGTTTCTGATTTAGACATAGAGAGCTTTGATATTTTCCGTAAAGAGGCTGTGCGCACTGAACGTATGACAAAAAGGGACGTTGAGTGTAGCAATGAGGAGTTGCTTGAGAAGCTGGGATTAATAACAGATGGGAAGTTAAAAAGAGCTGCGGTGTTATTATTTTACAGAAATCCGCAACGGCTGTTTACTGGATGCTATGTAAAAATAGGAAGATTTGGCATTGGATCGGATCTTCAGTATCAGGATGTTGTTGAGGGTTCCCTGATATTAATTGCGGATAGAGTTGTAGATTTGATTTATCTCAAATATTTGAAGGCAAAAATAACCTATGAGAATGATGTTCGAGTAGAAACCTACCCTTTTGCAAGAGAAGCGGTTCGTGAGGCTGTTTATAATGCGTTGATTCATTGTAAATGGGAAGACGGAATTCCAATTCAGATCCGGATTGAGGATAAAAACATGTATATTAGTAATGCATGTGTATTTCCAAGTGATTGGACAACTGAAAATTTGATGCGAACTCATAATTCTAGGCCTTATAATCCTGATTTGGCCGGTACATTTTATCGTGCCGGATATATTGAGGCGTGGGGACGTGGGATTCAAAAAATTTGTGAAGCATGTGAAGAACTGGGCGCGCCAATGCCAGAGTATATTTTATTAGGCGATGACTTAACGGTGAAGTTTTCAGCTCTCGAATGTGCTGTCATATTTGATTCTAAAACGCAAAAGCGCCAAAATGGCGGATTAAATGGCGGATTGGCGGATAGGATTATTTTAGTAATAGCGTCCAACAAAGCAGTTACGATTGCTGAAATATCGGATATATTAAATATTCCTAAAAGGACAGTTGAGCGTGAAATAAAAAACCTTCGTGAAAGCGGAATAATTACACGTAAGGGAGGAAGACGATATGGATATTGGGAGGTTATGTAATTGGTAGTAAAAGTACAAGGGTAATATTTATAAGAGATTACTATGCATGATTGGATGAATGAGAAATGGCGAAACGAATGAATAGAAATATTGATATTAAAAGCAAAAGAGTAAAACAAAGTGTAAGTAAATTAGATGGCTTTTTAAGAGCAGAGTATAATTCTGAAAAAAATTATCTGGAATATTACGCAGGATTAGAAACATTAGAAAAGGTGACCAGTATTAAAGACCAGATTATTTATGGAAGACGTGGAACTGGGAAAACACATTTATTAAAAGCATTACAAGAAAAATTAGTAGAAGATAATCAAAAGTATTTGCCAGTATACATTGATTTGCGTACTTTTAAACCAACCTTGGAAAGCGATAATGGTTTGTATTATGCATTGATTATTTTTCAGGAAATTGTTGTAGAAGTTCTAAAATGTGTATATGTTAATTTGGATTATTTATATAAAGAGTATACTGTTGAACAGCAGAAAATTATTATTGATCCCCAAAGAAGAAAGATATTAGCTTTGTTGGAAAAGTTTAACAGAAGTTTAGATGGTAAAAGTTTTACTAAAATGGGGGAAACGGGTTTTCGAGTAAATGAAGTAAAAAAATTGGCAACAAATTTGAAAATAACAAAAATTCCTGAACTTTTTGGGTCAAAAGAGGTTAATAAAGAAATAGAGTCAGAGGATGAAAAGATAAAGTATATTTCATTTTCTGATATGTCAGATGCTATTTCAGAATTACTTGAAGCAGTTGATATTAATAGAATATTTTGTTTGCTTGACGAGTGGTCTGAAATCCCGGAGACAAGTCAATATATTTTAGCTGAGTTTTTGAAAAGAACATTTGTACCTAAGAAAGTAACGTTAAAAATAGCTGCTATTCCAAACAGAACGCAGCTTATTTCTGAAAATAGAATCGGATTGGAGGATGGAGGGGTATATTGAGTGTGTGAAACTTTTTCTGTAAATGATGTTATGAAAGGTCTTCTATGATAAAATAAATTATCATAAGGAGGCCTTTTACTATGGCAAGAGAGAAGAAAACGGTACACAGAGTACAAATGACAGAAGGAAAACGTAACATCATTCACCAGCTCTTAGAAGAATACGATATCCAATCAGCGGAAGATATCCAGGACGCCCTGAAAGATCTTCTTGGCGGAACTATCAAAGAGATGATGGCAGCGGAAATGGATGACCACTTGGGATACGAAAAATCAGAACGTTCTGATAGCCAAGATTATCGCAATGGTTATAAGCCAAAAAGAGTAAACAGTCGCAATGGTTCTATGGAGATCGAAGTTCCACAAGACAGAAAATCAACCTTTGAACCTCAAGTAGTAAAGAAACGCCAAAAAGACATTTCAGATATTGATCAGAAGATTATTTCCATGTACGCGAAAGGTATGACAACCCGGCAGATTTCAGAAACAATCGAAGATATTTATGGCTTTGAAGCGTCAGAAGGTTTTATATCAGATGTTACAGATAAGATCCTTCCACAGATTGAAGACTGGCAGAACCGGCCTTTAGATGAAGTTTATCCAATCCTGTATATTGATGCGATTCACTATTCAGTCCGTGACAATGGAGTGATCCGGAAGCTTGCTGCGTATGTGATTCTTGGAATTAATGCGGAAGGTAAGAAGGAAGTGCTTGCCATCAGTATTGGAGAAAATGAAAGCGCAAAGTACTGGCTCTCTGTTTTAAACGAATTAAAAAATCGCGGTGTAAAAGACATCCTGATCATCTGTGCAGATGGACTTGCTGGTATCAAGGAAGCGATTGCCGCGGCATTTCCTAAAACAGAATATCAAAGATGTATCGTCCATCAAGTAAGAAATACCTTGAAGTATGTGCCGGATAAAGACAGAAAAGCATTTGCCACAGATTTGAAGACAATATATCAAGCAGCTGATGAAAAGAAAGCTCTGGAAGCTTTAGACAGAGTGACAGAAAAATGGACCCCGAAATATCCGAATTCCATGAAACGTTGGAAAGATAACTGGGATTCTGTTTCCCCGATCTTCAAGTTTTCAGCAACTGTCAGAAAGGTCATTTATACAACAAATGCCATTGAATCACTGAATTCCACCTATCGGAAACTGAATCGTCAGAGGAGCGTATTTCCAAGCGATACAGCTCTTTTAAAAGCCCTTTATCTGGCGACATTTGAAGCTACAAAAAAATGGACTGCTACAATTCGAAACTGGGCGCAGGTCTATGGTGAACTGAGCATTATGTATGAGGGACGCTTACCAGAATAATAAAAAATTCAGAAAGACAGGCGGATTTCCCGTCCGCTCTTGACATGCAATTTTGTAACTGTTATATATAAATCAAGGTGAAAAGCTAATTGTAATCAAGCCTTTCACCTATCATTATCATAGAAGATCCTATTTACAGACTTTTCTTCATAGTCTCGTTTTTTCTTGCGCTCAACGAGCGCATATTCTTTATGCGCCTTGCCGTTTCGGTTGCGTGGCAGAAAGG
>QXWV01000077.1 GCA_009911195.1 Lachnospiraceae bacterium | reverse complement strand
TGCTGGTCTGCCTTGACCTTTTCTTCCAGTTCCCGCTGTTCCGCTTCATACTCTGCGGACAGCTTCAAAAACCTGTCATGGCTGATTGCGCCGCTTATATCGTCCTCATAAATCCGCTTGAAGATACGGTCAAGTTCTACAATCCGTTTTTTAGCCTGTCCGACTTCCCGTTTCCTGCGTTTCATTTCCTTTTCCGTTTCGGCAGAACGTTGTTGATACATCATTTCATGGAAAGCCATGATGTCATCAAAGAAAAGGGCGGTCACGTCAAATATCCTGCTCCATACGATTTGCTTCAACACTTCCTCGCGGATAAAGTGAGCCGTACAGCTTCCCGTATTACTCTTATAATTGGAACAGCGGTAATGGTCTTGTGAACCGTTAAAACTTTTACAAGTGGCAAAGTGTAATTTGCTCCCACAATCCGCACAGTATACCAAGCCGGAAAACAATCCCTGTCTGTCTGCTTTTGTGGGGCGGCGTTTGTTCGCCCTTAGTTCCTGCACCCGTTTAAAAACTGCGTCCTCCACAATCGCTTCATGGGTATTATAGAAAACCGCCTGCTGTTCCTTTGTGGTTGGAATCCGCTTTTTCAGCTTGTGGGATTTGGAGTAGCTTTTGAAGTTCACCGTATGCCCGCAGTAGTCCATACGCTCCAAAATAGCAACAATGCTGTTTTCGTTCCAGTTATACGGATTGTCTGGAAAGGCTTTTCCCTTTTTCTCCGCATAGTAGGCTTTTACGGTCAGTACCTTATCTTCTTTGAGGATTTTTGCTATCTGCATGGGCCCTTTCCCGCCGATACATAAATCAAAAATCCGTTTCACCACAGCGGCGGCTTCCTCGTCCACAATCCATTGCTTCCTGTCGGTAGGGCTTACTATGTAACCATAAGGCGGCTTTGTCAGATGTTCCCCCGCCTGTCCCTGCGCCCGCTTGATTGCCCTTACCTTTTTGCTTGTATCTTTGGCGTAAAAATCGTTAAACAGATTACGGAACGGGGTAAAATCATTGTCGCCTTTTGCGCTGTCTACACCGTCATTGATTGCGATATATCTCACGTCACGCTCCACGAAAAAGATTTCCGTATAGTAGCCGACTTTCAGATAATCGCGCCCCAATCTTGACATATCCTTGACAATGACTGTCGCCACGTTTCCGGCTTCAATCTCTGCAATCATGCGGTTAAATTGAGGTCTGTCGAACGTCACGCCCGATACAACGTCGTCAATGAAGAAAACGGGATTGGAAAAGCCGTTGTCCGCCGCATATTTGGAGAGGACTGCTTTCTGGTTC
>QXWV01000076.1 GCA_009911195.1 Lachnospiraceae bacterium | reverse complement strand
GTTTCCGATTTTATGAGCCGTATCATCTTGTCGCGGAGCCGTTCCGAGCCGCCGCAGGAGGTAGACACTTCATAGTAAGTGCCGCCGATTTTGTAACAGACGGTTTCCTCTGTCGGCTTCCCTTTTTCCGGCAGATAGCCGCTGTCCTTGATTTCTGGTTCCCAATCCATTCTTTTCCCTTCCTTTCCGCATTTGCTAAAGTGAGAAGTTTCGGAGCAAGCATAGGAAACGGGTACCCTTTTCCGTAAATCTGCCCGTCCGCGCTATGGCTTGCCGGACAGATTTTGCTCGTTGGGGCGTTGGTCGCCAGTGGCGACCGTTTAACGCCGACCGAGCCGGCAGGCGAGACGAATCCCAAACACTCTTGAAAACCCTCTCACAACCTACAACACCGCACAGGGCGTTTTTGACGGAGTTTTGAGAAAAATTCTTCAAAAAGATTTCCTTGTTTCTTAATACGGAGAAGTTTTAGAAATGCCAATGCTTCCAAAAAATTGTTAAAAATCTTTCCTATCAGAGTGGTCTGTTGTATACTGGTAAATACTTGTCCTTAAAACCGCAAGATATATGAAAAGCGGAATGAAATATCCTGCTATAATATAGTGACAGGTCAGAAATCAAAATTTCTAACCTGTCACTAAAAAGAAAGGAGGAAGCTGCAATGCCGGGGAATATCAAAAATGTAATGGTGGCAATCGACTATATCGAAAGACACCTGCACGAAAAACTGGACTTGGAAACAGTTGCGGGGGCTGTACATTATTCAAAGTATCATCTGCACCGAATGTTCACAGGTACGGTAGGGTTGACAATCCATGATTATATACAACGCCGCCAGTTGACCGAAGCCGCAAAACTGCTTGTACTTTCCGACAGACCAATCCTTGAAATTGCGCTTTCTGCCGGATATGAGAGCCAGCAGTCTTTTACGGATATTTTCAAAGCCATGTATAAAAAATCCCCTAACAGGTACAGGGAGGAAGAGGAATTTTATCCATTGCAGCTAAGATATGTCTTGAATGAAAATCCTACAAATTTAGAGGAAAAAGAATGGCAGGATAAAATCGTCTTTGCAACACAGGAAGATATACCCAAATGGATAGAACTGGTTCACCTTGTCATTGACGGTTTCCCGTACTTGGACGAAAAACAATACCTTGCACAGTTACAGGAGTATATCAAAAATAAGCGGGCATTGATTTTGAAAGACGCTGATACGGCAATCGGGATTATGGCGTTTAACGAGGTGACGGGGAGCATTGATTTCTTTGGGGTACACCCACAGTATCGGAAAAGAGGGATAGCGAAAGCATTTTGCGAAAAGGCATTGTATGAACTTACACGTTCCGCACAGATTAGCGTGACGACTTTTCGGGAGGGCGACAAGGCAGACACAGGTTATCGGGAGATATGGGGAAGCCTTGGCTTTGCCGAAGCAGAACTGCTAATTGAATTTGGATATCCGACACAGCGGTTTATACTTCACAGAGAAAAATCGGAGGGCGGGGACAATGAGTGACCAAAATCCACTATCACAAAACTTTACAATAAAATCATTGCTGAAATTTGCATTTCCGACAATTTTAATGATGATATTCATGGGGCTGTATACAGTGGTTGACACAATTTTTGTAGCACGATTTGTAGATACAAATGCACTTTCGGCATTGAATATTGTCTGCCCTGCTATCAACCTGATTGTCGGTCTTGGAACTATGCTTGCAACAGGAGGAAGCGCGATAGTAGCACGCAAAATGGGAGCAGGAGAACAAAGTAGGGCGGCACAGGATTTTACGCTGATTATTTCAACGGGCATTTTGTTAGGTGGATTGATTGCAGTGTTGGGAACGGTTTTTATTGACAGGATTGTATGGGGGCTTGGAGCGAGCAGTATTCTATTTCCATACTGCAAAGAATATCTTTTCATTCTGCTGTTATTCACGCCCGCAAGTATCCTGCAAGTGCTTTTTCAAAATCTAATCGTAACAGCAGGACGCCCCGGAATGGGTATGGTGCTTGGCATAAGCGCGGGAATCGTAAATATTTTACTGGACTATATTTTTATGGTGCCGTTTCACATGGGCATTAAGGGGGCGGCATTTGGTACGGGCATTGGCTATATGATACAGGCGGTGATTGGATTATGGTTCTTTTCCGCAAAGAGAGGCAGTCTGCATTTTAGGAAGCCAGTCATAGATTTTTCCGTATTGGCTGAAAGCTGTTCCAATGGTTTTTCGGAAATGGTAAGTCAGGCGGCAACAGCGGTTACAACATTCCTTTTTAACCGCATTATGATGAAACTGCTTGGAGAAAACGGAGTTGCGGCAATCACAATCATCATCTATACACAGTTTTTATTGAGTGCCCTTTATATAGGTTTTTCTATGGGAGTAGCCCCTGTTATCAGCTATAATTATGGGAAGCAGGACGAAAAACAGCTAAAGAATGTATTTGCAATTTGTATGCAATTTATTGTCTTTGTTTCGGTCACTGTTTTTGCAGTAGCATTTATTTTTGGTTCGCCATTGGTTCGTGTTTTTGCAGAAAAGGGAACTCCTGTTTACGAAATTGCGCGAAATGGATTTTTGATTTTCCCATTCAGTTTTCTATTTTGTGGACTGAATATTTTTACCTCTGCCACATTTACAGCATTATCAAACGGGAAGCTGTCAGCAATTTTGTCGTTCCTGCGGACTTTCGGACTGATTACAGTGCTGTTGCTTACATTGCCAAATATTTTGGGCGTAACAGGGGTATGGCTTGCAGTACCGATAGCAGAGCTAATCACTATGGTTGTAGCATTGGTTTTTCTTCATCAGAACAGAGAGAAGTATCATTACGCATAAAAGAAGATGTTCATGCCGTCCGGCGGTTAATAAAAAAACCGTTGTGTGGCGGCAAAATCATCATGCGCCAAAACAGAATATGAGCGGCTGAACGGCGGTTTTGAAATAACAATCAAAGCCGCCGTTCTTATGTGGCAGGAAAGTTTTCATAGATATGGCGGTATTGTGAGGTACTGCTATGTCTGTTTTTTATTTCATGGGTAGTTTTGGCTGTGGTGAATTATCAAAAAAATCCTGTCTTGTGGAACGGGATTTCCTGCCTATGAGTATGAACACACATATCATTTAGTATGTCTTAATAACTCGCATTACTCAAAAACTCATGCGCTTTCTGCTGTATGGGTTTTTGTTGTAATAGCCCCCTACTGGGAAGAAAGGGGGTGAGAGAAAATGAGATATTCTGAACAGTTCATGGAGCATATCGAATATGCGTTTCATGCGTTCTGTAAGATTGTCCTGCGCCATGAAGCCATGAACGCATGGCGGGATTTGAAGCGGAAAGAAGAACGGGAAATATCCCTCGACTATCTGATGTCAGAACGATATTTTGAACCGTCTGCTATGGACAGTTATTTTGAAAAGCAGGACAAGCCGACTGTATTTCTTGTGTTGGGAAAGGAAGTTATCGTTGATGATGAACGGTTAGCAACAGCATTATCAAGATTACCGGAATTAAGACGGGAAGTTCTGTTGCTTTATTACTTCGTTGGCTATCGTGATGAAGCAATCGGCAGACTGTACGGACGTTGCAGGAGTACGATAAACCGCAGGAGAAATGTTGCACTGAAACAGTTACGGAAAGAATGGGAGAGATTGAAACATGAGGAATAAAAAGCTGATACCTTTTGAGGTAATTCAAAAAGCTGTTGCCGGAGAGCCGGAAGCGGTAGACGCAGTATTGCGGTATTACACCGCACACATCAAATATCTGTCTATGTATAAGGGGCATATCAATGATGATACACAGGACAGGTTAAAAGCAAAACTGGTTGAAGCCATATTGGAATTCCGCTTCGACCGATAGGAAGTAGCAAAGACAGGAAAAGCTGTCAAGGGTAAACTTTGCGCTATGCGCCCTTGACAGCTTTTCCCGCCTTTGCTTGTGGGTAGTCAAGAGGACGAAATCAGTAAACTGCTTTCGCCCTCAATTTATTATGGGGATTGTTACGCAGTAGAGGTTACTTTGCCTTTGATTTATGCGGATTTGTGGACGTTGAAGTAACGGGGTAAGGGTTTTATACGTCTGTCCTCTAAAATGACGTTCTATTGCGTAACAGATAGATACGTTCAACTATTTGTTTGCCATATTTGCCATATTTGCCATTTTACGGAGTTTTTTATAACCGTCTGTTCCTGTGATTTCTAGTAAACCATACTGTTTCAAAACTGCCTGTATAGTTGTAGAAATTTGCATAGGAGTATACGCTGTTAAAGAATTTCCATTCGTAATATTAAGAAAAAGCTGTCGCTTATTTTGATATACCGTCCAAAATCTTTCTATATCGATATTGGGGTTCTTCTGTTGTAATTGAATTAGTATATTCGATATAGTTTGCTGATTCAATCCGTTATCACTATCTTTAGGGATAGAATTGATTAAAGATTGTAGCTGTTCTGGGGATATAATGCTTTGCTCTACTTCGCGCAAAGTTTCAGAAATATACATAAATTCCATATTAGAAATAGCATTTTGTTTAACAAAAAAATAGTTCTTTTGCAAATTGCGAAGTAAATCTTGCTGTTCTTGAATGCATAATATGTATTGATAAAATTTGTTTAGATTGTTGTAACTTTTATTGTCCATTTTACGAACAAACAAATGTTTATATTTGCTCCAATAATTTGTATCTATCAAAAGCAAGGATTCATAGAAAGCTGAAAAGTTTAATCCTTGTTCAGTAATATACGATTGAATTTCTTGCATTCTTATTTGTAAGTCGTCAATTTGCAAGACAATAAGTGAAGCGGCATCTTGTATTTTAGATTTTTCTTGAGCTTTATAAATCCAAAATGCCGATAATCCAACTATAATTATCAGAAAATTAGAAATACCCAACCAATTTTCGCTTATAAATTCAATTATTCCATTCATTAGATTTTCCCCCTATCTTTTTCGGTTTAGTATATCATTAGAATCAAGCACTTTCAATCACCTTTTGAAAATAAAACAGAGGGAATTACGATTAAAACGTAATTTTCCCTCTGTTTTTGCTTGCACCCTGTTTGTCAGCGTTAATGATAAGTTAGTTTCCATACTGCCTTATCACCGTAAACATCAGCGTTTGTGGGTTTTCTTTGTATAAATATCAAGCCTTGAAAGAGGCACAATACATTGCATGGCTGCAAAAACAGGTATGTGAGTGTTAACCGAAAAATGAACCGGGAGCGCGCTGCATTTCGTATTCCGGCTGTAACTGCCTGATAGTAAACAATACTTTTACTGTCAGGCTTTTTTTGTTGCCATTTTTAGCCACGGTATGATGCTGTGGCTTTTTTTGATGCACACGGGCGTCCAAATAAAATGTGTCAGCAAGCTGACGGATACCCGGCGCACGAGTAGGGGAAGATAGCTCTTCCCTTGATTGGATGGAATCAGGAGGGATTCTTATGGAACTTATGGAAATGGAAAAACGGATGCTGTACCAGACAGAGGGAAGTGAGCGGTATGCCGTCTTGCAGGAAATGTCTATGGCCTCACGGTATGCCGGGGTTCGGCCAGACGGAAGGCGGCGAAAAACCTTCTTCCAAGGGCTGTTGAACATATCCGGATCTATCTGAAAGCATTCCATGAATCAGAGGCAAACCCGGAAGTGTATTTATTCTATTCCCGTGTAGGCGGGAAATATGTGAAACTGACAGAGCCTGCTCTTGATAAGCGGATAAAAATGTATGCGGCGGACGCCCACAAAAAATGTCCGGAGGTTTCGCTGAATACCCACGCCCACCAGTTCCGCCATGCCAAAGCCACCCATTGGCTGGAGGATGGCATGAACATCATACAAATCAGCTTTCTCCTAAGTTTGGATTTGTGGAAATGTGCATAACAGGCTACGGAATCCCCCTTATTCATTTCTATATATATCCAGTAGTTGTAAAGCGTACAAAATCAGTATATAATCAAGGCATCTAGTATGTTGGAGGAAATACAGTATGTTTTCGTATGAAGAAATACAAAAATACAACGAAACCGATATTCGCATTTACAAATATATCGTTTCTGATATTGACAAAATACAATACATGAGCATTAGGGAGCTTGCAAAAGAGCTTCAAGTATCTACGTCTACCATATTGCGTTTTTGCAATAAAAACAATTTTGACGGGTATTCTGAATTTAAGGAAGCTCTGAAAAAAGAGATTACCTTGCAGGCTACCTGCCCGCCTATGGAAGATTTGCAGGAACTTTCGGATTTTTTTACAAGGGCAAATTCAAGTGCCTTTGAGGAAAAATTACTGTTTGCGATTGACGTTCTTAGAAAAGCTGATTTGATAATCTTTATCGGAATGGGGTCATCAGGAACATTAGCAAAATACGGAGCAAGATATTTTTCCAATATGGGGCATTTTGCCGTAGGGCTTGAAGATGCGCTTTATCCGATAGATTCTTTTCGCTGGAAGAACACAGTTGTTATTGCTTTTTCAGAAAGCGGTGAAACCGAAAGATTGATGAAAGCAATTAACCAGTTTAAGAAAAAGAAATGCTGCGTGTTAAGTATTACTAATTCCCCACTATCAACTTTGGCAAAATTATCAGATTGGAATTTTTCTTATAACCTAAACACGAAACGGATTAACGGGGGATATAACGGAACGACACAAGTTCCAGTCATTTTTGTTATTGAAACACTTGCAAAAAGAATATAAGGAAACAGCCTGTTACTTGCTTTGTAACAGTTTTTTTTCTACCATGAAACACGGAGGTGACATTATGACCGAGTTGGAAAAATGTATGGCGGGAGAAGATTATAACTGTCATGACAAAATCTTTCTGGACTTCAAAAGCCATGCGAGAAAATTGTTGCAGGAATACAATGCCCTTGCATATGAACAGAAAGAGGAAAAAGAAAAAATTCTAAAGGAGTTATGTGGAAAGATTGGCGCAAAAGTATCTGTTGCATCACCATTTATATGCGATTATGGGAGAAACATTTTTATGGGAAATAATGTATCAGTCAACATGAATTGTACTTTCGTAGATTGCAATGAAATTATCATTGGCGATAATGTGCTGATTGCTTCAAATGTACAGCTTTATACAGCAACACACCCTGTTGAGTTAGCGGAAAGATATGTTCAGAATCCCGAAACAAGTCAGTTAGTCCGGCATACCTATGCATTGCCAATAAAAATTGGGAATGGCTGTTGGTTAGGGGGAGGTGTTATTGTCCTTCCGGGTGTAGCAATAGGTGAGGGTTCTGTTATAGGAGCTGGAAGCGTTGTCACAGAGGATATACCAGAAAACTCATTGGCAGTAGGCAACCCCTGTCATGTAATACGGAAGATTAACGGAGAAAATATGTAATGTTTAAAATAGTTGCTTTTGATATGGACGGAACAATAGCCGATACCATTCCAATGTGTATAACGGCATTTCGCAATAGCGTATCTCCTTATACAGACCATGAACTTAGCAGAGAGGAAATACTGCATACGTTTGGGCTTAACGAAATCGGTATGGTAAAAGCTATTGTCGGTCAGAACTGGGAATCGGCGATTGAGGATTTTTATTGTCAATATGAATGGCTGCACAATGAGGTTACAAGTGTATTTCCCGGAATATTGAAATTGATTGCCTTTTTGAAAAAGAAGAATATTACCGTGGTATTGATTACGGGGAAAGGAGAAAAAAGCTGTACAATTACTTTAGAAAAATTGGGCTTGTCAAAAATATTTGATGAAACATTATATGGTTCGGAAATATCCCCGAACAAGAAAAAGAATATGGAATATCTCTTGAAAAAATATTCTATTTCCAAAGAAGAATTTTGTTATATAGGAGATACGGTTCAAGATATAAAAGACTGCCAAGATGTAGGTGTGATTTGCTTTTCAGCGGCATGGCAAGAATCCTCTAATGCAGATATTTTGGAAAAAGAAAATCCTAATCATGTGTTTTATTGTGTAAATGATTTGTACGAATATTTTAACCGTAAATGATAATGACAAAATCAATCTTAACGGTCAAGGGGCGACAGCCTAAAATGCTATCGCCCCTTTGAGTTATAAGCGCAACTATAAACAAAGTACTGCCCCATGTGGGAATTCATCATGCCGGTTGTGAGCGCGGATTTTGTTTCCGGGATTGGGGAGGAAAGGGGCACGGGCGGATTTGGAAGTACCGGGGAGTGATAAGAGAAAGCCACAGAAAGTATAAAAAATGGACACAAAAAAGCGGCACGCTGTTTTCGTGAGGTGCCGCTTCTGCAATCAGAACTGTTTTAAAATGTCATGATGGCCTACATCCACCAGGATAATCATTTTGCTGCCTTCATAATACCAGATAATGCGGATGTCCTTGTTGACGCTGTACTCGAACAGGTCTGTGGTGTCCTGAATCCGCTTGGTGCGTAGCGACGGGTGGGAAGGATTCTGCGCCAGGAGTTCCAGTTTATTTTTTAGCTGTTTCTTTTCCTGGGCGGTCAGCCCTTTAAAATGCTTCTGGAAACGTGGCGTAAAGGTAAATTCGCATGCCATCAGTCTGCCTCCAATTTATCAAACAGAGCGTCCACGCTGTCAAAAACGGGCTGCTCCCCGGAGGCAAGCCTTGCCTTTACACCGTTGATTTCCTCTTTCAGCTCATTCAGATATTTTTTTGGATAGACAGCAACCGGCACAAGGCAGATGGAGCCGTCCTTTTCAAAGATGTCCAGTTTGTCGCCTTCCGACAAGCCGAGCTTTACAATGATTTCCTTAGGAATTGTAATCTGTGCCTTCTGGCGAAGTTCAGCAAGCAAAATACCAGCTCCTTTCTGTGTTTTTACCCTTGCTTTGGGGCATATAGGTATTGGGCTTTGAAGTGAGAAATTCCAACTTTCTTACTTATAGCATATCCGCTTTCCCAGGAATATGCAAGGGGATAAAAAATTTACAAATAAAATTGGGGAGAGGTTTTGGGTGCAGCGGGGAATGAGGATTTTATCCGGGACAATTCTTGGTATTTCACCGGTATATGGATTGGGCATACTTGTAGACCTTTATAATAGGAAAATCATTGGTTATAGTGCAGGAGAGCATAAAACAGCAGAACCTGTAAAAGAAGCATTCCAAGCGGTGGAAGCCTTGGTGATATCCGCCTGTTCCATACAGACTGTGGAAACGAATTCAAAAGCCAGACAATCGAAGAACCTCTGGAGGCATTTGACATAGAACGTTCCCTGAGCCATAAAGGATGCCCTTATGATAATGCCGTAGCGGAAGCGGCACTTAAGATTATAAAAACAGAATTTATATGGAATGAAACATTTGCAAATCTGAAGGAACTGAAATTAAAGTTATGGGATTATGTGAACTGGTATAACCATCACAGAATACATTCCGCTTTAAGATATCAGACACCGATACAATACAGGGAAAACAACCTTAAAAAAGTTGTCTAAAAAAGTGTTGACAATTCAAATTGTTAGGGCAATTTAATTTGCGATTGTAAGCGGCGTGGCGGAAACGGGGATACAACCGCAAATGCCAGTGCAATAACCTGTCCACCAATCACCCGAAAAGGAAACACAGACCAAGCCGAAGATACCGCCAAAGCCTGTCATACCGAGCGAAGCAGCCGTCTATCCAAAGCTATTTAAGATTTACAAGAAACTGAAACAACAGAATGAGATTATTTTTTGAGGCAGAAAAGGAACGCAATGCTTTGGAACTTGAGCGTGATAATCTGAAAGGACTTGCGAGATTTACCAAGAAAGGCGAACTGCAAAGCAGGATAGACCGCAAAAATGAGGAAATTGACATCTTAAAAATCGGATTATCCGGCATTGACAAAAGATATGGTTATCAGAATGTGCAGGAATTTTATCGGACTTACCACAAATCCCATAGTGCTTATGTAGGTTATAGGGAACAAGAAGAAAAATGGGATAAAACCTATGGAGAGGGCAAACACAAGCAGGACAGGGAAAGTGTACATGAGCGATTAAAAAATCCGCCAAAGAGAAAAGTAGACTGTCAGCAGCAAAGAACAGTTAAAAAAATCGAGTAGGGAAGAGCCATCTTCCCCTACTCGTGCGCGGGGCGTCCGTCAGCTTGCTGACATATTTCATTTGGACGCCCGTGTGCATAAAGAGAGAGGGGCAAGATAATCGCCCCTCTGAAATAAGAATGTTCATTAATAACAGCAAGCACAATGATTTTCTTTTACACCTCGTTCTTTTTATTAACATATTCTATCACAACATCTCGTATTTTATCACTTGCTTCTTTTGCAAGTATTCGTTCTTTATCATTTAAAAATTTTTGGCCAAGTACTATTGCAACTACTTCTTGCACAATTTCTGTTGGATTTAAATTGCTGATGAAGGAAGTGGTTTGGTTCAGGAGCTTTTCGCACAAGTGCTCGAGAGAGACTTGAAAGAGAACGAGTTGCATTTATTGGATTACGTGATGTCATCCGCAAATGAATATTTGTATTATTAATTGTTTCTACTAATTCAATTTTTCGATTATATCTTATCGCAGAAAACGAAGAATTTGCTATATTGATAGCTTGTTTTATCGCTTCCATAAGATTTTTATCAAATATAAGCTCCTTGTCAGACATCGAAACATCTAAGTCATATATATACATAATTTGACCTTGCCCTTTCATCCATGATATAAATATTATACAACAAGGGAATATCAAAACAAGGTATGATTTAAAACAACAGGTGTGAGATACCTTGTGAGTAATGTAGACGAAGGGTAGGAATGTATTATGAAAAATATTACAGATTATTTACAGAATGACCCATTGCACTATGATTTTACTGATGATTGTACAGAAAGTAAGGAGTATCAGGCGAAAAAAGGTTACGAAAAATATTTTATTTACCGTTCTCCGAAACCTGATGGGAAAGAAATATATCCAATAGATGTATCTGTGGTGGAAAAGAATTATCAGTTATATGGCAAAATAGGGGACCCGGATTCAGAGAGTAAACTTTTGCAGAACATATATTCACTCTTATGGCCTGAGATTAAGGAACTGAAAAGCGAATATATGATGAATAGTAACGGCTGGATATACTCGGATGCTATGATAAGTATCCAAACTACTTTGAATAGCTATATAGGAAGAAAAATGCCGGAAGTATTTAAAAAATATGGTGTAAAAAGGGTTTACAACAAAATGTGTATCGAACTTTATGAAACAGATTCGGTATTTAGAAGGCTGCTTGACGAAAGCGAAGATTTAGCACATCTTATTGCCGCCTATCATACTTTAGGAAATTATCTTCCTGTTTGTTGTGGGTTCAACATTGCCAGAAGCGGCTATTATGGTACTCATGACTATTTTGATTTAACGTTAACGAAAATCAAAGAATATTATGATGCCAGAGCTGCGCAAAATGGTTTTGCAGATTTCCTTACAAGTTCTGAGGTAAAAATAATGCAGTTGCTGCACTGCGAACGAGAGGTTGTTAGTTGTTATAACTGGCTGAATTCCTTTGGCGGCTGGAGAGATTTTATCGAGAAAAACTTTCTCCAAGATTTTGTTGATGTAAATAATCAACCGATTTTACTATGTAAAGGGCACTCATGGGAATACCCTCAAGTACAGGATTTCGATGAATTTTTCAAGAATACCTGGCAGATTATCGAAAAAAGAAGCCGCAGAATGATAGAGGCGCTTGAAAAGAAAGCATCAAAATTCATATGATTGGAGGGGAGATACATGAAAAATGAAAATATACTTTTGCTTAATAAAATTATTACTGCAAAATCAAGTAAATTAGGATTTGAAATAATGAAACCTGCGCATTCAGGTACTGTTGTATCCATACTTCGGTCGGAGGACTGGCATCTCTTTAGAGAGATACGCAGCCCTATAGTGCCTTACCTGTCGCTTCAGATGAGTATATGTGTCGAAAATAAAGCGGTACGCTCCCTTATCTTCCCCTCTCCCATTATTATTAACAGTGGAAATGTGGGTCAATTCGTCCGCTTACCCATTTTATAGATTGTCACATTCCGCTTATGATGCTGGCAAAAAATACATGGAAAGCAGATGTGGCTATAGATTATCTAAAAGAATTGCGGGAAAACGGTTATGTAGATAATCAGAGGTATAATCTTTGGTAGGATTTGCTAATGGGGGGATAAAATCATGCGGTATTTTGAGTTCGTGCTTAAAATAAAATCAGAACAGAACAGCGAAAAAGCTAAGATTAAGCTCAGGGAATATGCCTATCAAAATCCTGTTGCTGAAATGGAAAAGCTGAAAAATGTTTATGAAAGCGTAAGAGGCGACAAAGATTTTGGGAACGGACGTTTTGTACGAAAGATATTAGAAGAGGCAGAAATGAATCTGGCCGAACGAGTAGGGAGGAAATAAAATGAGTTCTGTATATGCAATGAGTGATATCCATGGATGTCTGCAATCATTTGACGAGGCATTAAACCTTGTTGATTTATCGGGAGATAATAAACTTGTTCTTTGTGGAGACTACATACATGGAGGACAAGACAACTATGGTGTGCTGAATAGAATTATAGAGTTGGAACGCAAATATGGTTCTGATAAAATAATTGTCCTTGCTGGCAATCATGAGGATATGGCAATTGATGGGAGATGGCCTATTGGGGAAGACCGCTTTTTCGGTTCGGGCATTGACAATGATGAAAGCGATGATAGGTACATTTTATGGATGCAAAATCTACGGAGATATTATGTGGAAGGAGATACCATATTTGTTCATGCAGGAGTTGATGAAGAAGCCAATGATTTATGGGAATGGGGAACGGATGATTATACTTTCACAGAAAAATATCCTGCTCAAACAGGAAAATTTTATATGAATATTGTTGCCGGACACATAGGAACAGGAGTGATTTCGGGAGAACAAAATTTCCATGATATCTATTATGATGGAGAAAGCCATTATTATATTGATGGAACGGTATTGGATAGCGGCACGATTCCGGTTATTAAGTTAGACATTGACAGCGGCAAGTTTTATCGTGTGGCCGAAACGGGTGATTGGCTGATTTTGCCATATGATGAGGAAAACTAATTTCCCCGAATTCGGGGGAATTAAAATTATCACAGTTCGAGATTGTATTCTGCATATATGAATTTCATATCTTATCCGTCCTTCCTTTGCTAATTGAATTTTTGGAGAAATTTAGAAAGCATTTTAATCAATTCTTCCTGCCTGATTTATATTGTGTTATAATTTGTTACAGGTTTTTCTTTCCCTTGTTTTTGCCCTTATGCTGCAGAGAGCGAAAAATCGGAATTTACCAAACAGATAGTTTGTTTTGGAGGTAACCTTTTATGTTTCAAAAAGCAATAATAATTGGTTGTCCGGGTGCAGGAAAAAGCACATTTGCTAGAATACTGAGTGATAAAACTCACTTGCCTTTATATTATCTTGATATGTTATGGCACAAGCCTGACAGGACAACTGTTGACAGAAATATATTTGACGAGAAATTAAAAGAAATTGTTTCAAAGGATAAATGGATTATTGATGGAAATTACGAAAGAACACTTGAAATGCGTATGCAATCGTGTGAAACTATATTTTTACTTGATTTTCCGGTAGAGGAATGTTTAGCTGGAGCAGAATCACGCATAGGCAAACAACGTGTAGATATGCCATGGATAGAGACAGAATTTGATGAAGAATTTAGACAATGGATTATTGATTTCCCTAAAAATGAATTGCCAATCGTATATGAATTGCTTGATAGATACAAAAGCGAAAAAAGTATTTATGTCTTTCACTCAAGAGCTGATATAGATGATTATTTATTAAAAATGTTTAGTTAATAATATGTGCAAATATGGGTGCACACTGGATAAAGTGAGAAATTCTAAATTTCTTGCTTATAGTATCTCCGCTTTTACGGGAATATGCAAGGGAAAAACTTTACAAAAAAGTACAGTCGGGAAATGAGGATTTTATTTGGGATAAATCTTGGCTTTTCAGTGGTATAGGGAAAGGATAAATCCGGGAGAATAAAAGGAGAAATTTATCAGACGGAGGAAAGTCAAATGAGAAAAAGAACCTGCTGTATGACCGGACACCGGGATTTGCCACAAAGGGAAATCAATTATGTAAAGGCTGTTCTGCGATATGAAATTGAATGTGCAGTTTCTGATGGTTATACCTGTTTTATGAGTGGCTTTGGAGAAGGGGTGGTACAGTATTATGTAGAGATTGTACTAGAGAAACGGAAAGACAATTCTGGCAAAGGAAAAGGGAATTAAGCACTTGAATAATTCGACAAAATAACGTGTGATAAATATGTGTAAATTTTGTGAACTGGATTTGTAAAATTTTACAATAAATTTGAGGTGTAGAAAAAAATGTATTGTAGAAATATCAAAATTATATGTGGATTACCGTGAGCACAGGCATCGGCGGCGCGATTGTACAAAATGGCCAGGTTATACGCGGGAATAATAATCTGGCAGGGGAAATCGGGCATGTGAAGGTGGAATATACAAAACCAAAGAAATGTACCTGCGGTGAGAGGGGATGCCTGGAGGCTTATGCATCGGGAACGGCTATTTCCAAAACCGTGAAAGAGAGGATAAAACAGAATGCTGTTTTTGGGCAGGAATTTGAAAAATACGGTTTGCAGACGGATGCAAAAGGGTGTGCCGCCTTGGCGGAGTTAGGCATTGAAGATGCGCGTAGCATTTATGAGAGGATGGGGGATTACCTGGCACGGGGCATCGCCGCCGCCATTAACCTTTTGAATCCGCAAGTGGTTATTTTAGGCGGAGGAGTGGCAAAATCCATTGATTTGTTGCTTCCGGTGATTAATATGAATATACATAATTATTTTGTGGAAGGTCTGGTGGAAACGCCTATCATGCAGACGGCATTGGGATATGAGGCCGCGCTGCTTGGGGCAACGGCATTAGTCCTTGAAAACAGGCAATGTAGGGCGGAAAAAGCAGGAAAGGGTATTATCATGAAGAACGCATGGCATGGCTGCTCAAGGGCGGACATTTGCCATGCGCCTTAAGTTTCTTTTTTTATCGGTTTATGGATGTATTTTAGGCGAAACGGACTACTGCTTCCGGACACTGCAAAAAATGCAGGAAAAAGTGGAATTTTCCTCTTGCCAAATATGTTGAGTTATGGTAAGATAATGTTCGCTGGGTTATTTATTGAATAAATAATTGTCAATATAGAGCCAAGCGGGCGGCAGTCAGCCAGGGAGAGTTTGCACCAGGTTTTATGCAGGATGCCTATGGCGATTCATCAGGCTCCGTGGTCAAGCGGTTAAGACATCGCCCTTTCACGGCGGTAACACGGGTTCGATTCCCGTCGGAGTCAGTTAGATTTCATTATATGGACCTTTAGCTCAGTTGGTTAGAGCAACCGGCTCATAACCGGTCGGTCCTGGGTTCGAGTCCCCGAAGGTCCATTTTTTGTGGTAAGGAGAACTTTATAGAATGGAAGGATTCCTTAGCGCAAAATCGATGCCAACGAATCGAGTTCGTTTGGAAATGTCTCTGTTTTATCGATTTGCTTTATTGTGCGGAAGCCCATGAAAGGATGGGAAGAAGCTAATGAAGTATCGGGAACATTGCTTTTAAGTATTATTTTTTGGTTTATTAGATGGCCCGGTGGCTCAGTTGGTTAGAGCGCCGCCCTGTCACGGCGGAGGTCGTGGGTTCGAGTCCCATCCGGGTCGCTTGTTTTAAACTTCATATTGTGTGGGATCTTAGCTCAGCTGGGAGAGCATCTGCCTTACAAGCAGAGGGTCATAGGTTCGAGCCCTATAGGTCCCATTAAGTACTTTGCTGGTGTGGCGGAATAGGCAGACGCAAAGGACTTAAAATCCTTCGGGAGCAATCCCGTGCCGGTTCAAGTCCGGCCACCAGCATTTTTTAGTAGGAATCCACAATTTCAGTAGGAATTGTGGATTCTTTTTTACCTTATAGGAAATTACGCCATAGCGTTGTAAGTAGCTAAGAGTTGGCCGCTAGGCCAACTCTTTTTTGCCTTATAGAAACATGATATTTCTTCTTGACAAATTATGACTATTGCAGTAGTATTATTACATCGCGATGACTATTGCAATAGTCAAAAAGGAATGAGGTGGCCTTATGAGTATCAAATTGTTTGATTCAGAATTAAAAGTTATGGAGGTGTTGTGGAGGGAAGGCGATTTGTCGGCAGGACAATTGGCAAAAATTTTAAAAGATGAAACCGGGTGGAACAGAAACACCACATATACGGTAATAAAAAAATGTGTGGAAAAGGGTGCGGTAGAACGCAGTGAACCCAACTTTATATGTAGCCCGCTGGTGACAAAGGGGCAGGTGCAGAATTATGAGACGGAAGAATTGATTGGCAAGATGTTCGATGGTTCAAAGGAAAAATTTTTTGCTGCTTTTCTCGATAGGGAAAAATTATCTAAGGAAGAAATAGAAAGCCTGAAGCGGATGGTTATGAAGCTGGAGGAATGAATGGAGGCGTAAGATGGGATTGGTGCAAAGAAGCATATCAGCAGGGATTTTAATTATTTATACGTTTCTGCTTCGGAGAACGGCATCGGGAAAACTTCCTAAATGGACATTCCTTTTGTTATGGAAGGTGTCTATTTTGCGCCTCTTATTGCCTTTTGCATTCCCGGTGGAGAATGTATTCCGTGGGAAGGTAACTACTGTGCTGGTTTTGGCACAAAAAAAAGCGGAATATATCTCTGGGGAAGGGGAGAAAATGGGAATTGACAGCCTGTTTATTGACTATGTAGAAACGGTATGGCTTCTTGGAATATGTTTATTGGCTATATATTTTATGTTCAGTTATATAAAGGTGTATTTCTGCCTGAGAGAAGCGATTCCTATCAGAAATGACATAAATGTCGGAGAATTGACGGAAAGATTGACCAATAAGGTCATGATAAAAATGTCGGACAGGATTGCAGTGCCAATTACCTTCGGCATCTTCTGCCCTCAGATTATCCTGCCTAAGACAATGGATTTCAAAGACCTGAATATGCTTTATTGTGTGTGCAGGCATGAGGAAATACATATTAGGAGGATGGATAATTTATGGAAGCTATTGATGATTTTGGCTCTTTGCCTGCATTGGTTTAACCCTTTTGTTGCGGCGATGTATTTTGCCATGAGCCATGATATGGAAATTGCTTGTGATGAGAGTGTCATTTCCGCTATGGGAGAAAAAGACAGGCGGAAATATGCAATGACACTACTGATGTTTGCAGAAATTCAATCTTCATTTCCAAATGCATATAGTGGTTTCGGGCAAAGTGTAGTTTCAGAAAGGATAAAGGAAATTATGAATTATAAAAAGATAACTAAGATAGGAAGTTTATGTGCAGCATTGGTTTTGCTCGGAAGTATGGCAGTGTTTGTATCTGCCAAGGAAACAGGAATACAATTAGATGTTGTTTCAGAGCCTTTATTGGCTGCTGACATGTTGACGGAGGAAGTGCTATCAGAGGAAAATACCGGAATAGACGGAAAGAAAGATAACTTGGAATCTATAAAAGTTTTTTTTGACGCAGATATTTCCGGGGAAAGAAAAGAAGAGATAGGGAGTGAATTGTTGTCGATGAAGCAGGTGGAAGGTGTGGAGTATATTTCTTCGGAAGCCGCCTGGGCAGTGTTTGCGGATAAGTATTTGGGCGAAGAGATTAGGATGTCCTTTAACGGCAACCCGCTGGAAGAATCGGACAGTTATACCGTTTACTTAACGGAAAAGAATGATGAGGTTATCAGCCAGATACAAAGTATAGACGGAATAAGGCATATTGGTGGCCAGTAAGGCCAGGGAAATAGGGCATTCCATGGATTCATATATTGATTGTTCAGACTGCCTATAGTCCGGGAGAATGTAAAAGAAAATTAGTAAAAAAATACCATTGCTTTTTATTCTTTCAGTGATATAATACTCTCGATAGTACAAATAAAAAACATTTTCATTTGGGAGGACGGTAGTCATGAGAAACAAATTAGTAAAAAGAATTGCAGCGCTTTTGTGTGTAGCAGTGATGGGTATGTCTGTAGTAGCCTGCGGGGGCGGCAGCAATGGTGGAGCAGCACAGGAAGAGACTCTGACTGAAGAAGAATATGAAGCAAAAGCAGAGGAACTGGGCAACTCTCTGAACAGTGCAATGACTGATGCAGCATCTTTGGACCCTAATGATGTAGACGCTGCAAAAGAGTTTATCGAAGGGCTGAAAGCACCTTTCGTTGAATTCGGCGCATTGAAAGCACCGGCAAAATATGCAGACGCTCACGCTAAGTTCCAGTCAGGATGCGATGCAATGGTAGAATATCTTGATATTTGTATCGACGCTATGGATTCCGGTGATGTGGACATGGAAAAAATGACCTCTTTGCTTACCACTATCCAGAATGACTTTACAGAAGGCGCTTCCATGCTGGAATAATCAATAGCAGCAAAGGAAGGATGTAGGATACATAAATATGTGAACGAAAATGCCGGTATGAAGAAACCAGGAAGGTCTCTGAATACTGGCATTTTTACATGGAAAGGTTCTGGGATGGATAAAAAAGGGCTGAAAGAGGAAGCGGTACATGGAACTGTTAAATTCCCATTGGCAGTATATTGCTATGAGGGAGAGGGGGAATTTGAAGTTAATCTCCACTGGCATGAGGAATCGGAGATTATTTTTATGAAAAAGGGGAAATTCTGCCTTGATATCAATATGCAGAAATACCGGCTGACTGGACCGGCCATGTTGTTTGTAGGTTCTGGTGATATTCATGAAATCCATGGGGAGGAAGGCTGCCAGGAGAGCGCAGTAGTATTTGATATGAAGATGCTCAGCTTTGAACATTATGACAGCGTCCAGTACCAGATGATTGGCCCGCTTCTGAACAGGACAGTGCAATTCCCTATGGCGATAACGGAAGCGGACGAAGTATGGGCAGAAATGGCGGGCTTATATGAAAAGATATTGGAAGAGGCAAAAAAGGAGACACCGGCGGCGCGGATGCGGGTAAAAGCATATCTGCTGCAAATGTTCGCTTGTATGTATGAGAATGGAAAACTGGTTCATATGGGGGGCATTGCCGATTATGAAGGGAAAAAGATTGAAAATGTGAAAAAAGTGCTGGGATTCATTCAGGAAAATTATGGGCAGCGGATTACGAATCAGGATATGGCGGAAGTGGTACAGATGAATGCCCAGTATTTTTGTAGGTACTTTAAGCGGGTTACTGGAAAAACGCCTACCGAATATGTGAACGAGGTACGGATAAGGAAGGCGGCGGAATATTTATACAGGACAGACCGGAAAATCCTGGATATTGCTTTGGAGTGCGGATATGATAATATCGGCTATTTCATCAGGAGGTTTAAGGAGGAAAAGGGAGTGCTGCCTTCTGAGTATAGGAAAAGCCGCAACAATGAAGACGAAAAGTCAAAATAGTGTAATAAATAGTCAGGAAGGGGAAAGAAAATAAGGGGATGTATTCCTATAATGATAGAAAACAAGCGGACATAAATGTACGAAGTAACAAAATTTACAGGATGAAAGAAAGGGAATGGTTTTTGGTATGAAAAAGCAATGGTGGCATGGAAAGGTTGCATATCAGATTTATCCGAAAAGTTTCCGGGACAGTAATGGAGATGGAATCGGAGACCTCAGGGGGATTATTGAAAAGCTGGACTACTTGAAGGACTTAGGGATTGATATTATCTGGATTTCGCCAATTTATCAATCCCCGTTTGTGGACCAGGGATACGATATTTCCGATTATTATGAGATAGACCCGGCTTTTGGAACAATGGATGATTTTGACGAGCTGATGAGGGAAGCGAAGAAGAGGGATATATCTATACTGATGGACCTCGTCATCAACCACTGTTCGGACAAACATGAGTGGTTTCAGAAGGCTTTGGCGGACCCGAAGGGGGAATATGGCGAATATTTTTACTTTGAAAAAGGGAAGGATGGAAAAGCGCCCAGCAATTACCGGTCTTATTTTGGGGGAAGTACATGGGAGCCTGTGCCTGGAACGGATATGTATTATCTTCATTTTTTTGCTAAAGAACAGCCAGATTTGAATTGGGAAAATAAAAAAGTGAGGGAAGAGCTGTTCCGGATGGTGAACTGGTGGCTGGATAAAGGCTTGGCGGGATTCCGCATAGATGCCATTATGAATATTAAAAAGGAAGTGGGATTCCCGGATTATGAGCCGGATGGAAATGATGGACTGGCCAGATGTTCCCGGATGGTAGAGGAAGTGAAAGGAATCGGGGAATTCCTCGGGGAACTGAAAAGGGAAACTTTTGCAAAACACAATGCCTTTACGGTAGCGGAAGTATTCAATATGAGAAAAGAGGAGCTGAAAGAATTTATAGGGGAAGAGGGCCACTTTTCCACAATGTTTGACTTTGCCGCATTGGATACGATGGCCGGGGGGCATGGATGGTATGATGCGCCGGGATATGACTTTTTCAAATGGAGGACGGCTTTATTTGATGCCCAGAAAAAGTATCAGGGAGAAGTCTTCTTGGCGAATATTATCGAAAACCATGACGAGCCGAGAGGTGCAAGCACCTATTTGCCGGATTATGCCCAGAATGATGAGGGCACAAAAATGCTGGCAACTACCAGCGTTCTGCTTTGGGGGCTTCCATTTCTTTATCAGGGGCAGGAAATCGGCATGACAAACTGCCAGATGAAGGATATTGAGGAATATGATGATATTGATACCAAAAACCAATACCAGATGGCGAGGGAAGCAGGCTTATCCAAGGAAGAAGCGATGGGGATTTGTTTTAAGCATAGCAGGGATAATGCCCGGACTCCTATGCAGTGGAGCGGTGAAGCAAATGCCGGGTTTACCACAGGCAGCCCCTGGATGAAGGTGAATCCGAATTATGTAGCAAAAAATGTGGAAGCGCAGGCAAGGGATGCTTCCTCCGTGCTCTCTTATTATAAACAACTGTTGGCCTTACGGAAATCGGAGAAGTATAGGGAAGTATTTACCTATGGAGATTTCCGGCCTGATTTTGAAGAGGAAGGGATGGTATTTTCCTATCACCGGACCAACGAGGAGCATGATATTCTTATAGCCGCCAACTTCGGGCAGGATAGGGTAGAACTGGAGCTGGGGCGGCAAGGGGAAATATTGCTGCAAAATCAGGAGGGCGTAGGTTTGGTGGGCAAAAAATTGATGCTGCCCCCTTGCGGTGTGGCGGTTACAAATTTAAATAAAGAATAAAAAAGGTATTGACATTTCCAGAAATATTGAATAGAATTTAATAAATCGTTGATAAAGCATAAGTACATGCAGACAAGGTGTTGCAGAGAGCCGCAGGAGGTGGGAGTGCGGTACAGATTGCTGTATGGAATGGGCTTTGGAGAGCAAACCGAAACCGTTGCAGGGCATAGTGGACTGTGGAAATGGGAGTAAGGGCGCCGGAGTAGAAACTCCGTTAAGAAGCGGATATGTGTTGGCATATCAGGAGTGGATGTGATAAGCATCAAGCAGGGTGGCACCGCAGGAATAGTAAATAGTCCTGTCCCGGCAGTAAAGCTGGGACGGGATTTTTTTATGCGCACGGGTGGCCAAATGAAATGTGTCAGCAAGCTGACGGACGCCCGGCGCGCGAGTAGTGGAGAAATTCATTCCCCTACTCGATTGCACAGCCCCGTGCTGTGGAAGAAGTAAACTTTTACTCTGCAAAAAGAAAGGAGAATGGAGATGTCAGAAAAAAAGATACCTTACAAAATTTATTTGGAAGAAAGCGAGATGCCAAAGCAATGGTATAATGTGCGGGCGGATATGAAAAACAAACCGGCGCCATTGCTGAATCCGGGAACGCTGAAACCGATGACCTTTGAAGAATTGCAGGGGGTGTTCTGTGATGAGCTGGTGAAGCAGGAATTAAACGATACGGATGCATATATTGATATTCCGCAGGAAATCCAGGATTTTTATAAGATGTACCGTCCTGCGCCCTTGGTGAGGGCTTACTGCTTGGAGAAAAAGCTGGATACGCCCGCGAAAATTTATTATAAATTTGAAGGGAACAATACGAGCGGTAGCCATAAGCTGAACTCGGCAATTGCCCAGGCTTATTATGCAAAGCAGCAAGGCTTGAAAGGAGTGACAACGGAAACCGGGGCAGGGCAGTGGGGAACAGCCCTTTCCATGGCATGTTCTTATTTTGACCTGGACTGCAGGGTATACATGGTAAAAGTTTCTTATGAGCAGAAGCCGTTCCGCCGGGAAGTAATGCGTACCTATGGCGCACAGGTGACGCCGTCACCATCGGATACTACCAATGTGGGGCGTCAAATACTGGCTAAGTTCCCAGGAACGGGCGGGAGCTTGGGGTGTGCGATTTCGGAAGCGGTAGAAGCAGCCACCAGTATGGAGGGCTATCGTTATGTGCTGGGGAGCGTATTATCCCAGGTGCTTTTGCATCAGTCTATTATAGGGGAAGAGACAAAAGCAGCATTGGATAAATATGGTATCAAGCCGGATATTATTATCGGATGCGCAGGCGGCGGCTCCAATTTAGGCGGACTGATTTCTCCTTTTATGGGACGGAAATTGAGGGGGGAAGCGGACTACCGGGTTATCGCAGTAGAACCGTCCTCCTGCCCCAGCCTGACAAGGGGGAAATATGTTTATGACTTCTGCGACACAGGGGCGGTATGCCCATTGGCAAAAATGTATACGTTAGGAAGCGGTTTTATGCCTGCGCCCAATCATGCAGGCGGTTTAAGGTATCATGGCATGAGCTCGGTAGTTTCCCAGCTATACCATGATGGGCTGCTGGAGGCAGTCAGCGTAGAGCAGATCGCGGTATTTAAGGCAGCGGAGCAGTTTGCCAGAGTGGAAGGTATCCTGCCCGCCCCGGAAAGCTCCCATGCAATAAAAGTTGCAATTGACGAAGCGCTGAAATGTAAGGAGACAGGAGAGGAAAAAACCATTGTTTTCGGCCTTACCGGTACCGGATATTTCGATATGGTGGCTTATGGGAAGTTCCATGACGGGGAAATGTCGGATTATATCCCTACAGATGAGGATTTGTCGAAAGGATTTGCAGGAATTCCTTCATTTCCGGGGAATGAGTGAAAATCTTGAATTGCCATAACTAATATGAATTATTTCAATTTATGGCTTGACAATTAGAGGATATGCATGTAAAATAAAATCGTTGCGGAAAGGTTCTGCCAAATAAGGCAGGACAGCCGTAACGAATGTGCGCTTAGCTCAGCTGGATAGAGCGTTTGGCTACGGACCAAAAGGTCGGGGGTTCGAATCCTCTAGCGCACGTTTTTTTGTGCCATGCGAATGTTTTTATGCTATGTGTACGTTTTTCATGTTATGCGTATATGGTTTTTGAGAGGCGGAAATGCTCATAAATGGGCATTCCCGTCTTTATCTTTTTTATAAATACTTTTTCTCCAAGCTATATTTTCTGCTTATTTGGCATTCCCATGTTTTTAATTTTGCCCTTCCAGGCTTCGTTTTGTCAGGCAAAAAATTCCCCTTTGCAGGCGCTGGCAATGCATGAGCTGAGCCTGCAGCCGTCCGCTTTTTACAGGTATGTCAGTACGGTTCTTTGTTCAGAAAAGTTTTATTTGCTATAAGATTTTTATAGGGGTATAATTATAATAATATGCAGAGCAGAATTTGGATTTCCGGGTACTTAAAGTTAGCCTCAAATATAATTATAGGCATAGTATATTTTGATTACAACACGTAAGGTGGAGGAAATACTGGACGAAACAGTGTTTCTACTATTTTTTTGTATAAATATATGGGATGGGGTTTGATTTTGCCGGCAGCGAATCAAAAGGATATCTTACAATAGGAGATAAAACCTATGAATAAACTGGGCAGTTGGAAAGAATGGACGAAAAAGAGGAAGTACATAGTATTTTTGGGCATAGGTGTGCCCATTTTATGTGTGGTGGCGATTTATTTCAAAGGGCTTAGCTTTTATAAGAATCATTTTGTGAATGGCACAACCATCAATCAGGTGGATGTGTCGGGATTAACGGTGGAGGAGCTGAAAGGGAGAATACAGGAATACGTCCTCCGGGTGGAGGAACGATGTGCGGATGGAACGATGCTGGAAGAGGAAATACTGGGAACGGAAATAGGGCTTTCATATCTGTCCACGGAGCCTTTTGAGGAAATTTTAAGGAATCAGAATCACTATTTATGGTTTTTGAAACAGGATAGGGTTCTGGAGGCGGAGAAACTGATTACATATGAAGAAGAAGCCCTGGAAGCAAAGCTGGATAGCCTAAAAGGATTTGGGAAAGATTTTGCAGCGAAGCCGGAAAATGCTTATATTGCCAGCATTGAGGAGGGGAATGGTTTTGTAATAGTGGAAGAGACCCAAGGGAATTTGCTGAATCGGGCGAAAACCCTGGATGTTATCCGGGCAGCGGTGGAGGAGCTGGAAGAGAGGGTGAATCTGGTGGAAGAAGGCTGCTACGAGACGGCAGAAATCACGTCAGAAAATGAACGGCTGCAGGCAGCTTTTGAAAAGCTGGATAGAATGGCTAATATCCACATTACTTACAGGTTCGGTGAGGAAGAGGAGATATTGGATGGAAGAGAGGTTGCCGGCTGGGTGAAAGTGGATGGATTACATGTGTCGCTGGATGAAGATAAAATAAGCGGCTATGTGGCATCTCTCCGGAAAAAGTATGATACGATTTTTAAAAGAAGGACATTTCAGACCAGCTATGGAGCAGAGATTACGATTAGTAAAGGCGATTATGGATGGTGGATGGATACAGGGCAGGAAGTCAAGGAACTGTCGGAAATGATTGAGCGGGGGGAAAGTGGGGAGCGGATTCCGGTTTATTATCAGACGGCAGCAGTTTATGGAATGCCTGACTATGGGGATACTTATGTGGAAATTAACTTGACGGCGCAGCATTTATTTTTGTACATAGATGGGGAAATGCTCTTAGAGACCGACTTCGTATCCGGAAACGCATCCAGGGGATATGATACGCCGGATGGGATTTACGGGATTACCTATAAGCAGAGGGATGCCACTCTGGTAGGAGAGACATACCGGACGCCGGTTAATTTTTGGATGCCTTTTAATAATAATGTAGGGATGCATGATGCTGCTTGGAGGGACTCCTTTGGAGGGGATATTTACAAAATGAGCGGTTCCCATGGCTGTATTAATCTGCCATATTCTGCAGCAAAAGAAATTTATGGGTACATAGAAAAAGGAACGCCTGTGATTTGTTATCATTTGCCGGGAACAGAGCCGGTAGTGGAGGAAATTCCCCAGGAAGGGGTGATGCCTGGAGAAGTACTTCCAGAGGGAATGCCGGTGGAAGGGGCAGTACCGGGCGGAGTACTACCGGAGGGTGTACCGCCGGAAAGTGCAGTTCCGGTGGAAGGAATGGTGCAGTAATATCTTATAATATAAAAAAGTA
>QXWV01000075.1 GCA_009911195.1 Lachnospiraceae bacterium | reverse complement strand
CATGAAGAACCTTCGGTTCTTCGTCAATTTATGTCCGTCTGGCGACGGAATTTCCTATAAGGTAAAAAAGAGTTGGCTCAGCGGCCAACTCTTAGCGACTTACAACGCTGTGGCGTAATTTCCTATTATATAAAAAAGGCTCTTCCCAACGGAAGAGCCCTTCTCTGATAAAGCTTTTAGAAATCAACTTCTGTTCCATAATAAATGCAGGTAAATAATTTTTCCATGGTAGCCGGGTCAATAGTTCTTGGATTGGAGCCCGTACATGCATCGCCGACAGCCAGTTCGGAAATTTTTGCAATTTTTTCTTTGAATTCTTCTTCAATAATGCCAAAATCTTTTAAAGTCTTAGGGATATTCATTTTTACGTTGAAATCATCAATCTTTTCGCATAAACTGTTTACCAAAGCCTGTTCGGAAGCACCAGGCAGCCCCATCTTGCGTGCAATTTCCGCATAGCGCGCCGCTGCGGTAGGTTCTTTTGCATTATATTTGATTACAAAAGGAAGGTACATCGCATTTGCGCATCCATGGGTAATGTGGCCAGTGGAGAACGCAGCTCCGGTTTTATGTGCCATAGAGTGTACAATACCGAGCAATGCGTTGGAAAAAGCCATTCCAGCCAGGCACTGTGCATAATGCATTTCTTCGCGTGCGGTCATATTGCCATTGAAGGAAGCAGGCAGATAATCGAATACCATTTCGATGGCCTGGAGAGCCAGCGGGTCTGTAAATGAGCAATGCAGGGTGGATACATAGGCTTCCACCGCATGAGTCAGGGCATCCATTCCTGTGTAGGCAACCTGCTTGGGAGGAAGCCCTTCTACCAGTTCAGGGTCTACAATTGCCACATCGGGAGTAATGTTGAAGTCGGCTAAAGGATATTTTATGCCTGCCGCGTAGTCCGTGATAACGGAAAATGCGGTTACTTCGGTGGCAGTTCCGGATGTGGAAGGAATTGCTGCGAATTTTGCTTTCTGCCTCAGTTCCGGGAAATTGAAAGGGATGCATAAATCTTCAAATGTGGTATCAGGATATTCATAAAAAGCCCACATAGCTTTAGCCGCATCGATGGGTGAGCCGCCGCCCATAGCAACAATCCAGTCCGGCTCGAAATCACGCATAGCCTGTGCGCCCTTCATAACCGTTTCCACGGAAGGGTCGGGTTCTACGCCTTCAAAAAGGCTGACTTCCATGCCGCCTTCTTTCAGGTATTCCACAGCTTTGTCAAGGAATCCCTGGCGCTTCATGGAACCGCCGCCCACTACAAGGATGGCTTTTTTCCCTTTCAAGTTTTTCAGTTCGGCGAGACATCCTTTTCCGTGGTAAATGTCTCTGGGTAAAGTAAATCTGCTCATGTTAACCTCTTTCTGCGCGGCTTTGATTTTGGACTTTATGGCTGCCCAACTTTGCTGTGGCTTTGCCCATAAAAAAGCTTGTGGATGCCGCACAGACACAAACTTTTCTATGAAAGATGAAAAAACTTCCGTCCTTGTCCGCTCCGAAGCATGACAGGAAAAATACGGACGGGTTTTCCCCATAGTAATGGGGGATAATTACTGATAAGCTTATTATAGCTTAGAAGGAAGAATAAGGCAATAGGGGCAAAATTGAATCAGGGAAATCAATTTTCATGGGCAGCGCAGCGGGCAATCGCTGAACAATTGAAAAATTACGCTATTATAGTTGTAAGTGGGGAGGTGAACCAGTATAATGGAAAGGTATTCGAGATGAAAGATATTAGGAATTGCAAAGTAAATTTTTGCGGAAGGGAATACAGAAACGCGAAGAAAAGCAGAGGAAATGGAAAAATGTCTCACAATCATCAGAAAAAAATAGCGGTAATTAACGATATGTCAGGGTTTGGACGGTGTTCGCTTACGGTATCCCTGCCTATTATTTCTTATTTGGGTGTCCAGTGCTGCCCGGTGCCCACATCCATTCTTTCCAATCATATGGCTCTGGGGGATTATTTTTTTGACGATTATACGGACCGGATGGAAGCATATATTGGGAAGTGGAAAAAGCTGGGGCTTAAATTTGAAGGGATTGTTTCCGGTTTTCTTGGTTCAAAAGAACAGATTGAGATGGTAATTGGGTTTATGAAGGAATTTTGCAGCGGCCGTACAAAAGTCATTATCGACCCTGTGATGGGGGATAACGGCAGGATATATTCCACTTATACGGAAGAAATGTGCGAAGAAATGGGGCGGCTGATAGAATATGGGGATATTATCACTCCTAACCTGACAGAATGCTGCCGCCTGACAGGCACAGCATATAGGGGGGGAGGCTGGGAAGAAGCGGAACTGTATGACATGGCAGAAAAATTGTCCATGCGGGGGCCGGAAAAAATAGTGATTACAGGAATCCCGCAAGGGGAATTCATTGCCAATTATGTGCTGGAAAAAGGAAAAGGAACGAAAATGATACAAGTCCATAAGGCCGGTACAGAGCGCTCCGGTACAGGGGACGTATTTTCCTCCATCATAGCAGCGGATGCGGTCAATGGCGTAGACTTTTGCCGGTCTGTAAAAAAAGCGTCGGATTTTGTAAGGCAGGGGATTCTTGCTTCAGAAGAACTCCAAATCCCCAGCACCGACGGCGTATGCTTTGAAGAGATACTATATACATTAGAACGAAAGTAACCAGGGCTTGCGGTACTGGAAACAGCAAATAGCCGTACTGGAATAAGAAAGAGGTACACTATGGAAAATTCAAAGGAATTGCAAAAGCAGTATAAAGAATATAGGGAAAAGGTATATGGGGAATATCCCGAGGTGGGGAGATTTTGGAGAAATAAGAAGAGGGTGATAGGGTTTTTGCTGATTTACTGCCTGGTACATAATTTTGTGGTGAGCTTTGCCGCAACTGCAGGACAAGTAGGGGCAGCGGTGATTATTTTAGGAACAATAATAAGGATAGCCCCCGATTTGATATTTTTGTTAGCGGCATTGGGGCGGGGATGGAAAATAGCCCTTTGCCTTTATCTGCTGGGACTGTACCGCTTGATAGACTGCCTGCAGGCCATATGGGAAGCGGGGAAAATGTATTCGGGCAGTATTTTATGGATATTTAGCAGTATTTTTGAAAATTCCGTCTGGCTGGGAATCATTGCCCTTGGCCAGTACTTGTACCCTGTTTTGATATTGCTGGCAGCAGGCTGGCTGACCTTGATACCCAAAAACAGGGAGCTGGGGGAAGGGCTGGATAGGGCGAACGATAAGCTGAAAGAGTTCATGATGAACCATTCGTCAAAATAACTTAGAAAATCCCTAACTCCCGTAATATTTCCAGCGTGATTGCGCTGGCTGCTTTCCCTCCGGCATTGGAGGCGCTATGGATGTTTGTTGCGAAAAAGTAGGTATTTTCAGATGTCTCCACATAACCGATGAACCAGCCGTTTTTATTTTCACCATTTATATTGCCGGTACCTGTTTTGCCATACAAAGTTCCTTCTGGACGCTCTTCCAATTTGATGGCGCTTTGAACTGCCCGAATATTTTCCGGAGAGAAATGGTATTCATTACGGTAAAGTTTGGTAAGAAGTTCTACTTGCTCTATGGCAGAAATTTTAAGGGAAGAACCGAGCCAGAAGCTGGAAGAGCCATCGGAAAAATTCTGGTTGCCATAGCCAAGCCTGGCATAAAATTTTTTCAGGGCTTCATTCCCTGCCCTTTTATCCAATGCCTGAAAATACCAGTTGACTGAGTCATGCATGGCAGAAGAGAGGGTCTGATTTTGATTCCATTGTTCAATAACATGAGGTTGTCCATCCCACGCCATGAAAGTAGAGTGGGGGGTGATGATTTTACTTTCCAGCCCCAGGAGGGCACTATATATTTTATAAGTGGATTCGGGTGTGGTTCGCTGCACGCACAGCTTTTCGTTGTAAAGCAGCCATTGGTTTTCTTTAGAGTCATAAAATGCAAAGCAGCCGTCATATCCTTGGAAGAAGGCAGATAAATCAATGGAAGAGGTTATCTGCGAAGGGGGAAGGCTCGTAAAGTCCCTGGAAGCATATACGGGCATCCTGGCGGCAGATTCCAGAAAGATAACAATAATGAAGGCAAAAATACACTTTTCCTTCACTGACTGCCATTTTGTCTGCATTTTAAAATCAGCGATATTGAGGATTCGCTTTTTTAGCTGTTTCATGCCGCAGCCCATGCCATTGGCCCAAAGGCAGGTTGGGGAAGAAAGCTTTTCGGCAAAATTAATAAGGGTATTGCCATAACATATATATTCCTCTGCGGGGAGCATTTTCAATACGGAAGAATCACAGGCCCTTTCCTTGTCCGCCTGCATTTCTTTGAGGGCGAGGAGAACTATAGGGTGAAACCAGTATATGACCCTGGCAAAACAAAAGAAAATATTTGCCAGGGAATCTTTATGCCTGTAGTGTTGCAGCTCATGGAGAAGCATATAGCGGATAGATTTCATGTCGCAGCCGGACAGCATGGGAATGGGCAAGTAAATTTTGGGGCGAAACAGGCCCACAAAAATGGGCGAATGGAAAAAAACGGAACTGTAAACGGGAATAGTCTGGCGGATATTCATTTCTTTCATACATTGCATATAAAGTTGACGGACCGCTTGATTTTCCAGGGGCAGAGCGGTGTATTCCAGCTTGTAAAGGCGAATACGTGCCCGGATTGCGAAAAAGAGCATCACAAACATTCCCAGTATCCATAATAACAGAAACAGAATAGGGAAAAAGGATGGAGCCTTATGGCTGGAAGAAACGGCGAAGTCATTCATCCAATTGGCAGCATTTTGTCTGGAAGCTATCATTGTGGAGGGGAAAACGGAAACAATACCGGATGCCTTTTTTTGCTTCCATAGCTGAAAAAAGGGCAGCAGCCCTATGGGGTTGGCCGGTCGGAATGAAAAAAAGGGCATGGCCAGCAAAAAGAAAATAGGTATCCGGAAAGCGTACTGCATCCGGCAGGATAAATGTTTTCTTAAAATATATTTTGCGGCCAGAAGCAGCCCTATAATAATAGAAATCCATAGGCTGCATACGAGAAAATGTATGGCAAAGGAAGACATGCTAAGCACCCCCTTTAGAGCCAGTGCCGGATAAAAGGTTTCGTAGGGTGTCGATTTCAGACGGGGAAAGCCTGTCATTTTCGATATATGCGGACAGCATGGAACTGAGATGCCCGTCATAGAACCTTTTCAGGAAAAGATTGCTTTCCTGTCTAATATATTCGTCTTCCATTACAAGAGGGGTATAAACGAAAACCCGGCTGTCCTTTTCATAGGTGATTGCCTTTTTCGTTACTAAGCGTTTCAGCAAGGTCTGGATGGTTTTCGGACTCCAAGGGGTGGTTTTTATTAAACGCTCGGTGACTTCATTGGTATTAATAGGGGCATATTTCCATATGATTTTCATGACTTCAAATTCTGCTTCGGATATTTGAGGGAGTGATTTCATAATAGCCTCCTGTAAGGGAATATTTTTGTGGGATTAAGTATTACATTTGTAATAAATTATAGGCTGAGAGTGGGGGCATGTCAATAGTAAAAACGGGCGGTGGAATTTCCCACCGCCCGATGTTTTCGTAAAATAACCCATTTTATGAAAAATAAAAGAATGGCACATCTTAGTATCCATTTTATAAATAACCCGTATATATGCCATACAATGCCCTATTTTTATGTGCGTACACAACATCCTTTTATAAAATACCATAAGATTATTAAAAAAGCAACTGTTATTTATGTGATTAAGAAGGAAAGGGGGAGGGTAGATTATTAGGTATATGTTGTTAATAGGAGACGATATGGTTGGTTGGAATTTGAAAGCCGTCAAAATCAGCGTCAAATAGTCTGCAAAGACAGGACAAAGGAAAGATTGAGGAAAGGAGATATTATGCTATGCCAAAAAGAGGAGAAAATATTTATAAAAGGAAAGACGGGAGGTGGGAAGGACGTATAAAAAAGGAAGTGGGAAGTGGGGAAGTAGGAAGGTACAAGTCTATATATGGAAAAACTTATACAGAAATTAAGAAAAAAATGGAGGATTACAGGAAGAATATGCCGGAAAAAAAACAGTGTGTATTGCTTATGAAGGAAGTTTCGGAAAACTGGCTGGAAGAAAAAAAACTGGGATGGAAACCTACCACTTATGGGGCGTATGCCCAGATTGTGGATAAGTATATCATACCTTTTCTTGGGGAACTGGAAATAACCAGCATAGATACCCGGAGGCTGGACAAATTTTACAGGGAATTGGGAAAGAAAGAAGGGACGCACCTTTCCAATAGTTATCAATCTTATATTTGTGCCCTTATTATCCGTATCCTGCGCTATGCCGGAAAGCAATATGGATGTGAGGTGCCAATTCCGGATTTGCCGGTAGCTAAGAATAAAAAGAATAAAATCATTCCTCCCAGTAATTTTGAGCTGTCCATTTTGGAGAATTATCTGATGAAAAACAGGCGGGAGGATACATGCATAGGGATAGCGATAGCTCTTTATACGGGCATCCGTATTGGAGAATTGTGTGCCTTGTCATGGGAGGATATTAATTTAGAAGAAAAAGTTATTTATATCAAGAGAAATATACAAAGGACAAAAAATGAGATATGCAAAAAAAATAAAACAAAAGTGGTTATGCTGACGCCGAAAACGGCAGATTCCGAGAGGATGATTCCTATCCCGCCAATACTGTATGAAATACTGCTGGAGCAGGGGGAAGGAAAGGAAGGAGCCGTCATTGCAGGGGTAAGGTATCCGTGGATAGATACCCGCACGCTGCAGTACCGTTTCAAAAAGATTCTGGGGGAATGCGGCATCGAATATTTTAATTTCCATATGCTTCGCCATGCATTTGCCACCAGATGCGTTGCCATGGGGTTTGATATCAAAAGCCTGAGCGAAATATTGGGGCACAGCAGTATCCAGATGACCATGTCGCTGTATGTTCATCCTTCCATACAACAGAAAAAAGAGCTGATGGATAAGTTCTGTTCTTATAGGAATCCGGAAGCTTCTTAAAAATATTTATCAGCCGTCAAATTTATCGTCAGGGGCGGATTTTGCATAGTTGGCTTTGAAAGGAAATTGCTATTGGACATTCAGGAGATACACATATCAGGACGCGGTGGAAGGATGCGGTTGGAGTTTTGGGATAGGTGGAAAAATTTTGCTATGGAGAGGAAGAAAGAAAAATATCGTAAAATGGGTTATTTTACGAAAAAATATCGTAAATTTGTAGAACTGTGAATGTGCACAATAATTTATGCGAAGGGATACACGGCAATATGGAAGGATACATAGATATTCATTCCCATATTCTGCCCGGAATAGACGATGGGGCAAAAAATTTCGACATGAGTATGGAAATGCTGGAAATTGCACAGCAAAACGGAATAAAGGATATCATCTTAACGCCTCATCATAAGCCTATGCGGCGCAATGCCGGAGCGGAGGCAATACGGGCACTTGCCGGGCAACTGCAAGAGAAAGCTGACCAGGCCGGGATGGAAATAAAACTGCATACGGGCAACGAAATTTATTATTCCAGCGAGACAGTGGGGATATTGGAAGAAAAGCAGGCATGTACTATGGCAGATTCCGATTATGTGCTGGTGGAATTCGGCCCTATGGACGGGATAGAACATATAAGGGGAGGGATTTATCAGGTCCTTTCTGCAGGATACCGTCCGATTCTCGCCCATGCAGAGCGCTATGAGAATGTTTGCAAAGATGTAGGAAGAGTGGAAGATTTGATTGCAATGGGCTGCTATATACAGGTAAATGGGGGAAGTATCATTGGGCAGTACGGACTGGGAACAAAACAGATACTAAGGAAAATGCTGAAAAAAAGGCTTATCCATTTTGTGGCGACAGATGCCCATGGCAGCGGAAAAAGAAAGCCGGAGATGGCAGAGTGTGCCCATTACCTGGAAAAAAAGTATGGCAAGGAATATATGGAAAGGCTGCTGCGGTTTAACCCTTCCCAAGTCATAGCTAACAGATATATATAAAGAAAAAATGGTGCAGGAGAAAATTTATGGAAAACAGGAGAGAAAATGACGAAATCGAAATAGATTTGCTAGAGGTGCTTCATATCCTTCTTGGCAGTGCATGGATGATATTGGGAGTGGGGCTGTTTTTTTCCCTAATCTGTTTTATGGTTAGCAAGTTCATTCTAGTGCCAACCTATGAATCCACAACAAAAATTTATATTTTAAATAAGACAGAGGAATCTTCTGTGACATATAGCGATGTACAGATGGGAACACAGTTGACGAAGGACTATGCGGAGCTGATTAATAGCCGGTATGTGTTGGAAGAGGTAATCCAAAAGCTGGGGCTAGAAACAGAATATAGGGCATTGCTGAAACAGGTGCATGTGAATACGCCCACGGATACCCGTATTGTAGCGATTACAGTGGAGGATACGGAACCGGCCCATGCGATGCAGATGGCAAACTGTATCCGGGAAGTGGCCAGCAGCCATATTCAAAATGTGATGGATATTGAAGCAGTCAATGTGGTGGAGCCGGCCAACATGCCTACGGTAAAAGCATCCCCCAGTGTATCGGTGTGGACACTGATAGGGGGTATGCTGGGTGTGCTGCTCATTTGTTTTGTGATTATTGCCAGATATCTGCTGGATGATACCATAAAATCTTCGGAGGATGTGGAAAAATATTTGGGCCTTAGCACGCTTGCTTTAATACCGATTGCGGAAAACGGTGAGAAGGCAAAGACGAAGAAGAAAAAGAGGAAATGAAGGGAGCTTGGCTATGCAGGAAGTGAGTCTACAGTTTGAACAGGCAGAAGATTACCGGACAAGGGAAGCGTTCAAAACATTGCGGAGCAATATAGAGTTTTGCGGAGGGGATGTGAAAGTTGTTGCGGTGACAAGCTGCACGCCCAATGAGGGGAAATCCAGTATTGCCATGGAAATGGCAAAAGCTTTTGCGGAAGCAGGGAATAAAACTATGCTCATTGATGCGGATATGCGTAAATCAGTGCTGATGGGTCGCTACCGCACGGGGGCGGTAAAGCTAGGGCTGACCCATTGTTTAATCGGGAAAGCGGAGTACCCGGATGTGATATGCCGAACCAATATTGATAATCTTTATATGACTTTTTCAGGCCCTGTTCCGCCTAATCCCAGCGAATTGCTGGGTGGGGAAAGGTTTCTCGCCATTTTAAAGGTACTGCGAAATTCTTTTGACTACATAATTATTGATACTCCGCCCCTGGGGAGCGTCATTGATGCGGCGGTGGCGGCCAAGAACTGCGACGGGACGGTGCTGGTGGTGGAGAATAATGCGGTGAGCTATAAATTCGTGCAGACGGTGAAAAGCCAGTTGGACAAAACAGGAAGCCGTATCTTGGGGGTAGTCCTGAATAAGGTGGATATGGACGGCAAGGGCTATTATGGCCATTATGGCAGATATTATGGGAAGTACTATGGAAAATATTATGGAAAGTATGGGGAAGAGGGCAACAGCTAACCTGTAAGCCAAGGTATAGGATACCGTGGGGCGATAAACCAGGTAGGTATGCTTGCAGAAGGATGTTGTCTGTAGGCCAAAAGCCTGGGTATGGCGGCAGAGTGAGGGAAAGGCGTGGTTAATTGGGATGAAAAAAGAAAAGATAGCCGGTATTGTATTGGCTGTGGTGAATATAGTGCTGATTGTAGTCGGTATTGTACTATATCTGGGAACGGACAGGAAAGAGCCTTCCTTTGAATTTCAGGCGATGGATATTATTTATGAGGAAGGAATGGACACTTCAAGGCTGCTGGAAGGGATTAGCGCCTATGATAATGAAGACGGCGATATTACACATAAGATTGTAATTGAGAAGCTGATTGAAAACAGGGAGCTGAATTCGGTAGTGGTGATTTATGGTGTCAGCGATAACGCGGGCAATGTGGCGAAATGCTCCAGGGAATTTACGGCCATTTTCAGGGAGGAACAGGAAGGGGAAATACCGGAGGAAGAAATGGAAGTGCAGGACGGGTGGCTGATGCAGTCAGGATTCTGGACAGGATTGGAGGGGAATGATACCGCCGAAGATGGAGGGGAAGAGGATAAGCATGGGGAAACCCATGCAGAGGACGAAAGGGCGGAAGATTTGTCAGCGAGAAACGAAACGGGAGAGGAAGAGGATGACAGAAACCAGCCAGAGGATAATGCCGGGCAAGAGGCGGCGGAGGAGAGCGCTGCAAATGGAGACAATGAAGTAGATGACCAGGCAGCGGATGAGGGAAGTGCAGAAGGGCAGCAGGAAAGAAGCATCAGGGCTAGGAATACCCCAGACCCGGAAGCGCCGGTACTGGCATTAAAAGTAGGGGAAGTGAAAACTTCCGTTGGGGTAGGACCGGCATGGGTGGAAATCATCGGAACTCTTTCCGATGACAAGGACGGCTATGAGACCCTTTTTAACAATCTGGAAGTAAGCAAATATGATAAAAACCAGCCGGGTACTTATGAAGTGACTGTATCCACGAAGGATTCTGATGGAAACCGGTCACAGACAGTACCGCTGACCATTATAGTAAAGTGACAGGAGCTGTAGAGTGTGGTAAGTAAGAAAAAGCGCGATGAACGGGCAAATAGGGAAAAGCAGAGCCTTCTGAACCCGGAAAGCCTGGAGCGCAGGGATAGGAAAAGAAAAAAGAAGATATTCTGGGGGGTTTTATTGGGAATTTTCTTTTGCAGCACAACGATTTTTGTATCTTTTGAGATTATGAGGGCAGTAGGAAAAAGCAGACTATATGGCAGGGCAGAAGCGGCAGCGCCGGATATGGGCCCCGTAACAGCCAAAGAAGCATTGACAGAAGAAGAGGAAGATAAGTGGCAGGAGGGATGGGTGAAATATCAAGGCAAGATTTATGCCTATAATGAGGATATTATGACCTTCCTGTTCATGGGAATAGACAAAGACAGCGAGGTGGAAGCAGTCGAGGAGGGAACGGATGGGGGGCAGGCGGATGCCCTGTTTCTTGCGGTTATGAACCCAAGGGAAAAAACTATAAAAATCATTGGCATTAACAGGAATACTATAGCGGATGTGGATATTTACAACAAGGAAGGGGCTTATGTCACCACAAAGAAGGCTCAGATTGCGGTGCAGCACGGCTTTGGAAACGGGGTGGAGGAAAGCTGCGAATACCAGCGAAAAGCGGTGTCAAGGCTTTTTTATGGCCTGCCGATTCATGGTTATGCGGCGATACAGATGAGCGCGATTCCTACTATCAACGATGCGGTAGGAGGCGTGGATGTGACAGTGCTGGAGGATTTGAGCATAAAGGATGGAATGCTGATAAAGGGCGCTAACGTGCATTTGATGGGGAAAACAGCATTTTGGTATGTGAAATACAGAGATACGAATACATTTGGTTCTGCCGATATGAGGCTGGAAAGGCAGAAACAGTATTTAACCGGGTTTATGGATGCTGCGAAACAGGCGGCGAAAGAAAATATCGCTGTGGCGGCGGAACTTTATCAGGCCATCATGCCGATGATGGTGACGGATATCAGCTTAGAGGAAGCGGCGTATCTGGCTCCGGTTCTGCTGGATTACCGTTCCGGGGGCAAAGAAGGATTTTATATGCTGGAGGGTGAGACGGTAATGGGGGAAGTATTTGAGGAATTCCATGTAGATGAGGATGCGTTGTATGAAATGATACTGGATATTTTCTATGAACCAGTAGAGGGGTGATAAGGGATATGAGGAAAAGAAAAGCAGGAAAATTTCCGATAGCATGCATTTTAGCTGGTACGGTTATTGTAGCCTTAATAGCGGCGGGATGCGGCAGCGGGGATGGAAACAAGGAAGGCAGTGCAGGAGGGGAAGGCATAACGGAAACGGTAGGGGAAGAGGCAGCCCAGGCTGTAGAAAAAGAGACGGAAGAAGAGGCAGCCCAAGCCGGAGGAAAAGGGCCGGAAGCCGGAAAAACTTCGGAACAGGCTGGAGGAACGGGGCAGAGCGGCCAGGGAATCGGCCTTGCAGGAGAGTCAGCGGCGGATGGGCATGTGGACTTTGAATCGCTCCAGGAGGAAAACCCGGATATTTTCGCTTGGCTGTATGTGCCAGGAACAGGTATTGACGCCCCTGTTTTGCAAAGTCCAATCTCGGATGATTATTATAAATCCCATGGGCAGGACGGCAAGGATGGTGAAGAAGGGGCTCTTTATACGGAAATGCCCAATATGATGAATATGTGCGATTTTAATACCATTATCCATGGAAAAGACGATAAGGACGGCGATTTGTTTGCCGGCTTACATAAATTTGAAGACCCTGATTTTTTTGAAAGAAATGAAGAATTCTACATTTATCTGCCGGATAATGTGCTGACCTATGAGGTCTTTGCAGCCTATTATGATGATGGCAGCGATATTTTACGGAGGTTCGACTTCACAACCTATGCAGGATGCGAAGCACACCTGGAACAGATTTATGGAACCCGGGAAATGGGGAAACAGTTAAGGGAAGGCTGGGATGACCTGACGCCCTACCATTTTCTTGTAACCCTGGATGGCAATATTCGGGAAGACGGAAAGCAGTATGTGGTAATCGGGGCGCTTACCGGGGATGCTGCGGGAGTGATAGACAGGGTAATTCTGGATTGAATAAAGGTATTGGCATCTAATGATGTTAATATAGACCACACTTAGGAATTGGAAAGGAGGTATGAGACCTATGAAAAAATTTATTGCTTTATTAACGGCAGCAACGCTGTTCGCTTCTTTGACAGTGTCTGCTGCCCCCAGCCCGTCAGCGGCTGCTGTATCCGCTTCCGGCGCTTCCGTATCTTCGGAAGGGTTTAGGAATACATCGGATAAGGATGCTGCTGCAGCGCGCGGCATGTCCGCAGGGGAATACTACAATAATGCTATCGTGTCCACTCCTGGCGTAGCTAATGCGATGCCGGTAGGGCAGGGCGGCAAAATCATCATCAATGGTGTAGCAACAAACCTGACAGCAACGCTGGCAAAGGTGGACAAAGCTACGGCTGAAGGCGCAAAAGCGCAGGCTGGCGCACTTGGCGGAACATTGCTGAATGTAGTAAAAGTTGGTTTCCCCGGCGCAAACTACAATACGGCTACTATCAATTTCTACTTAAAGGGGCTTGCTAACGGCGCTAAAGTTGCTGTAAAACAGCTCGTAAACGGTGTATGGGTTGATGTAGAAGTAGTAGAAGTAAGGGAAGACCATGTGGTACTTAATCTGGTAAATTCAGGCGCGGTAGCATTTGTACAGCTTCCTTAAGGAGTCAATAAGGGTTAAGTTTATAAGTTAAGAGTTGTAAGATAAACATGTTTTTCTGCTAACAACCGAGTGTGGGGCTTGGCGCAGCCGCCTCCCTGGCGGCTGTGCCTAAGAAAAATAACAGGTAAAAAATGGGAATCAGTAGGAAATAAGGTAAAAGTATGGATTCGCTGACAGAAGAGATAGAAAGAATATTTATGCAAGAGCAGGATGGGAATCAGCATTGTGAGGATGAGGAAAGGATGAAATCCGCCTTTTACAAAGGGGTAACATGCTTGTTGAATATCATGATGCTTACAATCGCCATACTTGGCCCTGTATTTGCGGTAATTATGATTGGCCGCTTTTTAGAAAAGACAGGAAA
>QXWV01000074.1 GCA_009911195.1 Lachnospiraceae bacterium | reverse complement strand
GGGGGGGGGTAAAAACGGGCACATTAGAAAATTCCGGATAAAATTCTCTCCCTTTTGGATAGAAGGGAAGGTATTTTTGCAAATTCGGAAAAGGAAGACACAGAGGAACGAAAAGGAGATAACGGGAATGGGGAGGATTAATGTTACAAAATCGTCGATGCCTTCTTTTGAAGAGTATACGGATGCATTACGTCCTGTGTGGGAAAGCCGCTGGCTGTCTAACCGCGGAATGGCATCAAAAGAATTTGAGGAAGAACTGAAAAAATATATGGGCTGCGGGAATGTGTGGCTTTTTGCCAATGGCCATGTTGCATTAGAGGTAGCGCTTCAGGCATTGGGCATAAATGGGGAAGTGATAACAACCCCCTATACCCATGTGTCTACAACCAATGCCATTGTCCGTAACGGCCTGACTCCTGTATTTGTAGATGTAAAAGAAGATAATTACACGGTAAATCCGGAATTGATAGAAAGCGCCATAACGGAAAAAACCGCAGCAATTGTTGCCACACATGTATATGGTTTTTTATGCGATATCGAAGCTATAAATGAGATTGCCCTCAAGCATAACCTGAAAGTTATTTATGATGCTGCCCATGCTTTTGGGGTTACTTTAAATGGAATTAGTGTGGCCAATTTTGGCGATGCAGCTATGTTTAGCACCCATGCGACAAAAGTGTTTCATACGATTGAAGGGGGAATTGTTACATATAAAGATGCAAAGCTGTTTCGGGATATGCGCTGCCTGGTAAACTTTGGCTTTATAAACGAGGAAGAAGTGGTCCGCATAGGAACAAATGCACGGATGAATGAATTTGAAGCCGTTATGGGCATTTGTAACCTACGCCATATTGATGAGGAAATTGCTAAAAGAAAACAGGTGGGAGAACGCTATATAGAGCGCCTGACGGGAATTGCAGGCATAAAACTGATTAAGCCGGAAAAGGGGCTGGTGTGGAATTATGCATATTTTCCTGTAATTTTTGATGGATATAAAGAAAACAGAAATGAAATAAAAGCGAAGCTGGAAAAAGAAGATATTTATGCCAGAAAATATTTTTATCCGACAACAAACCGCTTTTCCTGCTATAGGGAGAAGTACGGAAGCCTGGAAGTTCCTGTGGCAATCCATGCGGCGGAATGTGTGCTGACTTTACCTATTTATGCGGACATGACGGTGGAAGATGCGGATAGGATATGCGATGTGGTTTTACGATGAGGATACGGAAGACGAAATAGATTCGGGTGAGGAACAAATGGGATATGGGATGTTCATGGATAAGACAATAAATTTTCCAAATATGAAAAAACAGAAAAGGCTCATGCTGCTGGGCGGAAACCGCTAC
>QXWV01000073.1 GCA_009911195.1 Lachnospiraceae bacterium | reverse complement strand
ATTATGTCATTCGCATGCGACCCTGGGGTGACTGTGGCGGCATATGTGGCGGAGCAGATGGGGCTGCCGTCGGTGGGGTCCTACGAGGCGGTGTCAATTTTGCAGAACAAAGGCCGTTTCCGGAGATTTTTGGCGGAGAACGGATTTAATGTGCCGATGGCAAAGGAATATACGGACGCGGAGGAGGCGCTGAAAGACACGGCAATGTTCCGTTGGCCGGTGATGGTCAAGCCTACGGATTCAGCGGGCAGTAAAGGCGTGAGCCGGGTAGATGAACCCAGGGGGCTTCCGGAAGCCATAGCAAATGCGCTGGAACATTCGTTTAAAAAGGAATTTATCGTGGAGGAATTCCTGGAGAAGGTGGGGTGCTCTTCCAGCACGGATATTTTTTCGGTGGATGGCGAACTGAAGTTTGTTTCCTTCGATGCCCAGCATTTTGACGAAGGGGCCATGAACCCTTATACGCCGGCGGCCCATAGCTGGCCCCCCACTATAGCGGAAGGGCATAGGAAAGAGCTGGGGGGAGAACTGCAAAGGCTGATAAGCCTTTTGGGGCTTAAAACATCCATATACAATGTGGAAACAATGGAGTGTACGGATGGGAAGGCATATATTATGGAATGCACACCCCGTGGCGGCGGAAACCGCCTTGCAGAAATGGCTCAGTACATGACAGGTGTGGACATGATAAAGGCATCTGTGCTGGCTGCAGTGGGGGAGCCGGTAACGGGGGTGGAGCAGGGGCATTGCAGCGGGTATTGGGCGGAAGTGATACTGCATAGCTACAAGGCAGGGGTTTTTAAAGGGCTTTGGGTTTCGCAGGAAATACAGAAAAACGTCATAGAAACGGACCTTTGGGCCGGGGAAGGCGACTACGTAGGTGAATTTAATGGGGCCAATAATTCTTTTGGAACGTTGGTGCTCCGCTTTACCGATGAAGATGAAATGAGGAAAGTGCTTAATAACGTCAAAAAATATATCAAAATAATATTGTCGGAAGAATTGGGCAATCCATAGTATCGAATTCATGGAAAAGGTATGGAAGGTAAATGGCATGATTACAGACATGAAAGAAATCGGCGGGTATATGGAACTTGAACAATATCGTTTTCCTATGCTTTATGAAGACGGGCTCAAATTAAATAGCGGGCGAAGCTGCCTTGCATATCTGATTAAAGCAAAAGATATCCGTGAAATCGCCTTGCCATATTTCATGTGTGATTCCGTGATTGACATCTGCAAAGAATATGGAGTAAAAATACGTTTTTACTCCGTGGGGAAGAACTTTGAGCCGGAGGAACTAAGGGTTGCCGATACGGAATGGTTTTATCTGATGAATTATTATGGGCAATTGACCAATCAGGATATTCAGAACTACCAAATGAAGTATAAAAAACTGATTGTGGATAATGCGCAAGCCTATTTCCAGAAACCAATAAATGGCATAGATACATTATATACCTGTAGGAAATTTTTTGGTGTGGCGGATGGCGGCATTTTGTATACCGACGGCGAGTTTCAGGGAAAATTGGAGCAGGATGAATCATTTTCCCATATGACATTTTTGCTTGGCCGCTATGAACGTACAGGCTCAGAGTTTTATTCATCTATGAAAGAAAATAACGGGCGTTTTGTACGAAGCCCTGTAAAACGGATGTCGAAGCTTACGGAGAATCTTTTGCACAGTATAGATTACAGAGATGTGGAAAAAAGGCGCACGATGAATTACCGGTATTTGCATGACAGGCTTGGGAATTTAAATGAGTTGCTGCCAAAGCCGGTAGAGGGTCCGTTTGCATATCCTTTTTTGGTGAAAAACGGTTTGAAACTAAGGGAGTGGCTGATTAGGCATAAAATATATGTTCCTCTGCTCTGGGCGAATGTACTAAAGGAAACAGATAAGGATAGCCCGGATTTTCGGTTGGCTGCAGATTTGCTTCCGCTTCCCTGCGACCAAAGGTATGGCGAGGCGGAAATGGAAAGAATTTGTAATCTAATAAAAAAATATATCAAATCAATACAACGGTAAGGTGGGTTCGAGTTGGTTAACAGGGATGAATTGACGCAGGCAACAAGATGGATGATAGCGGACCATTTGGCCAAAGAGCGGCTGTTAGTGCTCAATGATTTTTCGGAAGAATACGTAATTAAAGAAACATTTTATATGAAGTATGGAAAAAGGATGATAGATATCATTGTTTCAATTGTGGCATTGTTAGTTACATTGCCAATTAACTTGATAATCGGGGTTATCACTTTTTTTGATGTAGGGTTTCCTATCCTTTTTTCGCAGGAAAGGGTGGGGAAAAATGGTAAGGTTTTCCGGATTATCAAATTCAGGAATATGCGAAATACGGTAGATGGAAGCGGGGAGTTGCTGCCGGCAAGAAAGCGGGTAACGAAATGGGGGAATTTCGTTCGGAAAACATCGCTGGATGAACTTTTAAACTTTATATGTGTGCTGAAGGGGGATATGTCCATTATAGGGCCGCGCCCTTTGGTTCCGCAATATATGTCCCGGTACAGCAGGAAGCATTTATTAAGATATGCGGTGAAACCCGGGCTGGAATGTCCGCCCAGAGATTTTAAATCAAAGATTAGGACATGGAATGACCAGTTTGACAATGATGTCTGGTATGTTCAGCATTTATGTTTGAAGACGGATATCAAAATGGTGTTTAACCTCATCAGGTTCACGCTGGACAGGAAGAATGCAGATGTCCGTTCGGCGGTAGAACGGGGTGATTTTATAGGCTATTCGGAAGATGGCAGGGCAATCAGCCTGAGGGAAGTTCCGGATGAATACATAGAAAAGGTAATGGATGAGACGGAGGGAAGAGGAACGGCAAAAGAAGTGGAAGTAGCCGCAAGCTGAGGAGGATGAACGGAAATGCTGGATGATAATTTGTTAGGAAAGAAGCTGCTCTTGATTGGGGGAGTCGGGGCGATGACGGATTTGATTGAACTGGCCCATAGGAATGGAGTATTTATTGGAGCAGCCGACTATAACAAAGGGACAAGGGTAAAACAGATAGCGGATGCCTCTTATGAAATTGATGCGCTGGATATAGATGCTTTGGCAGAACTTTGCCGGAAAGAGCATTATGAAGGTGTGATATCAAATTTCAGCGATATGCTATCCCCATATACGGCCGAAGTAGCAAAGAAAATTGGCGCATATACCCCTTATACTGTGGAGCAGTTACGCATGTCAACGGATAAAAAATATTTTAAGGAAATATGTGTTCAATATGGGATTCCTGTACCTAAAGAATATGCAATAGACAGTGGAGATTATGCCGGGGAAATTAAAGTCAGCTATCCAGTTATCATTAAACCGGTAGATGGGAGCGGCTCAAAGGGAATTACAATCTGCAAGTCTCAAAAAGAACTGGAGGAGGGGATAAAAAAAGCAAGAACGGCATCCCGTACCGGAAGTGTAATTGTGGAGGATTATATTCCTTATGATGAGATTAATGTCACATATATAGCCCAGGAAGGGGATATACAACTGGCTGCCATCCATGACCGTTACTTTAACGGCAGCCAGGAGGATGTGGTGCCAGTGCCGGATATGTATATTTATCCTTCCCGGTATACTGGAATGTATTACGAAAAATATAATGACAAGGTGATTCGGATGCTGAAGGGTATTGGTGTCCGGAATGGCTCCCTGTTCCTGCAGGCGGTGGTGAAGGATAATGAAATCTATTTTTACGAAGCGGGCATGAGGCTGAATGGATGTAAGACATATCACATCCTTGAAGTGGAAAATGACTACAATACATTTGAACATCTTATGAATTATGCGCTTACTGGCAGCATGGGGCGGCATGGTACATTTGATGCCAGGTTTAAGAGGTGGTATGCCACATGGAATGTTGTCGGAATACCTGGAATGATATGCCAGGAGTTTGTTGGGAGAAAGGAGATAGAAACTTATCCGTGGTTAATTAAAGTTTGTGAACGGTATGGGGAAGGGGAGAAAATACCGGAATCTGCAAAAGGGACTTTAATCCAGCTTGTGGCGAGGATTCATGTTTATGGCGACACGAAAGAGCAGCTTTTGGAACGGATAGGTCGGATTCAGTCCATATATCGGGTCAAAGACCCGGAGGGGAAGGATGTGCTGATGAAACCCCATGATATCAATGATTTGAGAGAAAAGATAAATTATCATTTGTGATTTAACGGATAAGGCTTAATGGAGGAACAGAGGATAGAGGGCATACGGATGAAACGTCGGCAATATGTCTGGATAATGCCTATGCCGTAGGAAAATATATGATTGAAAAGATGATGGATGTTTACTGCAAAGATATTATGTGCATCCATTTAAGGCTTGCCAGTTTGATAGGGGCT
>QXWV01000072.1 GCA_009911195.1 Lachnospiraceae bacterium | reverse complement strand
GGGGGGGGCAAAAGTATGGATTCCTTGATGCAAGAGATGCGGTAGAAGGAATTTCTCTTATGGCAAGGCACTTGGTTAACCCGGAGGGGGATGTTTATAGCCAACTGTCTGGTGAGAGAAGAATTTTGTTAAATCTGGGGAATCAGATATTTTACAGTTTGAGCTATATATGCGATAAAATAGCACAGATTGGACGAAAATATGGCTATTATCCTCAAATAGAAGTTGCCCAGGAAGATGGGGAGTGGTATAACAGTTCCCTTGATAGCACGAAGTTTTGCAGCACGTTTTCCTGGCAGGCGAAATATTTATTGGAAGATACCATTAAGGAAATATATGAAGATGTAGAATGCAGAGGAAAAAATATCTATGTTCAATAAGCAAGTGATAATTTCAGGCTCCAATGGCTACCTTGGAGGAAAAATAATTAAGTGTATACTGGAAAAGACAGATTATTCCGTCATAGCGGTAGCTTCGGATATTGGGAAAATTGATGAAATGATAACGCGGGAGGCGATAGATGGTTCGCGTATCATTTCTGCTTCCAGTAGGGATTTGTTTTCCGGTGCATGTAGTTTATCCGACGTAGTGGGGAGCATACATCTGGCATTTTCAAGAAGGACAAGAGCTAATTTTGATATAGCAAATAGCATTGACTATGCATGGCTTTTTTTTAAAACGCTTAGAGGGGCATCTGTACAAAATAATATATTAATATCAAGCCAGGGCGTATATGGGGAAACAGAAGGTTTCCGGACGGAGAAAACAGTTGTGGCTCCGTCATCCCCTTATACAATGGCTAAGTATGCTACAGAAATATTATTTGAAGAAGTGCTTGGGAAATCAAGAAAGTCTATAATCCGCCTTGAAAGTGTTATTCAAAGCCAGAATCTTGTGGTATCCCTTTGCAGGCAGGCAAAATATGAAGGGGTGATTCGGCTTAGGGGAGGAAAGCAAAGGTTTTCCTATGTGGACAGCGATGATGTGGGAACTGCATGTGTTGCATTATTGCAGTATTTGGGGGAATGGAAACCTGTCTATAATGTAGGGGCGAATAATGAAAGATATACTTTAGCCGAAATAGCAGAAAAAGTGGCTGATGCGGCAGTGGGAAATAGTTTTCAAAGGCCGGATATACAATTAGCTAAAGAAGATATAAAGCTTAATATGGGAATGAATTGCGAACTATTTATGCAGGATACAGGATGGCATCCCCAATATGGAATCGATGAGATGATAGAACGAATTTTTTTATCGGTTTAATAAAAAAGAAGGTGAAGTGATATACATGAGTCTTTTAAATAAGATAGAATCAAAATCCATATTGGTGATTGGGGATGTAATGCTGGATACCTATTATAATGGTGAAATTTGCAGGATTTCCCCCGAAGCCCCGGTACCTGTTTTCCGGAAAAAGTCGGAAAGAAGTGTTTTGGGGGGAGCGGCAAATGTAGCATCTAATTTAGCAGCCGTGAGACAAAAAGTTTTTATCCTTACAGTAGTTGGAGGAGACGAAAACGGGAAAAAAATACTGCAATATTTTTCGGATAAGAATATCAATACGGAACTGGTTATGCAACTAAACCGCGATACAACGGTTAAAGTACGGTTTCTGGCAAGCAATAACCAGCAGATAATGAGGCTTGATATAGAAGATACGGAAGAGATAACGGCAGATGTAGGAAAGGTTCTGTTATCCCGATTGGAAAAAGAAATTGGCAAATTCCAGATAATTGTTATTTCGGATTATTTGAAAGGGCTATTATCATATGACTTGATGCAAGGCATATTGGAAATGGCTAAGGATAAGGGGATTCCGGTGATTGTTGACGTAAAAGGGGAAGATGCGGAGAAATACAGGAATGCATACCTTTTGAAACCTAATTTGAAAGAACTGCAGGATTTGACGAATATGCAGGTGGAAACAAAAGAGGGTATTGTCAAGGCTTCTTCCTATTTGCGCGAACGGTGCGGCTGTAAATATGTTTTAACAACTTGCGGTGCAAAAGGGATGATACTTACAGGAGATAACTATGTTTATGCGATTCCGGCAGTCGGTAAAGATGTTTTTGATGTTACAGGGGCAGGGGATACTGTAATTGCATATGTAGCGGCATGTATAGCCAACGGATTCCGGATTGAGGATTCCGTGGATATTGCAAATTTTGCAGCCGGCATACAAGTGGCTAAAGCAGGCACATCCGATGTGAGTATACAGGAAGTAAGGGAATACCTCGTCACCCAAAAAGGCGAAACTGCACATAAAATTTTAAAAAGCGATGCGATACAAGCTTTCCGTGATATTTATAAAGATAAAAAAATTGTTTTTACAAACGGATGCTTTGACATTTTACATATCGGCCATATCAGATACCTGAAACAGGCCGCTTTATTGGGAGATATTTTGATAGTAGGGCTAAATAGCGATGCTTCTGTCAAAAGGCTAAAGGGGGCCAAACGGCCGGTAAATAACCAGGAAGACAGGGCAGAGCTTCTGTGTGCACTTAGCTTTGTCAATTATGTAGCAGTATTTGGCGAAGATACCCCGTATGAACTAATAAACATGCTTCAGCCGGATGTACTGGTTAAGGGCGGGGATTATGATAAAGACGATGTTGTGGGGAAAGATGTAGTAGAGGCGCGGGGAGGCAGCCTGGTTCTGATACCGTATGTGGAAGGTAAATCCACTACTGGCATAATTGATAAGATAAGAAGATAGGGGGAGCATGAAAGTGGAATGCTTAATTAAAAAACGGATTCAGGATAGCATAGATGTAAAACAAGAAATTCTTGTATGCGAAGGCTTATTGGCAACAGTCCGGGAATTATCCATGTCTATGATAGCGTCTATAAAAAAAGGGGGAAGAATTATTCTTTGCGGCAATGGAGGGTCAGCTTCGGATGCGTTGCATTTTGCAGGGGAAATAGTGGGGCGTTTTCAAAAAGAACGTGAGGCATGGCCGGTGATTGTGCTTAATTCAGATGTTGCCACAATGACTGCAATAGCGAATGACTACGGGTATGAGAATGTATTTGCGCGCCAGGTAGAAGGGCATATTACAGGGAAGGATATTTTAGTTGGAATTAGTACGAGTGGAAATTCAGAAAATATTTACCGGGCATTGCGGACAGCAAAAAATGCAGGGGCTAAGACCGCAGCGCTGCTGGGGAAAGATGGCGGGAAGATTGGAAAAGCCGTAGACTATCCGGTAGTTGTTCCAAGTATGGTCACAGCGAGGGTACAAGAAAGCCACATTCTTTTGATACATATATTATGCGAATTAATTGAGGATAATTTAGCCGATTCCAATCAAAGGAATTTGGGATGGGGAAATGCAAGAAATGACTAAAGCAATATTTCTGGACCGGGATGGAACGATTAATGTGGACAGGCATTACCTTTATAGGATAGAGGAGTTTGAATTTTTGCCGCATGTGGCCGAGGGCCTTAAATTATTGCAGGAGGATGGCTTTTTGCTGATTATTCTTACCAATCAGTCAGGTATCGCAAGGGGATATTATACGGTAAAAGAGCTTGAAATCTTAAATGAATGGATGATACGGCAATTGGAATGCAAAGGCGTGGTAATATCAAAAATTTTTTACTGTCCGCATTTGCCCAAGCCGCATTTAAAAAAATACGGCTTGGAATGCAATTGCCGCAAGCCGGCACTGGGGATGTTTGAACGGGCGGTTTTGGAATTTGATATTGATTTATCCCAAAGTTATACCATAGGGGATAGACTCCGGGACCACTCAATATGTAAAGAAAGCAGTTGCCGGGGATATCTGGTAGGGAACAGTGAAAGGAAGGAAATTATTGAAGAAATCAAAAAAGGCTATTATGACAGGATAAAGTACATGGATAATTTGTATCTTTGTGCCTTGGATATTTTAAATATCGCGGAAGATGCAGAAAGCGGAGGTAATAAGCTATGATTATCGTTACAGGCGGGGCAGGGTTTATAGGGAGCTGTGTGGTAAGGACTTTGAATGATGCCGGCATAGAAGATATTATTATTGTTGACGACGTAGCGGACTCAAATAAATGGATGAACATGAGAAATAAAAAGTATGTGGAATATGTCCATAAATCAGAATTCCTGGAAAAACTGCCTGGCTATAAGGGCATAACGTCGATTATCCATATGGGGGCCCAATCCTCTACAACAGAGAAAAATTTTGACTATTTATGGAAAAATAATTTTGACTATACCAGGACGCTATGGAGATATTGTGCCGAGGCTCAGGCATCTTTTATCTATGCCAGTTCGGCGGCGACATATGGGGATGGCTCCAAGGGTTTTGACGATTGTTTGGAGATTGAGCATTTGCAGCCTTTGAATGCATATGGGTATTCAAAACAATTATTTGATTTGTGGGTAAAGCAGCAGGCAAAGGATTTTCCGGCTCAATATGTGGGATTAAAATTTTTTAATGTATATGGCCCAAACGAATATTTCAAAGGAAATATGGCAAGTATGATTTTTCATGGATATAGTCAGATAAAGGATTCGGGGATGATAAAGCTTTTTAAATCGGATAATCCGGAGTTTGGGGATGGGGAACAAGTGCGCGATTTTGTATATGTGAAAGATATATGTAATGTGATTTATTGGCTGTTACAGAATAAAAAGGTTTCCGGCCTTTTTAATGTCGGCACAGGGTATGCGCAAAGCTTCCGCAAACTGGCGGAGTCTATATTCCATGCATTGGATAAAGAACCTAATATTATTTACATTGATATGCCGGAGGATTTGAAAGGGAAATATCAATATTATACGAAAGCGGAAATGGGTAAATTACGCCAGGCCGGATATTGTACGCCTTTTCATGATTTGGAGGCAGGGGCAATGGATTATGTGCAGGGCTACTTGGAAAAAGGTTTTGCAATATATTAATGAACTTAATATATGCAGCATGAAAGGGCTGTTTTGGGAGAAATTGAAGTAATGGGAAAATTGGGATTGATATTATCTAAGGCATTGGCGTTTATTTATGTTTTTTTGCTAAATATAAGCAAAAAGAAAAAGAAGGTAACAAGTGGAAAAATCTTAATCATTGCGGCAGGGCATATGGGAAATGCCATTATGGATATAGATGCTATTTGTGCATTAAAGGATTTTTATAAAGGAAAAAATAAAATGGTTTATCTGTTATGTGCATTGCCGCTATGGAAAACGTTTCAGGCAATAGGCGACATGACGGATTTTATCTATATGGAACATGTCTATCCATATCAGGGGAATGGAACGGATTTAAGAAATGTACATAGGACTATTTCAAAAGTACGCCAGCATGAATTTGAAGAAATTCTTGTTACCTTAAATAACGCCCCGCTGGCTCATTATGTGGTGGCGGCTTCCTCATGTAATAAGAGCTGGGGGGTTTTTGACAATGTAAAGCATACCCATGGAAGCCTGCGTTATTATTTTGAAAAGAAATATACGGATAAAATATATGTGCCTGTTGATTTACACGAAACGCAGAGGCTAAAAATGTTGCTTAAGGAGATTGGGGTAAAAGATTACCATGTCCGGATTCACCACATAAAAAAATCTGTTGCGTATGCATTGCCTAATCGTCCATATATAACGATTGCGATGGATTCAATGTCTACGGAAAGAAGATGGCCAAGGGAGAATTATACGGAATTGGTTCATGTACTTTTGGATAGGTATCCGTATGACATTTGCTGTACAGGAGGGGAAGTTGCCAATGAAATTTATGAATATTGTGCCAAAGGATTGCCGGATACAGGGAGATTCCATAATTATGCAGGGAAAACAGGCATGAAGGAATGGTTTGAACTGATTAGGGGTGCGGCTTTACATATTGGTGTTGACAGCGGTTCTATCCATGTGGCCGCATCGGTGGGGACACAGGCTATTAGCCTGTCAGGGGTATGGGATGGAAAAAGATGCCTTCCATATGATGTAGATATTGAAAATGAAAATACTTGCCAGCCAGTTTGCGTTTATAGAAATGATATTGATATTAAGGAGCTGTCCTGCTATGCATGTAAAGTGTATGGAGGGCGGAGCGGGCGCGGGAATAATGAGTGCTATAAACAGTGCAGGAAGGGGGGGACTTGCCTTTGCCTGAAAAATATCAGCGTTGGAACGGTAGTACATACGGTGGAGCTTTGCCTGAATAAAGGAGGAAGGGTTTAATGGATTCCGGAAATGAAAAAAGAGATATATTAATTGTAAATTATCAGGAACTAAGTAAATTGCCGCCGGTTTTAAGCTTAATTGAAACACTTGTAAAAAATCATTTTTCCATTACGGTTATTACGATTGATTCCAATAGGGTTAGCGGGAAGTATAAGGACGATAATATATTGTTTTATTATCTGGCGGATAAAAAAGAGAACAATCCGGTTGATTTTATATTGAGAAAAAAGAAAATAAGGTCATTAGTAAAGGCTCAGATGGAACATCATAGAATTATTTGGACAACAACGGATATTACCGTCAGGGAGATAGGGAAAATACTTTTTCAATATACACATATTTTGCAGCTCATGGAATTGGTAGAAGACTTGCCGTACTTCCCCAGGCAGAAGCTGTTTATGTGTAATCTAAAGAAGTATGCCCAAAAAGCAAAGGCTGTTGTAGTGCCAGAATATAATAGGGCACATATTTTGCAGTCATGGTGGAATTTGAATAAAACGCCGCATATTCTTCCCAATAAAAATTGTATGCTGGGAAACATGCGCCAGGGCATTGACGAAAAATACAGGAAGTATTATCAAAGGCTGAAAGATGAAAAACGTAAAATCATCATATACCAGGGAATCTTAACGAAAGAACGCCCTTTGGAGCCATATGCAAAAGCTATTGAAATGATGAAGGAGCATTATTGCTTTTGCATTATGGGCAATGACGTGAATGGGGAAGCGGCAAAACTGAAAGAAAAATATGAATGTGTAATGACGGTTCCTTTTGTAAACCCTCCACAGCATTTATTTATCACGGCCTTGGCGCACATAGGGATATTGTCATATTATCCTGTTCAAATACGCCATTATTCAATTTTGAATGCCCTGTACTGTGCGCCGAATAAGATTTACGAATATTGCGGATATGGAATACCGGTTATAGGCAATGATATTCCAGGGATAAGGTTTCCGGTAGAACTCTATGATATGGGGTATATATGTAAGGAAATGACCGCAGAGAATATACAGACGGGCCTCAAATGCATTGAAAGAAATTATGAAGCTATGAAGAAAAATTGCCTCAAATTTTATGGACAGGCAGATTTAGATACAATTATTTGTGACGAAATCCTCAATTTTTAGAATAAGGTAAACAATCTGATGAATTCAAGTATTAAGATTAAAATAACGAGCTGCATAAAAGCCTTCATTTATTTAGGGTGCTTTCTAATGCTTAGATATTTATTTGTTTTTTCATATGAAGTAATTCGTGAAAGCGACAATGCCCAAAACCTGATAGCGATAATAGTGGGGGCGATAGCATTATTTTTAACCGTATACTATAACCGTACACAATGGCCCAGCAGGAAATTGTGCAAGAACTATTTCATTGGATATAGTATATGCATAATGCTGGTGGAAACCTATTCCATTATAAAATATGGATATACGTTAAAAACCGTTACTTTGAGCCTGATGCCTTTTTTGTTTATGGTGTACTTATTTCCGGTTATTGCAGTATTTTGCCGGGATAATGGTGTAGAGCCGCTTTTGTCTAAAATAACAGATTTAGAATTGTTTATCCTTATTATAAAATTTGTTGCTTGGATATCATTTAATTTTTGGAAAATTAATTTTTTAAATAATTTTGTATATGAGTTTGGGGAACACTGGACCCGGAATGGAATATATAGATTGGAAGCGGGGCAATTATTCGGGATTGCATTTGTATATTCCGCTTATAATTTTTTAAGAGGGAAAAAGCGTATTAAATATTTCATATATATACTTTTTGAAGGCTTTTTTATTATTGTGATAGAACAAAGCAGATATAGGGTAATTGTTTTAGCGGTGACACTGGCACTTATGTGTTTTTTTGCGTATCAGGGAAACAAAAAAATTCTGGTTAGAAGCCTGCTTATTGTTTTTGCTGTAGCACTGATAATAAGCGGGGTTATCTCTGAATTAATGTATGGCTTTGGAGAGTTTGGAAAATATGCGAATTCATTTTTGCTGCGGCAAGAAGGCATTTTTCATTATTTGAGGTTAATGAAAAGGCAGAATACGTTTTTTGGAGGGCTGGGTTTATTGGACCGCTCTAACCTAAATGCTTATTTAATGATGCAGAGAACCAGCTTTGGATATTACAAAATATACTACTTGGATGATGTGGGGATATTTGGGGCAATTGTAAGATTTGGATACCTTGCAATAGTTATCTATCTGTGGCCTCTGGTTTTGCAGCTTAAGACGTTTGTCCGGGCTTTGCATATAAAAAAGCAGGAATATATTTTACTCCTATCCGGAATGGGGACTTATCTTTGGGTTTATGGTATTGTAAGTAACTGTTTTGACATTCAAAGGGCATTTGCAATGCCGTTTTATCTTGCAATTTTCAGTTATATAAATGGCGAAATCATACAAATGGAAAGGAAGGGGTAATGGAAAATTATAGTATCGTTACAACAGTTTACAATAATGAGCAGGAAATAGTGATTTTTTTGGATAATATTTGTAGCCAGTCTTATTTGCCGGAAGAAATCATTATTGTAGATGGCGGGTCATCAGACCGGACCATAGAATATGTGAATCAATATTCTTCGGGCAGCAGCATATTAATTAAGCTGTTTAGCGGCAAAAGATTGAATATATCGGAAGGGCTTAATATGGCAATCCGAAATGCTGGGTGTGGAGTGGTGGGGATAACAACGCCGGGCAATTTATTTCCGCCTGACTTCTTTGAAACTTTGATGAAAAGGATGGCAGAGGAATCCTTGGATGTAGCTTACTCGGCCATTGAAGGGGGCATAAATACCCCATTTTCTAAAAAATATGCAGATACATTATTGGGAAATTCCAAAATGAGTAAAATTGCATCCAATCATGGTGCACTGGTTAGAAAAACTGTATTCGAGGAAATCGGCTACTTTTATGAAGGCTTTGTATATGCAGGGGAAGACACGGAGTTTTTTTCCCTTGTCAGGGAAAGGAATTACAAAGCAGCCTGTATCAGCGATACAAAGCTTTGGTGGGAAGTTCCGGCAAACTGGAAGGAATACATTAAGCAAATTAGGAATTATGCAATAGCGGATTTGCAGATATTAGATAATAAAACAATTTTTATCAGAATATCCAAAAGGATAGCAGCAGTGGCTTTCCCGGTGATTATATTGATGGCCGGCATATCTATTGATAGCAAATTAGGGATTATAACCGTTTTGGCATATATAGCCAGTGCCTTTATGATGTATATCAATTACCGGATAAGAAGTAAGGATTTTTTTATTGTTTTGGCAAAGAAGATGCTGCCATCCTATTATTATTTGAAAAATATAAAGTATACGAAACTGGAATATAAAGTCCATAGGATGTGAAGGATGGGATAAGTAGTTGAGATGGTTTTAAAAGGCATGATGGTAAAAAGAAAAGGGTACTCGTCAGTAAAAGTGAATATGGTATTAAATGCGGTAAAAGGGCTGTTAAGCGTTATATTCCCGTTGATTTCATTTCCATATGTTTCCAGGATACTGGGGGTGGGCAACATTGGCAAATATAATTTTTCGTATTCGGTAATCAGCTATTTCATTTTACTGGCTTCTCTGGGTATTCATACCTATGCGGTCCGGGAAGGGGCGCGGATACGGAACACCCCCAGCCGGCTGAAACATTTTGCGGATGAGATGTTCACAATAAATGTATATGCTACTGTTGCCTCATATTGCTTATTAGGTGTTCTTGTCCTTGCAGTAGCCAAATTTCATGAGTATAAATGTCTTCTTTTTATATTGTCATTTCAAATTGCCTTTAAAACAATTGGGATTGAGTGGATTTATTCCATATATGAAGACTATTTATATATAACCATTCGGAGCATTCTATTTCAAATATTATCCCTGGCATTGCTTCTGGCTTTCGTAAAAACAGAAGCAGATGTTAATGTTTATGCGGCGATTACAGTAATTTCAGGTGCGGGCTCCAACATTTTAAATTATACATATGCAAGAAAATATTGTAAGGTTGCTTTGGCTAAGCATGTGGAATGGAAGAAGCATATAAAGCCAATCTTTATTTTCTTTGGGATGACAGTTACAGTCACCCTTTATGTTAATTCGGATATTACAATATTAGGCTTTCTTTGTGGGGACAGGACGGTGGGTATATATTCGGTATCGACGAAAATATATACCATTGTGAAAACGGTTTTATCTTCAGTGATAGTAGTCGCAATACCAAGGTTATCGGCACTGTATGGCGAAGGCAGGGAAGATAAATTTACTTCAATGGCAGAGGGGATATATAAATTGCTATTGTCCGTATTGATTCCGTCGATTGTTGGTATGATTGCCCTTCGTAAAGAAATTGTAAGTATTGTATCCGGGAAGGAATATCTTTTGGCAGAAAGCTCCCTCTTTGTTTTGAGCATTGCTTTATTTTTTTGCTTGGCATCCTGGTTTTGGGGGCAATGCATATTGGTAATATTTAAGATGGAGCACGAGGTTTTTAAGGTGACATGCGTAAGCGCATTGGCAAATATAGGGTTAAACTTTATATTAATCCCGTGGGGAAAGGAAAATGCGGCAGCATTCACCACATTGATAGCAGAACTGTTAACGTATACATGGTGTAAGCATAAATCATCGGAAGCTATAAAGTTAAAGGGTATTGGAAGAATTGCTTATAAGATTATGTATGGGTGTATAGGGATTGTAGTTGTTAAAACTGTAATCTTCCATTTGGTGGAGGAGTCCGTCTTAAAATTTATTTTGACTATTGCAGTATCGGTGCCCATTTATTTGCTGATTGAAATAGCGGCAAAAAACGAAGAAATAATATACATTGCAGAGGGGATAAAAGGGAAAATCGTGTTGAGGAAGAGAAGGTAATATTTTCGGATAAATACATAGGAGAATACTGATTTGATGAAAAAGGATTTAAAAAAGAAAAGAATATTAATTGTATTCGGTACCCGTCCGGAAGCAATTAAAATGTGCCCTTTGGTTAATGAATTAAGAAGGCATGGTGAAATGGAAACGTTGGTGTGTGTGACAGGGCAGCACAGAAAAATGCTGGAGCAGGTATTGGAAGCTTTTCATGTTTTTCCTGATTTTGACCTTTCAATAATGAAAGAAAGGCAGACTTTGTTTGATATTACGATAAATATATTGGACAGGTTCAAAAAGGTGCTGGAAAACTGTAAACCGGATATTGTATTGGTACATGGAGATACCTCGACTTCTTTTGCCGCTGCGCTGGCCAGTTTTTATCTGCAAATCCCGGTAGGGCATGTGGAAGCGGGGCTGCGTACATACAATATATATTCCCCCTTTCCGGAAGAAATGAACCGGCAGGCGGTAGATATTATTTCCCAATATAATTTTGCGCCTACGGAATTCTCCAGACAAAATCTGATAGACGAAGGAAAGAGGGAGGAGACAATATATATTACTGGAAATACTGCCATTGATGCATTGAGGACAACGGTAAGGGATGACTACTGGCATGATGAATTAGATTGGGCATCGGATGCAAGATTGATTTTGATAACAGCACACAGGAGGGAAAACCTGGGTGAACCGATGCATCATATGTTTCGTGCAATCCGAAGAATTATTATGGAATATCAGGACTGTAAAGCAATTTACCCCATTCATATGAACCCGGTAATAAGGAAAATAGCGGAAGAAGAACTGGGGGATTTGGACAGGATTCATATTATTGAGCCGTTAGATGTAATGGATTTCCACAATTTTATGGCGCGTAGCTTTCTGATTTTAACGGATAGCGGAGGCATTCAGGAAGAAGCCCCATCTCTGGGGAAACCGGTTCTTGTTATGCGCGATACAACGGAAAGGCCGGAGGGGATAAAGGCCGGAACGTTGAAACTGGTAGGAACGAAAGAGGAAACGATTTACAAAGAAATAAAGCAGCTATTGAATAATAAGGATGCATATCATGCCATGGCCCATGCATCCAACCCGTATGGCGACGGGCATGCATGTGAAAGGATTATTAAGGTTTTGGCAGAAATGGAGTAAAGGATGAAATATTTAATATTAGGCGCAGGGCCTGCAGGGCTAACATTTGCAAATAGGTTAAAGGAATTGGGGGAAACAAGCTTTTTAATATTGGAGAGGGAAGAAGAAGCCGGAGGGCTTTGCCGTTCTGTTACTGTGGATGGTTCTCCCTTGGATATTGGGGGAGGGCACTTTTTAGATGTCCGCCGGCCTCGGGTTAACCAATTCCTTTTTCAGTTTATGCCGGAGGAAGAATGGAATCTATATGTCCGTAACACTCATATTTCTATGTATGGAAAAATGCTAAATCATCCGATAGAGGCAAATATTTGGCAGATGGGAACGGAGGAGCAAATAGGATATTTGAAATCAATTGCAGTTGCAGGATGTAATTTGGGAACGGAAATGCCGGAGGGGTTTATCGACTGGATATACTGGAAACTGGGGGCTAAAATCGCGGAAGATTATATGATTCCGTACAACCAGAAAATGTTTTCTAAGGAATTGGACCAATTGGGGACTTATTGGCTGGAGAAGCTCCCAAACGTTAGCTTTGAAGAGACGCTACGCTCCTGCCTTGAAAAAAAAGCCTATGGAACACAGCCGGGACATGCTCAATTTTATTATCCAAAGAAATATGGATACGGAGAAGTATGGAAACGAATGGCAGACGCCGTAAAAGGAAATATAGAATATCAGAAAACAGTGGCCGGAATTGATTTTGGCAGTAAAACAGTGGTCACAGAAAACGGGGATAAATATCAGGCGGACACTATTATAACAACGATACCCTGGACGGAGTTTGGGGAAATTCATGGTATGCCGGAAGATATTAAGGAGTCGGTTAGAAAATTGAAGTTTAGTTCTATTCAAATAGAATATATTCCTGAACGATTAGAAACAGAATCACAATGGATTTATTTCCCTAATCCGGAGCTGGCTTATCATAGAATTCTGGTACGGCATAATTTTTGCCCTAACAGCAAAGGGTATTGGACGGAGACCAATAGCGAGCGTATTGCATGTAGGGAAGACAGCAATAATTTTAAATATATGAATCAATATGCATATCCCTTAAATACGATGAATAAGCCGGAAATTATGAAAAAACTCCTTTCATGGAGCGAAGGAAAAAGCGTTTATGGGCTTGGCCGCTGGGGAGAGCACCAGCATTATAATTCGGATGTAACAGTGGATTTGGCAATGGGGCTGGCGGAAAAAATAAATGGAATTTAGCTGCATAAAAGTGGTATAATCAATTACAGGCCGGGAAAACGCATATCATAGCATTGCGGAAAGCCGGATGCCGGACAATATCTTGCCGAAAATGGTAAAGGTTATGCGGGCAGCGAAAGGATAGGAGAAAGGAAAGGCTAACCATATGATAAGAGGACAAACGAAAAAGCGGTACTATAGATATGTGTGTATGATGCTTGTGATGGGCAGCATTTTCTTAGAAATTAACGGCTGTGCAGTGGAGGGAGGCTATCAGGGGCAGGGATTATCTGCCGGGGAAGCCGACATGGCCGGAGCGGAAGGGGATGTAGGGATAAAAGAAACCGCTGGCCTCCCGGAGATAAAAATAACGTTTTTTGATGTAGGCAAAGGGGATGCGATTCTCATTGAGACAACGGAACATAAAATGATGATTGATACGGGATACGATGATACTGCCGGTGTCTTTTTGGACAGCTTTAGCGAGCAGGGAATCACGAAACTGGATTATCTTGTGCTCACTCATTTTGACAAGGACCATGTGGGCGGGGCGGACCATGTCCTGGAAGCGGTGGAAGTAGGGGAAGTGCTGCAGCCGGAGTATGAATCCGACAGCAAGCAATATGAAGAATATGAAGAAACGATGGAGACACTGGGAAAGACGCCGGTGCTTGTGAATGAAACAATGAGGATGTCTTTGGACGGCGCGGAAATTCTCATCTATCCGCCCCAGCAGGAAGCATATGAGGAAGAGGACAATGATTTTTCGCTGGTGGTCAGCATGATTTATGGGGAGAAAAGTTTCTTGTTTGCAGGCGACTGTGAAAAGGAGCGGCTGGAGGAGCTGATGGGCCAGGAAGAATTCGACCTTTCCCATAATGTGCTGAAAGTGCCCCATCATGGGCGGAAAGAGAAGAATTCGACGGAATTTTTTGCGGCAGTGTCTCCCGATGTGGCGGTGATAACCTGTTCGGAGGAAAAACCTGCGGATGAGGAAGTGGTAGAAATATTGGAAGGTCTGGGAACAAATATCTATTATTCTACGGATGGGACAGTGGCCTGTTTCTGCGATGGGGAAGGCTTAGATGTGGAAACGGCAGTGTACAAATAAGTCCAACTTCTTTTTCAAAATAGTGCAATATACAAACGGGATGAACTCCATTATAATATATAAGAAAGAGCAGGGGGCATATGGGATGAAGCGTAGATGGAAGATGCATACGAAAATCCTGCTGTTTTTTCTTGGAATTATGTTGTCCGCACTGGTTATCCAGACCATTCTGTTTCAGGAGAGCTCTTCGGAGATGATATATCAGCAGGCAGAAGAGGAAAACTTTAATTCCTTGGAAAATATGCAGGATGATATTTACGATTACATTAAGGTGATGGAGAACGGCCTGATTGACATTTATAATGAAAGGGAATTTATACGCGACCTGAAAGGCAACATGGGCATAGACCAGTTGCGGGAGAACTATTACCGGGAAGCTTATAATATAGCGGCTACCAATTTTGACACCTCGGAAGGTGTGGTAGCCCTTTATTTATATACGCCCCGGCATGAACTTATCAGCACCTACAGGCGGGCGGCAACGCCGCGCCATAATTACCCCGAGGATATTTACAGCAATGGCGGGGAATTTAACGGTGGGATTGTGAAGCGTTATGTGGAGTCGGATGATACCACGATGCTGATATCCAGCTATTACAATACATCCAGAAAAGCGGATATCGTCAGGTTTGTGCTGAAGCTTTATGAAAACAGCAACGTGAAAGAAAAGATTGGCTATGTTGTATGCGATGTGGACAGCAAGAGAATCAGGAAACTGATGGAAAAATATATTACGGACGAGGAAGTGTTTATGTGGCTGCAACCTGCGGGAGACCGGGAGATGCTCGTTTCCGGCAGTCTGGATGAAAAGGGCAGGGATGGCTATGAAAATCTCAGGAATAAGATTATGGAAGGGGAAGAGCCGGCAGGGGAGACTCTGCAATCGGAAAAAAAAGTGTTTTTCCAGGTTGGGCAGAGCAAATATAATTTAGGGGCCTATTCTTTGATGCCGGAATCCCTCCTGGAGGAAAACCAAAGGCTCTTGACAAAGAACCTTTTGATTATTGCGTTGCTGATGCTGGTGATTGTGGCGGTCAGTACGTTCTTATTGTCAAAATCATTGATTAGGCCGCTGGAACAGATGACCCAGACAGTAAAGGAAATACGGGACGGGAATACGAAACAGCGGATTCGCGGAATGAAAAATGACGAAATTGGGGATTTGGCACAGAGCTTTAACGAGATGCTGGACCAGATTGAAAGCCTTATCAGCAGCGAATATGAGACAAAGCTTTTGCTGAAGCAGGCGGAGTATAATGCATTGCAGGCGCAAATCAACCCTCATTTCCTGTACAATACATTGGATACGATGAGCAGCATAGCGGAAATCCAGGGATGCCCACAGGTAAGTGCACTGAGCCAGTCATTGGCTAATATTTTTAGGTACAGTTTGAAAATAAGCAATCCCTTTTCCAATGTGGCGAAGGAGATGGTGCATTTGAAGAATTATATTTATGTGATGAGCGTGCGTATGCAGGATGATATTGAATACCGGTTTGAAATTGAAGATGAGGTATTAAAGGACTCCATCCCCAGGATATCCATCCAGCCATTAGTGGAAAATGCACTGACGCATGGCCTGAGGAATTTCAGGGGGAAGAAAAAGGTGGGCATATGTGCGAAAGCGGTAGGGGAAAATATGGAAATCATCGTGGAAGATAACGGAGTGGGGATGACGAGGGAGAAAATAGAATCCCTGTTCAAGGACACGGAAGGGAAGAAAGAAGAGAAAAGGGGCTCAATAGGGCTTAATAATATTCATATGAGAATGAAAATGCTGTATGGGGAGGAATATGGGCTTGCTATAGAAAGCAAAATCAATGGCGGAACAAAAGTGACTTTGCGGATACCTCGCAGGAAACCTGAGGAAATGAATCATTTGTCGAAGCGCAGTTAGGGGAAGAACGGAGAAATTGCCATGGAAAAAAGATATAAAGTGTTGATAGCGGACGATGAATATTGGACAAGGGAAAAGCTAAGGAACATGATTGAATGGGATAAATACCATTTGGAACTGTTGGAGCCGGCTGGTGACGGGGAAGAAGTGTTAAAGCGCATGGAAGGGCAAAGGCCGGATATTTTGATTACGGATATCAATATGCCATTTTTAAGCGGTGTGGAACTGCTGAAAATAATAAAAGAAAAGTATGAAAATGTGATTACTTTTGTAATCAGCGGGTACGATGATTTTGAATTCGTAAAAGAATCGTTCATGGCCGGTTCCATTAATTATCTGGTGAAACCGGTGAGTAAGATAGATTTGGTGAATGCGGTGGCAAAAGCTTTGCAGATTATCAGTGACAGGGATAAAAAGGAAGAGGAGGAGGAACTGAAGAAGCAGGAACTGCTCAAAGCAGCCTCCCTGCTTCAGGACAGGGAGTTTTCCCATCTGCTGGAATATAAGGATACACCTTTTGCCAGAAACCGCGAATTAATGACTTCCCATATTACGATGAACGGAAATGTGGACTTTGCAGGCTCCGGCCTTATGCTGATAAAAATCCATAATATGAAAAAGGTGGTTTCGGACTATAACTATGACATGAACATGATTTCCCTGAAGCTAAAGGAGAAAATACGGGAAATCGCAAAGCGGGAGGAAAGGATGGAAATCGACAATCTTCCATCCCAGGTCTGCGCCTGCCCCGAAGTGGAAAAAATGATGGTTTTTAACCATATTTACCGTTCCAATGAGTTTATTATTGTATCGGAACTGGACAAGGGGAAGATGATGCGCATAGCGAGGAAACTGATGACAGAAATTGGGGAACTGGCAGCATCCCCGGTCACAATCGTAATCAGTGAGCACACTTATTCCATGGATAGCATCCAGCAGGCTTATGCCCAAGCGGTATCCCTGCTTATGACCAGGGGGTATTCCACGGATAGCTGCCTGATTATGGCAGGGGGTGGCATGGATGGAGGCATGGGCAAGGCGGCGGAAGTAAAAAACAGGATGAATGATGCGCAGGCGAAAGAGTTGCAGGCATTGCTAAATTCGGGCAACCGGAATGGGGTTTACCATACTATTTTTGAAAAAATAGGAATCAGGCATTGCCAGGAACAGGGATGGGAATATCTGGAAGTGAGGCAGACGGTGAAAAGAATATTGAATCTGCTAGTGGAGTATGTGCAGGCAAAGCTTTCACAAACGAAAAGCTCATCGGCGAAACTGTCATCCAGGGAACTGCTGGATATGGAAAGCATGGTGGAAATGGCGGATAAGTCCATAGAATTGCTGGATGTGAAATGCCTATGCGACATTATGGAGGATATTATTGACGGCATATTGACCTCCGGAGTGGAAGAGGCGGCAGATTCCATGCGGGATGTGGTGCATCAGGCAGCCCGGTACATACAGGAACATTATTTTGAACCATTGACGCTGTCTGGCCTGGCGGAACAGTTCCATGTGGAGCATTCCTATTTTTCCAGGATATTCAAAAAGGAAATGGGCCAGACACTGATGCTTTATATTTCCGGCCTGAGAGTGGAGAAGGCGAAGGAATATATGAAAGGGGAAAACAATAATCTGGCGGAAATTGCTTTTATGGTAGGATATGATGACTACACTTATTTTAACCGGGTGTTCAGGAAGGTGACCGGCATTAGCCCAAGGGATTATAAGAAAAGCGTGGAGGCATGCGAATGAGAAAAAGAAGGGTGTCTTTTGAAATAATGACAGGGATGCTTCTGTTATCTTTTATGCTTGCAGGCTGCGGAAGTTTGCGGGAAGAAGCCAGGGAACAGCGGGAAAATCCGATAATGATTACTATTCTGGCAGGCCAGTCCACATCGGATGCAGGCGTGGAGGATATGATAGAGGAAAAAATAATGAAGGAGATTCCCGGCATTGAACTGGAATGGGAGTGCGTGGACTGGGGGGAAAACTTCGACTCACGCCTTTGTGCCCGGCTGGCTTCCGGGGATGCTCCGGATATTATTATCGGCAAGGCTCAGGATGTGAAAACCTATTTTGGAACCGGGCAGCTCGCGGAAGTCAACAAAGAGTGGATGGAAGGGATTGAAAAAGAATCTTTGGAATCGGTAACCATAGATGGGAAATACTACGGAATCCCTTTCAATGCCTGGTATCAAGGGGTGATTTACCACAAAAAGATATTCCGGGAATTGGAACTGACGGTGCCGGAAACAAAAGAAGAACTTCTTTATGTGATAAAGGTTTTGGAAGAGCATGGAATTACACCTTTTGCCAGCCATTATATGGAAAGTTGGAAAGCCGGAAATACAACTATGCAGTTTATGCTCAATGAGGTATTTATTCATAATCCCCAGTGGGGGGATGAGTTCCGCAAGGGGAAACAAGGGTTTGCCGGGAATGAAATAATGGAAATGTGCCTGGGGAATAATCGGGATATTTTGGAACATTCCTGGGAAGATGCCCTTTTCATCGACCAGTTTACTTGTGACAGCAGATTTGAAAAAGGGGAGGCGGCCATGTATCTGACCGGCTCGTGGTCTTTGCAGTTTGCCAACCAGTATGCAGGGAAGGGTGATTATGGCATTTTCCCATACCCCAACAGTACGGGGGATGCAAGGCTGATTCGGGAAACGAATATGACTTTTATGAAAAGTGCTTCCACCAGGCATCCGGAAACCGTGGAGCATATTCTGGAAACGATAATCGGAGATAAAGAGTTAAGGAAAGAAATACAGGAATTTACCCAGACATATCCAGTGCTGAAAAATGAAGCGCCGGGGTTTGAGAGCTGCATTCAGGAAGATATCGACTACTATGAAAAGGAGGGGAGGATTATAGAAGCGGCCAGCGGAAATTCCCAGCTTATATGGCCGTTTCAAAATGATGTGTCGGTTCAGGTGCTTCTATGGCTGCAGGGGAAGCAGGAACTGGAGGACGTACTGGAATATGCGGATGAACACAGGGGAGACAGCATCGGATAGGAAGCGGCCATAGGCTGCTTTGCAGGATTGCAAAGGAACGGGACAGCAGTCGGAAGGAAAGGGCTGCTTCAAAATAAACCAACTTATTTTTTCAATATCGTCCTAATTGCCCGATTGGATAATGGCTATAATGAAACTATGCAATGAAAGTACAAATAAGTATCCAGGGTATAAGAACCAGGGAATACGGAAAGGTAAAGGGATGAGGATGAAAAAGAAAATAGTAAGCAGTTTATTAGCGGCAGTGATGGTATCGAGTATGCTGGCAGGATGCGGGCAGTCAAACGATGCAGGCAGCGCACCGGCGGATGCGGCAGGCGAAGCCCCGGCACAGGAGCAGTCAAACGAGACGGAGGCGGAAGCAGAGACGGAAGCTCCGGCGGCAGAAGAGGCAGGGGAAGAAGTGACGTTAACGGTACTGGCAGGCCAGTCCACAACCGATGCAGGGATAGAAGATATGATTGATGAGGCGTTGGCGGAGAAATATCCGAACATTACATTGGAGTGGGAATGCGTGGATTGGGGGAACGATTTCCAGCCGAAGATGCAACAGTATCTTCAGTCGGGTCTTCCGGATATTATGATAGGGAAAGCGCAGGATGTTGCCACTTATGCACCCCAGGGGGTTCTGGCCGAGATAGACAGTACATATCTGGACAGGGGATTGGATGCCGCAAGGGAGAATGTGACGATAGACGGCAAGACATATGGCATGGTATACAATGCTTTGTACCAGGGGGTATATTACAATAAAGATATGTTTGCGGAGAATGGATGGGAAGTGCCGAAAACAATGGATGACCTGCAGGCGATTATTGATGACTGTAATGCGAAAGGCATTAAACCGTTTGCCAGCCATATGGTAGATACCTGGTCCATTGGTAATGTAACCATGCAGTTTATGATGAATGACGTATTCAACAATACGCCCGACTGGGGAGACCAGTTCAGGGAAGGAAAAGTAAGCTTTGCCGACAGCGAAGAGATGAAGACAGCATACGAATATAATAAACTGATTTTTGATAATACTTATCCGGACACTTTTTCTACGGAACAGACGGATTGTGATGCTAAGATGGTAATGGGGGAAGCTGCAATGAAGGTTTCCGGCTCCTGGTCTATCCAGAATTTCCTGGATATTGATGAAAGCTTTAACTTCGGAATCTTCCCGTTCCCGAACCAGACAGGGGATTCCAAGCTTATTTTCGAGCCTAATATTACGATTATGACCAGTGCCCAGACGGAACATCAGGATGCAGTAAACCAAGTGCTGGATGTGCTTACCTCCGATAAAGAACTGGCGGTTGAAATCTATGATTATACGAAAACGGCTTCCATGCTGAAAGATGTATCGCCCACTTTTGAAAACCCGAGCCAGGCAGATATCGACCAATATGCGGCGGACGGAAATATTGTGGACGTAACCCTTGGAAACAATCAGTTGGTATGGGGCGGTTTCCAGGAAGAGAACGCAAAGGATATTGCCGCTTGGCTGCAGGGCCAGGAAAGCTTTGAAGATGCTTTGGCTGCTTCTGACGGCAGAGTAGATGCGAGCAGCGCCAACTAAGGAATGACAGGCCGTTATACCAGCAATGGTATGGCGGCCTGCCGTATTTATGCACACGGGCATCCAAATGAAATGTGTCAGCAAGCTGACGGATGCCCGGCTTGCGGAATTAGAATAGGAGAAACAGAAAATGGCAAAGAAAACAAAATCCAGTATGGAAGATAAAATGGCTCGCCAATATCTTATTTTGGTGCTGCCGGGCTTTCTCATTTTTACTGTCGGGCTGATTATCCCGCTGCTGCTTTCCCTCCGCTATTCCCTGACGGACTGGGATGGGATGGCGACGGAGAAAATATTTGTGGGGCTGAAGAATTATGTAAAGCTATTTCAGGATAAAGAATTCCTGGATAGCTGGTGGTTTACCATTAAGTTTACCGTAGGGAATACATTGATACAGAATATAGCGGCATTATTATTTGCCGTAGCATTGGACAGTGGAATCAAGGCAAAGAAAATATATCGTACAGTGTTCTTTGTTCCGTGCCTTATAAGTGCGGTTATTGTGGGATTTATTTGGCTGAAAATGTTTTCCAATGTACTGCCTGCCATGAATGACTGGCTGGGAACAAACTTCAATTTCCTGCTGTTCGGGGATGCCAAGACAGTTTTAGGAGGGCTGCTCATTGCCAATAACTGGCAGTGGATTGGCTATTGGATGCTGATTTACCTGGCGGGCTTACAAAGCGTTCCCTCCGAGTTGTATGAAGCAGCGAAGGTAGATGGGGCCGGGGCTATAAAAAGATTTTTTAACGTGACGATTCCTATGCTTGCACCGGCGATTACCATTTGTGTAGTGGGAATTACCACAGGGTCTTTGAAGGTATATGATTTGCTCGTGTCTTCCACAAAGGGAGGGCCGGGAAGGGCATCTACTTCCGTTATTTATAAGACTTATACTACAGCAATCAACGGACGTCAGTATGGTTACGGCTCAGCGATGACAGTTACGTTGGTTATAGCGCTTCTGGCAGTGGCGCTGATACAGGTGAAAGGATTGAAAAGCAAGGAGGTGCAGGCATAATGGCAATCGGGAAAAAGAAAAAAGGAGAGGCGGAAAGCGCAGTGCCTTATACGAAGGGCTTGCTGGCATTGCAGATGATGATGACTTTGGCCGCGCTGCTTTTCGCGGCACCGATTCTGATTATTATCAATTATTCCTTCAAATCAAAAAAAGAGTTATACTTGAACAGCCCTCTTGCGCTGCCGGAGTCTATCAGCTTTGATAATTATGTGAAAGCTTTTGATAAGCTGAATATGAAGGCCACTTTTGTCAATACATTGTTTTATACAGCAACAAGTGTGCTAATCCTTGCGATGCTCTGCGGCACTACCGCATGGGCAATCGCCAGATGTAAGAAGAAATTTTTTAAATTTGCGTTTGTATATTTTATTGTGGGGATACTGATTCCTTATCAGGCATTATTCCTGCCGATTTATACGATAGGCTATAAAATGAAACTGACAAATACAAGATACGGGATTATCTTTATGTATGTGGCAACAGGCATTTCTTTTGGAGTATTTTTGATGAACAGCTTTATGAATACGGTACCGCTGGAATTGGAGGAAGCGGCGCGGATTGACGGATGTTCCGTGTTCAGGACTTATTTTTCCATCGTATTGCCGCTGTTAAAGCCGGCGATGGCTACATTGGTGATTATGCAGTCCTTCCAGATTTGGAATGACTATCTGTTGGCCAGCCTTTATGTGAGCAAAAAGCAATTGAAAACGCTGACCGTGGCAATACAATCCTTGTTTTCTGCCCAGAGCAGCGATTATACCACTGCCATGGCGGCGATTGTGGTTTCGGTCCTTCCGATTGCGGTGCTGTTTATTTCACTGCAAAAGTACTTTATTAAAGGGATGACAGTGGGAGCGGTAAAGGGTTAGGGAAATTTAGCAAAAGGATAAATGGCCATAGTCGATAAGGCTTCATGGGGAAAGGGTATGTTACTGCTATGAGAAAATTGTTAAAGGAATATAGTTTGGGGGATATGACGGCAAGGTATGAGACGGACGAAAAGGGGCATGTAGGGCTGACACTGTATCCGACAGCTATGCCGCTGCCGGAAAACGTGGAGAAGCAGGCTGCTTTGGACAGCATGGTTCAGCTTAAGCTGGCCGGGGATGCCTATGAGGGCTGCTATGCGCCGGGAAATACCATGAGGAACAGCGAAAGCGTAAAAAAGATGCGGTTTAAAAGCCAGGAAGAGACAGAGGATGGGGAAAAAACAGAGATAGCTACAATCCTTTGCGATGACAGGGGATATGAAGTATGCCATAGGCTTTCATGGGAGAAAGGGGAAAAATATTTATCCGTCCAATGCGAATTTTGCAACCATGGACAGGAGGAAGCGGTACTGGAGTTTTTTTCCAGCTTCTCCCTGGAGATGATTTCCCCTTACTTGGACGGGGATTGCAGCGGGAAACTGCGAGTACACCGGCTGAGAAGCCGCTGGAGCGAGGAAGGCTGCCTGGAATCGGCTTCGGCAGAGGAGTTGCAGCTAGATACAAGCTGGAATCGGGATTCCGTCCGCTGCGAGAGGTTTGGCCAGGCTGGTTCGCTGCCAGTGAACCGCTTTTTTCCATGGCTATTGGTGGAGGATAGGGAAAATGGCATCTTTTGGGGGGCTCAGCTTTTTCATGGGGCATCCTGGCAGATGGAGCTGTTTAGGAAAGACGATAACTTTGCCATAAGCGGCGGCCTGGCGGACCGGGAATTTGGGCATTGGAAAAAGCTGGTCCGGCCGGGGGAGATGCTGTGCTCTCCCAAAGCGGTGCTGACGGTATGCAGGGCAGGCTCAGTGGATGAAGTGTCTGCGCGCCTTGTGCAGGCTCAATGGAAGGCTGTGGAAGAGAAGCCGGAGGTGGAACAGGATTTACCCATTATCTTTAATGAATATTGTACCACATGGGGATGCCCTTCCCATGAAAATATAGAGAAGATTTTGGAAGCCATAAAAGGGAAAGGGTTTACTTATTTTGTCATCGACTGTGGCTGGTATAAAGAAGCGGGCGTTCCGTGGGATGTGAGCATGGGGGATTATTGTGTTTCAAAAGAATTGTTTCCCGATGGGCTGGAGAAAACGGTGGCGGCGATTAAGGCTGCGGGGCTAAAGCCGGGCATCTGGTTTGAATTTGAAAATGTAGGACCGGCCGCCAAAGCTTTTGGGGAAACGGACCATTTGCTGAAACTGGATGGATATCCGCTTACTACGAGCAGGAGACGGTTTTGGGATATGAATGACCCCTGGGTGATAGAATATTTGGATGAAAGGTTTCTCGGCCTGCTGAAAAAATATGGTTTTGAGTATTTAAAAGTGGACAATAACGATACGATTGGAATCGGCTGTGACGGATATGAATCTCCGGGGGAAGGGCTTAGGCAGAATGTTCTTGCCGCACAGGAATATTTCCGGAAAATTGCCAGGGAAATACCGGGGATTGTTATTGAAAACTGTGCTTCCGGGGGGCATCGCCTGGAGCCGGGCTTTATGGGGCTGTCCAGTATGGCTTCTTTCTCGGATGCCCATGAATGCGAAGAAATACCGATTATCGCAGCGAATCTCCACCGGGCTGTTTTGCCCAGGCAGAGCCAGATTTGGGCGGTAATAAGGCAAAGCGATGACATAAAGCGCATAGCTTATTCCGTCATCAATACTTTTTTGGGGAGGATGTGTATTTCCGGCGATGTAACCAACCTTTCCCCCAGGCAATGGGATGTGATAGAAAAGGGAATCGCATTTTATCGGAAAATATCTCCTGTGATTAAGGAGGGGAGGAGCTACCGGTATGGCCCTGAAGTGGCCTGTATCCGCCACCCGGAGGGATGGCAGGGAGTATTCCGGCAGAATGAAGAAGGGGATGGCTATATAGTGCTCCATACCTTTGACGGGGGATTCCCGGAAGTGATAGAAATGAAACTTCCGGAGGGGAAGAATTATATAATAGAGGAAGTTTACAGCGACGGGGAAGTGGAGGTAGAAATAGAAGGGAATTTGCTGAGATATCAGGCAAAGGAGGGGAAGAAGGCGGTAGCTTTGCGGGTAAAAGGAAGCTGACATGGCTGATTATGGATAACAGTCCGGCACAGTGCGATGCCGGACTGTTACGATTTTACGGATTTTTATATTTTTTTTATATTTTATTCTCCATATAGTGCTATAATTAATACAGTTTGCTTTGGAAGGAGTAATTTTACAGAAATGGAAGACAAGAAGAAACTGTATTTATTTGAAGAAGCACCAATAGGGAAAGCGGCCATGTCGATGGCAGTGCCTACTGTTATCAGTTCTTTGGTGATGGTGATTTATAATTTAGCGGATACTTATTTCGTGGGGATGTTAAACAATCCGGTGGAAAATGCGGCGGTGAGTTTGGCAGCCCCTGTTTTGCTGGCTTTCAATGCGGTAAATAATTTATTCGGCGTAGGGAGCTCCAGCCTGATGAGCCGTGCTTTGGGGAGCAAAGAATACGATAAGGTACGCAGGGTGTCTGCGTTCGGTTTTTATTGTACCGTATTTTGCGGCGTGATGTTTTCACTGCTTTGTACAATTGCAAAGAACCCGTTATTAGCTTTGTTGGGAACGGACGGGGAGACGTTTGCGGCCACTGGGCAATATTTAAAATGGACAGTCTGCTTTGGGGCAGCGCCGGCCATACTTAATGTGGTGATGGCTTATATGGTACGGTCGGAAGGGAGCACATTGCATGCCAGCATCGGAACGATGAGCGGCTGCGCTTTAAATATTCTGCTGGACCCGCTGTTTATCCTTCCCCAGGGGTTAGGCATGGGGGCAGCAGGGGCGGGGCTTGCAACGTTTTTATCGAACTGTGTTGCCTGCCTGTATTTCTTTATATTGCTTTTTGCTAAGAGAAAGAATACCTATGTTTGCATTAACCCGAAAATGTTCCATATAAAAAAGGAAATTATTGCGGGGATATGTGGGGTGGGAATTCCGGCGGCTATTCAGAATCTACTAAATGTGACGGGGATGACAGTATTAAACAATTTTACTTCTTCCTTCGGGGCGGATGCAGTGGCAGCCATGGGGATTTCGCAGAAAATAAATATGGTGCCTATCAATGTGGCGCTTGGTTTTTCTCAGGGGATTATGCCTTTAATTAGCTATAATTATGCCTCTGGCAATTATAAGAGAATGAAACAGACAATTTTATTCTCGGCGAAATATACGATTTCCTTTTTAGTAGCTGTTACTGCGGGCTATTATTTGGGGTCAGGATTTATGATTCGCCTGTTTATCAAGAATGAAAGCATTGTGGCTTATGGCTCCAGCTTCCTGCGGGGAATGTGTCTGGCACTTCCTTTTCTTTGCATGGATTTTCTGGCAGTGGGCGTATTCCAGGCAGTGGGAATGGGGAAAAAAGCTTTCTTTTTCGCCATCTTAAGAAAAATAATTATGGAAATACCGGCAATTATAATATTGAATACGCTTTTCCCCCTTTATGGCCTGGCTTATGCGCAGACAACAACGGAAATTATTTTGGCGGCGGCGGCAGTGATTGTCCTCGGAAGAATGTTTCGGGCATTGCTTCTTGACAAGCGGGAAGAATAGGTTTATAGTAAGGAAATAGAACGTTTGTTCTATACAAAAAAGCGGTAAAAGGAGTAGAAACCATGCAGCTTATGGAAATACTTTGGGAGCGGCGGGAGTTTTTTGTCACCTGCCTGCTGGAGCATATCAGGATTTCATTGACAGCAGTGCTTTGTGCGGGAGTGCTGGGGATTGCCATAGGGATTTGGATTAGCAGGCATAAAAAGGCAGCCGGCATTATTTTGGGGATAATCAATGTGATTTATACGATTCCTTCCATCTCATTGCTTGGTTTTTTAATTCCATTTACGGGGATTGGAAATAAGACGGCGATAATTTCCCTTACGGTATATGGGCTGCTTCCTATTGTGAGGAATACTTATACTGGCCTGACCAATGTGGATGCCAGTATCCTGGAAGTGTCCGAGGGCTTGGGGGCGGATAAGAGGCAAATGCTGCTAGGGATTAAGCTGCCGCTGGCTCTGCCTGTGATTATCAGCGGTTTCCGGAATATGGTGGTGATGATTATCGCTATGGGGGGCATTGCTTCGTTCATAGGGGCGGGCGGTTTAGGGTCTGCTATTTACAGGGGGATTACCACTTATAATATGACGCTGACAGCAGCGGGTTCATTGTTGATTGCCTTGCTTGCCCTGCTTAGCGATTTCCTTCTTTCCAGGGCGGAAAAGAAGGTAAACAGGAGGTACGGCATTGAGTAAAGTGATAGAGATAAGGCATTGTAGGGCATCCTATGGTGAAAATGAAGTGCTGAAAGATGTATCCCTGGCAGTGGAAAAGGGAGAATTTATTGTTATTATCGGGCCATCGGGGTGTGGAAAAACAACTTTGTTAAAGCTGATAAACGGGCTGGTGGTGCCCACAGAGGGGGAAGTGGCAGTAAACGGGCGGCCTTTGCCGGATGAAGATTTGGTGGCTGTACGCCGCAGCATAGGTTATGCGGTGCAGGGTGCTAAGCTCTTTCCACATATGACGGTGGAAGAAAATATCTGCTATGTTCCCGGGCTTAAGGGTAAAGTATCCAAAGGGGAGAAAAGGAGGCTTGCCAAAAAAATGTTGGAATTGGTACAGCTTCCGGAGGATTTGGCTATCCGTTTTCCAAGGCAGTTGTCAGGAGGGCAGCAGCAGCGGGTGGGCATTGCCAGGGCTATGGCGGCAGAGCCCGACATTCTTCTGATGGACGAGCCTTTCGGGGCGGTGGACGAGATTACAAGGAAAGGGCTGCAGGAGGAGGTGCTGGCCCTGCAGCGCAAAACAGGGGTTACCGTAGTGTTTATTACCCATGATATCGGGGAAGCTTTTAAACTGGGAAGCCGTATCCTGATTATGAAGGAAGGGGCTGTCTGGCAGGAAGGAACAGGGGAGGAACTGCGGAGTATGCCGAAGGATGAATTTGTGAAACGGTTGCTTTGCCTATAAAAAGAGAAAGGATGAAAAAATATGAAACAGATGAAAAAGGGAAGTTTTCTATTAATTTTCGTGGCAGCGGTGCTGCTTCTTGGAGGATGTGGGGAGAAGGGAACAATAAAGATTGCTTCAAAGCCGATGACGGAGCAGTATATTTTGACGGAGATTATTGCCCAACTAATTGAGGAAGAGACGGATTACAATGTGGAAATTACGAAAGGAGTGGGCGGCGGCACAACGAATATCCACCCGGCGCTTGTGAAGGGGGATTTCGATTTATACCCGGAGTATACGAGGACGGCGTGGCTGAATGTATTGAAAAAAGAGGAAATGGAAAAGGATGATGACGCTTTATATACCCAGCTACTGGAGGAATATGGAAATATGGGGCTAACCTGGACGGGGTTGTATGGTTTTTCTAATACTTATGGCCTTGCGGTCAGGGAAGAAACGGCCAAACAATACGGGCTGGCTACCTATTCGGACTTGGCAGTAGCTTCCGGGGAACTGGTTTTTGGGGGGAATCCGGATTATATTGAGCTGGAGACAGGTTTTCCCAGGCTCTGTGAAGCTTATAATATGAATTTTAAAGATACAGTGCAGATGGAGATTGCTTTAAAATATGAGGCGCTGAAAAATCAGGAAGTGGATGTAATCAATGCGTTTACTACAGATGCACAGTTGGCGGCGAATAATCTGGTGCTGCTTACGGACGATAATGTTTTCTTTGAAACCTTTGATGCGGGTACAGTGGTGAGGAAAGATGCTCTGGAAAAGTATCCGAAGCTGCAGGCAGTGTTGGAAAAGTTGAATGGGCTGATTTCCGAAGATGAAATGCAGCAGATGAACTATGAGGTGGAAGTAAACGGAAAGGAAGATAAGGAAGTGGCAAGGGAGTTCCTTGAAAAGAAGGGGTTGTTAGGAAACTAAGCAAGCGGACAGGCCGGATAGGCATATACAAATGAAGGTATACAAAAGGGGGAACTATGATGTACTTATACAATGAAAAAACGGATAACAATGAGATTCCTGGGTTTGAGAAGACGATAAAACCAATACTCATGGCTCTACAGAATAAAGAGGGAAAGGCCACTATAGAAGAACTGGATGAAGAGGCCATTAAGATTATGGGGCTTCCTGAGGATGTTACGCGTATTTTGCATAAAGGCTCCAATAGAAGAAGTGAAATTTCATATCGCATGGCTTGGGCAAGGACTTATCTAAAAAAATGTGGGCTGATTCAGAATGAGAGCAGGGGAGTATGGACATTTACGGAGAAGTTTGATGGCAATATAGAAAATATTGATGTGGATGAAGTAGTGGGAAAAGTCAGGGATGAAAACAGCTCCTATGGAGAGGAGACGCAAGCGCTGACAGCAGTAGAATCAGCGCTTGCGTTTGAAAATATGGTGTTTTCCCTGCTGACGGATTTGGCGAAAAAGGAAGGGAAAGACACGTTTGGCGTGGCATTTGAAAAAGAGTATAAGGGGATTGACATGGTTCTTCCGGAGGGGCTGGAAGATATGGAGGGGGAGGTAAAATGCATCATCAAGTATATCAATCCTGAGAGGAAGAATACTTCCGCGTTGTGTAGGGAAGCGGCACAAAGGCTTTGGGAAGCTCCAAAAAGCAGCCTGTATCTGCTCATATTCAATATTATAATTCCTCAGGAAATGAGAGCAAAATTTAGTTCAAATGTAACGATTTGGGATAAGGAGGATTTGGAGCAGCGGACAGACCCGGAAGCATCTTATGCGCAGTATTTGATTAACCCAAAACAAGCATTTATTGAAGATGTAATAGTTGCTGATAATGCGGACAGGCAGAGCGGCAAGGAAAAAGAACGGTATATTGAACAAATGAAAACAGCTTTTGGAAAAGAAGATTTGGTGCTGTTTTTAGGTGCAGGCGTTTCAAAGGACGGGGGAATCCCTTTGTGGGATGTTTTGATTAAAAAGCTGCATATCTATATGCTGAATCAATTGACCAAAGGAAAAGGGCTGAATTTTGAAGAGCAGCAAATGGTGCGTGAACTTGCATGGAATAATAAAATGGGTTCGCCGTTAATGCAAATGAGATATATAAAAGCAGCATTTCGGGATGAAAATTATTATCAGTTAGTTCATACTGCACTCTATAAAGATGGCGTCAATATTGATACAGATTTGTTAAATGCTATTGCGAAGATTTCGACCCCTCAGCGCCTGCATTGCGGCATAAAGAGCATTATAAGCTATAACTTTGACGATTTGCTGGAAAGAAAGCTGGAGCAAAAGGAGATACGCTATCATGTGATTTCCTGCGATGAGGACAGGCAGATGGCAGACAGGCTTAACATTTACCACGTCCATGGCTATTTGCCCAGCGAACATGAAAAAAGGACAAACAATCCAAACCTCATTTTTTCGGAGGAAGATTATCATAGGGTTTACAGGGATTCTTATTCCTGGTCAAATCTGGTGCAGTTAAGCTCGCTGCGGGAAAATACGTGCCTCTTTATTGGCAGTTCGCTGACAGACCCGAATATGCGCAGATTATTGGATGTGTCCTCCAGGAGCGGGGAGGAGGCAAGGCATTTTGCATTTTTGAAACGGGATGAGATTAAAAATAAAATAGAAGATACAGCAGGGAACAAGGATGGAAACGGGAAAGCCGGCAAGGAGATATTGGAAATATATCAAAAGATAGATGACAATATCCGCACAGCATATTATAGGAAATTGGGTCTAAATATTATCTGGATTGATGAATATGAAGAAATACCGGATGTTTTGAATAGTTTGTCGGAATGATATTATAGGGAAACTTACGATTCGTAAAGCTTCAGTAGAACTGAATCAAAAGCAGTGCAGAAATGGGGGTAATAATGGGACATTTGACAACGAAGGATGCATATAAAAATCTGGAAGAACGCATCAACTGGTTTACACAGGGGGCGCCACCATCAGAAACTTTATATAAGATTTTGCAGGTGCTATATACGGAAAAAGAGGCAAAGTGGGTGGCTTTGCTGCCAGTACGGCCATTTACCTTGAAAAAAGCGGCAAAAATATGGGGAACAACGGAAGCAAAAGCGGAGAAACTGCTGGACCACCTTTGTGAGAAGGCGCTTTTGGTGGATTCTAACTATCATGGGCAAAGGCAGTTTGTGATGCCGCCGCCAATGGCCGGGTTCATTGAATTTGCCCTGATGCGTACCAGGGGGGATATTGACCAGAAATATCTGAGCGAATTGTATTATCAATATATGAATGTGGAAGAGGATTTTGTGAAAGATTTGTTCTTTGCTACGGAAACGAGGCTAGGGCGTGTCTATGTGCAAGAACCGGTGCTGACAAATGAAAAAATGAACCATATCCTGGATTATGAAAGGGCGACACATATTGTGGAGGAGGCCAAGTATATCGGCTTGGGCACTTGCTATTGCAGGCACAAGATGTACCATGCGGACAAGCCCTGTGAGATAGATGCCCCCTGGGATGTGTGCCTGACTTTTGACAATGTGGCCAGGTCTTTGGCGGAGCATGGGGATTATGCAAGGCTGATTTCCAAAGAAGAGGCAAAAGAAGTGCTGGAATTGTCTTATGAAAGCAATCTTGTCCAGATAGGGGAAAATGTGAGGGAGCATCCTGCATTTATCTGCAACTGTTGTGGGTGCTGCTGTGAAGCATTGCAGGCGGCAAGAAGGTTTAGCCCTATGCAACCGGTGGCCACTACGAATTATATTCCAAAAGTATCCCTGGAAAAGTGTATTTCCTGTGGGAAATGTGCGAAAGTATGCCCGATACTGGCGATTGCAATGGAAGAAAAGGCAGAAGGGCTTGCCGCTAAGGAATCTGGAACAAATGGCGGAAGAGGCAAACGCCCTGTTATTGATGAAGAGATTTGCCTGGGGTGCGGCGTATGTGCCCGCAACTGCCCCACGAAAGCGATTGAACTGGAAAGAAGGCCAATTCAAGTGATAACGCCGGTGAACAGCACCCACAGGTTTGTTTTGCAAGCTATTGAAAAGGGCACTTTACAGAACTTGATTTTTGATAATCAGGCATTCGCTAACCACCGGGCTATGGCGGCTGTATTTGGAACGATACTGCGCCTGCCCCCTATGAAGCAGGCGCTGGCCAGCAAACAGTTTAAATCGGTTTATCTGGATAAACTGCTGGAGGCTTTTTTAACAC
>QXWV01000071.1 GCA_009911195.1 Lachnospiraceae bacterium | reverse complement strand
ATTCCGTCGCCAGACGGACATAAATTGACGAAGAACCGAAGGTTCTTCATGAAGTGGCGAAGCCACTTTTTTATAAACTAAGGAGGAAAACGGATATATGGTCAAAAGATTATATATATTTTTATCAATCATAATTGGAATAGGTACCATATATCTAACAGGCTGTGGAAGAGATTCCGGTTTTGCGGCAAATACGGCGGAAAATGCTGCCATATCCGATATGGGTAGTGCGGATGACAGTATGACAGAAGGGGAAACAGATACCGCTATGTTGCTGGAGGAAAGACAGGATGGAGGGGAAGAAAAAGCGGAATCAGGAGAAGGGCTGGAATCGGAAAAAGAACTAGAGCCGGAAGAAGAACTGGAATCGGGAAAAGAAGCAGAGTCGGAAGAAAGGCTGGAATCGGAAGAATCCGAAGCCAATATAGATAATGCATACAAAGAAACGCCGCATCTACCCGGCACAGGCAGGAAGCTGGAGGATTTTGTACCGGAGGGATGGGAAATCCTGGATAGCGCCAAACTGGATTTTAACGAGGATGGAATCACGGATTATGTAGGCGTATTGGAAGCGGCTATGACGGATATGGACGGATACTGGATGTTTCAGGATTATCCCCGGATTTTATTTGCTATAGCAAGCGATGGGGCGGAGGGATACCGCCTAGATTTTCAGGATATTAATCTGATACGCACAAGGGGTGAAGGAGGCGTCTTTGGAGACCCTTATTTACCATTAACGGTAGAGGGGGCATCTTTTACAACCCACGCATATGGGGGCAGCGCATGGAAATGGTCAGAGGATGTCACATATACCCGCCGGGATGGTATCTGGTGGCTGGCTGCATCGGAGGAAACGTATGGATATGGAGGTTATATAACGTCTTATAGTAAGGATGACTGGGAAAGCGGTGTGGGAATCAGGAAAGAGAGAAGTTCCGAATTTAGTGATATAGAAAAAAACTGGGAATCGGAAGAATCTGAATATGATGTGGTATATGAGGTGTCTTTAGAGGAACCGATGACACTGGAGCAGGCAGGAAAGCGGTGGTGGCTAGCACCGGAGCGTGTGACGGATTGGGAGGTGGAAAAGGTTGCCTATGCGGAAGGTGTGGAGCTTACAGAGGATAGGGTAACACTTCCGGATGAGGCATATGTGGATTATTGCGATGAGGACTGTATTCTTTACAGATTCAACGCTGGCCCGGACGCCGATGAAACCTTCTATTGCCTTGCCATGTATTGCTGGCAGGATAAGGTATTGTCCGTGTTGGCGAAAGAGGAGGCGGAAATCAGTTATCCGAAGCTCTATAAAGGAAAAATCTATTATTCTGCCGATATAACGGAGAACGTGTCATACAAGACAATGCAGGATGGGATAGAACAGGTAACGGAGGAAGAGGATACTATTGGAGTCAGACTGTGCAGAATGAATTTGGACGGCACTGGAAAGGAAACAGTTTTTGAATACCGTTACCGGGAAAATACTGAGGAAATGATGGAAAGAGGAATCCCGTTTTTGTCGCTCATCTACGAAATCAGCGGGGATGAGGTTGTTGCGGAAGTGTATATAGGGGATGCACCCCATCTGTTTTACCGGATGAAGACCGATGGCAGCGGGCAAAAGAAGATAGGGCAGATGCCAAAGGATTTTAATGATAAATAGCAGTTTTGGATGAAACTATATGATACAAAAGAAATAGAGGGCAGCATAAATATTTTGCAGGGTTTCATGGTGATATGTTATTGGGCGGGCTTAAGAAATGCATCGGATTAACATAGAATAGGTTAGTAGAAATGGGGTAGATTCAGTGGCAGGAATTATCGAAATTGATGTCCATGGAAAAAATGTAGAAACAGCAATTGGGGAAATAAAGCGTCATTTAGATAATGCAGGCACAGGAACTTACAGAATCCGTGTCATACATGGCTACCATGGTGGTACAAGAATCCGGGATGGTATCTGGGATGAATTCAGTTATGGGAGGGAGTCTAAAGTAAAGAGAATTATAATGGGGGACAATCAGGGAATTACAGAATTGATACTGCGTGAGTTTTAAGAATGTCCTTAGCTGCTATTGATTTGCAAAGCGGAAGCGATAAAATTATTGATATTAGTATGAAATATGGGTATTCTTCCCCGACTGCATTTAACAGGGCATTTCAAAGCGTGCATGGCATAGCGCCCTCAATGGCGAGAAAACAAGGAACGCCTATGAAATCTTTTCCCCCTATCAGCTTCAAAATAGCGGTAAAAGGCGTAGAAGAAATGAATTATCGGATTGAAGAAAAAGCAGCCTTTCGCATTGTGGGTATATCTTATCCGCTGGATAAGGAAATAGAAAATAATTTCACATCCGTACCTCAAATGTGGAAAAATGCAGCTATGAGCGGCATTTTTGAAAAGATTACACCGCTGATGAATAATCAGCCTATGGGTGTCTTAGGCGTAAGCGTTTGTAATGACAAAGAAGAATGGCGTTATTTCATAGCCGTATCTTCATCTGCCGATATTGACAAGTCCTTGGATGAGTATGTTGTTCCTGCTTGTACGTGGGCAATTTTTAATGGAAGCGGCACAGGTATATCAATTCAAGAATTGGAACAACGCATTATAACAGAATGGATTCCAACATCTGGTTTTGAATTTGATAATGCCCCCGATATAGAAGTCTATCTAAATTCAGACTCAAACAATATGCAATATGAAGTTTGGGTGCCAATCAGAAAAGTATGAGGTTGCAGTATGACAGATAAAAACTATAGTGAATTTTTAGAAATCACAGGTGCAGGCAGAAGTTTTGTAGAAGATATCAATGACCTTCTTCTGGATAGCAAGTGTAAGCGTGAAACCAAAACATCTAAAAGCGGATTTTTGGTTTCCTATCTTTTGCAGGATACAAAAAAGACATTAGCTACTTTTGTTTGCCGGAAAACGGGAATAAAGATTAGGGTTTTCCCACAGCATCTTAATGAGTATGCGGATTTTTTGGATACGCTTCCGGCAAAGATGAAAAAAGAAATTATAAAAGCGTCTTCCTGCAAGCGGCTGGTCAATCCAAATGACTGCAATCCTAAATGTGCTATGGGATATGATTTTATCATGGATATGGAACGCTATCAAAAATGCAGATACATGGCTTTTATGCTGTCTATAACCGAAGAAAGTATATCTTACATCAAAAAATTTTTACAGTATGAGCTGATGAAGTAAAGCAATAAAACGTCCAACGGAAAATAAAAATCGTTGCCTTGGCGGCAAAGCTTTTTATGCGCCCGAATGTTTCTATGCTATTTGGGTATATTTCTTAAATTCTTTTTTGTATTTTGCCCTATTTTGGCAATACTTTATTATTGCATCCCGAACATATGCCGGAGTGTTTCACAATGTCATACACTGCCTTTGGGGGGCTTTCTTATGAAAACAAAAAGAGAAATTATAGAAATTATTTTTAAATGTAGGAATAGCAATTCGCTGGTGGTATATGACGAAATATCCCATATGCTGATAGTGGTGCATGGGGTATCCTTATGAAATGGAATTTTTATGTATGTATAAAGCAAGTATTGGAGACTGTTGCAGCCCGCATATTGCGAAAGCATAAGAAAGCGTTTAAGGAATTGGCAAAATGATTTTATTGAACAGGAAGCAGATTAAATATCTTCATAGCAAGATAATACAAGAGATTGGAGGAAGCAACGGGATAAGTGATTCTATGGGGGCATGTAAAAGGATATCCCATGCGTTGATTGGCAGTGCATGGGATACTTTATAAAATTGTGAATATATGTTGATATATTCATATAGCTGTTTTTAGGTAAATGTGGTATATTATGATAACAGAAATGTTTCCAAGGAGGCTATACCTAAAGGATAGGAGAAAATGTATGAGGAGACAGAAAATATATCTTGATACGTCTGTAATCAGTTATTTATATCAGGAAGATGCACCAGAAAAAATGAAGGATACTTTGAAATTATGGGAGACTATCAAAAGAGGCAGGTATGAGGTCTGCATTTCCAATATTGTGATGAATGAGATTTATGAATGTGGAGAGGAAAAGCTTTTCATATTGTTGGAATATCTGAATCAAATAGAGTATAATATGGTTAGAGCAGATGAAGATACGATAAAGCTTGCTGGGAAGTTTATTGATTTTGGCATACTGCGACAGAAAAGTTTTGATGATTGCCAACATATTGCGGCGGCAATCCTTGCAGGATGTGATATTATTACCTCGTGGAATTTTAAACATATTGTAAATGTAAAGACGGCAAGGGGAGTAAAAACCATTACAACGCTGGAGGGGTATAAAGATATGCTAATCTATCCGCCGTCAGCATTGATTGAGGAGGACGAAGATGATTATGAGTAAACCGGAAGTAAGCAGCAAATTTGATGTGGATGATATTAGAAAAATCCGCGAATACAATTCCCTGCGTCATATTCATATGACACCGAAGGAAATTATAGCAGAAACGCAAGCAGGAGCGGAAAAGTTAATGCAGATGCTGGAACAGCGAAAAGCTATGAAGGTTTAAAAAATTCCCTGACGAGTTTTGTAAAAACCATGATTGTGATGAAATATTTGAAATGCGCAGGGAGGGTGGAAAGATATTTAACTAAAAATGGAATCAGGTATATGGCAGGAATATCTCATTCACAGTTAAGTGTATGGGATATTTTTGTGCAATCAAATGAAACAGAAAGAATGTTGCCAAATTAGCGGAGGGGTATGTTGTAAAATTGGATAGGAACAAAATAAATTATCTAATAGGAACACTATTGCAGATGATTTATTTATTTCTGCAGATTTGTATAAAAAATTTTTAAAGTTAAACGGGGCAGATATATTCACAATAAATTCTGACATGTTGATGTAGGGATAGAAAATATGTTATCATAGGAAGGTATTACTGTTGTGTATAAAATAAATATTGAAGCACAATAAGAACAGTAAATCTGGGGATAAAAAATGTACAATGAAAGGGAGAAAATAGCTGTGGAAAAACTACAGTTATACAAGCAGTTAATTTATCCTTAAATACTTTTGCTAAAAGTGATTTAATTACATTAAAAAATGGGAAGGCAGTGCCTAAAACTAGGGGTATAGGTGCGACAGTTTTGCCAGGAATAAATATAACAGATTTTAGAGAATTATGTTATGGAAAAGTGTCTCGTTAAAGTAAAAAGAGTATCAAATCTTTTGGAGCTATAGTTGAGTTAGAAGATGATAAATATAATATATATAAGTTACAAGTGTCTTCTCTTTTTGATGGTTTTATTTTGAAATGTTTATCAGATATTTCTGATTTAAAGAATTCGCCTATAATTTACAGCTATACGCCTCTTCTGATATCTGGATTTGTTGGTTTGCAAGAAACGGAACAAAGGTCATTTCCTGTTAATATAAGACAACATTTGTCATCGGGAAATGTAAGTGCAGTTATTAGGAATCTTGTTTTGGATTTGAAAAAGAATAACGAGGCAAATTATAAAATGTTACAATTAAGATTGATACAAGACTTTGGTTTTTATTTGGATGATGTAGTTTTTAACGAACAAAAGGATATGTTTATAAAGGCAGCTTATAGTGAAAAATTGGAAGGCAAAAGGATTGCATTTGATTTTAATTCATCAGGTAGCGGGTTTATGCAAGTATTGCAGATTTTAGCACCAATATATACAGTATGCCCTAATGAATGCAAGGTAGTTCTGCTGGATGAGCCGGATGCACATTTACATCCAAATATGCAAATTGCTTTGGCAAAATCGTTGCAGAAAATTCAAAAAGAACTAAATATACAAATTATAATATCTACTCATTCAGCAGCAATTATTAAGACGGTCAAGCCTTCGAGCGTAGTTCCGATTGTTGCAAATAATTTGATATGCAGACCATTATCAGCAAAAGAGGATGTTGAGGAACAAATAGCGCAGCTTGATAATTATGAATTAGCAAAATCTGTGATTAGTGGGAAAGTAGTTGAGTTATTATAATGGCAGAAGAGAAAACCCGGAAACACTGATAAACATTGGTTTTCAGCTTGGCAACACCCCCAAATCCCCATTTTGAATCTCTTAAACATAGCGGAAGCCCCTAAAACCGCGGCTTCCGCAGTTCCAGAGGCTTCCTTAGGGGAGGATAATCCACCCCAAGGGGAGGAAATCCACCCCAAGGGGAGGATAAGTATTTTCTTCCGTATTCATCAACAGAGGGGGTTCTGTTGACTAATCTTATTATTGACGCCTTCAAAAAGTTTATACAAAAAAAAGATAAAAATTTAAAAAAAATTTACTTTTTGGGGAAAGTAGTATATACTATCGTTAGCTTATCCGTTTTATGGATGCCCAAACAGGCAGAAAAAGGCATAAAACTAGAGCGGATTTGACATTCGTCCGGGCAGGTGCAATAAATGCCAGGTGACGAAGCTAAAAGAACGATAATCAGATAAAGGTGGGATTACAGATGGGATTATTAAAGAAATGGAAAGATATGGCTTATTCGGAGACAGCTAATAAAGGCGATTTGCAGAGGCTGTGGACAGATTATTTCCAGAAGGAAAAAGAAATTTATATGGAACTGCTGAAAACGCCGGATGAAGTGGTGGAAGGAACAGTAAAAGAATTGGCGGAGAAGTTCGGTGTGGATTTGATGACAATGACGGGTTTCCTTGATGGAATCAATGACAGCCTGAAAGAGGGCAACCCCATTGAAGAGATGGAAGAGGATACGAAAGTAAACCTTGGTTTTGAAAAAGAACTCCTTTATAAAAATATGGTGGCTGCAGGTGCCGACTGGCTGTATAATTTGGAGGAGTGGAATGATATCTTCGATGAGGAGAAGAGGAAAGCCCTTTATAAGGAACAGAAATCTTCCACAACGATTGTCAAGGGGGATAAAGTATATCCCAATGACCCTTGCCCTTGCGGGAGTGGAAAGAAATATAAAAAGTGCTGCGGCAGGAATAAATAAGGCGGACGGGGATGGAAAGCAGAGTTGAAAAAGCGGTGAAGACTTTTGAATCTGGCTTCGGCTGTGCCCAGTCGGTTTTTTCCACATACGCGGACTTGTTTGGGATGGATAGGGAGACGGCTCTGAAGCTGGCCAGCCCTATGGGTGGCGGTATGGGAAGGATGCGCGAAGTATGCGGCGCAGTTTCCGCCATGGCTCTATTGGCAGGGCTGAAAGAGGGGAATACAGACCCTTCTAATGAGGAAGGGAAGGAAAGGATATACCTTCTTGTCCGGCAGATGAGCGATAAATTCCGGGAGGTAAACGGAAGCATTATCTGCCGTGAACTGCTGGGGCTACTGGAGAGGGAGAAAAGCGCCAAACCGGAAAAGCGGACTGAAGAATATTATGCAAGCCGGCCCTGCAGCAGGCTAGTTGCCAGTGCGGCAAGAATTATTGAAGAAAATTTACTCTTTACAGATGAAGAAAAATGTCATACAATTACGTCAGGTGAATAAGAACTGAATACTTAATATAGTGAAAGCATAGAAGAGCAGAGTAAGATGCAGAAAGGCTTCAGAGAGGGATACCGGAGATAGGAATCGGAGTGGTTGCTGTCCGTGTGCTGAAAGTATCCTGGCAGGAAACATCCGAAAACCGGCTCGGAGCGGCTCCAATCAAGCCCGGTAACCCCGTTAAAGGTTAAATGAAGCGGCTTTGCAAAAAATGCAAAGCAATAAGGGTGGAACCGCGTAATAAAGTAAAATAAGTACGTCCCTTACATTGCGAAAGCAGTGTAAGGGATTTTTCTATGCACACTATGATGGGATAGAAGAGTAGGCAAATATTTGTGAATTAGGAAAGGAGTTTGGAGAAAATGGTTATTACATTAAAAGATGGAAGCAGCAAGGAATATGAATCCCCTATGAGCGTGATTGACATCGCGTCGGACATAAGCGAAGGATTGGCCAGGATGGCATGTGCGGGGGAAATTGATGGGGAAGTGGTGGATTTAAGGACTGTGGTGGATAAAGACTGCAGCCTGAACATTTTGACGGCTAATGATAAAGAAGGGCTGCGGGTGGTAAGGCATACGGCATCCCATGTGCTGGCGGAAGCGGTGAAAAGAATCTATCCCGATGCAAAATTGGCCATCGGCCCCAGCATTGATACAGGATATTATTACGATTTCGAGCATACGCCTTTTTCCAGGGAGGATTTGGATAAGCTGGAAGCGGAGATGAAGAAAATTATTAAAGAGGGAAATAAGCTGGAGAAATTTACCTTGCCCAGGGAAGAAGCTATCAAATTTATGGAAGAAAAGGGAGAACCTTATAAAGTGGAGCTAATCCGCGATTTGCCGGAGGATGCTGTGATTTCTTTCTATAGCCAGGGCGGTTTCGTAGACCTTTGTGCCGGCCCACATTTAATGAGCACCAAGGGCATCAAAGCATTTAAGCTTACATCCTCTTCGGGGGCTTATTGGAGGGGAAATTCCGATAACACCATGTTGCAGAGGATTTACGGCACAGCATTTAATAAAAAGGAAGAACTGGCAGAATATCTGGATTATTTGGAAAATATTAAAATGCGCGACCACAATAAGCTGGGGCGGGAAATGGAACTTTTTACCACAGTGGATGTAATTGGCCAGGGCTTGCCCCTGCTGATGCCTAAAGGGGCCAAAATGGTGCAGACAATGCAGCGGTGGATTGAGGACCTGGAGGACAACGAGTGGGGCTATATCAGGACAAAGACCCCATTGATGGCAAAAAGCGATTTATATAAAATTTCCGGGCATTGGGACCATTATACGGATGGCATGTTTGTCCTTGGGGATGAAGAGGTGGATAAGGAAGTGTTTGCCCTGCGTCCTATGACTTGCCCTTTCCAGTATTATGTATATAAGGCAACACAGCATTCCTATAGGGATTTGCCATTACGCTACGGGGAGACTTCCACGCTTTTTAGGAATGAAGATTCGGGCGAAATGCACGGTCTTACCAGGGTGCGCCAGTTTACCATTTCCGAAGGGCATTTAGTAGTCCGGCCGGACCAGATGGTGGAGGAGTTTAAAGGATGTATTGCTTTGGCTAAGCACTGTCTATCCACGTTAGGGCTGGAAGATGAGGTTACCTACCATTTGTCCAAATGGGACCCGGAAAACAGGGAAAAATATATCGGCGAACCGGAAGTTTGGGAAGAAACAGAAGGCCATATCAGGAATATTCTGGTAGAACTGGGAATCCCGTTTACGGAAGATGTGGGGGAAGCAGCTTTTTACGGGCCAAAGGTAGATATCAATGCAAAAAATGTATATGGAAAAGAAGATACTATGATTACCATCCAGTGGGATGCCCTGTTAGCTGCACAGTTTGATATGTATTATATTGACCAGAACGGCGATAAAGTACGCCCTTATATTATCCATAGGACATCTATGGGCTGTTATGAAAGGACGCTGGCATGGCTGATTGAGAAATATGCGGGCAAGTTCCCCACATGGCTTTGCTCGGAACAGGTTAGAGTTCTTCCTATTTCGGAAAAATATGAAGCATATGCCAAGGAAGTGGAAACGGAATTAAAGAAAAATGGCATTTTGGCTGAGACGGATAACCGTTCCGAAAAAATAGGTTTCAAAATCCGGGAAGCAAGGCTGGCCAAGCTGCCCTATATGCTTGTGGTGGGTCAGCAGGAAGAAGCGGATAAGACTGTATCGGTAAGAAGCCGTTTTGCCGGTGATGAGGGCGTGAAGCCTTTAGGCGAATTCATCGACCAGATTTGCAGGGAAATCAGGACAAAGGAAATCCGCAAGGAAGAAGTGAAAGAAGAAGCAAAGAAGTAAGTCTTGGAATGAAATAAGAAGTAAGGCTTGAAATGAAATAAAAATAGAAAACAGTAAATAAAAAGAGAAGCGGAAAACCAAAGGGTGATGGAAGAAAAGGGAATAGGATGAAGATGCGCGGACAGAATGGGAAAAATGGAATCACAAATCGTGAAAAATACGGAAGGTGGATTGGGTTCATTTTCCTGGCTGTGGCGTCGGGGACGCTTATCCTGTCGGTTAGGCTTTGCTTTGCCGACGGGATATGGTATGATGAACTTTTTACTATGGGGCTGACAGGGAAAAGCTTCCGGGAACTGACAGCATTGACGGCAAGGGATGTACATCCGCCTTTCTACTATTATTATGTAAAGTCAGTCATCTGGCTGTGCCTGGCGGTTTTCCCGGGGACGGATGCAGTAATTGTTGGAAAACTTTGTTCCGTCCTACCCTTGTTGGGCCTGGCCGTCTATGCGGTGACAAAGGTTAGGAAGCATTTCGGCTGGCTATGTGCGGGATTGTTCCTTTTCTGTGTGATAGCAATGCCCAACCTTCCCCAGTATACGGTGGAAATCCGGATGTATACGCTGGCTATGTTTCTGGTGGCAGCATCCTTCCTGCATGGATATGAAATTCTGTGCCATTTTACAAAATCTAACGGAAATAGTACAAAGGATGGATTTCTGCAGCCAGGAAAAAAGGGATGGGGAGACTGGTTTTTCCTTGGAGCATATGGGATTATGGCAGCATACACCCATTATTTTGCGGCTGTGGCGGTAGCTATGGTCTATTTGTTCCTGCTTATTTTTATTATCAGAAAAGGAAATATAATAAGGAAAAACGGGATAAAAAAATGGCTGCTATGTGTCTTCTGCTCCATACTGGCCTACCTGCCGTGGATGTTTGTAGTTGTCCGCCAAATGGCGCAGGTGAAAGAAAACTATTGGATTTTGCCGCTGACATGGAGGACTTTTGGCTCCTGTGTGAAGTTCCTGATGAAGCCGCCTTTTGGCAGCAGTACGTTTCAAGTGGCGGCAGCAGTAATGCTTTTTGTTATTTATGTGGGATTGATGTTTCATATTTTATGGAAAAACAGGCATAATGAAGAAGCTGTTTTCATGATAGTGGCAGGAACGGGTGTGCTAGCAGGGGTAGTGCTGTTTGGATTTGCAGCTTCCTTCCTTTTGCGTCCTGTATTTATTGTCAGGTATATGCTTCCGGCGGCCGGGTGCTTTTGGCTTTCCTTTGCATTTTTGGTGAGTAAGGCAGTAAAGGGGAAATGGCTCTTTTGGCCTGTGCTGCTATTGGTATTTATTATCGGAATCGGGGATTTCCGCTGGTTTCGCAACGATGAGACCTGGCGTCGGGTACGGATGGAAGAGGTAGAGGAGGCATTTGGGCAAATCGGGCCGGAGGACATGGTGATTACCCAATTCAATCAGGTGCAGGGCGTAACAGGCTATTATCTAAAAAATGATATGTACCTCTGGAATTCGGAACCGGAGGAGTTGATTTGTGATATTTTTGAAAATAAATATTTTTCCATGTCTATGGAAGAAGAAATAAAGGAATGGATGGATGAGGGAAAAACGGTTTGGTTTATAGGGAATAAGAATGCGGATTTGCTGGAAGAATGGGAAGATGCAGGCATTTTATCGGAAGAGCATCAAGAGGTTATGCTGGAGGTTTATTGGATGACGCTGTATAAATTGTATTCAGGTGGAACGGCAAATGCTGCATGGCAAGCAACGGGGCATTAAATTTCAGGTTCCTCAATGGAAAGTGTATATCAGCCATAATTTCCGGAATACTAATAAGGTAATGCAGAATTGGAAAAGGAGGTTATGGTTATTATGGCTCAATTAGACTGTACGGTAGACAATTGCGTCTACAACAAAAGCGAGTGCTGCTGCAAAGGCGATATTATGGTGGGCGGGAAGCATGCAAAAGGTACGGATGATACCTGCTGCGAGAGCTTTTCCGAAAAGCGGGGCGATTCTTACACCAGTGCTTTAGAACATCCATGTAGGACCATAAGCATTGACTGTGAAGCCGTAAGATGTGTTTATAACAGCAATTATAAATGCCATGCGGAGCATGTGGATATCAAAGGATGCGGAGCCTGCGACTGCAGGGAAACAGCATGTGCTACATTTAAAGAAAAATAATAAAGGGCTGCTGCATCATAACAAACAAAAGGATGCAGCAGCTTTTTAAACCAGGAAAAGCAGCAGAGGCGATAAAGAAGCGCAGTTATTTAAAATATGCTTGCATATGTTCCTTAGATTCTCTATAATAAATGACAGAGTTTTGAAAGGCACAGTATGGGGATTATGATGAAAAATAAAGGAATTGGATTATTGGTGGTAGTTCTGGCCGCAGGGATAATGTTTATTGGCGGCCTATTTGCGGCAAATACGGTGTTTGCTGCGGAAGATAAAATATCAGTTGGCGGGGAAACGGTGCAAACACAGCTAAATGCCCTTGCGGATGTGGAAATAGCGGAAATATATAAGAAAGACAGATATGGGGATGTGGGCTGTACTGTAGTGCTGCCGGATGGCTATCTCCCCAGCGGCAGTGTGGATGGGATGTTTGTTTCGCATCGTAATCCGTTGGACTCTTCCAATATCTATTATACGGTTTCGGAGAACCTGGATACGGCTGTCTTGAATGGTATGCTGGATTCCGAAGAATATAAGCGGCGGATGGAAGAGAAGCTAAAGGAAGAGTATGGAACTGAGGCATTGGTGGATACCTTCCAGCATACGGAACTGGAGATAGATGGCTGCCCTGCCCATAAGGTGGAATTGTCCTGCCAGGCAGGCGAAGCGAGGATGGAGCAGCTTATATATATTATTGTGGCGGATAAAACCTATACGATTACATATTCCCAGTCTGAGGATGACGAAAAGATGGCGGAATTTAAGAAAAGCGCTGAGACAATCCATGTGGTTTTCCCTTGAGCACGGGCCATTGCATAAGTGAAATTATTTTTGTGTAAAAGCTTTGGAACATTGATTTTCTTATTTATGAAAGTTGAAAAATTGATTCCCGCATTTATGAAAAGTAACCCTTGACAGAATGGATGTATAGTGTTATTATTATTTGCGGATTAGAGATTTACTTTGCGGAATGGCTCAAAAATGCAGTTCCGTTAATTTATCAAGCAGAGTATCCACTCTCACCCTACAACGAATGTGTTCGTAGGTGTTCATAGCCAAAATTACGGGGCATGATGTTTTGCTACAGCCATACGCAAGGTGGTTAGGGCATAACATGAGATTAAGCGGATAGCTGTGTTGCTATCCTTTTTTGTTTTATGCATAGACCCATGTGGGGGAAAATATACCGCTAAGGCGGCCAATGGGTCATGTGGCGGGTAGGGGGATTTCTCCTGCCTGTATAAAAAGCCCATCATGGGATGGGCATAAATTCATGAAGGCTCGAAGGCACTTCATGAAGCGTCGAGGCACTTTTTTGTAATATTAAGTAGCTAGCCATAGCGCTATATGAAATTATGTATGGGGCTGGGCAAGTACTTTTAATATACAAAATTGGTATTATGAGGAGGACAGAGCCATTAGCGAATTATTTATTAACGAGCAGATTAGAGACAGAGAAGTACGTGTGATTGGTGAGAATGGGGAACAGTTAGGAATTATGCCGTCCAGGGAAGCCATGCGTCTGGCGGAAGAAGCCGGGCTGGATTTGGTGAAAATTGCCCCTACTGCAAAGCCGCCTGTCTGCAAGATTGTCGATTACGGAAAGTTCAGGTATGAGCAGGCGAGGAAAGAAAAAGAAGCCAGAAAGAAACAGAAGACTATTGAAATTAAGGAAATCCGTTTATCTCCCAATATCGACACGAATGATTTGAACACAAAGGTGAATTCGGCCAGGAAATTTATTGCAAAGGGAGATAAGGTGAAGATTACCTTACGTTTCCGTGGGCGCGAAATGGCGCATATGGCTAACAGCAAGCATATTCTGGATGATTTTGCCCAAGCCCTTTCCGATATCGCAGTGATAGAGAAAGCGCCGAAGGTGGAAGGAAGAAGCATGACGATGTTTTTAACTGAAAAGCGTTAGTTTGTACAGTTAAAATAGATAAAATGAGCAAGTATAGGAGGACTTTGATATGCCGAAAATGAAGACAAACAGGGCTGCTGCAAAACGTTTTAAAGTAACAGGAACAGGTAAATTAAAAAGAAACAAAGCTTATAAAAGCCATATCTTAACAAAAAAATCCCCTAAGAGAAAGAGAAACCTTAGGAAAGCGACGATTACAGATAAAACCAATGTTAAGAATATGAAGAAGATTTTACCTTATCTGTAATTGTAATATGATTATTGTATAGGAAATGAAATCATAAGGAGGAAAATGAGAGATGGCAAGAATTAAAGGCGGAATGAAAGCCAGAAGAAGACATAATAGAGTATTGAAACTTGCAAAAGGATACAGGGGAGCAAGGTCGAAACAGTATAGGGTAGCAAAACAGGCAGTAATGAGGGCTCTTACCTCTTCCTTTGCAGGAAGAAAGCAGAGGAAACGTGAATTCAGGAAACTGTGGATTACGCGTATCAACGCAGCAGCAAGGATGAACGGGCTGTCCTACAGCAAGTTTATGTATGGTCTTAAACTGGCAGAAGTGGATATGAACAGGAAGATGCTGGCTGAGATGGCGGTAAATGATGCAGAAGGCTTTGCAGCACTGGCAGAACTGGCGAAAAGTAAAATTGCATAATATTAAAAAATAATGTTAAGAAGGTGTCGCAAAAGAATCGAAACGGATGATTAGGCGGCATCTTTTTTTATTAAATTTTAATTAGCATTTTCCGGGAATCAGTGTATACTATATATATTATCTGCCATAAAGTGTTAGGAAATGGCAGACAGGAAAGGAAGAGGGTGTACAGCCATGCCAGTAACTGAGAATTTAAAACCAAAGAAAGTATTCCACTATTTTGAAGAGATATGTAAGATTCCCCATGGCTCGGGAAATATAGATATGCTGAGCGATTACCTGGTGGAATTTGCCAAAGAGAGGGATTTATTTTATATTCAGGATATATGTAAAAATGTGATTATTATTAAAGAGGCCACCTCCGGATATGAGGCCGAAGAACCCATTATTTTACAAGGGCACATGGATATGGTGGCGGTAAAGAAGCCAGGTGCATCTATTGATATGGAAAAGGAAGGGCTTCGCCTTGCCATTGACGGGGATGATTTATTTGCGGAAGATACCAGCCTTGGCGGGGATGATGGGATTGCAGTAGCTTATGCATTGGCGATTCTGGACTCCGATGAGATAGCCCATCCACGGCTGGAAGTAATTATTACGGTGGATGAGGAAGTGGGAATGGACGGAGCAAGGGAACTGGATGTTTCTATGCTGAAAGGTAGAAGGATGCTGAATCTGGACTCGGAAGAGGAAGGGTTTATCCTGGCGGGATGTGCCGGAGGCGCAAGAGTGGATTGGACGCTTCCTTTGATTAGGGAAGAAAGATGCGGGGAACGCTATGCTGTTTGCATGAAGGGTCTTCAGGGAGGCCATTCCGGTGCAGAAATAGACAAAGAGAGGGGAAATGCCAATGCCCTTTTAGGTAGGCTGTTATACAGCCTTTGCCAATCCATGGACCTTTATTTGGAGGAGTTGGAAGGCGGGCTGGCGGATAATGCCATACCAAGGGAAGCAAGGGCGGTTTTTGTCATTGGGGAGGGTCAGGAAAAATTGCTGAGGGACTCGGTAAAAGATGTGGAAAAGGAACTGCAGCAAGAACTTCAGACCAAAGACCCGGATATACGGATAGAGATAGAAAGATTGGAAGCATCAGGGGGGAAGGCAATCAGTTGCGTATCCAGCGAAGGAACGGTTAAGTTGGTTTCACTGCTTTTTGCAGCGCCGGGCGGAGTGCAGGCGATGAGCGCGGATATGGAAGGGCTGGTGGAGACTTCCCTGAACATGGGGATAGTTTCATTAAAAAATGATAAGGCGGTTGTCCAGTTTTCGGTAAGAAGCTCCTTGGAAAGTGCAAAGCGGGCATTAATCGGAAAGCTAAAGAGCATAGCCTTTATGGCTGGGGCATCCCAGGAAGTGCGTGGGGATTATCCGGGCTGGGCTTACCAAAAAAATTCCCCTTTCCGGGATATGGCGGTAAGGGTATTCAAGGATATGTATGGGAAGAAACCGGAAATACAGGCGATTCATGCAGGCTTGGAATGTGGGCTGTTTTCGGCTAAAATACCGGGGCTGGAATGTATTTCCATAGGGCCGGATATGAAAAATATTCATACTACGGAGGAGCGTCTGAGCATATCTTCTGTAGAAAGGGTATGGAACTATGTGGTGGAGCTTTTAAAGGAAACGAAGGGCGCGCGGTAAGGAAAATTTGCACAATGAAAAGCAAGGCATGGTTTTTTGTGAAGAATGTTTGCTTGAAAACTACGGATAGGGCTTAGATGCCGGTGCTGGGAACAGGCTGTGGATACAAATGGGATAATACGCGGAAAGATGCGCGGGAGCGGGAAAATATGGATTTGAATAGAGAGAATATGAAGAAAATCAGGAGTTTAATTGTTTTTACGGTAATTGTCTGTCTGGCAGCGATAAAAATTGACTTTGTAATGCATGGAATTTTTTTTGTTTTCGGAATATTGAAACCGTTTATTCATGGTGCTATGTTTGCCTTTGTGCTGAATATCCCCATGTCTGCCATTGAAAAGCATTTGCTCAAAAGTATAAAGAGTGCCAGGATGCAGAAGGCAAAAAGGCCGGCCAGTATTTTCCTGGCTTTCTTATCTGTGATTCTCGTAATTGTTCTTGTAATTGTGACAGTGGTGCCCCAACTGATTCAGACAATGATGGAGCTGGGCAACGAGATACCTCAGTTTTTTGTAGAAGCACAGATATGGTTGGAACAGCTTTTTGCTTCCCAGCCGGAATTGATAGCATTGCTGGAAGAATACAATTTTGAAACGATTAATTGGGACTCAATATTAAATGGCATTGTAAATTTTATGAAGAATGGGCTGGGAAGTGTAGTGACTTCTACTGTGATTGTGGCATCCACCATTGTGGGGGGAGTAGTCAATCTGTTCGTATCCCTTATTTTTGCTTTTTATGTGCTGGCGCAGAAAGAGCGGCTGGGAAATCAGGCCAAAAGAATTGTCAGGGCATATTGCTCTGCAAAAGTATATGAACGTATATTGGAAATCGTGTCTATTGCGGATAAAAACTTTACCAACTTCATCACAGGGCAATGCATGGAAGCCGTTATCCTGGGGAGCATGTTTGTGGTTTCCATGGCAGTTTGCGGTTTCCCATATGCGGTGCTGGTGGGGGTGTTGATTGCATTTACTGCACTGATACCTATTGTAGGGGCCTTTATTGGCTGCTTCGTTGGAACTTTCCTCATCATGGTGGATGACCCGGTAAAGGCGGTATGGTTTTTGGTTCTCTTTATTGTATTGCAGCAGATAGAGGGGAATTTGATTTATCCCCATGTGGTAGGGAATTCAGTAGGGCTTCCTTCCATTTGGGTGTTAGCGGCAGTAACCGTGGGAGGTAGCCTGATGGGGGTTGCAGGGATGCTCATTTTTATTCCTATTGTATCCACGGTCTATACACTTTTGCGGGAAGATGTGAACAAGAAAAATGCTCAAAAATCAGAAAAAAATCAAAAAATGAAAAATTTTAAAAAATAAAGGTTGATTTTATTTCATAAAGCGTATATAATAATTATTGCGTTTCGGGGTGTGGCTCAGGTGGTAGAGCGCTACTTTAGGGAAGTAGAGGCCGCAAGTTCAAGTCTTGTCACTCCGATAAGGAGAATCCGCAGTAGTATTATTGCGGATTCTTTTTTCGTATGTACACGGGCGTCCAAATGAAATGTGTCAGCAAGCTGACGGACGCCCGGCGCATGAGAAGGGGAAAAGTTATTCCCCTACTCGATTGCATAGCCCCGTGCAGGGGAAACAAGACGCTGGGCCAATTTTTTGTTCTTGATAAAAAGGAAAGTATAAAATGATAGAGAAAGATAAATTTCATGTGCTAAATTACGTGAAAAAGGAAGAGTATATCGGCAGTATGGATGGGATGCGTTATATGCTGCGGAAGAAAATGGAAGGGGAAGAAACGAAGCTGGAGGTAATTATATGGCCTGAGCCATTTGGATATGCGGCGACTCCGGAAAAGAAGAAACAAAGGATGGAATTTGGCTTTCATGAAGATGGGCTGGAGGAAGCGGTGGATTGGATGAATGCCCAGTATGAAGGGCAGAAGGATTTGTGGGATGTGGTGAAATGAAAAGAAAAAGGAATGGAGTCTCTAAAAGTGGTAAGGAGACGGGGAGGGATATGAGTATTTATAAAAGGGGAAGAAAAATAAAAAGGAAAATACTGGGTGCAGGGGCACTTTTGCTGGCGCTGCCTGTGTACGGTGTCTCTAACGGGCTGTTTCAGTTGGCAGTGTGCCGGGATAACAGCCATTCCATGTTACGGAGGGAATGGCTGAAAAAATTATGGAATGATATTAACGGCAGGGTCACAGAACGGAAAAGGAATCGGAAAGAAAAATGGGGAAAAGGCAGCAATGTGCTGGAAAAAGGGTGGTCTTTTGCTGATTTTACAAAAGAGCTGGAGGCTGGGAAAGCCTGGTTTGAGGGTCAGGAAAAGGAGCGCATTACAATGACCAGCTATGACGGGCTAAAATTGGTGGCCTATTTTCTTCCGGCGGAAGAAGAATCCAATAAAATATTGATTCTTATGCATGGCTACAGGAATAAAGGGATGGTATGGGATTTTGCTAATCTGGTGAAATTTTACCATGAGATGGGGTATCACCTTCTGGTTCCTTATCAAAGGGCTCATGGGGAAAGCGAAGGAAACTATATTTGCTTCGGTGTGAAAGAACGTTACGATTTGGTACAATGGACGGAATATATGGCCGGACGCTTTGGGGAGGAATGCCATATTTTCCTTTCTGGGATTTCCATGGGATGTACAACGGTGTTAATGGCGGCTGGGCTGAAACTTCCAAAACAGGTGAAAGGGCTGATTGCGGACTGCGGTTTTACTTCTCCCTGGGATATTTTTGCACATGTGCTGAAAAAAGATTTCCATCTGCCTAAGTTTCCGTTTTTATATGTTGCAGATTACATATGCCGCGCAAAGGCGGGATTTCATTTTCAGGAATACAGTGTGACGGAAAGCATGAAATGGAACAGGATACCGGTTTTATTCATTCATGGGGAACAGGATGATTTTGTGCCTGCCCAAATGAGCCGGGTTAATTATGATGCTTGTGGGGCAGAAAAAGAGATTTTCATTGTGGGCAGGGCGGCTCATGGAACCTGTAATCTGGTGGAACCGGAGGCATATCGGCAGAAGGTGATAGGGTTTATGGAGAAATATTCGGGTGAAAAAAGTTAAAAGATTAAATATATCCCTCATGGGCGGCATAGTCAGAAGGGGAAGTGCAGCGGAATACAGATTTGGGAAAAAGACAGGGTAATGTTATAAGGTAGCTGAAGGAAGATGGATGCTACAGGCAGGGATGTAAGGCTAGAAAAGAAAGTTACATCATAAAGTATTTGAAGGAAGACTTGAGAAAAAAGATTGAGCTACATCGTGCGGAAAGGAAATAATGTGAGGATGGGAAAGAGAAATGAAACAAGGAGGAACTCCGGTGGAGAGAGGGCTTCTGGTGCAGGGAGGAACTTTGCAGTGGGGAAAGATGCCAGCGCAGGGAGGAACTTTAGTGCAGGGAAGGCTTCAGGTGTAGGGAGAAATTCCAGCGCAGGAAGGAACTTTGCTATAGGGAAAGATTCTGCCACAGGAAAAAAATCTGGAACGGAAGGAAGAGTAGGGAGAGAAAAGAAAGGCGCGGCGGATGGAAGATATATGGCCGAGAGGAATACATGGGAAAAGAAAGTGCCATCGGAAAGATTTAAAATGGAAAGAAACAATGTTGCCGGGAGAAAGGCAGATAAGGGTATAAATGCCACAAGAGACAGGATGGTAAGAGGAAAAGGGAATGGCAGATGCCGCGCATTCGGAGAATGTGGGGGATGCCAGATGCTTCATTTGCCCTATGATGAACAGCTCATGATAAAGGAGAAGGAGACAGCAAAGCTGTTAAAGCCTTATGTCAGGCTGGAAGGCATCATTGGGATGGAGCAGCCGGAGCATTATAGGAATAAAGTAAATGCGGCTTTTACCCATGACCGGCAAGGAAAACCTTTATCTGGAGTGTATAAAGAAGGAACCCATTATATTATCCCTATCGAAGAATGTGTATTGGAAAACGAAAAGGCGGATGCAATTATCGGTTCTATTCGGTCGCTGTTACCTTCTTTTAAGATAAAAACCTTCGATGAAGATACAGGATATGGGTTGCTGCGCCATGTAATGGTGAGGGTAGCCCATGCGACGGGGCAGATTATGGTAGTGCTTGTTCTGGGGTCTCCGATTCTGCCGTCAAAGAATAATTTTGTAAAAGCATTGCTGAAACTCCATCCAGATATCACTACTATTGTAATCAATGTGAATGAAAAGAAAACCAGCATGGTTCTTGGCGATAGTGGCCAGGTGATTTATGGGAAAGGATATATTGAAGACGTATTATGCGGCATTCAATTTAAAATATCCCCCAAATCTTTTTATCAAATCAATACGGTACAAACGGAAAAGCTGTATCAAAAAGCAATGGAATATGCAGGGCTGACGGGAAAAGAGACAGTTCTGGATACCTATTGTGGAATTGGAACAATCGGTTTGATTGCGGCAAGAAAGGCAAGAAAGGTAATTGGGGTGGAAGTGAATGGGGATGCAGTGAAAGATGCCATTTCCAACGCAAGACGGAATAAAATAAAAAATGTAGATTTTTACCAAATGGATGCAGGGGAATTCATGGTTCAAATGGCAGAGCAGGGGGAACGGGTGGACACAGTGTTTATGGACCCGCCAAGGACAGGCAGCGATGAGGTGTTTTTGGATGCATTAGCCAAGCTGGCACCGGATAAAGTGGTATATATATCCTGTAATCCAGAGACTTTGGCGCGGGATTTGGAGTATATGGCGAAAAAGGGATACCGGGCAGTACGCGGGGGATGCGTGGATATGTTCCCGTTTTGCCGCCATGTGGAAACAATCTGTTGCTTAAGCCGCATGGAATGAGGGTTTTTCAGTGGTTGGGGTGTGGGGGAAAGGGCGATTTGCCACCAATTTGCCACCGGTTCAGTGGAGAACTGCCAAAAATGTAGGGATAGTCTCATAAATAGCAAAAGTCCACGTTTAACTTGTACTTTTTCTTGACATAGTACCAGATGTCTTTTGGTATAAATTTGTAACAATTGTAAAATTCCTCTCCTTGCCTTGTGGCTGAATTTAGGATAAAATAAAGACACGGGAAAGGAGGATATCGAGATGAAGAGATTGTTTTATTATGCGGACCGGTATATAAAGAAAAGTGATTGGAAAGATTTAGCTATGCTTAAGTTCTGCCTTTTTTCTATAGGGATTTTGGCTGGTATGCGGATACCAGAAAAGTGCAGAAAACAGGCTGGGGGAATTGCGTTAGCTGTTTTTGTGGCAACCTATATCCCGCTGATGGCAAAATTTTTTTCTGTTGTTGCAGAAGAGGAGAAGTGATTCCCCATTATAACGGGATATCTTTAATATGAAATATTTAGTATGGAATATTTAGTATGGAATATTTAATATGGAATATTTAATATGGAATATTTAATATAGGATTCGGGTATCAAAAGCCCTGCCCGCAGATGGCTTCTGGCACATCGCACAAAGAGTTGTGCGAATACAACGGTGCAAAACCTTTGCCAGAAGCCTTCTGTGGGTGATGCTTTTGTCATCCGAATCAATTTAGGCATTTGTTTTGATATACAATGGTATTTCCATTCTTGTAAAATATATAATGTATAATGCATATCTGTTCTAGTGTCTGACCAAATTTCAACCATATCAAGAGTCCCGGGCAATAATAATATCCATTCGCTCTGTTTTCCAGTATGCTGATACCATATAGATTATTTAAAAATAATGATTCAAAAAAATAAAATTAAAATATCAAAAAAATAATCGGAATACACTTCCTTTTTTTGTCAAAGATTGTATAATCATAACATATAAGTATGTTATTACAAATATTGCATTTTACAAAGGAGGTATCTTGGATGATGAAATCCAGAAAAAAATTTTTAGGAATTTTATTGACAGCGTCCATCGTAGCAACAACGGTATTTCCAATGCAGGGTACGGCAGCGGAGGGGATTGGCCGGGAAATGAAAAGTGAGGTGCAAAAAGAAGGAAGTGCAGTAGATAGGGATATTTCTGCGGCAAACACGGTTTCTTCCAATACTCCGCTGGCATCGGAAATGGGGGATGCCTTGATTATGCCTGCTGCTTATGATATTAGCCAGCCAGTGATGGAAAGTTTTGAATTGGAAGAAAACGGAAAAACTTTGACTAAGAATGACACCCTTCATTTTAACTTGTCAGCTTATGATGCGGAAAGCGGCATTAGTCTTATTGATATAAGAATATCACGGAGGGATGGCTATAATGAAAAGAGGGTGAAATTGCAGCATACAGGCGGAAATCTGTATACAGGGACATTTCCTTGCAGTGAGCTTACAGGTTATGAAGGAGAATATTATGTTTCAAAAATCATGTTAGAGGACAATGCAAAAAATTATTTGGAAATAGATATTAGGCCGGAAGGGGAGCATTTTTATACATTTACCCTTGACAATAGCAGGGCAGTATCCATGTCTGACTTTCAAATACAAAGAAATTCTTCTAATCCAGACGGGAATTTGCGGGTAGGGGATACGGTAACTTACACAGCCCGCCTTGAATGCCAGGGGATAGAAGAGGAAAAATGGATAAGGCTATTTTTACAGCCATGTGAAAACAGTGAGTGGCATTCCGAAGAGATATCTATGGATTACGATTCCGAAACCCAGACGGTAACAGGCACTTTTACGGTTAAGGATAATACTTATCCATCAGAATGGGAAGTGAATTATATTGTAGTACATGTGGGAGAGAACGTTTATTATCATATATATCCAAATGAAATAGAACCGGATAAAAATTTAAAGTTTACAGTTGTGAATGATAACTATGATACAGATAAACCAGTAATTAAGAACATTACGATTGATAAAAACGGGCAGATGGTAAAAGCAGGGGAAAGAATTACTTTGAAGGTGGAAGTTGAGGAAGAGCATCCGTCATCCTGGATGTATGCACAATTTGAGCCGGAATCCCCGGAGGCATCCACGCTAAACTATAATTTGCGGTTAGATAGAATCACGATGGAATATTCAGTAACCATCGACATTACACAAGATACATACCCGACGGAATGGACGCTTTCCCATATAAGCGTATCCGATGCAAATGGAAACAGGTCGACTTTGTCGGATTTTAGGGAGGATTGGGAAACGGCCCGCCCATGGTATTTTACGGTAGACCCGGATGGATATGTAGAGGATAATGAAGCCCCTGTCATTGAAAGCATTACCATTGATAAAAACAGCCAATGGGTGCAGCCGGGGGAAAATGTTACAATATCCGTGAAAGTAAATGAAATAAATCCTTCTGCTACAGCATATGCCACATTTACTCCCCAGGCATCATATGTTTCCGGTACTGAACGGGTAACGATGTATTACAATGAGAATGCGAAAGAATATGTTGGCATCATTCGAATAAACAGTGAAACTTATCCGTGTGAATGGATGCTGGCCGATTTATATATAACTGATAAAAAAGGATATCGTACCGAACTGTCGGATTTTAAACCAGATTGGAGGGATACTTGCCCGTGGTATTACAAAGTAAAAACTGATGGCACTTACAGGGAAGATGTGAAGGATATCAGTTTTTCATTTTTTGGCTTAGTGCGTCAGGAAAACGGCAGTTTTATCTATGACTATTTAATGTATAATGAGATAGTAAAAAATGTAGGAAGAAGGGGGTCGCTAAAAGAACTGGGCATATGGCCGTCACCGCCGGCGGAAGGGGTGAATGTTACGTGGACTGACGAGTGGGCCGAAATAGTAGATGAAGATGAACAGAGGCTTTTTCCAAATACCCCTAACCTTTCGTATTGCTTTTTTGCTTCATATGATAAATGCTGCGTCAATGTAGTCCTGACCTATGTGTCCAAAGATGAAGGGCTGAAAATGGCAATCGTACCCCAGTTCGTGGATAAAGATGCGACGTATGGGGAAATGCTGGATTCCCTTGTGCTTCCGGAAGATGCCAACGAAGAACTTATTCTAAGCTATAAGCTGGATGGTTCTGTGGATGAGATGACACAGGTATCGGATATTGCTTACGTTGGCGTAGAAGCAGTGTATGATGACTGTCTGGTGGCATGGCATATGAGGTATTTGGACGAAAATGGAAATGAAGTTTCCAAATCGACTCCAAAAACATATAAGAGGGGAACTGCTATTAACGATGCCCTGGCTGCGTTGGAAGGCCCAAAAGCGCCGGAAGGGATGGAATTTGAAAGATGGGCTTTGCCGGGGATTGACGGTGGAGAAGCTCTGACCCATGATATGACAAACCTATATGTGACAGCGGTATACAAGGGAAAGACCACGGCTGATGTATCTTATACTTATCGGGGGGAAGACGGGAAACTTGTCTCCGAGAGCAGGCTAATGCTTTTTGATGGAGAAAATCTCTCCTATGCTGCCGTTGGGAAAGAAGTTACGGAGACCCTTAAAGAAATAAGTCATTTGAAAGGGCTCATTCTGTCAAATTGGAAAGGTACATCAGGCATAGATATTGCAAGATATAAAAAATTCAATATTCAGGCACAGTACGATAACTGCGTAGTGATTCTGAAATACCCGCATGATGTATATGAATACGTGGTGGTAGATAGAGGCTTTCATTTTGAACTGCCCGTGGAAAACGAAAAATATACGGATATTTTATGGGAAGGGTATGACAAAGGGGAAACGGTGACGATTACCGGAGATAAGGAATTCCTTGCGGCCGATGTAAAGCTGAAAGATGGAACGGAACAAGAACCGTCCGGAGGAAAGCTTACAGCGGAAGAAATTGAAAAAATCATAGCTGATATAGAGCAGGGAGGAAGCGGGCATACGCTTCATGTAGATATGAAAAAAGCCACAGTAGTGCCGAAGGAAGTCTTGGAAGCCATTCAAGGCAAAGAAGTGAGTATTGTTCTTGATATGGGTTCTTATAGCTGGACCATTGGAGGGACTGATGTAGCAGCATCTAATTTAAAGGATATTGATTTGGAAGTAATAGTGGATACGGATGTCATCCCGCCTGCTATCGTGGATTCGCTTGCGGAAGGGAATCCCGCCACTCAGATTTCCCTTATCCATGATGGAGAATTTGGATTCCGGGCGGACCTTACCGTGAATCTAGGCAGCCAGCATAGCGGCAGCACAGGGAGGCTATATTACTATGACAGCGCCGGAATGTTGATATATAGAGATGCTGGGGAGATTGAGGAAGACGGCAATATTAGTTTGTCCTTTTCCCATGCGTCCGATTATGTGGTAGTGATTGAAAAAGGGTCATCAGAAGACGAAAATAATAATGGTAGCGAAAATAATAATGATAATGAAAATAATATCTCCAATAGCGGTTCTGATGGCAAGCAGGAGGCAGACTTTATTGCCAAAGCGGAAGACAAAGTGGTTTTGGCTGCCAGTATAATGGCAGATATGGAAAACGAAAAGCCAAAGAGTCCGAAAACAGGAGAGTAGGAGGGGAAGATTTGCCAACCTTTCCTTTCAGCAAGCTTGCGTCTGCGCTGCATCCGCAAACTTGCTGGATTCCTATTTATTTGAGTGCAAAAGCAGTGCAGAAATGGGATAAAAGATGAAATTTGGAAAAGAACAAATATTATCAGCCCTCCTCCTCCTGGGTTTTGGCGCTGCGGTTTCCTTAAGTGGCTTTTATGGAGGAACTTTTGGGGGTACGGGCACAGGAAATTTGGAAAATGCCAGTCATTTGGAAAATAATGCTGATACAACAAAGCTGCCGGGGCCTTCATCGGCTGACATAGTGGAGATTGGGGAAGCATTGGGTGCAACGAAGCTCAACTTTGAACAATTAGAGGAGCAGAATCCGGATATTTATGCCTGGATTACCATTCCAGGAACTAAAATTGATTATCCGGTTCTACAAAAAGGGGATGCAAAAGACCCTTATGATAATTTCTATCTTGACCATCAAGTGGATTTGACGGAAGGGCTTCCCGGGGTTATTTATTCCCAGCCTGTCAATGGCCGGGATTTTATGGATTCTGTTACCGTTTTATATGGGCATAACATGAAAAACGGAGAGATGTTCAGCGGTTTGCATTTTTTTGCCGACAAAGATTTTTTCGCCCAAAATCGCCAGGTAATCATTGAGACGCCTGAGAAAACGTTTACCTATGAAATTTTTGCTGCGGTAGATTTTTCCGATGAACTTTTGCCTTATGTATATGATTTTACAAAAAGTATAGAAGTCCGGAGACATTTGGCCGATGTGAGAAAATGCGAAGGGAATTTCAGGGAAGAAATAGAGATATCGGAAGGGGATAAAATCCTTGTGCTGTCTACTTGCTACAGCGACAGGGCAGAGAGAAGGCTTTTAGTGGAGGCAGTGCTGACGGAGGAACAGAATCAATGACACCAACAAAATGCGGTTATATGACCGCATTTTGTTGACATATTGGATTATGTGGCTATAATGTAAATATACGGAGGTATTTAAGTGGGCAATCCCCAATTGGTTTCATTTCTTGAAAAGGTAAAAATACTCGTGTCAGCAGGAAAATATGATTTTGTTCCTAGGAGAAAAAATATGCAGGCACTAGCGCAGCATGGCTTTACCATTGCCGATGCAAAAGATGAGATTTTAGGGCTGTCCATTGGGAATTATTATAAAGGGCCTAAACAAGATTATGACGCAGCCAGGCCCGGCCATATTTGGGAATTTAAGAAAAATATTGATGGCATACAATTCTACATAAAAGTGAAGATAGTGCAGGAAAATGACGAAGATATTCTGAAATGCCTGGGATTTCATGAGGATGATTTTGCTTAGGGATAAGGAGGGCGTCAATGAAGAAGTATTGCGAAGAATGCGGAAGAGATGTCGAGACGAAGGTGATAAGCAGAAAAGAAACTTATGAGGTGTGCGGAGAAAGGATAGAGGTTGATGCGAAGGTCTTGGTATGTGCAGGATGTGGGGAGGAATTCTTTTGCGAAGAACTGGATAATGCCACATTAGTAAAGGCATATAATGAATACCGCAGGAGACATAAGCTTTTGTTTCCGGATGAAATTAAAAAGATAAGGGTGCAGTATGGTTTTAGCCAGAGGAGTTTCGCCAAACTTCTTAACTGGGGGGATAAAACGGTCCACAGGTATGAGAATGGCTCTATACAGGATAAGGCTCATAACAGCCTGCTCCTTTTTCTGCGGAATCCGGAGAATATGAGAATATATCTGACGGAAAATGAAGTGATGCTGGATGATAATCAGAAAGAGAAATTGCTTAAAACGGTGGATAAGCTGGAGCAGGATTCCGAATACCATGCGGGCAACAAGCTCGTTAATCTGTTTTTTAGTGAAATGCCATCCGTTGAAAATGGATTTAAGCCTTTTGACTATGAAAAATTCTGTGCGATGGTCTTATTTTTTGCAAAGAAAAGCGCCGGACTATTGAAGGTTAAGCTGTTGAAACTGTTGAATTATTCAGACTTTGTTTTTTATCGGGAGAATGGCATTTCAATATCCGGTGCAAGGTATGTCCATCTCCCATATGGACCAGTTCCCAAGAATTATGACCTTTTGTTTGGCATGATGGAGGCTGATGAGATTGCACATATAGAGGTGGAATTTGACAATGGGTATGAAAAGCATCAGGTAATACCGGATAGTGAAATTTCAGAGGGGGTTCTTTCCGAATCTGAACTTTCGGTTCTTGAACGGATATATGAGAAATTTGCTGATTTTGGCTCCGCGGAAATTTCAAACTATTCCCATAGGGAAAAAGGATATACTTCGACAAAGCAGGGGGAGGTTATTTCGTATTCCTTTGCGAAGGATATCCGGTTGGACTGATTTTGGAACAGGATAAAAGGATAAAATTATGGACTACAAAGCTTTATCATTATTTTCCAGTGCAGGCGTTGCCGAAACCTATTTTGAAAAACATGGTATTGTTGTGAGGGTTGCATCGGAACGTTTGCCGGAGAGGGTTAAAATATACAAGCATTTATACCCCTTGGCCAATATGATTGAAGGCGACATTACAGATAAGAAAATTTTTGACAGTATCATAGAAGCGGCCAGGAAGGAAGGCTGCAATTTCCTGATAGCAACACCGCCCTGCCAGGGCATGAGCACTGCCGGTAAACAGCAGAAAGATGACCCCCGCAACAGATTGGTGATTAATGTTGTGGAAGCAATCAAGTTATTAAATCCGCTTTTCGTTATTATTGAAAATGTGCCGGAAATTTTGCAGACCAGTATTGAGGTTGACGGAAAGTGGATATTAATAGATGAATATTTGAAAAATGAACTGGCAGACAGGTACCATTTTAATGTAAATAACATTGTAAATGCCATGAACTACGGAGTTGCCCAATCCAGGGAGCGGTGTGTGTACCTGCTATCCCATAAGGGAACGGGGATTCAATGGGAATTTCCTGCTCCAATGGATAAAATCCCAACGATGAGGGATGTGATTGGGGATTTGCCGGCCTTAGACCCGGACGTTACGGATATTACGGAAGAGGCGAGGCTGAAACTGTTTCCGGACTTTTATAAGAAGAAAGAAGAAGGGCTGAAAATTTCCAAGTGGCATTACCCTCCCAGGCATAAGTATAGGCATGTGATTGCCATGATGCATACACCGGAAGGCTGCTCTGCGTGGAACAACGAAATTTACTACCCTACCCTTTCCGACGGAACGAAATCCAAAGGGTACAAAAACACGTACAAACGTCAGTGGTGGGATAAGCCTGCCTATACGGTAACCAGATACACCAGCCGCATCGGTTCGCAGGAAAACGGGCATCCCGGACGGGTAATTATAGATTCTCCTTTGGAAGAAAAAAGAATCTGGTCCGATGCCAGGGTGCTATCCATTTTCGAGTTGATGAGGGTGTCTTCCCTGCCGGATGACTGGAATATCCCTGATGGTGCAAGCAGCAATGTAATCCGGGAAATATTGGGCGAAGGAGTGCCGCCCAGGCTATTGGAGTATGCACTTATAGAATTGGAGCGGTTAATGGATGGCAGAAATTAAATTTAAAAACAGGGTAGGGGCGCTTTCCCTTTTTGCCAATGTGGGCATAGCGGAAACCTATTTTAAGGAATTGGGAATAGATGTTGTGGCGGCGAATGAACTGATAGAAGAACGATGCAGGTTTTACAGCCATTTGTATCCGGAAGTACATATGATTCAGGGGGATATTAGAGAGGAAGCTGTATTTGCCAGGGTAATCCAGGAAGCAAAAAAGGCAAAGGCGGAAATGTTGATTGCTACGCCGCCCTGCCAGGGCATGTCATGTGCAGGCAGAAAGGACCCTAAGGACCCAAGAAATTTTCTGGTATATTATGCTGTGGAAGCGATTAAGGCATTAAAGCCCCGTTTCGTGGTTATTGAAAATGTAACGATGCAGCAGCATACGCAGATTTTATACCATGGTGAGTATATTTTCATTCCAGAGTATATCGAAAAGGAGCTGGGGGAATTTTACCAGTTTAATACACAGCGTATTGTCAATACGATGGATTACGGAGTACCCCAGTCCAGGCAAAGATATATCTATTTGTTAGTTTTAAAGTCAGAGAAGGTACAATGGGAGTTCCCGGAAAAAAATGAACATATCATTACATTGAGGGAAGCCATCGGGGATTTGCCGTCTCTGGACCCGCATTTAAGGGATGAAAATGAACAATGGAGGTTTCCCGATTATGAAAAGAAACGGGCGGAGGGGCTGAAAGTGTCCAAATGGCATTATCCCCCGGTGCATAGCTGGAAACAGGTGGAGTGGATGGTGCATACGCCGTCTGCAAAGTCGGCATTTAAGAATGAAGTTTTTTATCCAATGACAAAAGGCAGGAGGGTAAAAGGGGCGCCACGGACATATATGAGAATGGACTGGGATAAACCGGCCACAACGATTATGCAAAACAGCGGCGTTATTTCCGCTTTTTCCACGGTCCATCCGGGAAGGTTAATTAATGATAGCGAAGTGGAAAAGGAACGGGTTTATTCCGATGCACGCTCTTTATCCATTTATGAACTTTTAATCTTATCTTCGCTCCCGAAGGACTGGAACATCCCGGAATGGGCGGATGATGTTTTTATCCGGAAGGTTATCGGGGAAGGGATTCCCCCATTGCTGATGAAACGTGCATTAGAAGCGCTCATTGTCGGAGGCCGGTATGACAGGTAAATTAACGATAGATAAATCCAGCATGAATATCAGCTATTTCCTCTACACGATTAAGGTAATTGCTTTGAAAGGGGGGAAGGTTTCCCGAAAAAATTTTGTAAAGGAAATGGCTAGGTTTGTGGGCGTGCCTGCGGTTCAGAACGGCAAGGAGAACCGCACCGCATATAATAAGAGCAAATTGCCCAGGTATTTTGGCTTTGTTGATATTGTGGCCGATGATAAAGGAATGAATGAGTTGGTTTTGACCCACAGGGGCAGGATATTGACGGAATATATCCAGGATAATGGGGAGGATAAAGATTCTTCCGAGAGATATGGCATAACGGAGGAACACAGGGCTGATTTCATTGATTTGATTTTTGACAGCATAATATTTGATTCCTTTGGAAAAAACAACAGCGGGGCAGAACAATCCAATACCGATGTGGAGCCGCCGAAGGTAGTGTTTAAGACAATATACGAATTAGGCAAAGCCACGGCAGAAGAAATCTGTTATGTGATGTTTGGCCTGAACAGGGGGCTCTTTACGGATTTCGGGGAAGCTATTGGAAAGGTAAAAGAAAAACGCTCTCAAGGAGTCTATGATTATCCGGCCATTATGGAAGAGTGGGGCATTGCCAACATTGTCCATGACTGCAAGATTATAAATATTTTCACGGATAGCAATATCCCATTGCTTGTTTATACGCGGGATGGGGGCAGCGGAAGGCTGTATTATCAGTTAAGCCCTGTCTTAAGCAGCTATCATAAAGAGCAAATCAGAACAATCAAGGCAGTATATGAGCCGTTAAAGCTGTTCGCCTATACAAAGGGCAATGGGGAAACGGCGGGAAGCTGGGTAAACGGTGCGGTCTTAGGGCGGGTAAGCGACAATTCCCAAATTATAAGATATCGGTTTGGGGTGGAAAAAACCCATTTCTGCACAAGAGATAGGGAAAATTTTGTGCCAGGTGCATTTGAAAAGGCTGTTCTTGCAGCATTTCAGAATGAGAAGAAAAATATTTACCTTGTGGTGCAAAATATTACAGAGCCTTTGTTCTTCCAAACAATAGGCCGGTATGCGGCACTCTTAAACAGGGTGGATAATGTGGCAGATGCCTGGCACGGATGGTCAAAAACACCCCTTAAGGATAAAGGGTTTTACCAATGGCTGGCCGTCCAGTGCGGCAGGGCAAGAACAATTCTTCACAGCAATGAGGTGATATTGCCGTCCAATTTACATATAGTGGGGACTGTTATTATGAATAATGAAAATAAAGATACCAAATTCGATTATGAATTCCGCAGATGTCTCATTCATACCGGGGAAGAGGGTGTGCCGGAAGAACTTTCCATAGAGGAGTCGAAGCGTATCCAGGGAGGGGCTAATGTTCTTCTTTACGGCGTGCCGGGTTCGGGAAAGAGCTGGACGATTGAACACGAGTATTGTAAAAAAGGCGCAAATGTGGAACGCCTGACATTCCATCCGGATTATACGTATTCCGATTTTATTGGCCAGATTTTACCCGATGTATCGGAGGACGGCCAAGTAAGCTATAGATTTACCCCGGGGCCTTTTACCAATATTTTGAAGGAGGCTTATCATCACCCGGAGGAAGCGTATATTTTGATTATCGAAGAAATCAACCGTGGCAATGCCCCGGCGATTTTCGGGGAAGTATTCCAACTGCTGGACAGGAAAATGGAAGCCCGGGATAGGGATGATGATGGATTTCCCATTGGGACCAGCGAATACGGGATTACGAATGCCAATATAGCAAGGATTGTCTATAAGAATGAAAAGCAGAAAGTGCGCATTCCCTCCAATCTGACGATTATCGGTACAATGAACACTTCGGACCAGAATGTGTTTACCCTGGATACTGCATTCCAGCGCAGATGGGAGATGCACCTGATTGAAAACAGCTTCGAGCAGGTGGACAAAAAGCTTGCGGATGCCCTTATCTTGGATACAGGAATTACATGGGAAGTTTTCTGCACACAAATAAATAAGATTATTGTGGGAAATAACGTAGGGATGGCTTTGGCGGAGGATAAGCGCCTGGGCGTATACTTCGTCCATTGGAAGGATTTGCAGTTTGACCATAACATGGGAAACCTTGCCGACGGTGAATACGATAGGCTGTGTGGGAAAGAACGAAACGGAACGATTGACGAAAACGGAAGGCGGAGGCTTTCTTCAATCCGGGATGCCATGAAGCAGAACCGCAGATTCCCGGAAAAGGTTTTGAAATATTTGTGGGATGATGCTTTCAAATTTGACAGGGAGATGGTTTTTGAAACAGCAACATATCAGAGCCTGGAAGAGGTAATACGCGCCTTTATGTATGCGGAGAAGAAGGAGCGCTTTGCTATGTTTAAGGATAATGTCCGGAATGCACTTATGAATCCGGAGAGGTAAGGCGGTGATTTCACATGGATTTAGATGGGGCATTTCATATAAAAGAACATTGCCGGGTAAACGGAAATAAGGACGGGGAATGTTTTGTGGGCATCAAGGCTGACTTTGATGGTGTTATGGCCTATTTCCCTATCGGATACCGGCTGCCGGAAACGGATGGGGAAATAAGAGCTGATATCAGGCATTTGATACAGGTTTTATCTGAGTTTACAACGAAGGAAGACAGGCTGTTGGCAGCCCGCAGATTTGGGGTATCCCAAGAGGTGGATTTTCCCATAAATGCATATCGGACAGTGATTGAATATTATTTTTCCACAGGAGGCAAATACTATGTGGAAGCCGAGCCGGCCTATAAGGCAGGCATTTCGGGAAAGCAGGACTGGCCCAGGACGGTAAAGGGTCAAGTGCCGTTAATGCAGAAAAAAGGCGGGTGCAGCTCTTTTATTTACACAAAATTTACTGTGAGGACAACCGCACCCAACGATTCAAAGACGATAACCCAAATCAACCGTTTATGCGTGTATGAGGCATTTAAAAAAATAGGCTGGTTATATGTTCCGTATATGCCAAAGCGTCCGGGTCCTCATCCGGAGGTGAAAGCATCCATTGCTATCCTGAATGGGAAGCTGGGGAACACGAATGACGATAAGAAGAGAAAACTGTTCCAGGCGATGAAGGATATGCTCCGGTTTATGGATGAGAAAACATCGGAAAGGCAGTTTTATTTTGGGACGGATGGGTTTGACCGTGTTTGGGAAAAGCTGATTGACAGGGCATTCGGTGAGAAAGATAAAAATCAATATTTCCCCCGTGCGCGCTGGCTGCTTGATTACGGCGAAAATAAAGTCAAACGGCCTCTGATGCCGGATACGGTCATGATTTACAATGGAAAGTATTATATCCTGGATGCCAAATGCTACAGGTATGGATGGAGCGGCGAGCCCGATGATTTGCCGGGCAGCGCATCCATCAATAAGCAGATTACATATGGGGAATACTTGGAAAAATATAAAGGTATCAGCGCAGGCTCGTTGTTTAACGCATTTATCATGCCTTACAATATGGATGAGAACGTTTTTAACCTTACCTGTGTGGTTGGCAATATAGGGGAGGCGGTCGGTGACTGGAGGGCAAATAAAAAGTTCTACGAACGCATCCAGGGTATCGTAATGGATACCAGACATTTAATGTATCATTATATGGGGAATCCCATGAAGGAAAAAGCTGCCTTAGCGGACTGCATTGAGGCCGTCTTAGGCAGGGAGGCCATACTTACAAAATAATAGGGCAGTATGACCTGGGACGGGGCTGTTGCAATACTTTGCTGCGGCTCCGCCTTTTTTTATATCATAGGAAAGTCCTCCGAACTTCCCTATGATATAAAAAGCCCTCCGGGCAGGCTCGCACTGCGGCGGAAAGGTAAAATGTCGCCAGAGCGACCCGCCGCAGGCGGAGAATCCTGCAAAGAAGGATTCTTATTCATATCATAGGAAAGTCCGCCACAGTGCTGCAAGCCTCCCAGAAAGTAAAACTGCATAAAAAACCCCCACCGAATCAAAAAACTCCCACCCTTTTTCACTAAAAAAGTATTTGCTATAGTATATTTACAAAGCAAAATATACAAAAGGAAGGATTAAGGAATGGGTGAGATAATTGTCTCTATGAAAAATATCTGTAAGTCATTTCCTGGCGTGAAGGCTCTTGACAAAGTGGATTTTGAATTGAAATCCGGTGAGGTGCTGGCACTGCTTGGGGAAAATGGCGCAGGCAAATCAACACTCATGAAAGTGCTTAGCGGTGTTTATACCAGGGATGAAGGGTCGCTGAATATCTTTGGCAGGGAATATGGCGATTTGACTCCGAAACAGGCACAGGAAGCGGGGGTTGCGATTATCCATCAGGAGTTGAATATGTGCAAACACCTGACGGTCACGGAAAACATGTTCCTGGGCAGGGAAAGGCGGGGGAAGCTGGCTCTGGATAACAGTTCCATGGAAGAGGAAGCAAAGAGGATACTGGATGATTTAAAGATAGATATCAGCCCTAATCAGATTGTAGGTGAACTGCCGGTTTCCAAACAGCAGATGGTAGAGATAGCGAAAGCCCTTTCCATCAATGCAAAGGTCCTGATTATGGATGAGCCGACCTCTTCTTTGACGGCAAGGGAGATTGAGGATTTGTTCCGTATTATTAAAAAGCTGAAAAGCGAGGGGAAGGGCATTGTTTACATATCTCATCGTTTGGAGGAACTGCAGCATATCGTTGACCGGGTAACCATTATGCGCGACGGCCAGTATATTGCAACGATGAATTTTGCGGATACTACCATGGACCAGATTATCGCCCATATGGTAGGGCGTGAGATTAAGGAAAAGTTCCCCAGGGTGGAATGCCGAAAAGGGAAAAAGGTTTTTGAAGTAAAGAACCTGAATGCGGGGCGGATGGTAAGGGATATCAGCTTTTCCGCGTATGAAGGGGAAATTGTAGGATTTGCCGGGCTGATGGGAGCTGGGCGGACAGAAACAACAAGGGCTATTTTCGGTGTGGATGAAAAGGAAGGCGGCCAAATATTTGTAGATGGAAAAGAAGTGAAAATAAACTGCCCTATGGATGCTATTAAAAACGGCGTGGTACTGGCACCGGAGGACCGGAAAAAGGATGGCCTGTGCACAAAGCTGAGTATCCGCCATAATTTGGCACTGCCCAATCTGGATATTGTATGCAACACGCTGGGTGTGGTAAACAGTGCGGAGGAAAAGAAGCTCTGTGAAAAGGCAGTATCGGATTTGAAAATAAAAACACCCAATGTGGAAGTAGATTCCGGCAATCTTTCCGGAGGAAACCAGCAAAAGGTAGTTGTTGGAAAATGGCTGGCAAGGGATTCCAGGGTGGTTATTTTCGATGAGCCTACAAGAGGCATTGATGTAGGGGCGAAAGTGGAGATTTACCATCTGATGAACGATTTGAAAAAGCAGGGTATTGCAGTTATTTTCGTATCTTCGGAAATGCCGGAGGTAATGGGGATTGCAGACAGGATTATCGTAATGTGCGATGGCAGGATTACGGGCGAAGTGATGGCAAGGGAAACTACCCAGAACGAGATTTTGACATTGGCGACAACCTTTGAGGATAAAAAGATAGGAAAGAGTGAGGGAGGAAACGAAAAGCATGAGTAATGAAAAGCAAAGTTTTCTGAAAAAAACATTGGGCGTCAGAGGTATGGGCGCCGCTATAACGGCATTTATTGGATTGATTATAATTTATGTGGCTTTCGGCTTGATTAACCCGGCGGTATTTTCCGGGCAGAATATTATGAATCTGCTGCGCTCCATGTCGAAATATCTGCTCATCGGTATTGCCCAAAGCTATATCTTGATTACCGGAAATATTGATTTGTCCATCGGTACAATGGTAGGTATGAGCGCCATGATAGCTGCTACCTTAATGAGCCATGGAGTAAGCCCGATAATCGCTATTTTTGTAGCCCTTATCTGCTGTCTGATATGCGGTGTAGTCAATGGTTTTTTGGTTGGGAAATTCAAGCTGCCCCCCTTTATTGCCACCTTGGGAACTATGTTTATTACGAGGGGTATCGCTTATATGGTAAACGGCAACCGGAATACGGATGCAATCGCAACGGGTATCGGCAAAGAAGCCGGGGATAAATTCCAGGGGCTGTTTTATTATGGGAGCACCCTTGGCGTTTACAATACTTTTTGGATAGCTTTGATATTTTTTATCATTTTCTTCTTCCTTCTTTCAAAGACGAGGACAGGAAGACATATATATGCCATCGGTTCCAATATCGATGCGGCTAAGCTTTCCGGCGTGAACGTAGTGCTAACTACTACAAAAGCGTATGTGGTAAGCGCAGTGTGTTCCTGGGTGGTAGGGTTAATCCTTTGCGCACAGGCAGGCATGGGAAATATGGAAGCCGGGAATATGTATGAGATGTATGGCGTGGCAGCCAGTGTTATCGGCGGCGTATCACCCCTTGGCGGCACCGGGCTTTTGCTTGGGACTTTCGCCGGTGCGGCGGTTTGGCAGACATTGGAGAATGGGCTGAATATGATAGGCGCCCAGGTAGGTATCCAAAGGGTAGTAATCGGTGTCATAGTAGTAGCGGCAGTGCTTTTGGATGTAGTAGTAAGGGGCGGCCAGTTTAAAAAGAAAAAGGGGAATTAAGGAGGAAACTAAACGCAAGGCATTTTGAAAATGTTTAAGCGTTAGTATAGCAATAAAAAACTGCTAAGCAATAAAAAACTGCTAAGCAATAAAAAACTGCTAAGCAATAAAAAACTGCCAAGGCAGTAATATTAAAAAAATGGAGGAAAAGGAACATGAAAAAGAAGTTGTTAAGTATGCTTTGCTGTGTAGCCATGATGGCAGCAGCCCTGACCGGCTGCGGAAACCAGGAAACGCCGGCAGCGGCACAGACGGAAGGGGAGACGGCAGAACCGGCGAAAGAAGAAGCCCCTGCATCTGCGGAGGGTGGAAAAATAGCCCTGATTACTATGGATTCCATCGACCAGCATTGGATTAGTTTAAATGAAGGCGCCCAGAAAGCAGCTGGAGAACTGGGAGTGGAAGTGACTTTTATGTCTCCTAACACAAAAGATGATGCGCAGCAGATTGAATGTGTGAACAACGCAGTGGCAGGCGGCTATAAG
>QXWV01000070.1 GCA_009911195.1 Lachnospiraceae bacterium | reverse complement strand
GTGGAGGCAGAGGCAACTTTCTCCACAGATAATGTGGCAGCAGGAACAACAGCCGGGAAAGAAATGCTGAAAGCATTAAGTGATGCAGGGGTAACGAGCGGCGACATCGGTATTGTCAATGTAAATGCAGCAACCCAGTCCACGGTGGACAGGGAAGAGGGCTTCAGGAAAGCATTTGAAGGAACGGACTTCAACCTTTTAGAAACCCAGTACGGGGAAGG
>QXWV01000393.1 GCA_009911195.1 Lachnospiraceae bacterium | reverse complement strand
AGCACAAGGCTCTGCTTCTTCCAGATGCAGCACCCGGAAAGGTAGAAGCCCGCCGCCCTGAATGCGCTGCGGAAATTTAAGCCCTCGGTATCGGCATGGAATACATAGATAGATGCATCGCTCTCCATGTTCTGCTCCATATTTACGAATGCGGCAAAAAGGAACTGGTAAAATTCCTTGTCCGGCATGTTGTCATTCATGATCTTCCCGGCGCTCCCCTCATAGTTCGCATTATACGGCGGGTCCGTCACCACAAGGTTTGCCTTCGCCCCTGCCATCAGCACATCGTATGTCTCCGGCAGGGTGGAATCGCCAACCACCAGCCTGTGCCGCCCAAGCGTCCACACATCCCCCATTTTCGCCACCGCAGG
>QXWV01000392.1 GCA_009911195.1 Lachnospiraceae bacterium | reverse complement strand
TCAAAATCCGAATCCTGCAGGTCGGCGATAAGGTCAGCCAGCAGCTCCTTGTTCCATTCGCCCGTGATCTTATTGAGAGCGATGTTGAGCGCCTTCTCCTTCTGCTTGTCAATGTCAATGACGATGCAGTCAATTTCCTCATAGCCCAAATCCGTGAGGACTGTGGCGCGTTGGTGTCCCCCGATAATGGTCATGTCTGAGTTGACGATCACCGGCTCCACATAGCCGAACTCCGTA
>QXWV01000391.1 GCA_009911195.1 Lachnospiraceae bacterium | reverse complement strand
AGATTTTCCAAATCTGCGAAAAGAAGGGCATTTTGCGGAAAAACGAGCTTTCTACTTTTCCTGACCATATATTTGACCATAAAACCTCGACAACATATCCATATGCTGGCGTTTCATATTCATAGAGGGATGCACATAGCGGTTTAAAGTAGTCTGTACATTGGAATGCCCCAGCATCTCACTAAGGCTTTTTATATCTATCCCTCCCTCAATACAATTAGTGGAAAAAGTATGACGCAAAATATGAAAATTGTATTCACCTAATTGTGCTTCTTTCAGTATTTCCTTAAAATGATTCTGCAAAGTCCTTGGCTCCATCGGTTTACTGTTGCCAAATATATACTCTTTATTATGATGGAATTTGATAAGTAATAAAAATGCCATCTCCGATAAAGGAATTTCCCTTCTGGAGTATGCGCTTTTGGGTATCATTTCCATCAAAACTGTTTTCGTCTTATGGTCATCCACATAGAGCCGCTGTGCGGTTCTGTTTACCGTAAGTGTTTTGTTGTCCAAATCAATATCCGACCATTTCAGGGCACACAATTCCCCTAACCTTAGTCCTGTAAATAAGCACATCAAAACTGCCAATTTATAAATATCAATTTCTCTATAAAGCACGGAAATCAATTCTTTTTGTTCTTTTCTGGAAAGTACTTTGACCGGTTTGCTCCGCAAATTTGGGATTGGCCTTTTAAGCTGCGGCATCCTAATAGAATATTTTATAAATGCATATTTTAAAATCTGGTTCAGTACACAATAAATGCTTTTTTGAATACTGTCAGATAAATGGCCTGGAACATTTTCTTTTACTGATATAGACGTGATTTCGGACAATAATACATTGTCAAAAATATTTTCGATATAATTGCTGAATATAAAATGATATTTTATGTAAGTTGACGGTTTTCTTTGGGTCTTTATTTCATAAAACCACTCCTGCGCCACATCCATAAGCCGAATATCCTTATAGGCCGCTTTATTCACCAATATATCTTTTGCATCGGAAATATTGGAATGGTATTTAGCAGTTAATTTTTCCCGCACTTCATTATATGACCCTCCATAAACTGAATGGTAAATCTGTTTCTGTTTCACTTCACAGTATGTCGGATAACGGCCTTCCCACCGCCCATCCTTTCTCTTTCTTATATTTTCTCCATGTCTTCCCATAATACCTGTTCCTTTCTTATTACTTTTTTCTTTTGACCATAAAACTGACCATAAAATATTTTTATATTATATTTATTATAGAAATCCAGCATTTCCGCATTTTTGCAATATATTTTAAAGAAAACTTCTATGGGATGCTTATCTTTTTTATCAGTTTGTCCTTCGTATATAAATGGGAAATCTCTTTTCTTTCTCAAAAAAGATTTGTCTTTGGGGTTAAATCATGATACACTTAATCCGATAAATAATTATGAAAAGAATAAATCTGTTCTTTTTCGCAGATTTGGAAAATCT
>QXWV01000390.1 GCA_009911195.1 Lachnospiraceae bacterium | reverse complement strand
CTCTTTTTGATTATTTAGATTCTCGGCAGCCTTGTATACCGTTTTGTAAAAAGGCATATGATACTGCTTTAAGCTTTTTTTACAATCGGCTTCTAAGATGTCCGGCGTAAAGGTGTCAGCAATTGCGAGAATGGCCACGACCGTCTGCGTGGGCTGCTCCTTTACTTTTGCCTCGTCATACATCCTTCGGATCAACTCAAAAGTATTCGGCCCGATTTCTCTGGCCGCGTCAATCAGGCCTTCAGCCTGCTTATTCTTTTTAAGCGGAAACGGAAGATGGGATTCATCTGTCCTGACACCGTTTACTATGCCCTTGGGAAGGATTTCATGTCTTGCAATTTCGCTTCTGTTATAATAGACAAAGACAAGGCGGGAGTTGTATTTGACATCAACCTTACAGCCAATATATCTGCTGGGAACAGAGTATTGACCCTTGTTAAAGCTTATATGGGAGTTCTTGCCCACCTTATGTCCGTAAGACCATTCACACACCTCGTAAGGGACTGACGGCAGGGCTCTCAGATAAGCCTTTTCCTGCGTATTGAAAACAGCGCTCCTGCTTCCATCCCTTTTCTGGAACGGTCTGTCATTGTACTCCTTTACAGCCTTGCGAATAGCTGAGTTTAGCGATCCAAGTGATGTAAATACCTCATTCCTAAGCTTTGCTATAACAGCCGTCGCAATCTTGCCTACGGAACCTTCTACACTGGCTTTCTGCTTGGGCTTTTTAACGCCTGTAGGCATGATGGCGGTCATGTAATACTCCCCCAATGCCAGATATGCATCATTGAGGATGATCTCGCCCTTCTTAGGATGGGACACAACACCAGTTTTCAAGTTGTCGCAGACAATCTTCACAGGCGTGCCTTCAAAGAATTCAAACATATGCACATGGCATTCAAGCCACGCCTTTTCTTTCATATCCGTGGTTGCTTCCACATACCCATACTGGCTGTATGGCAGTGTGGCGACAGACAGATATGCGGTTATGATTTCTCCGGTATCCACGTCCACATATGACATTGTAGGACCAGACCAATCCACCTCTACCTCGACTCCCGGCTTGTGCTGTATATGGCTGGTATAATTCTTCTCGCCAGTGTATTTGTAATAATTGACAGTAAATGTAGGATACGCACAGTATTCCCTGCCCTCGCTCACGCATCTGTCCCGATACTCTTCCCACAGCAGTTTCATAGTCACTCCAGTTTTCTTGAGTTCTGAATGTACGTATGCATAATCGACAGGCACATAGTTTGTTGCCCGCTTGAATTTCTTAGGATATAAAATATCGTACAACCCGTCATCTGTCATATCCTGAATGTCATCCCAAGTCATGCCCTGCTGTCTGCAGAGTTCTTTAATTTCAGAGACTGTGTTTCTTGAGCATCCAAGTATTGCCGCCACCTCCCTTTCGCTTAGATTTTTGTTTAGAAGCTCCATTACGCTTCTGGGTTTCGTCTTTTTGTACATAATAAAAGACCTCCTATAGATTTATTAAAAGCACCAGGCTTTCTATCAAAATCTATAGGGGATCCTATATAAAATCAAATATCAAAGAC
>QXWV01000389.1 GCA_009911195.1 Lachnospiraceae bacterium | reverse complement strand
GACGGCAGGTATTTTGAGCTTACCGACAGGGCGCAGAATTTCTACCGCGTATCCATAGGCAGGATGTTCCGCAGCCGTGAGGCGGCGCTGGCATCCCTGCAGGGGAACGGGGGTGTGCAGGATGCGGATTGTATATGATGACGCAATGCAGGAGACGATGGCGGCGGCAGTCGGGGAGTTCATGGATGCCCTCACTGTGGGGGAAATAGTCCGCTATGAGTGGGGGACGGACAGGGTGCAGATGTCTATGCTGAAAGAGAGGCTCGGCGCTTATCTGGAATATTACAGGATGAGCATAGGGAACACCGTCACCCATGCGCACGGCATCGGAAACAACTGCCAGTACCCGGTCTATTACCACCCGGAAGGGGTGGATGAGATACAGCAGTGCGGATACATCAACATCAACTCTGGAATGTACGGCGAGGGATTCGTGAGCTGCGAGGATTATAACGGGAAGCGTATCGGGGCGGCCTATGAGGTCAGGACACGCGGTGTGAAGAAAAAATGAATGCGGCATGGAAAGGAGGCGGATTGATATGGCGATGCAGCAAAAATCACCGGGAAATGCACACCAAAAGCGGAACTGCTGGCAGCGGGGAAATGGCTCCTACAGCATGAGGGGCGAACTGCGCCGGGGCATTTCCCTTAATAAAAAATATCTGAACCGGAAGGTCCGGCACAGCAGTAAGCAGGCGTTAAGGCACAGCGAATACAGGCGCGTGTGTAAGACCTTACATATGGTGGAGTTCTCATAAAACACCATTGGACACAGGAGGGAAAGTGATGCTGACA
>QXWV01000388.1 GCA_009911195.1 Lachnospiraceae bacterium | reverse complement strand
AAAATAAAAGAACAGATATTCGCAGTCCGCGACAGCGGGGCGGCCAACATGTGTGAGATGGCGGCGGTGCAGCGGGCGGCGTTTGACAGGGGCTTTTATGAACTGGTGCTTTTTATCGAGGAAAACAGGGAGTCCTATTGGGATTTCATCCTCACAGGCAAAGAATGACACGGCGGGGCGGCTTTCCGGGAAGGGATGCCGCCCACTGTAATGTACACAATTTCCTGCCATTATCTTTGTCACATTTATGCCTCTGAAT
>QXWV01000387.1 GCA_009911195.1 Lachnospiraceae bacterium | reverse complement strand
TTTGAAGGGGCGATACTTTTCGAGATCGACTACACACCGAAGGGAACAAAGGAAATGAAGACCGTCAAGGTCTGGGCGAAGAACCGGCTGGACGCATCAAACTACATGATACTGAACCACATTTGGGGAAAGCAGCATGTGGACCTATGTCAATACTTTGGACAAAAAAAGTCGAAAGATTATGCAGCTTTTTTTAGTTCCTCATCCTCCTTTTGC
>QXWV01000386.1 GCA_009911195.1 Lachnospiraceae bacterium | reverse complement strand
TCCTGTCATTTTGTGCTATAATCTCCTTATGACAGGGTAAAAATGCGCACAAAAACCGGGCGTCACTTTTGTCTTACAAATTTTGTAAGCCGAAATCCACGCCTCTTCCGATCCTTATTTCCAGTCGGCGGTCTGTGTCTGTTTTTTAGTTTCTCTCTGCCCTGTTACTTCCGGAGTAGTCCCGGCGTGAGGTTGATGGTTGTGGCATCAACCTCATGGCATCCTAACTTCTGCGCCAGTTCTTCCCCGTAATAAAAACAGAATGCTTCATACGGGCTCTTCCCGTTCAGTTTCTTCCTCCGGTACGAATTGATATGGTCCATCATCAGGCCGATATCCGCCTGCGTCAGTTCATCAAAGCCCTTTCCCTTCGGCACTATCCTCCGGATAAATTCATGCCCTACCTCGATCTCTGCTTTTTGGTAGGGTGCACTTGGATTGCAGTAGTATATCCTCGTCCTCTGGAACCCCTTCCCGTCCGGTCCGTTCTCAATGCACTTCGGGTTGGGGAACTCACTCCCGTTGTCCGTCAGTATCACAGGGAACAGCCTCCGGAAATCCTGTCCCCCAAGCCGCTGGTATAGCTCATCGTAGATTTCTATCACACCCTTTGATGTGTTCGCTTCCCGCAAAAAACCTAACATCAGCGATACATTCACGAAGAATACCGTCAACAGCACTTTCCCTCCTCTGCTTCCGATCACACTGTCCATCTGTACCACCGCCGTGTCCGGGTGTTTCTCCATGTATACCTCGTAATCATGGTAATTCCTTCCCACACGGCATCCCTTGTCCACTTTCAGCTCCGGCTTTTTATACCTGGGGCGGTACTTCACCTTCCTCGGCAGGTCGATGTTCCTGATATCGAACAGGCATCCGTCCACGTAATTGTAAAGGGTCTTCTCGCTGCACATCAGTTCATCCTTGTTGTTCAGGTAGATCTGGTGGATGCCCTGCCCCTGTTTTACCAGCGGCACAAGGATCTCATTGAGCCGCGCAATCTCCCCTTCCGTGGACAGGATCCCACTCCTGGACTCCGATATCTTCGCGGATGCCTTCCTCTGCGCTTCCAATGCGTCATAGACGGTCTTTGTCAGTGTGCATTTTTTTACTTCCCGGCATCCATTGCATACATAGGGCGGCTTGAAACGGTGGGTGCATACTTCTTCCTCATACTGTTCGCAGTACCGGTTGCAGATAAGTTCACACTGCCTGCAGGTCGGCACCAGCGGATGCTTACATCCACTTGTCCCGCATACTTTCTTCCGCCTGCACCCCTTCCGGTATTTACAGGTGTTGTGGGGGAATACACTGTATCCGGTATCCTGCTCCACCGAATAGTTCCTCACTTCCTTGGTGATGGTAGTCCTGTCCCTTCCAAGCCTTTTCCCGATCTCCGTAAAAGTCAGGTGTTCCCTTAACCCGTTCTGTATCTCCAGCCGGTCCTCATAACTCAAAAACTTTGCCATTTTTTCTCCTTTCCCCGCCGGCTGTCCTGTTTCCACACAAAAACAGGAAGAACATCTCTGCTCCTCCCGCTTTTGTATCGTCACTTTCACTATGATATTTTATTCTGTTTGTATCTGTCTTTCCCCCTTGGTCGGGAATCTCGGTTTGCAATTCACG
>QXWV01000385.1 GCA_009911195.1 Lachnospiraceae bacterium | reverse complement strand
CAGTTTTTTTCCCTCATTATCTGCCATATCCGTCTGCGCTCCTTTCGTTTTGGGTAGTCTATTAATCACTCTGAAAGGCCGTAAAGTCAAGCAATACGGGCGCTTTCTTCCTATATAAATGCCGCCTTACATTCCCTCAAATCCGTGTGGTGAACGCAAGAGAAATCCACCCGTTCCTCTTTTCCGCATAGGCTTTCAGCAGCCCCCAGCCGTCCTTTTCCTCCACGATATTGAATACACCCACCCCCGTGAATTTGCCCGTCTTTGGGTATGACTTTCCGGGGCCGCGGCGGATATTTAAGTCGGGGATTGCCACCCGTACCATGTAAGGTGCGGAAAGGGTGAGGCTCTCCATGAACTGCACTTTCCCTTCGCTGATAATGGCTTTCAGAATGGAGAGTATCTTCTCCCCGTACTTCTCCCCTGCCGCCCAGCCTTTCCCCTGCGGATTCTCCTTCTGGCCGAGCCATTCCGCATAGGGAGCGCAGCCCCGTTTCACATAGCGGAAACGTGGATCAATCCTTTCATTGATAAGGGCATCCGTGGAAGCGTAGGCTTTGAGGTGCTGAATCTGCGCCCGGATGCCAAGCTGTGGCGTGTCAAAGGACAGCCCCGTTTTGCCCCTCTGCGTCACCCCAAGACCGCAGAAATTGTTCTGCGAAAGCGTAACGGCAGAGCCGGAGAAAGTGAAGTTCCCCGTTTCCAGACAGGACTGTGCAAAGGCGATATCACCCCTTACACCCTCCGCCTCCCCTTCCGAAAGGTACAGCGGAACCATATCCAATACGGACTGTGGCACAACTGGATTTTTCTTTTTGAGGTATGCTTTCATCTGCTCCGCCGTGGCCTGCGCTTTCCCCATAATGGCAGTAAGGGTATCCTCCGCAGAGCCTCCCTCCATAGCCGCCCCGATGTCTTTTCTAAACTGCCCCATCGACAATCCAAACTTAGACCACAGATGCTCCACATCGCCGTGGTTACTGGCAATGCCCCTTTTACACCCCTCGCTGTGGCTGATGATAACGCCATCCGCAAGTGGGTCTAAGCCGAACTGCTGACAAAGATGCGCAAACAATTCCACCGCACACTTGTAGGCGGCAAGCACATGATTCTTCGTATTCTCCCCGTTCCCGGTCTCTGCCCACGATGCGCCGCCCGTATAGCGGATGGTGGCAGGCTCCGTCATTTCCACACCGATATGGGTATTGTTTGCGCTGCCCCCGCAGTGCCAGCCCCGGTGTTCCCACGGGAGCAGTTGGTACACATCCCCGGCCGGCTCGATGATGGCGTGGACGCAGGCG
>QXWV01000384.1 GCA_009911195.1 Lachnospiraceae bacterium | reverse complement strand
TCCAGTTCTTCATGAACACATCCGCCTTCGGCTGCGGGCATCCCACCGAGTGGATCATAAGACCTTTCACGGTGATGCGCTTTCCCGTCTTATAACAGCCGGACTCCGTAAGGTAATTCTGTTTTAAATTCATTCCATTTCCCTCTCTTTCCCATCAAACACTGCCCCGTTCCACGGGCCAGCTTATTGAACGAAAAAGGCACCGCCGCAGCGATGCCCTTCCAAAAATTATCCTGTTAT
>QXWV01000383.1 GCA_009911195.1 Lachnospiraceae bacterium | reverse complement strand
CTTGGGATGAAAAGTGGATACCGGATATTTTTTGGCACACGAAATAAGTCCCATGGATTTATGGAATTGATAAGTCCTATGCAATGAGTGGTTTTAAACTTCTGAGATACTGATGCTGATGGATCTTGTCGGCAACTATCACTGTGATAAGCTGAGTAATACCAGCGAGAAGAAGATCTGCATGGAGCGTTTTCTCATTTTGAGTTTTACGCCCAGCAATACAGAAACTATCTTTAAAGTGATGGATAGATTTCTCGACATTGACTCGGATTTTGTAGGTTTCATCCCATTCAGCTGAACCGCGTTCGACGCCTGGATACGCGCGAAGATTTTTCTCCGGATAGATGTAGATCATCCGTCCGCAGGAAGAAGTCGTGCAGGGGTTGTCACAATGACAGACACGGCGTTTGGATTTATCTGCCCGATTGTATTCCCATTTCATTTTGGGACACACAAATTTCATGGTTGGAATCTTACTTTTTAAATGAGATTTGCTTCCTTCTCTTTTCATGGGAAGTGTGGGATCATATGGACAGCATGGAATACCGTTCTCATTAAAGGGATAACCCCCATCTTCCATGGAAAGTTTGACACGCAAAGGTATAAAGGCTTTTTCGAATCCGATGTCTCCAAGAAGGGATTTATAGATTTCGATGGTATCAAACGCTGTATCTCCAAGAAAAGTTTTGGGATTGATCAGCGGATGTTTTTGGAAGAAGTCGATCAAGACCGGAAGAAGCGCTTTTGAATCAGCAAGCGATTTATCTTCATCCGGGGAATCGGTTTTTTTCCCAATCACGATATCAGGGTGTGTATTTAAAAAGTCCTTGTTGTAAAAAGTGATGTCACGAACAATGCCGAGACCATTGGTAATGATACCGAATTTATAGGCATAGCAGAAATGTCCGTTGATATACATCTGCTGAATTGCCTGGTTAGTGGCAGCATGGGAGGGCATAGAGCCATAGGCAGCTTTGTAAGGGTCATAATTCTTATTGAAGTTGTGAGCTTTGGCAAAAGCTTTCAGCTGCTTGATGATACGGTTTGCGTATTTGGGATTGTTTTCAGTGACCCAGGCTTCTATCCCGGAGGTATCAAAGATGGTCATGGATGCAAGGGCAGAATCAAGCTTTTGGCAGATCGGTTCGGTCAGATCAACTAGGTGGTCGAACATCGATTGTAAGTCCGAAAGAAAATCCTGTTTGAAACGGGTAAATTTAGAGGCATCGGGAACAACATCAAATCCACAGAAATCACGCAATCCCTGAGAGTATTTGAGAAAGATGATCAGGAGCATATCAGTCGGGATTGAAAAGATACGCTGGATTAGAAGAGCTTTCAGCATAGGATAAAGCTGATGTTTGCGAGGCCTTCCGGTACGAGCGTGAAAATGAGAGACAAAAGATACAGGAACAATTTCATCAAGATGGATGGTTTTATCAAGAAGTACTAGAAACTGATATTTGTCATTTTCAAATTTATTTTGACAATCTTCAAAAACTTCTGCCAAAGTGAGCTGCTTATGTGTTATCATATGAGTATATCTCCTTTAAGGTGGATGGTTGATTAGTTTCTGGACAATTCTATTTTACCATAAACCTTGAGGAGATATTTTATTTTGGAAACAAAAAATGCTGTATTTATGCGGCTTTTGGTGTTTCGCAAACGCCTA
>QXWV01000382.1 GCA_009911195.1 Lachnospiraceae bacterium | reverse complement strand
CCTCCTATCTCAATATTTGAAATTTGTCAATATATCTCCCGATATATTTTTAAATTTATATATCATCATCCATAAATGGATGTAGTTACTGGTAAATAATGTTCTGCCGATGTATATCCATATACTTACCCTATCAGTTCTCGCTGGGTCTGTGCCCTGACATTCCTTCATTCTGCTTTATGGATAAAGGCACGGGGCAGACTTGTGCTTGATTGCTGCCTCGTTGGGCTGATGGAGGACCCCTCCTTGTCCCCGTGCCATTACCGGCTTATTCTATTCTCATGCAGCCGCTTTCAGCTGCTCCCTGCGGACAGGCCCGAAGACCTTCCCCGGATCGTAGTTTTCTTTCTTTTTTGCAAGCGCATGGATCAGCGCCAGTATCTTCTTGCTGACTACGATCAATGCCTGCATCTTCCTCAGAGGGGCTTCCTCCCTCGTTTTCAGGTAATGGTAAAGTTGTTTCATCTCGTCATTTGTCGCAACCATTATCAGCGCCATCTGGTAAAGCACGCTCCGCAGATTCTTTCTTCCACGTTTGGATATCTTTGTCCCGCTTTTGTTTTTCCCGGAACTGTCCTCTACAAGGTTATAGCCTGCCATTCGGCTCATCTGGCGTGGGTTCTCAAATCTTGCCGGATTGCCAAGTTCCCCCAGACATGCCGCCAGCGTCACAACTCCTATTCCTTTTATGCTTAGCAGGAATCCCGCATAGTCTGTCTTCTGTAATGCAGCTTCCATCTGTACTTCCAGTTCTTCCGTCTGTTTCTCTAAAAGCTCCAGTTCTTCCAGCATAAGCCGCAGTTTCAGCCTTGCCGCTTCCTCCCCGTAATCCACCCCGATGGATTCCTTTGCCGTCTCTATAAGCTGTGCTGCCTTCTTTCTCCCAACGGTTTTCTTTACTGCCTTTTTTATCTCATCCGTAACCCCGTCTTCCCCCAGTTCAAGGATGGACTCCGGAAACGGGCACGTCTTTAATATATGCCGGGACGCCTTTCCTGAAAGGGGACATTTAAACACTTCTTCATACTCCGGGAAATACTCGTCCATTACCGCCGTGATGGTATTCTTTAATGCATTCTTTCGCCTGTTCAGCCCGGTTCTGGTGGTGGACAGTCCTCTCAGTTCCGCATAGACGTCATGGGGCAGATACAATTCAAAATACCTCCCGTCTTTCACCAGCTTTGCAATCGTCAGCGCATCCTTTTTGTCGGACTTCGTCTGGCTGTTGTCATCCAGTTCCTTCGCCTGTTTTGTTGCATATGGGTTCACCAAAACAGCTTTTATCCCATCCTGTTTCTCAAGCCAGTTCGCAAACGCTTTCCAATAATGTCCTGTCGGCTCCATCCCGACAACGGCCTTTGCAAAATTTTCTTTCTTGCATATCTCCCGGATCCTTGCTAAGATAGTCTCGAAGCCGCCTTTGCTGTTTTTAAATTTCAGGGCACGGTCATGCTCTATGCCCCTGAAATCAACAAACCTTGCCCACTGGTAGTTTTTAGCAATGTCCACGCCAACTACGAGGGTATCTGTTGTGATTGCGATTACTTTTTGTTTCTGGCGGTCTTCGTACTTTACTTTCATTGTTATAAAATCTCCTTTGTTTTCTGATGTATTAAGTCGCGAAACTCATATACATCATACGGGGAGATTTTATTTTGTCAAAGTTCAATTTTCATTCTCTATAGGAATGCT
>QXWV01000381.1 GCA_009911195.1 Lachnospiraceae bacterium | reverse complement strand
ATACTATCAGGCAAAAGTATACTTTCACGCAAAAGTCGGGGGTTTCCGTGATAGTATAAAACGGAAAGGTAAAAAGGAGTAGGGTATTGGCGGTTTTGGCTGAAAGGCGTATTAGTTTGACGGAAAATGCTGTTGAAAAACGGGGGATATGATACAAACACGGAAACTGCGTGGAGTTTCCGTGTTTGTATGAGAGTTTT
>QXWV01000380.1 GCA_009911195.1 Lachnospiraceae bacterium | reverse complement strand
TACTGCATTCATATTCTATGCCTATATAGCACATCCCTTTAGGACAGCATTGCTCCAATGCATCATAACTATGTTTTGCTACTTCTTTTAACTGTTCCGGGGAAAACCTTTCTGCCAGTTTGGGATCGTTCAATTCTTCTTCCGTATTTTTCCACACATCTATCAAGGCAACAGAATTTATATGGCAAAGTACCTCATCCCCATGACTATCTATGAAACAGAAGGAACGGGATTTCCCGACATTCAGGGTAATTGTCTTTTCTATTATGTGCTGGATGGGATTTGGCCTGTGCGTTATCGTGATGGGTGTTTGAGGTGTAAGGTGGGGCAGCTTCGAAACCTCCGCTATGTCCAGCGTCAACAGCATGAGATTCTCCCAATCTATATCTTTCAGCCATTCGGGAACTGTCCAGCCCGCACCCACCATATCA
>QXWV01000379.1 GCA_009911195.1 Lachnospiraceae bacterium | reverse complement strand
ATAGGTAATTGCGAAACAAGTTCAAAATCTTGATTCCAATAGGGCAAAGACCCGGTTGAGCCGGACTTACAGGAGGTGGATGTGTATACCAAGGATTTTAAGACATGCAGACAAAGCAGATAAGGATATCTGCCCGTGAAACGGTATGCGGTATGTAAGGTTATGCAATCAGAGGTTTTAAACTGCGGATATATTGATGCCTGTGCAGTTTATCAGCCACCATTACAGTAATAAGCTGGGTAATCCCGGCGAGAAGCAGGTCAGCATGAAGCGTTTTTTCATTCTGCGTTTTACGCCCGGCAACACAGAAACTATCCTTGAAATGGTTGATTGATTTCTCGACATTTACCCTGATCTTATAGGTGGAATCCCATCCGGCCGTACCGCGGACCGTACCAGGATAGGCGCGCAGGTTTTTCTCGGGGTAAATATAAAACATTCTGCCGCATGGGGATTCTGTACAGGGATTTTCACAGTGGCAGACACGTCTGCTTTTCCCGGTTGTTTTATTATATTCCCATTTCATTTTTGGGCATACAAACTTCATGGTCGGCAGCCCGCAGCGGAGATGGGATTTGCTTCCTTCGCGTTTCAGTGGAAGAGACGGGTCTTTAGGACAGCAGGGGACGCCGTCCTTATTCAACGGGCAGCCTGATTCCGGAAGGGAGATTCTGCCGTTGAGGGGAATGTAAGCTTGCTCAAAGGAGGTTTCCTGTAACAGGTATTTGTAGGTTTCAATGGAATCAAATGCGGCGTCCCCCAGAAAAGTTTTCGGGTTGAAAAGCGGATGCTTCCGAAAGAAACCCTTTAAAGTAGGAACCAATGCTTTGGAATCGGCAAGACTCTTATCTCCATCCGGGGAATCGGATTTTTTTGCAACGATGATGTCAGGATGGGCATCAAGAAAGTCCTTGTTATAAAAGGAAATATCCCGGACAATGCCGAGTCCGTTGGTAACAATGCCGAATTTATAAGCATAACAGAAATGCCCGTTAATGTACATCTGCTGAATGGCTGGGTTGGCGGCAGCGCGGGAAGGCATGGAGCCGTAGGCGGCTTTATAAGGGTCAAAGGAATCGTCCATCCCTTTTGCTTTTTTGAAGGCTTTAAGTTGTTTGATGATACGGTTGGCATATTTGGGATTGTTTTCTGTAACCCATGCCTCAATGCCGGATGTGTCAAAGAGAAGCATGGAAGCTTTCTGTGTATCAATACAATGGCAAATCGGTTCGGTCAAGTCAACAAGATGATCGAACATGGCTTGTAAGTCCGATAAAAAATCTTGTTTGAACCGGGTGAATTTAGAGGCATCCGGGACAACATCAAACCCGCAGAAGCCCCGCAGTTCCTGGGAGTATTTCAGGAATACGATCAGCAGGGATGTTGTTGGGATTGAGAAGATAAGCTGTAATAACAGAGCCCTGAGCATTGGATAAAGCAGATGCTTACGGGGCCTGCCAGTGGCGGCATGGAAATGAGAAATAAAGGACACTGGGACAATTTCATCTAAGTTAATGGTATTTTCGAGACGTTCAAGGAACTGATATTTATCATTACCAAATTTATTTTGGCAATCGGTAAAAATATCTGCCAAAGAGAGCTGTTTATGTGTTATCATATAGATACGACTCCTTTACTGGTGGATATGGATAATTGTTACTGGACATTTCAATTATACCACAGACCAGTGAGGAGTTGTTTTATTTTGTAACAAAGAGAATCCCGTATTTATGCGGGTTCTGGCGTTTCGCAAACGCCTA
>QXWV01000069.1 GCA_009911195.1 Lachnospiraceae bacterium | reverse complement strand
GATATTCCTCGATAGCTCAATGGTAGAGCACGCGGCTGTTAACCGCGGGGTTGTAGGTTCGAGCCCTACTCGGGGAGTTTATATATTTTATGGCTCCGTGGTCAAGCGGTTAAGACATCGCCCTTTCACGGCGGTAACACGGGTTCGATTCCCGTCGGAGTCATTTTAAGTCGATGAATTGCAGAAGGATTTTAATTGACTGTGGTTTGTCGATTTGTTATAATTACAAATGAATAGAAAATAAGGCGCAGTAGCCAAGTGGTAAGGCGTGGGTCTGCAACATCTATGTCATCATAAAAAAACTGAATAAAACGTAGTATAGGGCGCAGTAGCCAAGCGGTAAGGCAATGGTCTGCAACACCAGTACGCACCGGTTCAAATCCGGTCTGCGCCTCTCAAAAACCCCGATTTTTCGGGGTTTTTTGTTACCCACTCTTTCTCTCATTGTCCTTTTAGACCTAAGCCTCCGTTCTTTTTTTGGTTATTTTTTCAAAATTTCTTTTTTTTACAAGCACCGTTTTAGACCGTTCAAAATCGAATAAAATCTTTTCATAAGGTGGTAAGTAAGTGGAAAGGCATAGGTCTTATAATTGATCCACTAAATCATGCTTTCCGCCGGTATCCGTATGAAGATATGTCTTAATAACGACCTTGTAGTCATCCCCCAGCAGTTCGGCCACTGCTTTTATATCTTGATGACTTGATGTTTTACTAAGTAGTCTTGTTGCAAAGGTGTGTCTCAGTGCATGAGTGCCATAATGGGGCAGTCCGCATTTGCGTAAAATTCTGTCGAGAGTTTCCTGTATATTCCGACTGGTAGGGAAATTGCCGGTATTGGTGCAGACGATTAAGTCATCCCTGATCTGATGCTGCCCATAAGTATCCAGCATGATGTTCAGGCATTCCAGAGCTTCCTGATTTAAAGGGATTACCCTGTTGCTTCGAGGATACTTTGGCGGCGTGATAATCTGGGTGTAATGCTTTGAAATTCGCTTATCCCTGTTTTTCACATTGCTGACAGTCTCAGAAATATGGATACTTTTACGACCTTCCGCATCCTGTTGGATTCCATTCCTGGAAATTGCCAGAAGTTCTCCTTCCCTTAGTCCGGTATTCAAAACAAATACAAGTGCAGGGCCATAGCGGTAATTCAATGTCCCATCAGACTTATAGGAAAGAGCCATCTCCTTGATCATCTCCATAGATTCCTCTGGTATAATCTCAATCTGCTTCGTTTTTACGCCAACCGCCGATTCATCTGGCATTTCAACGGTAAGAAACGGGTCATAAGTCTTAGGAAGATCCTTTTCCGTTTTGCCATATTTAATCATAGAGTGCAAAAACAGGTATACCTTTCTGATTGTGGAATAACTGTATTTAGGCTGCAGTTCATCAATCAGTCCCTGAATATCTGAGGCTTTCAGATTGCACATCAGAATCCGGGATATAGGATGTGGTTTGATATGGCTTTCAAAAATGGACTCCGTGCGATCATATGCAGTCTGCTTCAGGTTTTTACGAATAACCTGTTGGCTCTTATAATGCAAGAACTTGATAGAATATTGTTCCACTGTGAGCTTTAGGCTGACTGCTTCCCCGGATTGCACCAGGAATTTGTATTCGTCCAGCTTTGCCTTGACCTCCGCTTTCGTTTTACCGGAGAATTCTTTGGGAGGCATTCCCTTCCTGTTGTATCGAGCTATCCACCTTCCTTTGTTATTTTTGAATATTGTACCGTCACCTTTGCTGCGCCGAGGTTTTGTTGCTGTTTCATTCGCCATAGCTATACGCTCCTTTCTGTAGAAAAGAACTTTACCCTTATTGCGAATGGAAGCAGTAAGTCGTATAAGCATTATATTACAAGGAAACTGGTTTGACAATGTAATTTGCTAATTAAAAATATAGTTCTTTTCCTATGTTTCTCGCTAAAAATTCTTGAATTGCTGTTTTTGACGTAAAATAATCACGCCCTATTTTGGTCACTGGCAGAAGTCTGCTTTGTAGTAATTCTCTTGTTTTTGTTTTGCCTATCCCCAGCATTTGTGATATTTCTTCAACAGAATATTTGCGAAAATCGTTATATTGCGTTAAATCAATTTTTGTTTTGTTCATAATAAACCTCATTAAAAGTTGATAAGTAATCTACACATACCTCCCATCACCGTCTCCTGCGCCCTCCCCGGCCGCGTTGCCTGGCTGCACTGTGTGCAATTCAATCCGGACGGATAGCAGACCATGAGTAGGGAGCCACCCACCAGAACCCATATACATGATGGTGTATGTTCTTCAGTTGTCAAAGAACGGATGACCAGCCACGATAGAAAGCTGATCTATAAAGTAAATATCCGGAAGGGGATAAAAACTTGAAAAATTTTAAAAAAATTTGAAAAAAGTTTTGTGGATGAAAATAGAAGCAAAAGGATATGGAATATATAGTATATTCGAGTTGACATGATACAAGATATTGTGTTAATATAAACCCGTAATTGATTTTTATGCGAAACCTGTAAACGGGGAACGGGGACAGGCAGGACATACCCGATATGTCCGCACCCTCCGGGGCAACCGTCGGGTTCCGGCTCCTTCTTGGAGAACCGGGGCATACGCTGTTTAAGATTGTAAGTAGTGTCAGAGGATACCATGTATGG
>QXWV01000068.1 GCA_009911195.1 Lachnospiraceae bacterium | reverse complement strand
CCGCAGGATGTGTATAACTGTAAGGGACAAAAACAGATTTGTGGATCACCACACGCAGTATGGAATGGAAACCGTCAGGGGCCATTCCTTTTTTGTTGCCAGAAATGCCCATGAGGGCTTGTCCGCATAAGCGGCTGGATAAAAATAACCTCCGCAAACGGAGAGAAAAGAAAGGTGGAACGAAAAATGAATGAAACAAGAGTATTTGCCGACGGCTACCGCGGCGTATTCCAGAAGCAGGAGGATTTCCTTGACTGCCTGAAAAGCATCGGCAGGAATTCATTCTGGGAAAGGAGGAACTCCAGAAACCTGCGTCTGGTGGCGATCACCAGCGGGAGCAAAGTGGAGGAGGAACTGAAGGAGAAGTATGCGGACGAGGGGCTGGATGAGGACATCATCACGGACACCATCATCAACACGGGCCTGCTCCTGAAGGTAAGGAACCAGTATTACCCGGTAAGGAGCTGCGCGATCAAGAGCATCCTTGACCGCGCAGGAATCTCCGGCGCGGGGCTGCGCAGGGTGGAAAAGAGCGTGTATGCGCGAATCCTGAACGACTGCCTGAAGGTGGCAAAGGGCGAGGCGCTGCTGCGCATCTCGGAAGGTAAGGTATCC
>QXWV01000067.1 GCA_009911195.1 Lachnospiraceae bacterium | reverse complement strand
GACTGCCACGATTATGCGGTGCTTGACATGGAGCAGGTCTTCCTGCATTCCGTGGACTACCTGACAGGGAACTTCAAGGGCTGCATCTACCTTGCCGGCTTCTATGAGCATGACATGGCATCCGCCCTCTGGGAGCTTTCCGGGGAGGACGGACTGCTGGATGCCTACAAAAAAGAACTGGCCCTGCATGGGAAGACGCCCGATGAGATGAAGCCCGTGGTAAGGATCACC
>QXWV01000066.1 GCA_009911195.1 Lachnospiraceae bacterium | reverse complement strand
CCCATGCTGGTATCCGGAAAGGAGAACACCACCATCAGCCTGGGCAGCCCGCTGAGGCTGGGGCACAGGAACGGCACAAAGATCAGTGAGTTCGACGACCAGCTGAAGCTCCTGTACGGGAAGTACCAGCTTGCCGCCGGGAACCTTGTGAAGCTGCTGAAGGTCGAGGTCATGAACCCTGTCAACTGCATGAAGGGCGTCATGGACAAGCTGGGCATTGCACGGAAATATGCAGCGGAGGCGGTGGACCTGTTTGTGGCACAGTACGGGGAAGGCCCCTGTACGGCGCATGACATCTATTTCGGCATTTCCGAGATCCTCTACATGCTTGCCTGCGAAGGCGAGGAAGGAGGCAGGATCGCCAGGATGGAGGAGACCATTGCAAGGGCGCTGTCCGTGAACTGGAGAGAATATGACGTGCCGGGAGCATACAGATGGTAGAAAGGAGGATGTCCCATGGTAAAGGATTCCGTGGAGATCATGGAGCAGGGTGCGTGCAGCGGGACGGCTGCAGTCCCCATCCATTATTATGATGTGGACAGGATGCAGGAAAAGACCATAGAAAGCTGCCAGGGGGACCTGACCGTCATATGCAACGTCCTTGCGGATTACGCGGACATGCTGGACGAGTTCCTGCAGACGGACAGGGAGGAACTGGGATTCTGCGGGGCGCTCCAGTATGAGCGCATGCGCGACAGGTGCCGGAAGATCACTGCAGACTTACAGGAGAAGATCTGCTATGACCGGGCTGCGGCCATTGAGAAGTGCCGGAAAAGGGCAGGCAGGAAGCCAAAGGCAGACGCCGGGATCGGTGAAGATGCCCTTGTCCTTTCCGCCAGGCGCAGAGCGCAGCAGAAAACAGAGCAGCAGCCTACCGTAGAAAACAAAAAAACAGAATAGCAATAAGGACAGGGAGAGAAGGGATAAGACCTTCTCTTTTTCTGTCCGCAGCATGCAGCCGCAGCAAACGGCAGAAAGTGAGGAAAAGAATGGGACTGGATATGAATTATAAGGCAGAGGTGTTCGTAGACACGGAAAACTTAAGCAGGGAGGACTGGCTCTCCTACCGCCGCAAAGGGATTGGCGGGAGCGACGCCGCAGCTGTCATGGGAATGTCGCCGTTTTGTACGAAGCGTGACCTGTACTATGACAAGCTGGGCATACAGGCGGTCATGGATGAGGAGGAAGACAACTGGGTGGCAAAGGAAGTGGGGCACAGGCTGGAGGACCTTGTTGCGGAGATATTCTCCAGAAAGACAGGCCTGAAGGTGTACCCTGTCCGGAAGATGTTCCGCCACCCGCTCTACCCGTTCATGCTTGCAGACGTGGATTTCTTTATAGACTTCCCCGACGGCAGCAAAGGCATCCTTGAGTGCAAGACCACCAACTATAACTGCCAGAATAAGTGGGCGAACGACTCAACCCCGGTCAATTATGAATACCAGGGCAGGCACTACATGGCAGTCATGAACATCGACAGGATGTACTTCGCCTGCCTGTATGGGAACAACGAGAATGAATTCTTCATCCGCTATATGGAGCGTGACCTGGATATTGAGGAGGACCTGATCGCGGAGGAGGAATTCTTCTGGAAGGAGAACGTGGGGAAAGCCGTGGAGCCGCCTTATACCGAAAAGCCAGACCTTGTGCTGGAGAGCATACGGAAACACTGCGGGCCTGCCGACAAGGACGCGGAGCAGGTGAGGCTTGACCGGAAATATCTTGCCAGCATCAGGCGGTACATGGAACTGAAAGAGCAGAAAGCACAGCATGAAGGCGAGGCAAAGAAACTGGATGAAAAGATGAAGGAAACCTATGCGGAAATCGTGGAGAAGATGGGGACAAGCTGCACCGGCGTTTTAAGGGCCGGCAGTGAGGAATATGTGGTCTCCTATAATCCCGCCTACCGCACGGGCATCGACAAAAAGGGGCTGGAGCGCCTGAAGGTGCAGCACCCGGATGTCTATGACGACTATGTGAATACCACGGAGAGCAGGAGGTTCTCCGTCAAAGTGAAAGGAGCGGCTTAATGAAGGAAAACGACATTGTATATATCTGTTCGCCCTTATCGGCACCGACCAAAGAGGGGATACGGCAGAACATGGAGAAAGCGGCGCATTATGCACGCCTTGTATCCGGGACATTCGGATGCAGGGCGATAGCGCCCCACAGCTTCCTTCCGGAATACCTGGATGACAACATCCCAGAGGAGAGGGAAGCAGGGCTTGCTTTTGGACTTTCCATTCTGAGGCTGAGCAGAGCCATCATTGTGTGCGGCAGCCGGATCAGCAGCGGGATGCGGGGCGAAATAGAGATGGCGGGGGAACTGCATATCCCCGCCTATGCCCTGCTGGAGCAGGAAGAAGGCGCCATGCTTGCAGAGATAAAGGAAATCCCGGGGACAGCGTTCCCGGACAGGAAACAGGAAGATGCACGGGAACGCATCAGGGTGGCGCTCCATATGGAAGAGTCCGGCCTGTGCAGGGACACATTCTGCACCACAGAAGGGCCGGAGCGCTACTTCAACCGCTCCATGGCAGACGGGACCTGGTACACGGCCTCGCCTGCAGGGAACTGCTGTGAGAATGACTGCACGGTCAGGGCGGACATCATCTTTGAGGTCATTGCCGGAGGTGAGGTCCGCTGCCTTGACGGGAACGGGGATTTTCCGGGAAAAAGCCCTTTCATGCCGTTCTGCGAGTTTGAAAAGGCACTGGCGGCAGATACCCTGGCGGCACATCCGGGGCTGAAGGACTACCATGCCATGAAGGAGAAGCTCCTCTCCCTTCCGGGAGGGGAGACATATGCCGGCCCCCACAGCACCCGTGACAACTGGCTTTATGCCCTGAACTTCGGTGAGGAGACGGAAGAAGCCGTAGGGAAGGCATCCTGGCTGGGCATGGAATACCAGGTCCTTGCGGTACGGTATACCCATAAGCCTACGGGATTCACTTTCCGGAACTACCGCTTCCGGAGAAGCGGGAAAGCTGTCCGTACTTCCAGCTATGACCTCCTGCTGTATGACTGGGAGGAAGAAAGGGCACAGAAAGGAGAGGACAGATGAGGTGCAAGTTTGTAAAAGAGATATTCCATAACAAAGACAACGGGTTCTGTATCTTCGTGTACCATACGGAAGATGCGGACGTGCCGGAAGCGGCAAAGGATGTCCGCTATAAAGGAAAAGGCGCTCGGTTCACGGCAACGGGCACCGGACTGCCGGACACGGACAGGACAGAAGCCGACCTTATGGGGAAATGGGTAAAGAATAAGTACGGCCTGCAGCTGCAGGTGGAAAGCTATGAGGAGATCCTGCCCCAGACAAAGGAAGGGATAAAAGGATACCTGTCTTCCGGCATGATAAAAGGAATCGGGCCGAGGACGGCGGAGCTGATCGTGGAAAAATTCGGCACAAGGACATTTGACGTGCTGGACCATTACCCAGACAGCCTGCTGGAAATCAAAGGCATCACCCGCAAGAAGCTGGATGCCATCCTCTTATCCTATCAGGGGAGCCATGCCATGCGCGACCTTGCGGCATACCTGACGCCTTTCAAGGTGACGCCCAAAAAGATACAGAAGATCTATGAGGAATTTGGGAATGACGCGCTGGATACGGTGAAGAACCAGCCTTTCGCGCTGTGCAGGATCAGCGGCTTCGGCTTTTTGACCGTGGATGAGATAGCAAAAGCAAACAAGGGAAAGCCGGATGACCCCATGCGCATAGAAGGCTGCATCTGGTACTGCATGGAACAGGATATGCAGGAGGGGCATTTATATCAGGATAAGCAGAAGTTCCAAAAGAAAGTGTATGAGCAGCTCAATGTCGGCTATGACAGGGAGGCTGTCACGGAAATGGCGGTCTACAAGGTGCTCTATCAGCTTGTAAAGGAAAAACAGATGTATTATGAAAGCGGCGCGCTTTACCCTGCGAATATGTATGGGTATGAGTGCGGGGCAGCAAAAAAGCTGGTGTCACTGCTCCTGGCGGAGCAGGAGGAACAGGATATCACCTTCCTTTTAGCGGAAGCGCAGAAAGAACTGGGCATCAGCCTTTCCCCGAAGCAGGAGGAGGGCGTCAGGAAGGCGTTCCGCTATCCGGTCAGCATCATCACCGGCGGCCCGGGGACAGGAAAGACCACGGTGCAGAAAGTGCTGCTCTATGTCAATGGGAAGCTGGGCGGCGGCAGCGTGCTGCTGACAGCGCCCACGGGAAGGGCGAGCCGCAGGATGGCGGAGAGTACGGGACGGCAGGAGGCCATGACCATGCACAGCGCCCTGGGGCTGACCAGCGACGAGGACAGCGAGGAAATGGAAGGCATGCTGGAGGCGGATTTTATCATCGCGGACGAGTTCACCATGTCCGACATGAGGCTGTCGCACATCTTTTTTGACCATATCCGGACGGGGAGCCGCCTGGTGCTGGTAGGGGATGTGGACCAGCTCCCCAGCGTAGGCCCTGGAAATGTGTTCCGTGAGCTGGTGCAGTGCGGCGTCATCCCGGTGACGGTGCTTGACACGATCTTCCGCCAGGCAGAGGGAAGCCGCATCATTGCCAATGCGAAGCGGATGCAGGAAGATGACGCAGCCCTGGATTATGGCGCAGGCTTTGCCTTTATCCCTGCAAAGAGCGCAGAGGAGGCTGCGGGCAAGGTGCAGGAGCTGTACCGTGCCAGCGTGGACGCGTTCGGCATGGACAAGGTGCAGGTGCTGACGCCCTACCGCAGGACGGGGGAGGCCAGCGTGAACGCACTGAATGAAAGGTTATGGGAGATGGTGAATCCGAAAGAGGAGGGAAAGCCGGAGATCCGTTCCGGGAAACGCACCTTCCGTCTGGGCGACCGGATCATCCACAACAAGAACAAGGACCAGATCAGCAACGGCGACATCGGATACATAAAAAATATCTATGTGGACGAGAACGGCTCTGAGCTTGCGGAACTGGAGTTTTCGGACGGACGCCGTGTGGAATACGGAAGCGAGGAACTGGAGATGGTGGAACACGCCTATGCAACGACGGTCCACAAGAGCCAGGGGAGCGAGTACCCGATGGTGATCCTGCCATGGCTGCCCATGTTCTATAAGATGCTGCGGCGGAACATCTTCTACACCGCAGTAACGAGGGCAGGCGTACAGGTCGCCATCATCGGCAGCAAGCGGGCTGTCTGTACCGCCATCCACAATACGGAGTGCGACAGGCGCAACACCCGCCTTGGGGAGCGCGTCATAAAAGAATACAACCGGTTACTGGAGGAAAAAGGGAAGCAGCCTGAAAGCGGCGGATACCGCCAGGAAGCGATCAACTTATGAGAGGCATGTCTGGCCATCCCAGACATGGAAGATTTGAAAGGAGCAGAGAAAATGGAAGATATGGAGAAAAGGACAGAAGAAATAGAGGAAGTGGAAATGACCCAGCGCATGGTGGAAAGGGGCGACTGGATAGATACGCAGACCTACTGGTACCTGATGCAGCTCCTGGAACTGAATGTGGACCAGGCGAAGGAAAGGTTCCCCTGGGACATTGAGATCCTCAGAAAAGTATTCGACAGCACCGTATCCATCTTAAAGGGATACGGCCACGCTGTATGCAGCCCGTACATATCCACGCCGGAATCCGGGCGGCAGTACCGCTGCACGCTTTCCGAGTGCGGCTGCAGGAGCTGTAACTGCCAGGATGGATTTATGGAGAAGGAAAGGATTCTTTCCAATATCGAAGACGCCGCTGCAATGAACGGGCTGAAGGTCATGGGCGGCGGAAAGGACAGCATCATCGTAAGGGAAGGCAGCATGGATACAGATTTTGAGATCCGTGTCAGCCAGCTTGCCGGATAGGGGGCTGCGGTATGGAGAAAAAGGATTACAAAAAGGAGTTCTGTACCCTGATGGATAAGTTTGCTTTCCGTTACTCCAGATGGCAGGTATGGAATGATTTCCTGAGCCTGTCAGCGCTGTCCCTGGCAAATGTGATGCCCGGACCGGAAAATGACGAACGGGAGAAGCGCTACCTCTCCATCATGAACAGCTATCAGAAGGAGGACCAGAAGGCATTCCCGAAGATGCTGGGGCTTGTGGTGCTGGCGCTGGAGGAGAACCCGGAGCAGGATTTCCTGGGCAGCCTGTACCATTACCTGAACCTGCAGCAGGAACAGAAAGGGCAGTTCTTTACGCCCTACCATATCTGCCATTTCATGTCCGAACTGCAGTTTGCAGGGGACGGGAAAGAAACGCAGATGGAGGAAAAGGGCTATATCAGCGTGAATGACCCGGCCTGCGGTGCAGGGGCCATGCTCATTGCCTTTGCAAACGTGGCAAAGAAGCACGGCATCAATTACCAGAAGCAGGTGCTGTTCATTGCGCAGGATATTGACCGCACGGCAGCCATGATGTGCTACATACAGTTATCCCTTCTGGGATGCCCTGCCATCGTAGCTGTCGGTGACAGCCTTGCAAAGCCGTTCCCCCATCCGGACAACGAGGTATGGTGTACCCTGTTCTACCACCTGAACCAGTGGCGTTTTATGCCGGGGAAGGCAGGAAGGGAAACAGCGGATGGAAGGGAAACAGCAGATGGAATAGAAACCACCGGCGGCAGCATGGAAAGGACCATGATCAGGCTGTCCGGGAACATGGAACTGCTGGAAGGCGCAGACGGCCAGCTCATGCTGTGCATGGAACAGGCGTCATAAGATTCCGGCAGGCACAGATGAAAGGAGCCAGAAATGAAAAATGAAGCAGACATCCAGTTCCAGTTAGGCATACTGCGGCGGGACGGTTATCATGCCGCCGCAGGGATCATCGAATCCCTTCAGGGTAAGGTCAGCCGGAAGGCTGAGATGGATTATCTGAAGGAGTTTGCCAGACAGGGCTGTTTCGATGAGGAACTCAGCAGGGACCAGCTCCGCTGCCTGTGGACGGCATACTGCCTGCACCATGGGCTTGATGCGGATACGTCCGGGTATGACAACGACCTGCTGGAACTGTGGGACGTCGTAGCAGAAGAAGAAGCTGAAACGGCGGACTGGAGCGATCATGACAGCTTTGAAAATTACATGTGCAGATACCTTGTGTAAGGAAATCTGAAAGAAACCATAAAAAAATTCAAGAAAATGTGGGGAGGCGGGTATTTATTTATATATGCCCTTTCCCAGAAAAAGGAAGGAGAGAAGACAGATGAATGAGATGACAATGAACAGCGCCTGCATGTATGACGAGGTGGCGGAGATCAGGAACCTGAACAGAGTGGAGGGCTTTGACCCCAGGAAGTACATGCGCCTGATCCAGAATGAGGGGCAGGCAGGGAAATACTACCTTGACGTTGCCTACCGCAAGCTCTGGTTCCGCTTAAGATACCCGGAGGGGAAGATTGTAAAGAAGATCCTGAAGCTGACGGAGCAGGTGGCCATCGTGGAGGCGAGGGTATACTTAAACCGCAATGACCATGAGGACAATTTCATCTCCAATGCGCTGGCACAGAAATACATGTCTGCGGACGGCCAGTTCGGGAACAAGTTCGTGGAGCTGGCGGAAACGGCTGCCGTCGGAAGGGCATTGTCGGATGCAGGCTTCGGGCTGCAGTTTGCCGACAGGGAAGGGGACATGGACCCGGAAGTGACGGAAGCGCCTTTTGATGCGCAGATGGTCGCAGGGATGGGAGGCGCACTGCCGGAAGGCACATACATGGATTCCGCCCTTCAGGAAGGTGCAGCCGGTGACGGTGAGATTCTCCAGGAGGAAGCTTTCCCCGGACAGTACGGGATAGAGGAATACATCCCCATGCCGGAAGACGTGGGGCAGGTCATGGGAATGCCGCCCGCCATGCAGCAGGCAGGTGCAGCACCGGCGGCTTCCAGACAGGCAGCACAGGGAACAGTCTCCACAGCAGCAAGGCAGACGGCGCAGGGAATGGCTCCCGCAGCAGCGAGACAGGCAGCACAGGGAACAGCTCCCACGGCAGCGAAACAGGCAGCGCAGGGAACGGCTCCAGCAGCACAGACGCAGCAGCCCGTACAGGGGATGCCGCCCGCCATGCAGAACAGGCAGGCAGCTCAGCAGGCTGCAAAGGGAAGCAGGGCAGCCGCAGATAACAGCCGCCCTGCAGCAATGAAAGCCGGGAACGCAGCCGGGAATACGGCATCTGCAAAAGGCACCAATGCACAGGCGGCAGGAACGATCCGCAGGGACATGCCCGTGGAGCAGATCTACTCCATGTTAAACCGTGACAGCGCAGCCGCAGTGGTCATCCCCATGGGATACAACAAAGGCAAGACGCTGGGGCAGGTGGCTGTGGAGAAGCCCACGAGTCTGCAGTGGTATGCGGACTCCTATGGCGGCCCCGATAACCTCCTGCGTGCGGCGGCAAAGTTCCTGCTCGATGCAGCATTAGGGCAGGCAGGTTAAGGATAATGGACAACGGGCAGTGCGTACCATGCGCTGCCCTTATAGGAAAGGCAGCCTGGTTCCAGGCTGTGGAAAGGAGGAGGGCCTTGTACCAGGATTTTCCTTTTACCATCAGGGAAGTGGCATATCTCCTGAACCTCCGTATCAGGCATAAGAATACAGTGAGCCTGGATGCGGACTGCCCTTTCTGCGGGGAGACGAAAGGCAAGCTCAACCTGAACCTGAAAAAGAATGTATTCAAGTGCAACAGGTGCGGGGAAAGCGGTGGCATGCTCACCCTGTATGGGAAGATATATGGGATGGACAACCAGACCGCCTGCAGGGAGATCAAGGATGCCCTTGGAAGGAATGAGCAGGCGCCTTCCTACCAGGTAAGGAAAAAGATGATCGCCCCCAAGGAGCCGGAGATAGAGAATGCCCCGCCAGCGCCGGATGCGATACGGCATAAGACATACAGCATGTTCTTTTCCATGCTGGTGCTTGCGGACACACACAGGCAGAATCTTTTAAGGCGCGGGTTCACGGAGCAGCAGATAGAGGAGAACGGCTATAAGAGCACACCGGTCTTTGGCTTCAAGAAGCTGACAAAGAAACTGCTGGAGGCGGGATGCACCGTAAAGGGCGTGCCGGGATTCTATCAGGACAAAGATGGGGAATGGACCATCCATTTCTCCAATAAGTCCTCCGGTTTTCTCGTGCCAGTACGCAACATGGACCACATGATCGTCGGGGCGCAGATCCGCCTTGACCACCCTTATGACGGCAGGAAGTATATCTGGCTCTCCAGTACGAACTTCCACATGGGTACATCCTCCGGAAGCCCCGTCCATCTGGCGGGGAGAGCGGGGGAAAAGACCCTGTTTGTTACGGAGGGGCCGCTGAAGGGCGACCTTGCGCATGCCCTGTCCGGCAGGACCTTCGGGTGCGTGCCTGGGGCGAACCAGTACGCGAACCTTCCTCCATTCTTACAGGCGATGAAGCTGATGGGGACGGAAGCGGTCTATGAAGCCTATGACATGGACAAGCTGCTGAAGACTGCCTGCAGGGGGGACTACAACGAGAAATGCGCCCACTGCGAGAATTACCGGAAATACCGGGAGGGGAAGGAAATCCCCTGCGAGAAGAAGAATGTGAAGCGCCAGAACATCCAGAGAGGATGCAGGAAGCTGTCGGAGATCTGCCGGGAAATCGACCTGCCCGCAAAGGCACTGACCTGGGATACGGATGAGGACGGCGACTGGGCGGAGCATGTGAAGGGCGTGGATGACTACCTTTATGGGCTGGAGCAGAAAAAAAGAAATAGTTAATTTGTGCAAAGGATGGTATAATATATAAAAAGCGTAAAGTGGCCTATGGATCATGGAAAGGAGAATGGTATGTCAACATTGGAGAAAACGATAAATCTGTTGAACGCCCTGCCGGAAAACCAGATAGAAACGATATATAGCTTTGTGCAGTTCCTCAGCTCACAGCAGACGAAGGAAATGCCCGGAAGTGAAAAACCGCTGGATGATATTCTGGGGAATATCGTAGGTGTGATACCGGATACAGGGAAAACACTGGAGGAATACAGAGAGGAAAGGATGAGGGAACGGTATGAAGCTGTTAATTGATACCAATGTACTTCTGGATATGGTCCTCAAAAGAAACGGGTATGATATTTCCGTGGGACTATTCAGGAAGATCAGGGAACAGGAGGTCCTTGCATGTATAACGGCATCTTCTGTAACGGATCTGTTTTATATCATCCGTAAGGAAACACATGACACAGAACGGACATATGTTATCATGGAAAACATCTTCTGCCTGGTAACGGTTCTCTCCGTAACGGAAAAGGACATCCGGGATGCGTTTGGACAGAAATGGAAAGACTTTGAGGACTGTGTGCAATATATGACAGGGCGGAATAACCGGATGGATTACCTTATCACTGCAAACCGGAAAGATTACAAAGATGTTTCCCTGCCTGTCTTGACTCCGGCTGAATGGCTGGGACTGGACAGGTAGTATGCAGGGCAATCCATCATAAAGCATAATTTATTTCAGGGCGGACTTCCATATGGGGTTCCGTCCTTTTTTATGCACACAATATGTAAAATCCCTCTATTTTTACATAACACTGTTGGCTTTTACTTACACCATGCGTATAAAACAGTAAATAAAACATAAAGGAGCTGACGCTATGATGTATCAGAAAATTATTGTACCGATAGACCACGGGAACAGGAACATGAAGACAGAGCATAAAGTATTCACTTCCGGATTTGTGGAGGGCGACTGCAGGCCCGCGCTGGGGGAATACCTGCATTATGGCGGGCGCTACTATGCCCTTGCAGAGCAGCGGATACCCTATATGCGGGACAAGACGGTGGATGACCGTTTTTTCATCCTGACGCTGTTTGCGGTTGCGATGGAGGCGGAGAAGCAGATGCTTGGTGCGCAGGATACCATCATCCAGGCAGTGCTGCCGGTGGGGCTGCCCCCGAAGCATTACGGCGCACTGTACCGGAAGTTCGAGGAGTATTTCAAGGGCCGGGGCATCCAGCAGTTCACCTATAAGGGCATCTCTTATAAGGTGGAGATAACGGATGCGGCTGCTTTCCCCCAGGACTATGCAGCCGCCATGACCGTCTACCAGAGGGTAGCGGAGTTCAACAAGGTCGTCACGGTGGACATCGGGGGCTTCACGCTGGATTACCTTCTGATCCGGGGAGGCAGGCCGGACTTAGGCATATGCGACTCTCTGGAGAAAGGCGTCATCAAGCTGTATAATGACGTGGCTTCCCGCATCAACTCCGAGAAGGATATCCTGCTGGATGATACGGACATTGACCGGATCATCCGGGGAGGGAAGACGGACTATGACGGGGAGGTTCTGCGCATCGTGGGGGACATGACCAGGACCTTCGTGGACGACATCCTGGGGACGCTCAGGGAGCGGGGGATTGACTTAAAGACCAGCTGCGTGGTGTTCATCGGCGGCGGGGCGATGCTGCTTAAGAAATACCTGGAAAGTTCGGATAAGATCGGGCGCTGCATCTTCGTGGAGGACATCTGCGCCAACGCAAAGGGCTACGGCCTGCTCTACCAGATACAGAGGAAAGGCAGGTAACTGCCATGGGGAAAAAGAACGCATTTGTGACCACCATAGGGTTCAACAAAAACGACCCTGCCCATGTGCAGGTGGCGGAGTTTTTGAACCGTATGGAACGGGGGAAGGCGCAGTACATCGTCAATGCGGTGCTGGCATACCAGAACGGCGGAGCGGCGGCAGGTATTTCTGCAGTACAGGCGCAGGTTGACTATGAAAAGATACGGCAGTTTGTGCTGCAGGTGATCAGGGAGCAGGAAAGGCAGGAGGCGCCCCGCAATGAAACGGCAGGGGAACCGGCTGGGCCGGACGGCGCAGAGGAAAGGGAGGGAGCAGCTTTTGGGTTTGACGAGGATGCCTTAAACGGAATCATGTCGTCACTGGAGGCATTCAAGGGATAGATAAAGGGGAGCCTGCAGGATATATTCATCGTCCCGGCTCCCCTTTCCCAAGCAGTTCATCCGTGGATATGTTAAAATATTCGGAAAGGATCGCCACCTCATAGTCCGGGACGAAGCGGCTGCCCTGTTCGATCCGCAGGATGGTCAGGTCGCTGCATTCCATGCCCAGAAGCTGGAGCCTGCCTGCAAGGGCGGCCTGGGAAAGCCCCTGTGCAGTGCGGAGCTGCTTCACTTTCGGGCCTATGATGTTTTTGGATGTACCGTTCCAGTAGATTTTCATATACAGCCTTCCCTTCTAAAGATGAAGTATATGAATTGATTTTACCGAAACAGCGTGATAATATACTTCTAAAGATGAAGTATAGAAGAACAAGGGAGAGATATTGGCGGGATTGGGGAATACTGGGAGATAAGAAAGATATGGCAAAGGAGATTTTTACAATGAGTGACGTATGGTTAAAGTTTGCCCAGTTTTTAGGCACTTTGAATGGGGAGAATGTAAAACGGGAGAGCTATGTGCGCACCCCGGAGTTTGAAGCGGCACTGGAGGCATGGAAAGAGACAGAGCAGGAATGGGAGGCGTTTCTGGAAAGCCTGCCTGCAGACGGACAGGAAAAGGCAGAGGAGATGAAGGAGTGCCTGGAAGATTTTTCATCCGCCCAGGAGAAGCGTGCCTACATCCAGGGCTATGCAGACTGCATCCAGGTATTGTTCCACATGGGGCTCCTGAAGGAGAACGAGGAGCTGAAGTGGGCAGAGAAGATGGAACTGGAGTAGTAGATGCCCAATATTGAGATTTTGGCAGAATATGGGGTTGGGGGATTGCGGTTCTCCAGTCCCTTTTCTGCTTTATCATCATAAAATTTTAAGCCTATCTGAAAAATTTCATTTTCCACGCAATGAACAACAGATTATTTCGTGTATATAAGTGAAAGGCCTTTACGCATAAGGAAAGGAGGACGCAATGAAAGACAATGAAATTATTGAATTGTATTGGGAGAGAAACGAAGCTGCCATAACCGCAACAGCAGAGAAGTACGGCAGCTACTGCCATACCATTTCCTATAACATTCTGCATAGCAATGAGGATGCGGAAGAATGCGTCAATGATACCTGGTTAAGGGCGTGGAAGTCCCTGCCGCCGCAGCGCCCCAACCGCTTGTCAACTTATTTGGGTAAGATTATACGGAATCTATCACTTGACCGCTTTAAGCAGTACAATGCCGAAAAACGGGGGCGGGGGCAGACTGGGCTTATGCTGTCAGAGCTGGAAGACTGCATTCCTGCAGAAACGGATGTGGAGCAGAGCGTTGATGAAATGGTGCTGGTAGAATCGCTGAATCAGTTCCTGTATGCGCAGCCTGAACAGAAACGCAATATATTTATCCGCCGTTATTGGTATCTATACCCGATACGGGATATTGCTGAAAGCTACGGCATAAGTGAGAACAAAACCGCGTCCCTGCTTTTCCGTATGCGGAATGAATTAAAAACACATCTTGAAAAGGAGGGTATCATGCTATGAAAAGTGAAAGGCTTGCCTACGCATTTGGAAAAATCAATGATGACCTGATCTATGGTGCGGTCAATGATACAAAGAAAAAGTACGGCTGGCACAGGTGGATTGCCGCCGCTGCCTGTGTGTGCCTTGTTGTGGGCGTGGCTGCTGCCTTATGGCCATCGGGAGGCAAAGAAACCGTGCAGGAACAGCTTCTGGCCGCAATAAAGACCGGCGGAACCATGGATACGGCAGCGGTAGAAACCACAATCCCGGTTGATAGCCGGATAGCGGTCTATGAACAGATTTATGCAGGCAGTTCCACAGGTATCGGTATCGATGGGCCGGAATCACCGGACAGCACGGAAAATCTACAGCCCTTTGTCGGAGAGATATATATACAATATGGCGAAAACATCTGGTATCGCGTCAAGGATATGGATGAAATCAAGTATCTTATCAGCGAAGATGCAGCAGGCACGCTGCGGCTGTGGGAGTACCGGAGCTTTCTGGTCATGGACAGCATACTTGCCCAGGCCCGCGGGGATGGGGCAACGGATTATGAACTTGCTGAGATTGAGGGCGACACCAGGGCACAGTTTCCGGATGCTGACCTTTCCCCATACACCTATGGCGATGTATACCGCATAATCTACAATGTGGCGGGCGCGGATGATATTGTGAGAATTACGGCGGCACCGTCCACGAGCAACAACACTGATTTTGGGAAGCAGATCCAAAAGCAGGTCGGTACGCACACATATGATGACCGTGATTCTGTAGCATTGTTTTATGACAGCACGGTGAATGTGGTCTGTAATAGTGCAGCCAGTTGGGAAAGCTCCTACAGCGAAAATGATAAATATATCTACAGCTTCTCCACGGATGATGATGATAAACTCACAAGCGGCGAAGAAACATGGGCAACCCGATATCTCACCATCACGCTCCGAAGCGGCACGACGATTGACAGTTGGAAATACACGGCTTTGAGCGGAAGATTTTACGAGTTCGGCGGCATCTATACGGAACCTCTGGATGAGGATACCGTCTACGCAATCAATGGTATTTTGGGCATTGAATGATGGTAAGCCTATAATATGTTTTAATGATAAGGCAGTTAGGCACTTTTGGGCTTAACTGCCCTCTGATAAAGCCTGCAGTGAAGATTTTCTAAGTCCATGTCCTTTTTATTAAGCAGAATTTGCAAATTTGGAGAGTGTGTTAGTCGCCAGCTTTTTGCTGTTTATCTTCCCCGTCAATCAGATAGGCATAGCTGACACCCAGAACCTGTGACAAGGCCCGAAGCTCAATATCCGTCACATACCTTTTGTTGGTCTCAATGCGCGTGATCACGTTCTTGTCCATGTCATATCCGGCAAGCTGCAGCTTATGGGCAAGATCCCTTTGCGAGAGGTTCTGCTGTCTCCTGAGTTCTATGAGCCGGCTGCTGATCAGATTCTTTTCTCCTGATGATCCTGTTGGTTTTGGCATGATATCCTCCATTTATGTCGAAATGTGTCGAGAAGTTTGTCTCACTTTTTGCACCGCTACTATTGATTTTAGTAGCATTCCATATTAAAATCGGTTGTAAAAGTGAGACAAAAGGAGGATGCGGTATGCAAAAAGAACTGATTTATGATAAGATGAATGGGTTTTTAACGGAGGGGATGTCTTCCCTGCAAGGAGGAGCCGCCATTGAGGATGAATTTGCCGAGGGAAAAGAGTGCTGCCTTCTATATGAAGGTGTGTACCAGGCAGGCCGGAATCTGTGCGAACGGTTGGGAGAAGACGAGGATAGTGATGTGGAAACTATCCTGAACGGCATGGAGAGGATTACCAGACTGGTATCCCTGAAAATGTATGAATATGGCAGGCGCGAGGCAGTAGCTGCTATCTGATATGTGGCTGTACAGGGCCGGGGAAGGTTTGTCAAGTGCCTTCCCCGGTCTTGTACTGTCTGCACTATAGGGGCGAAAGACATATTATTTTTGATGATTACCATCAACATCGCTTATTTGCAGTTTCCATTTCCATTATTTAGTGAGAAAATAAATAATTGTCCAATATATTTCAAAAACATGTGACCGTTTTCTTCCGGCAATTGTTTTATAGATGAAAGGAGGTCAGGCAATGAAACAAGCAATATCCACCCAACAGCTGGAGGATGCCTATGATGCTTATGGTACAGCAGTATACCGTCTGGCAATGGCTTTCCTGGGGCAGTGCGCCGACGCGGAGGATGTGACCCAGGAGACCTTTTGCCGATTGCTGTACCGCGCTCCCATTTTCACGGATGAGAACCATCAGAAGCGCTGGCTTCTCCAGGTTGCGGCCAATCTGTGCCGGAACCAACTGAGGGGCTTCTGGCGGAAACGGGTGACGCAGTTAGAGGACACCATCCCTGCCATTGTCCCAGAAGAACTGGAGGCCCTGAATGCTGTCATGGCCCTGCCGGAACAGTACAAGCTGCCTATCCATCTCTACTACTATGAAGGATACTCGGTGACGGAAATCGCCGAAATTTTAAAGATGGGGAAATCGGCGGTGAAGATGCGGCTGAAACGGGGCCGTGAATTGTTGAAAATAGAATTGGAGGGATCAAATTGAATATCAACGACTATCGAAAAGCGATGGATTATATCAGTCCAAGTAATGAATTGAAAGAGCGTATTATGCACAAAAAAACAACTCATAGGCGGTATGCCCCGGTTCACCGTGTCCTCGCCAGCACACTGACGGCAGTTTTAATGCTGACCTGCGTGACCACTGTTGCCCTGGCTGCCAGCTCGGAACTGCGAAGGGCGGTGCTGTCTTTCTTCCGCATAGAAGAGCGGGAACAGGTGCCCGGCCAGACCGATATCAATCCGTCAGACATCAATCAGCCCGATGTTGATCAGCCTTATGATAATCAGCCTGACATCAGCCAGACTGAAATCGGCAGTCTGGTCAAGGCCCAGTATATCAAAATGGACCAACGTTACGGTCTTTCCGGTGGCCTGCTCAATAACCTGACCTGGAGCGATGACGGCAGGACTCTTTTGGAGGCTGGGTTCTGGGAGATCAAGGACAACAATCTGGTTCCCGTCCAGGTGGACATGCGGACCAGCCAAATTGACATAACATTCCAGGGCATCAATTACCAGGGTAACCTGTACTGGTTCATCCGGAATGGGGAGCTGTACTACTTTCAGGGCAGTCCCTACGGTGTTGATATACGCCCTGAGGATGAGTGGTCTGTAGAGGCCATTCCAGGGCGCACTGATGTATTGCTGCTCAAGCTGGCACAGGGCCAGCAGATAGATTACACCGAGTACCCTATGCTTTTCTATCTGGATACCGGCGAGACAGAGGACTTTTTGGCCGGCACAGGCACCGGGCAGCTGGAATACGCTTATGATTATTCGTGGTCGGAGAATATGCGCAGGGCATTGATTTTATGTAGTGCCGGCATGGGTGGGCTGCAGGAATGGATTTGCGATCTGGATGCCAGGACTCTCATCCGTTTGGATGAGCTGACTGGGATGGGCGAGGAAGTCAGTGCCGGTTTCGCAGACAATGATACGCTGATCCTCACCACCCACACCACATCGGAAGAGGACGAAACATGGCAGACCATCACTTGTTATGCTTACGATATCCCCACCGGGCAGAAGACGAAAACCCTGGATAAGGCACACTACTATCGATGGTGGGATGAACCCTATGGTGCCCAGCTGTTCGGTAGCCGCTGCGTTCTGATAGGCGAGGATGGACAGGTTCGGTTGGTCGATCTGAAAACAGGGATGCAGACTGTCGTAGAGGGATTTACCTGGCAGACAGGGGACGAATTCATGCCCAGTCCCTCCGGCAATAAGCTGCTGTATTATTCCTCTGACTCCAAAGCGGAGGGCCTGGGTATCTCCCAGCTGGGCGTGGTGGATCTGGAAAAGGGCACTTTCATTGCCTTTGACAGGGAAGGTTACGGGAACCTCTACGAGGAGGGCATCGGTTGGAGCAATGACAGCACAGTGAGCATTAACGCCCGCTCTTCCGATGGCGAAACCAGGTATCTCATTTTGTATACGTTCTGACAGCGAGAGGCTTCCTTTTTGGAAAACGGGTGTAGTGTAGAAGATGCTGCCTGATAGGAAATGATATAAGGCTGGGGAGAGGATGAGATGTATATGTGTCTTCCCCGGTCTTTTATCTGTCTTTCAGAGAAAAAATCTGTACGTCGGGAATTGCGGTTTCCTATATGCCAACAAACCGTGTATAATAAATGGGGGTATTGTAGCAACACCATAGTACCAATTCCTCAAACATAAAGCAGCAAAGGACGCAGGGACCAATGTTTCAGATTGCAGTCTGGTTATAATAAAATAAAAAGAAATGGAGGTTGATGATGAAGACAATCGCAATCATCGACGATGATGTTCATATTGGGAATGTATTGACAAAAATTTTAGAGAACGAAGGATATGGTGTTATGCGTGCCTATTCCGGTACAGAAGCACTCTATCTTCTTTCCCAAAAGAAGCCGGATTTGATTCTTCTGGATCTTATGCTTCCCGGACTTTCGGGAGAGGAAGTGTTGTCTCATATTAAAAACATACCTGTCATCGTCCTTAGTGCAAAGGTGGATGTTCAGGATAAGGTAAACCTTTTGCTTGGAGGTGCGGTTGACTATATGACCAAACCGTTTGATCCGGATGAACTTCTTGCCCGCATTATAGTAGGACTTCGCAAAACAGAAATTGCAGATGATTCCACCGTACTCGTAGCAGATGACTTAACACTGGATGTTTCATTGCAGGAGGTTACAGCAGGGAACCGACTGGTCAAACTGACACGGACAGAATTTGCTATCCTGAAATTATTGATGATGAATCCGAAACGTGCCATATCAAAAAGTGTTCTGCTGGATCGCATCAGCATTGACACTCCAGATTGTACGGAACGGTCATTAAAACAGCACATCAGTAATCTACGGAGAAAATTGCAGGAGGCGACAGGCGGGGATTATATTGAGACTGTATGGGGTATCGGATTCAAACTGGCAGAGAAGAAATCTTGACCAGATCTTGACGCTTTTCTGACCGCTTTCTTGACTTCTGTATGATATTCTTTAGATGAAAGAAGAAAAAATAGATATAAAGTGATATGGAGGGAAAACGTAAAATGAATATTGTAGAAGCACAGGGTCTACGTAAATATTATGGTAAAGAAAATAATTTGGTCAAAGCGGTTGATGGCGTGGATTTTGGTATCAAGCGTGGAGAATTTGTTGCTATTGTTGGAATGAGTGGTAGTGGAAAATCTACGCTGCTGTATATGTTAGGGGGATTGGAGCAGCCTACCGATGGGGAAATTATTTTGGATGGCGCCAAAATATATGAAATGGATAGCGAGGATATGGTTGCTTACAGAAGAAAAAATATTGGTTTCATCTTTCAAAGTTATAATCTTATTTCTGTTATCAATGTACTGGAAAATATCACTCTGCCAGTAGAGCTGGATGGTACAAAAGTGGATAAAGAGTATCTATCGGAAATCATAGACTTTCTGGGGATTCGTGACAAATTATATGAAATGCCCAATAATTTGTCAGGGGGACAACAGCAGCGAGTTGCTATAGCAAGGGCATTGATAGCAAAACCTCAGATTGTCCTTGCTGATGAACCGACTGGGAATTTGGATAGTAAGACAAGTGAAGATGTGATGGCACTTCTTAAAATGACCAGTGAAAAATTTAACCAGACTATTATCCTGATTACCCATAATAATGAAATCGCTGCATTGGCAGACCGTAGAATTACAATAAGAGATGGAAAAATAATAGCTTAGGGGGGATCTACGGTGAAAATAGAAAGAAAACTATCAAATAAAAAAATGACGGAAGGTAAAACCAGAAATGTGATATTGGTAATAGCGATTGCACTGACCACTGTTATGTTTACGGTGTTAATGACTATATTCAGTAGCATTTCAGACTCACAGCAAAAAGAGGAAATGCGGCTGAATGGTTCGACATCATTTGCGACGATAAAGTATATTTCGGATGATGATTATGAAATACTACAGCGGGCTTTTGGAAATGGAAATGTTGGATATCGTTTATTTATATCATCTCAGATAAATAATGAATCTTTATCAGGGCAGTCAATTGAAATGTCTTATATGGATGAAAATTATATGTTGACGCATTTCTGCACTCCCTCTGTTGGTACAGTTCCAATGAAAGAAAATGAAATTATATGTGACAGTAAAACTTTAGAAGAAATGGGGGCGAAGGCGGAAATTGGAAACACGGTATCTTTGGAATTTATTATGAGAAACCGGTTATATATAATAGATTTTAAAATTGCAGGAATTATACAGTCCGATGCATACAGTAGGCAAAGTATTATTGTTTCCAAGGCGTTTGTTGATAAATATGCTACTGAATTGGAGAATACGTACTTGGTTGACGGTGAATATTCTGGAGTTCGGATGATGGATATTAAGATTGATAATAAAATATTTCCATTACGATATTTCACTGACAAGTTGAATGAATGTGGTTATACCATGGAAAATCAGACAGGGAATTTTTTGGATGTAAGTATAAATCCGGCATATGAGACGCAGGTCTCCGTAGATATATCAACTATGATAGGCATAGCTTTAATTGTTTTTCTATTGATGTTCACGGGATATTTAGTCATCTATAACATATTCGAAATATCTATTACACAGGATATCCATTTTTGGGCACTGCTCAGAATGATAGGGACTGACAAAAAAACAATTATCAGGATTGTAAGGCATCAGGCCTCCATGCTGATGATATTAGGAATTCCGCTTGGTATTGTGATTGGAGGCGTATTGGGCAATATTTTGTTTCCGTATATCGCAAGGACAACAACAATAAGTGAGGGGTATTATCAATATGGAATTAAAGTTTATGCGATATTGTTTACGGTAATCTTTGTTGCTATAACCGTATATTACAGTGCAAAAAAATCGGTAAGAACAGCTGTCTCAATCTCACCAGTAGCCGCATTGCGGTGTACGGATGGGGAAGTGACAATCCACAAGAAGAAAAGAAAAGTAAAAAAAGGAAGTTTAGGGAAGCTTGCTGCAGCTAATGTTGGAAGAAATAAAAAAAGAATGATTTTAGTTATCGTTTCATTGAGCATCAGCCTGATCCTTTTTAACTGTACGTTTATTCTGGCAAATGGGATAGACAGGGAGAAATATTTGCAGAGCAAGATGAAATCAGATTTTGTAATAGGAAATAGTAATTATTTTAACGTAAATAAACATTTTCGGACAAATGATGATGCTTTGGACGAAGCTGTTATAAATGAAATTAACAGGCAGGATGGCTTCTTACAGGGAGGGGCTATGTATGCCTGCACACCGATGGGAGAGTCATTGTTTGAGTATCCCGACTGGGAGCAGCACAGTGAGACTGATAAGGAAGGCAACCGATATATCAGAATCAGCACAGGTGCCAGGTACAAATCCAATAATGGTATGCTTAGCTGTCAGTTATATGGAGCAGATGATTATGTGCTGTCTAATTTTGAGATAACAGAGGGGACAACAGACATAGAAGAATTACTCCGTAAGATGGGTTCTGGAGAATATATTATTATGAGTGCTGCCGGGTCTTCAGAATTTGCTGTTGGAGATACAGTTACAATCGTATTGGATGGGCAGAAATATCAATATACACTTCTGGCGAAAATGAATCGGGGAAGAACAGAATATTGCCAATTTACTACTAATGGATTTTGTTATTACTTAAGCAGTGATGAACTCCGAAAAATCAGTAATGCGACATTGATGAATTATTCTTTTGATGCAGCAGATATTGATCAGATGGAAGAATATATTGATAGCCAATGCAGCAATGAATGGTTAAGCATGTCTTATATATCTGCGAAGACATATTACACTTCCTTTGACAGCTTGAAATCAGAATTCTGGATTGTTGGCATTTTTATGAGCGTAGTTATTGGGGTAATAGGGATTGTTAATTTTGTCAATGTGATTTTGACATCTATTATAAGCAGAAAAAAAGAAATAGCCACGATGCAGAGTATTGGGATGCAGGGAAAGCAGTTACGGAAAATGCTTTGCACAGAAGGTATTATTTTCTCTCTGTTAGCGTTATCAGGTTCACTTGCCCTGGGTGTTGTTTTGATACCATTGGTTTCTAATGTACTTGCAGGGATGGTAGAATACTATGCCGGATATATCACGATGACACCAATGATAGCGATTTGGATAGTATATTTTATTGTTTCAATTATAGTTCCTGTTTATGGTAAGCAGATCATTTCCAGGGATTCGGTAATAGCACGAATCAGGCAGGAATAACACTGGCAATATTTGAGCACTACATTTAATTTTGGGAGATAAAATATTATGGATTATGTGCTGACAACAAACTGTCTGGACAAGAGATACAGGAATTTTCAGGCATTAAACGGGCTTACCATGCATATCCCCAAAGGGGCTATTTATGGATTTGTTGGGAAAAACGGTGCCGGTAAGACGACTCTGCTCCGTCTGGTCTGTGGATTACAGGAGCCTACTTCTGGCAGTTTTACCTTGTATGGAATCCGTAACGATGAACGGGACATTGTGAAAGCAAGGCGCCGCATGGGGGCAGTGGTGGAGACGCCGTCAATTTATCCGGATATGACAGCTGAGGATAACTTGAAACAACAGTATTTGGTTCTTGGGCTGCCTTCTTTTGAAGGATTGCGGGATATCCTGAAACTGGTGGGGCTTGGAGAAACCGGTAAGAAAAAGGTGAAAGATTTTTCTTTGGGCATGCGCCAAAGGCTGGGAATTGCTATAGCGCTGGTGGGAGATCCGGATTTTTTGATATTGGATGAACCCGTTAATGGTCTTGATCCCCAGGGAATTGTAGAAGTGCGTGAATTGATCCTGAGACTGAACCGCGAGAGACAGATTACGGTGTTAATCTCAAGCCATATCCTGGATGAACTTGCCAAAATTGCAACACATTATGGGTTTATCGATAGTGGCAGAATATTAAAAGAAGTGAGCAAGGCGGAGCTGGAGGCTGCGTGTCGCAAATGTATCCATGTAGAAGTAACGGATACGAAGGTTCTTGCCCATATATTGCATACTGCAAATGTTGACCATAAAATTCTTTCTGTTACATCTGCGGAAATATATGCAAAAGTAAATATATCCAAACTTGCTGCAGAGCTGGAAAAGGAAAACTGCGAGATTTTTTCCATGCAGGAAAAGGATGAAGATCTGGAGAGTTATTTTTTTTCATTGGTAGGAGGTAGCAGTTATGAGTAGAATATTTTTTGCGGAGCTTCGCAGGTTATTCCATTTCAGGCTTTACTATATTGAATGTGCGGCAGTCGTCCTGTTTTCGGTACTATATTTTAATCCGCCGGTTATTGATAGTTTTTTGTTTTATATTATGATTGTAATCGGAGCATTCTCTGCTATTTGTGTTTCGCAATTTATTGGAATGGAATATTCTTGTGGAACAATCCGCAATAAGCTGGCTACGGGACATACCAGAATGGAGATTTATTTGGCTCAGCTTATTTTGCATATTTTCGCTTCTGTCATTTTGTTTCATTTATCTGTTTTGACTATTGTAATTGCAGGGGCAATATTTAACTGGACGTATTATTTTTCTGTTCAGACACTTTTTGATTATTATCTTGCGTGTATATGTACTATCATTTTCATCACTGCGATATCTGTGTTTGTGTCGATGCAAAGCAGCTCAAATCTGTCAAGCTTAGTGATTCTTCTTGTACTGTATGTTGGACTAAGTATGATGGGTACCAATTTTCACAGTGCTTTGCGGGAGCAGGAAATGCGCATGACGGATACATCACAGGTGGAAAACTCTTTGGATGAACACTATATGGATGCCAGAACCCGGATGGGTTTTGAATATCTGCTGCTTATCAATCCATATGGCCAGGCGGTTTATGAAAGTATGCCTGTATTTGAGAGTCACGGGGAATATTTACCAATGCAGATTCTGAAAAATCCATTCCCTAAGATATTTTTATTTTCTGCGGTGGAAAGTATAGGTATAACGGCTGCTGGAATTTTATCATTTAGGAAAAAGGCAATCAAGTAAAGGGATAAAAGAATGGTCTATGGTCTTGTCGGTATATTAGTGGTCATCATAATAATGTTATCAATAAAAATATATCTCATGGAAAAATCTGTTAGAGAGATCATGGAAGCATTTGCTGACAGGCTTAAGACCGATACAAATATCCTTATTGATATTTCCAGTCGTGATAAGAACATGCGGGAACTGGCTGACCGGATCAATACAGGGCTTCGCCTGCTTCGTAAAGAACGCCGCTGTTATCAGCAGGGAGATCAGGAACTGAAAGACTCCGTGACAAATATTTCGCATGACCTGCGTACTCCGCTGACAGCAATCTGCGGTTATCTTAATCTTTTGAAACATGAAGAAAAAAGCGCGGCCGTGGATGAGTATCTTGCACAGGTTCAGAACCGGGTAGATGTGATGATAAGCCTGACGGAAGAAATGTTTCGTTATAGTATAGCCGCATCTTCCTATGAGCTTAAGAGGGAGAGAATAAATGTCGTCAGTGTGTTGGGGGAGAGCCTGCTGTCCTTTTATGGGATGATGCAGGAAAAAGGTATTCAGCCAGTGATAGCCATGCCGGAGGAACCTGTCTGGCGAATGTTGGATGTAAGTGCATTAAACCGTATTTTTTCCAATATCATAGGCAATGCTTTGAAACATTCAGACGGAGATTTGTTTGTTGATATGAAAGAAAATGGCACCATAACATTCTCCAATACGGCTCAAACCTTAAATTCGGTGATTGTGGGCAGGCTGTTTGAACGTTTTTATACTGTAGGAACAAACTATTACTCCACAGGCTTAGGGCTTTCTATTGCAAAGTTACTGACAGAGCGAATGGGCGGACAGATAAGCGCTGAGTACAAAGGGGAAATGTTATACATTACAGTGCAGTTTTGAATAATAAGTGATATATCTATCTAAAACGGGGACTGTTTAGGAAAGATATTAAAGTAATGCAAATATTGCTGTATTTACAGTAAAATAGGTTATCAAATCACAAATCGTTAAAAGGAGACGGGAACCAATGCTTCAGATAGCAGTCTGCGAGGACGAAAAGGCGGACAGGGATAATCTCATAGGCATCCTGAACCCGCTTTTAGACAAATACACAGAAGAATACCATATCAAAAACTTTACTTCCGGTGGGGAGCTGCTACAGTCGGGCGGCAACTTCCACCTGATCTTCATGGATATCATGATGGAGGGCAGGAACGGGATAGAAACGGGGCAGGAGCTTTACAGCCGGAACCATTCCACAAAAATCATATATACCACCAATTTCGGACAATACTGCATGGATGCGGTGAACACCGTACATGCCTTTGCCTTTCTGGAAAAGCCGGTATCGGCGGAAGCACTAGAGGAACAGCTGCAGGCATTCCTGCGGCAGTACCAAAAGGAGGAGGTGCGGCTGGAATTCAGGAATGTATCTTATGAGGAAAACGGTGTATTGTCGGAAAAACCTATCCTGTTGCTTCCTACTGATACGATCCTATACTTTGAATACATCAAGGCAAAAAAGAAGGTTAAGATCGTGACGGAAAATATGGCGTACGAGTACCCGGATGCCATCAGCGGGCTGGAGGAGCGGATGCAGCCCTACGGTTTTGAGACGAGCTGCCGAGGCATCCTTGTAAACCTTAAGAATGTGGCAAAGACAAAGGGGTATGAGGTTGTATTAAAAAACGGCGTGTCAGTGCCGCTGTCGCAGAAGCGGGTGGCGCAGTTCAAGGAACGGCTCAACGAATACATCCATAACAGTGGGGAGTAGGGGCATGGAAAATTTAGTATATCTGTTCAGTTGTTTTCTGTCATGCACAATCGTTGCCGGACTGATGTTCCAGTTCATGGGTGACCGTTATGAGAAAGCCTTTGTAAATCCGTGGGTTTACCGGATTGCTGCCGCTGTCGCTGTAGTAATCATTACGATGGTAAACCTGAAAAGAAGTGCATTATGGAATGCGACAACTAATTTCCTGATTTATAGCTTTATCGTTTTTTTCTCTTATGAAGACAGGGGCATCAGGAAATACTGGAGAGTGTTAGAAACAGACTGTTTCTTTATAGTGGTTGCACTTTTTGAAGGAATTGGCGTATATGGGATCGATTTTCTGATGGAGCAGATTGGTCTTATGCCGGAAGATGTGGTGATTGGTAGCAGTATAGAAGTGGCTTTTTCCAAACTGGTGATGATCTTCTTTTACTATGCCCTGCTAAGACGATTCTTTAAAAAGGATTTCAGGCAGAGCCGGACACAGGTGATCCTTTACCTTGTTATGTTTTTATACAGTATGGTTAATTTTATTATCCTTATAATAGCAGCTACAAAAAGTGCAGACTATTTCCTGATCTGCACCAATTTGTGCTGTGTTGTCTTTGCCAACCTGTACCTGTTTTATTCCCTCAAAGTGGAGGATGAAAAGAACGGCATGGAGTTCCAGATTGCCATGATGAAGCAGCAGGAGAGTATGCAGTTTGAGCATTATGAGAGGCAGAGGGAGAAATACGGAAGATCTATTGAAGTACTCCATGATGTCAGCAAGCATCTCCGCTCCATAGAGGAACTATATAAAGCAGGTATGACGGATAAGGCAATGGAATACACAAGGCAGATCGGGAGCATCCTGAAGCCTCTTGTGCCGGAGGAATATTCCGACAACCCGATGCTGAACATCCTCCTTGCGGACAGGAAGCAGGCGGCGGAGAGCATCGGTATCCGGTTCGTGGTAAGGGTGGAAAGCACAGGACTTGGGTTCATAGAGCCGGTGGATGTGACAACGCTCTTTGGGAACCTTCTGGAAAACGCAATGCAGGCTGTCCTAAAATGCTGCGGGGAACGCTATATCAAGGTGCATATCAGAAACTATAATGAGATGCTTTCCATACGCATTGAGAACAGTGTGGAAAAGGAAGTAAGGATAAAGAACGGCAAACCGGTCAGCACAGGCGGGAAAGGCACTGGAATCGGCTGCCTGAACGTGGAGCGGTGCGTGGAGAAATATGGGGGCAGTGTCCTCTATAAGAACGGTGACGGGAAATTTTACAGTGATGTGATCCTGAACCGGTAGGCGCAATGGCGTAAACCATAAGGGTACTTTAGGATAATTTAGAGCAGATTTGGAGAAAAAACATAAAAAAATCTGTACTTCAGGGAAAAAATCTGTATCTCAGGATAGGCGTATAGGATTTTAATTCAGATTTCCGATAATAAAAGTAATAGTGCAGTATATGCGCAGAAGTGAAAACGGATTTTAAGAACAGGATCAAGGAGGACAAAGTTATGTCAAAAATTACAGATTACAGTTTTTTATTTGAAAGTATGTTTGGAACAAAAAGCACAAGTATTATAGGTAGCTTTCAGTTGTCGCAGTTAAACAGCAGTTCTATACAGTCACAGTTAAAGGCGGCGGGCATTGATACGAACAGCAAGCAATATAAGGCGGCAATAAAAGAAATGATGCAGGCAGGAAATGGTGCAATGTACACAAATATCCAGTGCATTAAAAATTCTATGAAATGTTACGATAAGGACGGAGATTTTATCAATCCCAGAAACGGGCTTGCCGGACTTGTATTGACAGATGAAAATGCAAGTCGTCAGAAACGTATCATTTCCATTTCGGAAAGCAGCAAAGACGAAATGTTTGAGTTGACGAAAAAAGAGTTTTTACAGGAAAACGGTGTTCACAATGGAGATACAACAAAGCGCAGGGATGTATATGACAATCTGTACAGAAAGACGGAGAAAAATGACCGATTAGCAGCGGGGTATACTATGGAGCAGTATGAACGGGCATACAGAAACACATTTTATGCGGCGGTACGGGAAGCTGATCCTAAGTGGGAGCTTGGAAAGCCGATTCCGTCCGGCGCATTGGACGGCATTACAAGAGAAAGTATAGAAAGTCAGCTTGCCCAAAGTGGCAACAAACTTGTGAAAAGGTCATCTGTTTCAGGCAGTTCAATAGATTTGCAGATATAAAGTACATATTGGGGAGGGCGTACTACGTTTCATATAAATATGCGAATGCAGTACGCTTTTCAATATGTGAGAAATGATAGGAATGTAAAGACTGTTTATTGGGGAGGTAGGTTTCATGAGCGCATCAGTAAGTGGTTTTGTCAGCAGCATAAAGAATGTTACCATCAGCGGGAAAGAAAAGCCAGCAGCTACAAAAAGCCGATAAAGTAGAAAAGGATATGGGAGTAAAATCTCGCCATGTCCTTTTTGGTAAGTAAAATTAGCATATTTAGAGAGGTTGTTAGCCGCCAGCTTTTTGCTATTTATCTTCTCCGTCAATCAAAAATGCATAACTGACACCCAGCACCTCCGATAAAGCCCGCAGTTCAATATCCGTGACGTATCGCTTGTTGGTTTCAATGCGGGTAATTACATTTTTATCCATATCATATCCAGCAAGCTGTAGCTTATGGGCAAGGTCACGCTGAGAAAGGTTTTGCTGTTTCCTCAACTCGATAAGGCGGCTGCTGATCAAGTTCTTTTCACCTGATATAGTCTTTGGTTTTGGCATAGTATTCTCCAATCTGTCGAAATATGTCGAGAAGTTTGTCTCACTTTTTGCACCACTACTATTGATTTTAATGGCATTACATATCAAAATTAGTTGTAAAAGTGAGACAAAAGGAGGATGCAGTATGCAAAAAGAACTAATTTATGATGAGATGAATGGATTTTTAACGGATGGGATGCCTTCCCTGCCAGAAGGAGCTGTCATTGAGGATGAATTTGCCGAGGGGAAGAGTGCTGCCTTTTGTATGAAGGTGTATATCAGGCAGGGCGGAATCTTTGCGAACGGTTGGGAGAGGACGAAGATAGTGATGTGGAAACCATTCTAAACGGCATAGAGAGGATTACCAGATTGGTTTCAATGAAAATGTATGAGTATGGCAGGCGTGAGGCAGGAGCTGTTATTTGACATGTTGCTGTAAAGGATCGGGGAAGGTTTGTCAAGTGCCTTTCCCGGTCTTTTATCTGTCTTTCGGGAAAAAAATCTGTACGTCGGGATAAAGTGAATGATATTTAGAGGGGGTTATGTTACAATTAAACTATTTGAATGACGAAACGGAGGAAAACGCTTTGAAAAAGATAGTGATAACTTTTATAGAATGCATATGCTTTTTCTTGGGGTGGGCAATATTGTCAGCAGTGTTGCCGTTATCTAATTCGGATAATTCTGCTGTATGGAGATTATGGGCAGAAATCACACCACTGTTGTCTATTATAGCGTTCACAACTATTTTTTGGATAATTGAAAAGAAAACTATAAAATTGCATCTTTTTAATAATCCGGTAAAAGGAGCTTTGATAGGAATTATAACGGGAATTTTGTGGTTAGGATTTCCTGTTGTTATTATGAAGTTGATGAAAGTTATAGATTTTAGCGGAAAGAATGATATTCCTTTATTTTTTGTGTGGATATTGGCGGCTTTTTTGAATGTTATCATGCAGGAACTGCTTGTACGGGGTTGGCTTTATCAAGTGCTGAAACAAAAATATAATCTTGCCATATCCACCATAGTAACTACTGCATTGTTTACATTATTACATGGAGGCGCATTTGAGGCGGGTGTGGTTCCGGTGGTTAATGTTCTTACAATGAGTCTGCTTATGACGGTTATCTTGGAATATAGCGGTTCTCTTATAGCGCCAACAGTCATGCACTTTATATGGAATGGAATAGGTGCGTTAGTATTAGGCGGTGTGTCGCTGGCAGATGATTATCCGCATTTACTGAATATGATCTTTTCAGGAAGTGAACTTTTATCTGGTGGAGAATGTAAAATAGAAGGAAGTATTGTTGTTTTGGTAGTTAATGCCATACTGCTTGCAGTGCTTATCGGATTACAGAGAAAAAAATAGGAATGACATAGCAGACCATATATAATAATAAAGGGTATTGCATCCACACCGCAGTACCAATTCCTTAAACATAAAACAGCAAAGGAGGCATGAACCAATGCTTCAGATAGCAGTCTGCAAGGACGAACAGGCGGATAGGGATAACCTCATAGATATCCTGAAACCGCTTTTAGATAAGTATGAAGAAGAATATCGGATCACAAACTTTACCTCTGGTGGAGAGCTGTTGCAATCGGATGATAGCTTTCACCTGATCTTCATGGATATTATGATGGAGGGCAGGAACGGAATAGAGACAGGGCAGGAGCTTTACAGCCAGAACCATTCTGCAAAGATTATTTATACCACCAATTTCGGACAATACTGCATGGATGCGGTGAACACCGTACACGCCTTTGCTTTTCTGGAAAAGCCGGTATCGGCGGAAGCACTGGAGGAACAGTTGCAGGCACTTTTGCGGCAGTACTGGGAAGCAGAGGTGCGGCTGGAGTTCCAGAACGTATCTTACGAGGAAAACGGTGTCCAATCGGAAAAACCCACCCTATTGCTTCTCGTTGATACACTATAATGAGATGCTTTCCATACGCATTGAGAACAGCGTGGAAAAGGAAGTAAGGATAAAGAATGGTAAACCAGTAAGCACAGGCGGGAAAGGCACTGGCATCGGCTGTTTGAATGTGTAGCGGTGCGTGGAGAAATATGGGGGCAGCGTCCTCTATAAAAACGGTGACGGGAAATTTTACAGTGATGTGATTCTAAACAGGTAAGCGGAATAGCACAAACCATAAAAGCGATTTAGTATTATTTAGAGCAAATTTAGGGAAAAAACATAAAAAAATCTGTACTTCGGGGAAAAAATCTGTACCTCGGAATAATTGTATAGGATTTTATGTACATATTTCCGATAACAAAAATAACAGATTTTAAGAACAGGATTAAGGAGGTCGAAATCATGGAAATCAATGTTAATAGTGGAAATGGAGCATTAGCAGCATATAAATATGCAAGTAAAGAACAAAAAAAGTTTGCCAAAGAAACCACCTTTGCTGAAAAAGTGGCTGAAACAGGCAGTACACAGGAATTATCAGAAGCGGAAAAATTGGAAGCGTTTAAGAAAGAGATGTGGAATGAGATTAACTCTATTCCACGAAGCAGCAGTATGAGTTGGTCTATCAATATAACAGATGAAGCATTTGAACGTATGATGAATGAGCCGGAATTTAAAGATAAAATGATGAGTTTAATTAGGGAGGATGCCGCAGCAGGACGCTATCCCATAGTTTGTAGTATAACTATGATTGATGAAAACGGATACAAAGGTTATTCTTATAACGATACGAATGTTGGGAATGCAGCGTATTCATCACATTCCAAAGATAAGAATAATTTCTATAAACAAAAAGCAACTAACAAATCTAATAGCAATGATTTAACAGAGTATTACGAAAAACAGCGCAGGGAGCAGGAATTACAAAAGGAATTGAGGAATAAAGAATATTTCGAGCACAAAAGGTTGACAGAATATTGGAACAAACGCCAGAGTGTCGCCGCTTCCTATGAATCAAATGTTTTGGCAGAGCCAGTAAAAAGCAATGGTTTTGACAGTACAACAACAGGGGCTATCGTTTAGAGTAGAAATTTGTCATTAAAATTGGTGACAACCGGAAACGGAGTTCAAATTTATAAAATTCAAGGAGGAATAGGTTATGCAGATAATAAGGGATAATTATTCACAATAAGCAAATATGGTACAGCAGATGTTTGGGAATAGGAAAAATTCTAATGATCCGTTAACACAATGTGATTATGGGAATTTTTCACTGAGGTTCAAGCCTGTTGACATCAAATTCACAAAACCGAATTGGGATAATATCATGACAAAACGGGATAAACCAGTCATGTCGGAGGAAGAATTTGAGGAAGCCATAAAGGAGCTTGCAAGGAAAGAGTTTTCTACCGGAAAAAGGGATGATGCGGCATATAGGAAACTATGTATGCAGCATGGGGAGACAGTTTCTCCGGACAGAAAAGCCATTTATGAATCAAGCATGAAAAAGACGGGCGGTAAGATGAATGCGGCTTGTATGTTTTGGGATAACAATGGAAACAAAACATTGTCTTATCATCCGATTACAGGAAGTTGGGATGCCATAAACACTGAGGAAGAATTTGCAAGAGCGAGAGTATTTACGTCTATCTACAATGATGAACTTGCACGACTGAAAAAAGAGTACGGAGAAAATGCAAAAGGAACAATATCATATCAGCAGATATAGTCAGATTTGGCAGCAGGTACAAAAACGTTTGCGGTAGGTGTTGGAAGTACAGTTGATTATATGGTTTAGTATAATTTCCTTTGCATATTACTTTAGGAAAGGTTGGACATGAAAAAATAAAACGAGGAAAAGGAGCTATAAAAGCTCCTTTTTGGTTGCGTTTCAAAAGTTACTTCTAAGATTCATATCTTAAATTTATATAAATCACTTGTGAATTACTGACTTGTGTGTTAATGTGTTATGTATAACAGTAAAACAACATTAACAGTAGGAGGGTGATCGTGAAACTTATTATTTCAAATATATCGGGCATACCAATATATGAGCAGATCAAGCAGCAGGTTAAATCTGCCATTATGTCCGGTGAGTTACATGCAGATGAAACACTGCCTTCTTTGCGGACGCTTGCCAAAGATTTAAAAATCAGTGTCCTTACCGTGACAAGGGCATATACGGAATTAGAAGAGGAGGGTTTTGTAAAGAATATTCAAGGACGGGGCTGCTTTGTTTTGAGTCGGGGGTCTGAACTTTTGAAGGAACAACTGGTCTGCAAAATTGAAAACAGCTTATCAGAAGCGATAAATGCTGCCCGTGTGGCTGAACTTTCAGGAGAAGAACTGCATCGTCTTCTGGATATTTTAATGGAGGAAAAAACGGATGAATAATTATTTGGAAGTAAAAAACCTGTCAAAATCTTTTGACAATTTCCGGCTGCATGACATTTCTTTTACCCTGCCCAAAGGGTATATCATGGGGCTGATCGGACCGAATGGTTCCGGAAAAACAACAACTATCAAGCTCATTTTAAATATGCTGAAACGTACAGAAGGCGAAGTGAAAATATTAGGGTTGGACAATATTGCCGATGAGCAGGCGGCAAAGAAAAGTTTAGGCGTTGTTTTTGATTCCAACTATTTTAGTGATGACTGGAAAGTATCACAGGTTGAGAAATCAGTGTCAGTTTTCTATGAGAACTGGAACACGCAAAGGTTTTCTGAATTGCTGGATAAATTCCATATTTCGCCTGCGAAAAAAGTAAAAGAGCTTTCCAAAGGTATGCAGATGAAACTTATGATTGCCTGTGCTTTTTCATATGACGCAAAATTATTGATATTAGACGAGCCTACTAGCGGTCTTGACCCTGTCTCAAGGGATGAACTTCTTCATATCCTGTCGGAATATATTGAAGACGGAGAACACAGCGTTTTGTTCTCTACCCATATTACTGGGGATCTGGAACGTGCTGCTGACTACATTACCTATATCAGTTATGGGGAATTGTTTTTCAGCGGTGGCAAGGATGAATTTGTGGACAGCTTCAGGATAGTCAAGGGAGGGCGTGAAGAGCTATCTGACGATTTGGGTAAAAAAGCATTTGGCATCAGGGATTTTGCCACGGGATTTGAAGCGCTCATTAAAACCGAAGATATAAAGCTGTTTGCACACCTTAATGTGGAACCGGCAACGATTGACGATATTGTGGTATTTACCAGTAAGAGAGGTGAACAGTATGAGTAATATTTTGAAATCTGTAAAACTGGATTTTTCTTTAGTAAGACCCTATGTGAAAACAATATGCTTCACAATGGTGTTGCCTGCTGTCTTTGCAGCAATCAACCGCTCACTCCTGACAGGGATATCCTTTGCCATGTGCTTTATTGCCATGACCAGCGGATATACGTTTTCCATTACTGAGAAAAATGATATGGAGCGGCTTTACAGTATTTTGCCAGTCCGTAAAAGTGAACTTGTGGTGGGGCGGTATGCTTTTAGCATCATCATGGGGTTGCTTGCGTTGATATTCTCCCTGATTACACATCCTGTTATATTAAGCAGTTTGGGTGAAACCGTCAGTACATTTGACATAGCTTGTGCCGCTGCTGTAGGAATATTTCTTTTTGCCCTTTACACAGTATTCCAGCTTCCCGGATATTATAAATTTGGCTCTATCAAAGGCAGGGTGTTTATGTATATCCCGGTGGCAGGTTTTCTGGCAACACTGTTTTTGATTACTAAGATTCCGGCTGACAACAGTGGATGGCTCATTACGGTTCTCAGCTCGCCTGTGATGTTGGTTTTATTGGCGGCAGTTCTCGTTGTTATCATGTATGTCATTTCTATACTGGTATCTGTCAAAATAGTTCAGGGAAAAGAATTGTGAGGTGAAAGTATGGATTTTACTGTTATAATCGTAGCACTTATGATCAGTTTTGGTATACCGCTCAGGAACAAAGCTATCAAAGAATATAGGAAGAAAAAGGAAGAGAAAACTTCAAAAGAAAATAACATTAAGTAGTTAAAGAACTATAAAACATAGAGGAAGGGGAGGGCGTCTATTGGGATAATCAGTAGACGCTTTTAAGCTCCTGAAATAATGCAGAATGGATTCAGTCTGTTATGGCTGATGCCAAAGGACACAGAAAAACGGGAAAGGAAGAAAATGAGTAAAATATTATTGTTGGAAGATGATCTAAGCCTGATCAACGGACTGACATTCGCATTTCAAAAGGCGGGCTTTGAATTAGATGTTGCACGCACGATAAAAGAAGCTGATGCCGCCTGGATAGCGGGAAAGTATGATTTGCTGATTCTGGATGTTTCTCTCCCCGACGGTTCCGGCTTTGAAATCTGCCGAAAAGTCCGGCAGACATCAAAAGTGCCAATCATATTTTTAACTGTATCGGACGAGGAAATCAATGTGATCATGGGTTTGGATATGGGAGGTGACGACTATATAACGAAACCATTTAAGGTTAGTGTGCTAATGTCACGGATCAATGCCCTGCTTCGCCGGGCAAATGATTTTGGTTCCGCTAATACAGAGCTTCATTCAAATAATATCAAAGTCCTGTTGCTGCAAGGACAGGCATATAAAAACGGGGAACTGTTAGACTTAACAGCAGCGGAATATAAATTGCTTTGCCTGTTCATGCAAAATCCCAATGTGATACTATCCAAAGACCAGATTTTACAGCAACTATGGGACGGTGACGGAAATGGAAATTATGTAGACAGTAATACATTGACGGTTTATATCCGCAGGCTGCGTATTAAAATCGAGGACAATCCCAGCGAGCCGCAAATGCTTCTCAACATCAGACGCATGGGATATAAATGGAATGTTATTTGTTGAGGTGGAACATGGACATATTTACAAACAGGGATACAAAATTTTTATTTTCAAGTATTGCCTTTTTTTTAACAGGGTTTCTTTTGTTGTCGCAGTTAGGGATATGGGTGTTTCGTGATAGCTGTATGCTGTTTATTGCCATTCTTTCTGTTATAGCCGGAAGCGGCATAGCTGCTACTTGTTTTCGGTATTTTTATAAGCAGCATGAACTTATTGGGGGAGCTGTATCATCAATCGACAATTACCTCAAAGGTGACACAAATGCCCGCATTGAATGTGACAAAGAGGGTGAAATATATAAACTGTTCCATTCAGTGAATACGTTAGCAGCGGTACTGAATGCCCATGCTGAAAACGAATTTCGAGCAAAGGAATTTTTAAGAGACACCATATCGGATATTTCACACCAGTTGAAAACTCCGCTTGCTGCTCTGAGCATATATAATGAAATGATGCAGGGAGAAACGGAAGATTTACCTGAGATAAAAAAATTTACCATGTTATCAGAACAAGAGCTTGCCCGGATTGAAACATTGGTACAAAATTTGCTGGAGATTACAAAGTTAGATGCTGGAACAATCGTTATAGACAAGGATGTTGAAAATATAGCGGATATGATGAGGGATATTGAATTGCATTTTGCATATAGGGCAAAACAGGAAAATAAAAAGATTATCTTGTCCGGGGCTGACAACATCACTCTTTTTTGTGACCGTGACTGGATCATCGAAGCAATCAGTAACATTGTTAAAAATGCTTTAGACCATACGGGCGTAGGTGACCGGGTCATAATTGAATGGAAAGGGCTTCCTGATTTGACACAGATTGTAGTCAAAGACAATGGCAGCGGTATCCACCCGGAGGATATACACTATATTTTCAAACGCTTTTACCGCAGCCGCTTTTCTAAAGATACGCAGGGAATAGGGCTTGGACTGCCGCTTGCCAAAGCGATTGTAGAAGCCCATGACGGAAACATTACTGTAGACAGTGAGTTAGGTAAGGGAAGTGTTTTTCAGATCACTTTTCTAAATCCAGATAAAATTACAAAATTGTAAGTTTAAATTCACTTGAGAGTATGAAATAGATGTTATTCTTCTGGATAGAACGAAAGGAGGATAACATCTATGAATTTTTTACAATTCAAGAAGATAGCAAGGTGGTCTGGTTTACGTGCCGCCCTGCTTGGAGCTATGGGGCTTGTAACACTTCTGTCCACGGAATTTCTTAAGGGCGGCATAATCTATGTAGTTGCGGCTTACGCAATTTTGAATGGCGTATTGGGTATCGTGGATTTTCTTTCTGGCAGGGGTAAGGAAGAAAAGCATATTGCATACTTAAACCTTTTTGTGGTGTTAGCAGTAATCATTTTTGGGATATTAAGTATTGTTTACTTCCGTTACGTGATCAGTATTCTGCCTGTTTTTTTAGGCGGATTGCTGCTGTTTGAAAGCGTTGTGTATTTTGTGGCTGCTTTGTGTGTGAAATGCAGGCTGAAAGCCCTTATAGTCATTTTTTCCCTGCTTGTTGGGGTTGGCGGTGTAATACTTGTGATATTCACTTTTGGCTTTGGCGGTTTACTGCCACTTGTAAAAATTTTAAGCAGTTTGTTATTTTTGTCCTGCATAACGGAATTGCTGATCGGACTGACTTATAAAAACATAAATGACAATGGAGGTACAGTATGAACTTATTAGAGGTAAATTCTATTTGTAAAACCTACGGCGCAGGTGAAACCGCCGTCCACGCATTAAAAGATGTAAATTTTTCTGTTGCGAAGGGAGAGTTTATTGCGGTTGTTGGAGAATCCGGCTCCGGAAAGAGTACACTTTTAAATATGATCGGTGCACTTGATACTCCAACATCGGGCAATGTGCTGATTGACGGTAAAAAAATTTTTACGATGGAGGACGAAGAACTTACTATTTTCCGCCGCCGGAATATCGGATTTATCTTTCAGGCTTTTAACCTGATTCCTGAATTGAATGTTGAGCAAAATATCACATTCCCGTTATTGCTTGATTATAAGAAGCCTGACCCTGTTTATTTAGAGGAAATTTTAACCGTGTTGAATCTTCAGGGGCGGCGGCGTCATCTCCCACGGCAGTTATCCGGAGGACAGCAACAGCGTGTAGCAATCGGCAGGGCTTTGATTACCCGCCCTATGCTGATATTGGCGGATGAGCCAACAGGGAATCTTGATACGCAGAATAGTAATGAAGTGATCGCACTCCTGAAAAAAGCGTCAAAACGCTATGAACAGACAATTATCATGATTACCCATAATCGGAGCATTGCGTCTACCGCTGACCGGGTTCTGCAGGTGTCGGACGGTGTTATAACGGATTTTGGGAGGTGTAGCGAGTGAAAAACTATCTTGGTCTTGTATCAGAATATGCAAAAGTCCATAAAAAGAAAAACCGCCTTACCATTATCTGTATTGCCATTTCCGTTATGCTGGTAACGGCTATTTTCGGAATGGCAGATATGAGCCTGAAAGCCCAAAAGGACGAAGCGATACGTCGGTATGGAAACTGGCATACGATTATTTCAAATATTCCTTTAGAAACAGCGGATGCTATCAACAATCGAAAAGATGTGTCTGTTTCCGGCTTTTTGGGTATGGCTTCCAGTACAACCTATCAGGGAAAAGAGCTGATTATCCAGAGCAGCAGCGAAGAACTTGCAGAGCAGATGAATTTAACGGTCACCGGGGGTCGCTATCCCATCACGGAAACAGAAGCGCTGTTAGACCAGCAGGGCATGGAACAATTCGGTTTATCCATTGGAGATACTATTGAAATTGTATATAGTGACGGGCAGGTGCGGCAATATCAGATTTCGGGAACATATGGGGATTTTTCCAGTCTGCAGGGAACAGACGCACACGGACTGCAACTGGCAGAGGGAGGATTGCATTTTCTGCCGGAAACAGAATATCAGGAATATGATTATATCCAGTTTAAGAATGGAACGGATATTAACCATGCAAATGAAGAAATAAAAGCGGAATATGGCTTGAACGATGAACAGATCTCAACAAATGTCATGCTGCTTGGCTTAATGGGGCAGAGCAAAGACACCACAATGCTTGAAGTTTATCTTACTGCGGCAATTCTTTTTATTCTTGTTGCTATGACCGGAACATTTATGATTGCCAGCAGCTTTAATATGAGTGTCTTGGAACGGACGCAGTTTTTTGGTTTACTGCGTTGTCTTGGAGCTACAAAGAGGCAGATCAAAAGATATATACGATGGGAGGGGTTACTATACTGTCTGAAAGCCATTCCCGCTGGTTTGCTTTCAGGGAGTGCCATTCTCTGGATTGCTATTTATGTATTAAATTCCATTAACTCACAATATCTCCCGGAAATGCCGCAATTTCAGCTAAGTTTCCCCGGCATATTAGCGGGTACGGTGATAGGAGTTTTTGTTGTGATGATTGCTTCAAACTCTCCGGCTAAAAATGCGGCAAAGGTATCTCCGCAGACAGCAGTAACAGGAAATATCAATCAAGCCAATTATCAGAATTTCAAAAAAGCTTCTAACACTAAAGTGTTTCATGTAGATACGGCTATGGGGCTTCGCCATGCGTTTTCTAACAAAAAGAGCATGATTTTAATCGCTGGTTCCTTTGCTATCAGCATTGTCCTGTTCTTGTGCTTTACCATATTGATCACATTTATGAACCATGCCCTAAGTCCTCTAAAGCCTTATGCACCGGATTTGACGGTTGAGGGAAATGAACCGGGCTTTTATCTGCCCCATTCTTTGAAAGAGGAAATAGCGCCTATTCCGGGGGTAGAAAAAGTATACGGGAGAATGTTTTGCACGGGTATTCCTGCAAAGGATAAAAAAGGCTCAAATACTGCAACTTTAGTTTCCTATGACGATCCTCAATTTCAATGGGCAAGCGATGTCCTAATCTCCGGTGATATTGAAAATGTTAAAAATGGAAATGGCGTATTGGTAGATTATGGATATTCACAGGAATTTAATTGGGAAATTGGCGACATCATCACACTTGATATGAATGGAACAGAGCATGAAATAACTGTTTCCGGCATTGTCTCCGATGTGCCGCTGGATTCTGGAAGTGGGGAATGGATTATTGTCTGTTCTGAAAATATGTTCACATCTTTAACAGGAATCAGCGACTATATAGTTATAGAAATTCAAACAAGTACAGATGTATCCGGGCAGGTTAGAAGCCTGATTACCGCTGATATGAAGCTGCTGGATATGCAGCAGCATAATGATGAAGTACGCACAGGCTATTTTGCTATGGCAGTATTTGTGTATGGCTTTTTGATTGTTATTGCATTGGTGGCTTTAATCAATATTGTCAACACGGTCAATGCAAGCGTCTCCAGCAGGATCAATCACTATGGCGTTATGCGTGCGGTAGGAATGTCGGGAAAGCAGCTCCAAAAGGTAATACTTGCAGAAGCCGCCGCTTACGCTGTCACTGGCAGTATTGCCGGAGCTATATTGGGATTATTCCTGCACCGATTTTTCTTTGAAATGCTTATTACTTCTAATTGGGGGCAGAAATGGGAACCGCCGATCCTGGTTCTTGCGGTAGTAGTTACAGCAGCTATTTTGACTACGTTCCTTGCTGTCATTTCACCAAGCCAAAAGATTAAAAAGACAAGTATTGTAAATGTAGTCAATGCGGGGTAAACAGCTATGAAAAGAATTTTAATTGTGGATGATTCTCCTGATTTTTTGGATGCACTAAGCTATATTCTAAAAAAGCATTACGAAGTGACAACTGCTGGTGGTGTGGCAGAAGCAAAGGCGGGATTGTTGACCTCTGCATTTGATGTGATTTGTTCTGACTATTATATGGCTGACGGGACAGGGCTTGACTTATTGGAATTTTGTAAGCAGGAAAAGATTTCTGTGTCATTTATCCTCATGTCTGCTACATGGGAGCAACATATTGTTATAGAAGCAAAATTATATGGGGCTGTATTTGTCGAAAAGACTGACAGTGATTTACTTTCAGTTATTCGAGAAAATGCAGATTGAAAACGGAGCATATTTAATGGAACTTCCTTAGGTAACATGTTGTTATGGCAATTTGGGGAATTGGACACAGAAATGCCCCATGAAAAGAAAGGGGAGTTTTACAGAAGGGCCGTACTATGGCCTGGTGAGAAGAAGTCATACAGGAGGAAGGAAGATATCTTCCTATTTAGTTTAAGGGGAATCTACCCCGGAAACGGGGTGCAAGTATCTGTATTTTTTCAGCTGAAACTTATTACAACATTTAAGGACAGGCATGGAAACATCCTTCCCATGAGGCATTACAGAAAAAGCCAGCGGAACAGATCATAAATCTGGACGGCTGGCTTTTTTGCTTTTTCAGACATACTACATTTGTTCTTCACGGATACTTTCGGACTGTTCTTTTAGCACGGCATTCTGATCAACACCTGTAAGTACAGCTGCAGCCGCCGCGAGAGCGGACAGGCTCTTTTCGTCGCACAATGGGAGCAGCCGCAGCAGCGTCTGGTATGTAGAGCCGGTCCTGTCGGCTCCATCCTGGAAGATACAGTCGTCCGCGGAAATGCCGAGCGTCCTGCAGATATGGTAAAACCCCTCAATGCTTGGGGAGCAGCGGCCGCGTTCCAGGTCCTTCTGGAAGGACACGGAATGGTCAAGCAGCTCCGCACACTCAGCCTGTGTGAGCTTCCGTTTTTGCCTTGCTTTTTTAAGGGCAGCGCTGAACACACGGGCATCACTGATTGATAAAGACATGCAAATCACCTCCTAATAGTAGTGTATTGCCATACCTTGTAAAAGTAAAAATGGTATAAACACCCTAAAAGATAGCGTAATAAACTACTAAGCACCCAGACATCTGGTGAACAAAAAAAACATGGTTCATCAGGGTTTTGTTTGGGTGCCTTTTTGTAGCCATGGGAGAGGTACATGGTCTATAGTGGGGAATTTTCATAAGCCGGGCTCTGGCAGGAGGGTTGCATTAAAAAAATCATAAGCTTCCTAAGGGCGTTCTGCGCCCAGTATAGTAGTCTGATAAACTACTTTTTGGAGGAAGGCATCAATTTATGGGAAAAGGGCGTCTATCCGTACTCTCGGGCGGATAAATGCTCTTTTATTTTTGCGACTAAAGCCTGCATAAGTCATTTTACCAGAGGACCTCCGGTTCTGCGGTTCACAGGGAAACGTGGAAAAAGACTGGAGGACGAAAGGATGAGAGAAAAGCATAACGATTCCGTGCAGAACCGCTTCACGGCATACCTGATGGCGGCGGTGGATAACACGCGGAAGAAATACTGGGAGCGGAAGTGCCGACTGCAGGGCAGGGAATTTATCCGGGAGGATAACCTGAAGCGCAACTATACGGACTTTGAGGAGCAGTACCGCGCCTACATAGGGGAGCATACGGATTTTATCTTCAGGGACTGGCAGAGGTACGGCGAGTTGCTGAGCCTTCTGGAGAGCGACCGGCTGGCAAAGGCCATAAGCAGGCTGAAGGACAGGGACAGGGAGATTCTGTTTGCCAGGGTCTACGGCGAGCTTACCTTTGTACAACTGGGGGAGCGCTTCAACATGGAGCCGAAACAGGCGGAGATGGCATATTACTATGTGCTCAGGAAGCTGAGGAAGGAGATGAATGGGAATGACGGATTTTGAGAAGCTGCTGGAGCGTGCGAAGGCGGGGGATAAGGAGGCGCAGGAGGCGATCTTCCGGATGTACCGCCCGCTCCTTATCAAGAACGCCATGGAGCAGAACGTGTTCGAGGAGGACCTGTACCAGGAGTTCTCGGCAACCCTGTTAAGCTGCATCCGGAAGTTCCGGGTTTAGCTGGTGAAGGCTTAGCAGAGAGGTTTTAGGAATTATGGCAATATGCAGGGGATTGTTGCGTTTTGGGCATCCCCTGCGTATAAAATGATGTGTCGCAAAAGGTATCAGATACGTCTACGACATCGCAAAACGCAAAAAGGGCTTTTTGCGACAGAAAAACAGGGGTATATGCCTGCCGGAATAGATATCTCCAAAGGTATACCTTTTGCGATACGGATTTTTACGGAAGGAGGGCTGTCATGGCAACAAAGAAGTTCGGATATGTGCGCGTATCCACCCGTGAGCAGAACCCGGAGCGGCAGATCCACATCCTGCGGGACGAGGAGGGCATCGACGAGCGCGACATCTATGTGGAGAAAGAATCCGGGAGGAAATTTGAGAGACCGGTGTACCGCTCCCTGGTGGACAACATCCTGCGGGAAGGGGACCTGCTGGTGGTGACGGAGCTGAAGCGGTTCGGGAGGAACTACGGCGAGATCTATAAGGAGTGGTTCCACATCACAAAGGAGATCGGCGCTGACATCAAAGTGACTTCCATGCCCATACTGGATACCACCCAGTCGAAGGAACTGGTGGGGCAGCTTATCACGGATGTGGTGCTGGCGGTATTCGCATATGTGGCGGATGAGGACTGGACGGAGCGCCATGAGCTGCAGCGTCAGGGCATCGAGGTGGCAAAGGCAGGCGGGAAGCACCTTGGCAGGCCGAGGGTGGAGTACCCGGAGAACTGGGAGGACTGCTACGGGAGATGGAAAAGCAGCGTGATCTCGGCAAAGGAGGCGATGACGCTCACAGGGCTCAAGAAAGACAGCTTCTACCGGTTGGCAAAGAAATATGAGTCGGAGCTGAAGGGTGCAGAGGAGGAAGAGTCATGAACAGAGATTTTGTAAAAGAATTTGCGAAAAAAATTCAAGAAAATAGGAGAAAGGGACTCTTTATTATATAGAAACATATTTTAAGAAGGAGGACGTTTATGAAGCAGGGAACATTATTTTATGACAGGGAAAGCGGCAGGTACAATTTCCATTACACGGATGAGGACGGTGACAGGCGTGATTACGGCGGCATCCATTGCGGGGAAGTTTTTGAGTTCAAGCTGAATGATGTCTGGATTCCCGCCCGCATGGAGATGGGGGATGACAGGAAGTGGTATCTGGTGGGGCTGCCGGGGCTTGCGCTGGACGGGCTGGAGGTGAGGCAGGGTTAAAATACAATATTACAATTTCGGCAAACATAATAAAAATTGCCAATATGGTTGTGGAACAGGGGTTGACCTCATATGGTTTCACTGATATAATTAGTTTCACTAAAAGAATGAAAGTGGTGATTGAAGTGAAACCTGATGACAGAAAAGGGATGGAATGTGTAGAGAACAAGTTTCTGAAGCTTCCCAATATCCAGAAATATGAAGTGGACCGGAGAACAGAGGATGGATTCATTGCATCAGTTGAAATGGATGACGGATTTGTATTTAAAATATATGCCTATTCCTTACAGCAGGTTTTCCCTTCCACTGTCATGCAGCTGATTGAAAGGAAAAACGATGGTATAGGAAGCCGTATCTTGATTTCACCATATATATCGGACAGGACAGCACAGATATGTGAAGAAAATGGAATGGGGTATTTTGATTATGCCGGAAACTGCTGGTTTGTGGGACATTCCATTTATCTGTCTGAGCGGGGCAATAAGAACCTTCAGCCAAAGCAGTGCAGTGCCGTTTCCATATTTGAGAGATCATCAGTGGTTTCCTCCCTGATCCTGCGGGAGCTCTTTGCAGATATAGATAAGGTGTGGAAGCTGAAGCACCTTTCGGAAAAGGTTGGCTGCAGCATCGGTCAGGTTTCCAAAGTAATGGGGTTCCTCGTGAGGAATGCCTGGGCAGTCAGGACGGCGGAGGGCTATGCTGTTTCAGAGCCTGGCCTGGTCATAAGGGAATGGGGAAGGGCCTATGGCAGGAAAGATGCAGTTTCATATCCCTGCTACAGCCTGGATAACATTTCCGTCTTGGAAAGGAAGCTGCGGGAATTGAAACAGGATACGGGGATAGAGAGCTATCTTACAGGCTTTTCCGGTGGTGTTCGGTATGCGCCGGTGGTCCGGTATAATAAAGTCCATGTATATATGGCACCAGAGGATATACGGGAAGCAGTCCGCTATCTGGGGATAAAGGAGGTGGAAAGCGGTGCCAATATGGTCATTTACCCTTTGGAGAATGATTCTTATATAAAAGACTGCCGGATCATCACAGGGGATATGGTGGTGTCGCCATTGCAGGTCTGCCTGGACAGCCTGCAGCTGAAGGGACGGGGGGAGGAACTGGCCGAAGCTGTCCTGCGAAAGGAGATTATCAGATGATAAAGGATGAAGATTTGAAGAGCAGCATTGATTATTCCGAGGGACAGAAAGAAGCGGCCCACAGGATACTGGTGGAGCTGGTCAATATTTTTAAGGAATACGAAGATGACATCCGTATTGTGGGCGGTTGGGTCCCTGATCTGATGTTTCCGGGAGAAGGCCATATCGGCAGCGTGGATGTCGATGTCCTGATCAACCATCTGACGCTGCATGACGAAGGGTATCAGAATATGGCAAGGATTCTGCAGGGCAGCGGATACAGGGAGCATCCGGATAAATATTTCTCATTTGTGAAAACAGTAGAGATAGAGGGGATTCCATATGATGTGGATGTTGACATCCTTGCGGGAATGTACGGCGGGACCCAGCTAAAGAAAAGGAGCCAGCATGTGCAGGGTATCAGGGCATTGAAAGCCACAGGAGGGAACTTTGCATTTGATTTTCCGCCGCAGAAGATCCATCTGGAGGCGAAACGCCCGGATGGAGCCTGTGATGTGGCAAATGTCAGTGTGGTTGCGGTGGTTCCGTATCTGATTATGAAAACGGCGGCAATGGGGAGGGGAAAAGCCAAAGATGCCTATGATATCTATTTTCTGCTGAAGCATTACAGAGGCGGCATAAAGGAACTGGCAATGGAGTTCCAGCCAGCCGGAAACAGAAAGCTGGTGCAGGAGATGAAAGAAAAACTGTCAGGGAAATTTGCGTCTGTAGACCATGCAGGTCCAAAAGACGTGGCAGATTTTCTTGGGCTGGAAGATGACGAGGATGTTGAGCTGATAAAAAGAGATGCGTATGAGCAGGTTCAGGCATTGCTGAATCTTGTTTAGGAGCAGGACGATTATATTATCAGTATAATGACAAATCCGGGAATCGGTGTTATAGTGGTTACAGTAGAAAACAAAGAGGACGGATAAGTCCGGAAAGGAAACGATCATGGCAACAGCTAATTTCGCTGCGAATGGCTTCGCAACAACTCCGGTTGTTTATTATCTGCATAGCGAACATTATGAGGCACTGTTCAGTAAAGAAAAAGAACAGAGTCTGGTTAAGATGCGCTCATGTAAGATAAGGAAAAGGCGAAAAACTGTGTGACGTCTGAAGGCAGGTCTTTTAAAAGGCTGCCGGGAACAGACCATAGATTTCAAGTACCGCTTATCTTAAATGAGGTAGGCGGTATTTTTTATGCTCCATTAGCTCAGATGGGAGGAGCACAAGGGATAAAGAACATCCCTGACTTTTAATCGAGGAGTCATGGGTTCAAGGTCTCCGTTCCACTTCGGTCCGTGCTGAACGTGGTCCACCGGACCACAGCACCCCATATGGAGCATTGCCGCCTGATATTGAGTTTGATAACAGGAGGTGAGGATCATGGTGAATCTGCCGGTTATAGATATGATAGGAACAGGGCAGAACATAGCAAGGCTGCGGAAGCAGGCAGGGCTATCGGTAAGGGATCTGCAGGATGTTTTCGGCTTTGCCACGCCGCAGGCCATCTACAAGTGGCAGCAGGGTGTTGCCCTGCCGACAATAGACAATCTGGTGGTGCTTGCAGCGGTTCTGCAGGTACGCCTGGATGATATTCTGGTTACGGATAAAGCGGCGCAGATACAGATAAGCGCATGAATGAAAGATAAGAAAGAGAAACAATAAAATAACAGCAGGCTGGAAAATGCCTGCAGCAAGGTCCCCTGGTCTAAAGGTCAGGACACCGGCCTTTCAAGCCGGAGGTATTGGGTTCAAGTCCCATGGGGATCATCATGGCTCCTTAGTCTAAAGGTCAGGACGCCGGCCTCTCAAGCCGGAAATGACGGGTTCAAGTCCCGCAGGAGCTACTGTGGCCATAGGATAACGGAAGTCCGGCAGATTGTGGTTCTGCTTATGGGGGCGCAAGATGTCCGGGGGACATCTGCTCTGCGCCGACCGAAGCGGAGCGGAGACCGACTCCCCCTGGTCACATTATGGATGGGTATGCCTAGCGGCGAGGGCAGCGGACTGTAAATCCGTCACACAGAGACACCGCAGGTTCGAGTCCTGCCCCATCCACTTTCCGTTTGCGTGTCCGAGAGGTCTATGGTGCCACTCTGCTAAAGTGGTGTGCGGCAACGCACCGAAGGTTCAAATCCTTCCGCAAACGCTTCAGAGCCGGGATGAAATGCCCGGCTTTGTCAGTCTATATCCTCCGGCACCATGTCTGTGCGGAATCCTTTGAAGACAGCCTGGCGCAGGGAGTTCTTTGTGTTCGGCATATATTCCACGGTACATACCTGATCCGGATATACCCAGACGGCATTTTCATTGCCTGCACCTGCAGGGACTGCTATGAACGGCATTGTACCGCATATCGGGATATACTTATCATCACCACGCGGAGGAACGGGCAGACCATTGTTGCGGAGTTGTTTTTCAACCACAGCAGCACAGAAACATTCCAGGCTGCTGAAAACGATACATGCAGATAAGGGGGAGTAAAACAAAAAAACGCCTGTTCTGCAAAAATCCATTTCTATACAATCCATTCCGCACCAGACATGAAAGGAGCGATTGACCTGTGGCAAAGATCAAAGCCGAAAAAATCACGAGCATTGAGGAAGAAATCTGACAGCTTGTTCAGGAGCAAAAGGCACAGGAGCGCAAGGACAGGACAAAACGCCTATGCCGCCGCATACTGGACGAATTGACCGCCCAGAACGCCGCAACAGCCCCGTACAGGGCGCGGAAATGGCGGCACAGGGGCAAACGCCACCCACCGTCAAAACAGCCCATAGAGCGTAGGGAAACGGCGCAGACGGGGAAATTTTACAATGGTAACGGGCATTGCATCTACTCTTATCAAATTAAAATGTCAAAAACTCTTGACATTTCTTCTCTGACTTGATATTATAAAAATGTCAAAAGTATTTGACATTTCAAAGCCGCTATAATATTGAAAGGAGTAAGGTATTATGCCAGTAGGTGCAGGAATTTTTTTAGGAATTGTTTTATTTGTGTTTACCTCATTGGATATATTTATGTTGGTATCACTCTTAAAACCGGGCGATGAACGCAATCAAGTTATTGTATGGAAAGCAAGTTCTTTTACTTTGCTTGCAATGGTGGGCGCAAACATTTTAGACGTTATTGCAAATTTTGTAAGAGCACAGCCCATGTCACAAAACCCTTTTATTCAACTGGAAGTTGCCGCCATTGTTTATTTTGTAGCCCTTATGTTTTATAAAAAAAGGCATGGTGGTTGATATGGAAAATACCATCAGAAACAGACGAAAGGAGTTAGGGCTATCCCAAGAGGAATTAGCGAGAAAATGCGGTGTTTCCAGACAGACTGTAAATGCAATCGAAAACAACAAGTATGACCCTACATTAACATTAGCGTTTAGCCTTGCAAAAGAATTGTGTGTTACTGTTGATGAACTTTTTATACCGTCTTAATTCGTGAGAAAACAATAACTAAATAACTACTACTTTCACAGTAGCACCATCAAGCAGGAAATCCCAAAATGGACTTCCTGCTTTTCTTATATTTGAAACCAGAAAAGGAAACGGGAAGAATTAAATCTCCCTTGCTTGACAAGGGCACATTTATATACCACATGAATGTGCGGTCTTGCAGACGGCGTTTTGTGCCTGTCGGCACAAAAGAGAACTGTCATGTTGTCAACAAGCATTTTTGCCATGTCCAGTTCGTTTTTGTCAAGCGTGACTTTGGGTATCTGTTTGGTGAAGTGTATGTCATTGTCAACGGTGGTCTTATACAGGCCGACCGGGATCAGTACAAGCCCCATGGAGATGGAGCCCTTGTGTGCAACTGCCATGGTAATCCCTTCTTTCTTTTTAGGATTAGTGTCTGTAATTTGGGCGTTTTCATTCAGGAGCTGTTAAAAAAAGGACCGGCGGCTGCCGGTCCAATCTCTTTTATGATTTTGTTTAATCGTGGTTATCTACTCATCAAATGGTGGTTCCGGGAAATCAACATATAAACAGCAATGTTTGCATTCTTCCCTGCCAGAACCGACACATAATGGATATGGATTGTCCTTTTCCGGTTCAAAGCATTCCGGGCGGGTTACCATTTCTGCCATTTCGTTTCCTCCTTGTAGGAAGGGGGGAGCGTTCACTTCCCCTGAATCGTTTGTCGATATTATACAGTTACATTTTCATCCTGAAGATGAAGGAGTTCCTTTTCGGTGAATCCATATGTCTTCATGATTTTTACTATATCAATACCTTCGTTCAATAAAGACTTCGCCCTTTTTAAATCATTTTCCCTTACTTTTTGATTAGCATACTCAATTTTTTCCTTCTCATAAAGCTGTCCTAACTGTGTCATGTTGATGCGCCTCCTTATTTGATCCATGTAATCCCTGTTTATAAATTTGTCACTTGCAACTATCACGCCGGACAGGGTAAAAATACGCTGTCCTTCGTCCGGTATCTGTTCAGCCAGGTCAACGATCCTCTCCAGCATACGCTGTTTCCCTTCCGTACCGGGAACCGTAAGTGGCAGGATCACCAGCTTCATCAGATCATCATCTGTAAGCACAATCCCGGAATGGATTTTCTGCCGTATGGCGTCGAATTCGGCCTCGCCGTCTATGCGGGATAAGAAAACCTGCTTTGGACGCAGGGTAAGGCAGCCACAGTCAAATACCGGATCAGCCTTTTCCACGTCGCCGGTATAGATGATGATAAGGTGTAGGTCAAAATATCCATCTCCTTTATCATATTTTTCCATGACCTTTGCAATGTAGTTCGGATATTGGGCCATATCTGTTTTATGGCATCCGAATGCGTATTCCACAACTGCATAGGTTCCGTCTTCCAGTAGGAACAGGTTGTCAATGAAACCGTCCCTTAGCGGAATTGCCGGGAGCAGTTCACGGATGGGTGGGAGTTTGATCCCAAGTACGGCAAAACTTTTCCCTTCATATGCCTGCGCAAGAACCTTATGTAGAGCATCCCTGTCAGGACTGTTTTTTTCTTTTGACGTTGTATCCATTTTTCCTCCAATCTACGATGTACAAAAGCAGAGGAAGTGCATACCTCCCCTGTTATTATATTTGGCGTTATAAAATGTCATATTCCTCAAAAAGCCTGTTCCTGAAATCCGGATATTCTAAGGCACGATTCAATTCTTCAGTGCGATTTTTAGAAAGAAGTATCTTGGTTAAGGAGGCCATTCGGTTGCGTCCTTCCTCCCGCCCTTCTTCTCGTCCTAATTCGATATTTTCCCGGTCTCTTTGTAATAAAGTCATATATTTCATCTCCAATATGCAAAAGCAGGGGAAATACATACCTCCCCTGCCAATATGTCTGCTGCTATAAAATATCATATTCCTCAAAAAGCCTGTTCCTGAAATCCGGATCTTCTAAAGCACGATTCAATTCATCGGTGCGGTTTTCGGAAAGAAGTATCTTGATTAAGGAAGCCATATGGTTACTGCCTTCTTCTCGTCCTTCTTCTCGTCCTTCTTCTCGTCCTAATTCGATATTTTCCCGGTCTCTCTGTAATAAAGTCATGTACTCGACCTCCATTTCCTTACTTTCTTTTACTTCAATAACCTTTTTATGGATCTCTTTTATGAGCGGGCTTCTGGCCTGCGCTGCAAAGTCATCTGTTGTGTTCTCCACATAAGAGAGAAATTCCTGCATTTCCGGATCGACATCGTGCATATTGCCCTTTGTGTTCAGGAAAATCTTGGTGGTTTCATCTCCCAGTGTGAGGGAAGGGTTTTCCACGCACCTGTTTTCAAAGGTGTATAAATGGCGCCGGTCTCCAAACGGATCAAAGGTGCAGATGAAGATGACAAAGGATTTTTTCAGCTTTCTGTAATCTTCCCCTGCGGAAATGATGTCAAGGTCGATGTTTCCCTGATAGTACCTCGATCTCTTGGGGAGAATGGCTCTTTTATGCTTTCCGCGCTCCATCTCCACATTATATACAGTTCCCTCGTCATCGTTCAGGTATACGTCGAGCCGGATACCTTTTCCGTCATAGAGCGTATTGATGGTTTTCTGCGTTGCAGGCACGGAAACCTCCCGAATGGAAACGCCCAGTATTTTTTCTAATACTTTTCTGCAGACCTCCTTATCACTCATTACCTTAGCGAAAAGGAAATCGTCCTCCAGGTTTAACTGTTGGATGGTTTTGGTTGTGCTTGGCATAGATGTACCTCTCTTTCTCATATTATAGCATGTTGCCGCCGTTTTGTCAGTCGCGGTTTTGAAAATTGTTACACAGGTTCCATAGGGAAATCCCTATATAAAATAAATACCCTGTAGTGGCCGGATACTTGAAAAAAGCTGCCAATTTCAGACAGTTTTTTTCGTGGCATGGGATATGCCGGCATCCTTTCCGTTTCTGCTCTTATGATTTTGGATTGGAAAAGATTTCCGCTGTCACTTTCGCGACCTGGAATTCAACCGTCAGACGGTCACATTTCCATACCTTCATGTGCGTCTGGATAAAGTCCTCCACATCCTCAAGCAGGATTCGATTGAACGTATCAGTCAGGGTATCCTTTAAAGATGCGGCATCTGTGGCCGTACCTTCCAGCCGTTTGTATGTCTGCTGCACCCAGTTGCACTTATTGCTAAGATAAGCGTGATCTGCATGGTGGAGATTCCAGTCATACAGCATATAGCAGGCAATCCAGCGCTGCATAAAGACGGTTGTGACATCATTTTCGTGGACGGGGATTTTTTCCCAATCTGTTTCTGTCAGTGTGCTGCCGGCAGGAAGATTTGATGGTTCTGCCAGCAGGGGAACACCTGAAATGTTCATCTATCATATCCTCCTTTGTCTTTATCCGCATACAGGCAGCACTGCCTGTATGCGGAAATCAGGTAAAAGCCTTTGCCGGACAGCCATGCTCAAGAAGCGATCATGTCCATGAATTCCTGCTCTGTCAGTACCTTAATACCGAGCTGCTGCGCCTTTGCCAGCTTGCTTCCGGCCTTTTCCCCGCAGATCAGGTAATCTGTCTTTTTGGTGACGGAGCTGCCGGGTGTGGCGCCGAGGCTGATGATTTTGGCGTTGATGCCGTCACGGGTGAAGTTCTCAAGTTTCCCTGTGGCTACGATGGTGCATCCTGCGAATTTGTTATTTGTTCCGTTCATGTTGTTCTCCTCTCCGGATGCCTTTGCATCCAAACCATTTTCAAAGTGTAATTCTTTCTGTAAGCTGCCCCATAACAGAAGGTGGTCCGGGTTGCGGAACCACTTATGGAGGTTGCTGCTCATAATGTCACCGATACCTTCAAGACAGGTAAAGTCAAAGCGGTCCAATGCAGCCAGCCTCAGTTCCCGCAGGCTGCCATGGAAATGCCCGTCCAGTATCCTGCTGGCAGTCCTGCCGATCAGGGGGATGTCCATTGCCACCACGAAGCGCACAAATGTCGTGTTACGGCTTTCATTGATGGAAGCGATCAGATTTTCGTAGGATTTTTCTCCGAAGCCCTCCAGTGCGATGATCTCATTCCGGTAGCGGTCAAGGTGGTATAGATCCTGATAGGTTTTCAAGGCGCCGAGCTGAATAAGCTGATCCAGCGTTGCCTCGGAAAGCCCCCTGATGTTCATGGCTTTCTTTTCTGCAAAGTGGACGAACTTATGAAGGATGCGGCTGCCGCATTCGGGATTGTCGCAGTGGAGCGTCTCGATGGTGCGCCCCCTGTCGCCTTCCCTGGAGTAGATGCGTGTAGGCTGCCCGCAGCAGGGGCAGCTCTGCGGCGTCATGTCCTGATAGTTCCCGCGGTCCAGGTTGTCCTCCACATGTGGGATGATCATGTTCCGTTTGGATACCAGGATGCGGCATCCGGGGTGCAGCTCCAGTCCTTTGATGAAGGACAGGTTGTGCAGGCTTGCCCTGGATACCCCGCAGCCGTCAATCTCCACGGTGTCGAAGACTGCCACCGGTGCGATCTCACCGAAGCGTCCTGTCTGCCATTCGGCTGAGCGGAACACGGTCTCATAGGTATCATCCGCGAACTTGTATGCGATGCCGTCATTGTAATGGTGCCCGGTCCTGCCCAGGGTTGCGGAATAGGAGAAGCTGTTGAAGCGCAGCACCATCCCGTCTATGGGCATGTCCAAAAATTCCGCAAAGTCCGTCATTTCCTGGATCTTCGATGCGATGTGGTCTGCCTTTGCGTCCGGAGGGATATATATGGCAGGGCATGTCTCGAAGCCGAACTCGGCTAGGATGTTCAGCAGGCTGCTGCGGCTGTCCCGTGAGTCCTCGAACTCATCCAGGCCCTCAAGCACATTGAAGGCGCAGAAGCTGACCTCACGTTCCCTGCAGGTTCCTGCGTCCAGGCACCGGATGGAGCCGGAGGCCAGGTTCCTTGCGTTGCGGTAGGGTTTCCCATCGCTTCCGGTAAGCGAACCCTTCAGGCGTTCAAAGTCGCTTTTGTGGATGAATCCCTCGCCGGTTATTGCCAGTCGCCCTTTATAGGGGATGGACAGCGGCACGTTCCGGAAGGCAGCGACGTTGTGGGTGATGAGCTCCCCCTCCTCGCCGTCGCCTCTGGTGGAGCCTTCCACGAGCCTCCCGTTTTCGTAGACGAGCTTCACGGTAAGCCCATCCAGCTTCAGCATGAGCAGGGCGCCATGGCCCTTCAGGAAGGAGGCCAGGTCGCTTACCTGTTTCGTCTTAGCCAGGGAGAGCAGCGGGATGTCATGCCGCACCTTCTCCAGGCTGCTGACAGCCTTATAGCCTACGGTCTGGGTGGGGGAGTTGCTTAAGATGATGCCCGTATCTTTCTCCCAAAGCTCCAGCTCATCATAAAGGCGGTCGTAAACTGCATCTGAAACGCTGGGCGCATCCTGGTTGTAGTATTCATTGCGGTACTGGTTGAGTTTGTCCACCAGTTCGTGGATTCGTTCTGTTGCCTGTGACATTCGTTTTTACCTCTTTTCTTTTTTATTTTTGCCATTGGACCTGTGAATTCCTGTTTCCGGCCTCCTTCCTTGAACGAAAAAAGGCAGGAGATGATAACGGCCTGTTCTTGCCGTAGTCATTCCTGCCTGCGTACAGATATGCTGTATGACAGCCTGTAAAGTGGTGCTTTACAGACATAAAAAAGCCAGAAGGCGTAAAGTGTCCTGCACTTTATACTTTCTGACTCCGTACAAACTTAAACAGCGTGTGCTTCTCGTTCTGGAACTGCACAAAATTCAATAACAAATTCATGATAACACAATATATAGAACAAGTCAATTACAAAATACTCTTGAGTTTCCGCAGTTCTATCCACAGAACTCCCAATCAGCCTTGCTGATTATGCACAACTTTCAAAAAATGCCCAAAATATAAGGAATCCTATTCCTTTTTGATGTAAAATTTAATCACCACAAAAAAATCGTACTAAACAAAAAAGAGGAGGATTCCCTGTGGATAATTTTACATCAAAAACCTACCAAATGAAACGGGAAATTTTATCTTTTTCCAATAAAATTTCCAGAAAGCTTCCCAAACCCGAAAGAAAGTTTATCGCTGACATGAATTATGGGATTCTTGCTTCCAACAGTTGTCTGCTTACGGACATTGCTGACCAGTTACATGAGCATTCGAAAAAGATCAATATTGTTGACCGCCTTTCCAGACATTTGTCAAAAGGCACGCCAAAAGACGCTTTGAATGCTTACTTAACCCACATAAAGAAATGGTGCCCGGCTCACCCTGTCATTCATATCGATGACAGTGACGTTGTAAAACCGGATGGTTATAAATTTGAGTCTCTTGGCTGGGTACGCGATGGTTCTGAGAGTACCGCTGCAAAAAATGTTTATAAGAAAGGTTACCATGTTACAGAAGCTACTGTACTTACCAACAGCAATCATCCAGTCAGTCTTTTTTCAGAAATCCATTCTTCAAACGAAAAAAATTTTACATCCATCAATGATATTACTTTTTCGGCTATGGAGCGTGCCGCTGCATTATTGGGAAAGGCAACCTTTGTCATGGACCGGGGATATGACGATAACAAGATGTTTCTCAAACTGGATTCCATGAACCAGGATTATGTGATCCGTCTGACTGCAAAGCGGAAACTCCTGTACCATAATAAATGGGTATTTGCCACCGAACTCCGTAACAGAAGGAAAGGCAAAGTAAAACTGCCTCTGTTCTACAAAGGAAAAAAGCATGAGGCCTATCTTTCTCATGTAAAAGTACAGATCACTGCATCCAGAAAAGATATTTCTTTAGTCCTTGTTTATGGCATTACCGATTTTCCTATGATGCTTGCAACAAACAAAGAAATCAAATCGAAAGACGATGTAATAAAGATTGCAAAGCTTTATTTTTCCAGATGGCGCATTGAAGAATATTTCCGCTGTAAAAAGCAGATATTTCAATTTGAAAACTTCCGGGTACGGAAGCTGAAAGCAATCAATGCTTTAAATTTTTATATCACTTTATGCATGGCATTTCTGGCTCGTCTTTCCATGAAACCAGAAACGAATACCCTTAAGGTTGCTATTATAAAGACAGCAGATCCGATAAAAGAAAAAACATCTTTCTGCTATTATCGACTGGCAAAAGGCATCTCTGGCATACTGTCCTATGCAAAAGAAGGCATCAGGCTATGGTTCCGGACAAAACGTCCTGCATACCGTCAACTCTGTCTTAAGCTGGCTGTTTGAATAGATAAAAGAATATGCTTCCCAAAATCCCGTTCTGGCGGGGTTTATTAAAGTGTCTCTAATCACAGACCTGCCATTGTGAATGTTTCAAAAAGTCACCAGATTGACACTTTGGGCAGATATATTCACTTTTCAGTTACAGTTTGCGGAAACTCAAGCAAAATACTAGATATTGTATGTATGGTTAAAATATTTCCTCTTTAGGAAAGCAAATGCGCTTCTGGCATTATGAAGTTCTCCGTTCATGGCATATTCGGTTTCTGCTTCTGAGATTGCAGCATCTGTTTTGGCATTTTCCAGCTTATAATCACTGGTATTCTGCAAAGCTGCAGATAATTTGTTCTGCATTTTAATCACCTTTCCTGTTTTGGATATATTATAACAAAATTATGTGTAAAGTACATACTGAGGATGCTAAAATTTGCCAGTTCTTTTCATTGACAGAAATTCTATTTTTGGATATACTAACAATAAGTAAATAATTAACTTACAAAACGAAAGGATGGCAGGTCCCGTGTTATATAAATATCTGACAGAAAATTATGAACAGGGTGAACCAATCTTTGCGGGGGATATTTCCATTCCCGGTTTGTCGGAAGAAAACCTCCGGTATCACTTGAAGCGGCTTACCGATGACGGCATCCTGTGCAGGTTTGAAGCAGGGATATATTACTTTCCCAGAAAAGATATTTTCGGGGAAAAGATGGCTTTGACAGCGGATATGGTGGTACTCCATAAATATGTCAGGCGCAGGGGGAAAAGGGTAGGGTATTATTCAGGATATACCCTTGCAAACCGTATGGGGCTGTCCACGCAGGTGCCGCTCAAGGAGGAGATCACCAGCAATTATGCACCGGCGCAGGTCCGGGAGCTGACGATAAAGAGCCGGAAATATATCCTGCGGCGTCCTGTGGTGGAGGTCACGGATGAAAACGTGGCCGTCCTGCAGTTCCTGGACTGCCTGAAGGATCTGGAGAAATGCGCGGAGGAGGAGCCGGAGGTCTGCGGGCGGATTCTTACCGGCTTCGCCAGGGAGCATGCCCTTACAAAAGCAGTAGTGGACAGGTTCCTTGCCAATTATCCGTTGAAGATATACAAGGCGATTTATGAGACGGGGGTTGATTTCAGAAGAAATGCACTCCCAGATATTGAATTTAGTGTCCGTTGAAACGGACAGGGGGTATGGACATGTATCTGCACAGGGATAGGGAGACATTTAGGGATATAGTTGGACAGGCTGCTGACAGCAGCGGAAGGACACCGGCCGTAGTGGAAAAGGATTATTATGTGACGCTGATTCTGAAGCTGCTCTCGGAACAGCTGGACAAATGTGTGTTCAAAGGGGGCACATCCCTGTCGAAAGGATTCCATGTGATAGACCGTTTTTCCGAAGATATTGATATCACGTTCAATGAGCATATTGGTGAGAGCAGAAGGAAGAAATTGAAAAATGTTGTTTTGAAAGGGATCAGTGAAGAACTGGGAATGCCGGTTGCAAACTGGGAGGATACCCAGAGCGACAGGGATTATAATGCTTACCTGTTTTCCTATGAATCGGTGTTTGGGCTTTGGGATGACAGGCTGCCACAGTATGTAAAGCTGGAGACGGCCCTGGGTTCTTATTCTTTCCCTACGCAGGTGGTTGAGATCCGCAATTATATTGGGGACTATCTGGAAAGGAGAGGGAGGACGGATCTGGCGGAACAGTTTTCTCTGGGCAGGTTCTCCATGAATCTGCAGTCTCTGGAGCGGACCTACATAGATAAAGTCTTTGCTCTGTGCGATTATTATCTTCAGGGAAGGTCAAAGCGCTGCTCCCGCCATTTGTATGATATCTACAAGCTGACTCCGTTGATAAAGTTTGATGATGGGTTTGCCGTATTGATAGGAGAGGTGCGGGAGCATCGTTCCAGAATGCAGGTATGTCCGTCAGCGAAGGACACAGTTGATGTGCCGGCAGTTATCCTGGAGTTTTGTGACAATTCCTTTTACAGGGAGGACTATCAGGCTGTTACAAGCTACTTTGCAGCAGATGCCGTGCCCTATGATGAAGCAATAGGGCAGATGCGGGCGCTTGCCGCCAGTGATTTGTTTGTAAGATAGATAAGATCAAAAAAGGGAGACACAGTATTTACTGCCTCTCCCCGGTTGTTTCTAAAGCGGTCATTGCCCGTTTTGTTTTTGTTTTGCCACCTTTTTCTCAGGGCACCAGGCAGGTGCTGTCTTGATAGGGACGGCCTCCGAATACCTTGCCCCGTATCCAAGGAAACCAGGCATCTTGTTCATCCTTTTTTCACGGAAATAGTCCTGGATATACCCCTGGTCAGGGTGGGAGCAGGTGAAGCTCGTGCTTGTGTTGCCGGGACGACGCAATCCGCTGCAATGGTTACATTCTGAGCATTTTATGGTTTGTTTTTGGTTTTTCATTAAGCATTCTCCTTTGTGGAAAGTTTTTTCAGGTTTTCTATGTGGCGCCTGGCAAAGATGTGGAAACTATCGTCCAGATATGTCTGCCCTTTTTCTTCCATCAGCCGCATGGCTTCTTTCTGCTGCTGATACCATTCCGTCTGAAGAACCGATTCTTTATTGCATACAAGGAATGTTACAATGGATGTTGGATATTTGAATCCATGCAGCTTGAGGTTAGCGGCATAATCCTGCGCAGTTTCCAGTTCATCAAAGATGTCGTGGTAGAGCCTTTCGACCAGATCGACACCTTTCGCTGGCGCGAGGAAATCTTCCGTCACGATGTAGCCGAGCTGGCCATCCGGGATATCCTCGACATGGTATGTCGTGATATAGGAAACCTGTCCGAAGGCAAGGTTCCTTGTCAGTGTCTGCTTTTCGCCGTCAAAGTCGGCTTCGGCTTCATAATAGATCCTCCCGTCATCTTCATAGCATGCGCTTTCCTTATAGGACACGTTCCCCAGACTATCCTTTTCCCCGGATTTGATCATAAAGTGGAAATTGGATTTTTCGGAGAGAGCCTGCAGGACCTTTTCCCGGATGTCTTCCACATAGGGGAAGTCTTTGGCGATGTCATCGGCAATGGCTTCCGGAACCTTGTCTTCCCTGATGTCGTAAGAGCCGCTGCCCTTTAGCTGTTCGTATATGGTGCGGGAGTCATGCCAGTCCATGCCCCCGTAGGTGGATGCAGTGATATACATAAAAGCCTCCTTCTTGTGTATTTGTAAGGGTTATAATTTCATATGCTTCTCAGACATATGCCGACTGTGGAAGTGTGACGCTTCCGTTTCCTTTCATGGCGGACTGGTGGTAATCCAGTTCAGCGATGACAGCCTCTATGGTTTCAAACGCTGCGGACAGCTCCAGATACCGGGTGATAAAACCGATCACTTCCGTATATAGGAACATTTGCTGCTGCTTGGTCAGCCGGTTCAGGGCTGCAATCCGTTTCTGTTTCTCTGCCCATTCATCTGCGCAGTAAATATTTTCATGCTCCAGTAGCTCTGTCATGTCAGTATCATACAGCATAGCCGCCGCTGTATTGAACCATGCGGTAGCTGTCTGGCTGCAGTCATCCTCGCCACAAAATGCAATTTTTTTAGTGGGCATCTGATACCAGAGCTTATTCTTTATATCCTGAAGCTCATTATATAGGTCGGCTGCTGCATTGCATAATTCGTTGATCTGGTCGCAGTAATGGTCCCAGTAGGGGCTGTTCTTCTCATTGCCGTTGTAGCAGTAGTCCATCATTTTATCCAGCCCATCTGATATGGACCACAGATCCAGCTTTTTATAAAGTGCCATTCCTCATCCTTCTTTCTAATAGGGGTTTACAAATTCATGGATGGAGACATACTCACAATCAAGTGTCTCCCGTAATGTTTCGATGGAATCTGCGGTAATTCCGCCGCATTCCCGGAACCACTGCAGCAGTTCCTTATCAGAACTGAAGTAAAAATCCGTATCCCCGTGTGCATTGTCAAAGAGCATATCCAGTGAGCTGTCTTCCGGCCGTTCTGAAAGGTATGCCTTATACTGGTTTGTCCTGTATGCTCCGTTTATATCGGTATTGATATAGATGCCGCAGCCCGGCTCTTCCGCCTCCAGCTCAAAGCACACACCAAAATGATTGGCAAGGCATAGGTAAGCTTCATACATGGGATTCCATGCAGAATCGCAGTACAGGGTGATGTAGCTGTCTTCAGTGCAGACGTCCACTACATTGCTTCTGAGGTTTATGCCATTCGTTGGGATGTCATTTTGTTCAAATATCCGGCAGAGTCCGGAGTCATCCACGGAAGTCCCGGCGGGATAACAGTCATTAACAGCCTGCTTCAGTGTGTCAAGCCCTTTTTCCTGTCTATCAGATATGGCATAAAAAACCACGGTATCCATACAGATATTTGCCATCTTATGCAGCCTCCTTCCTGTCCTCTGAGTGGAAAAACTCACTGATGTCCCATGTGCCGGTCAGATATTTTGCCGCAGGGCATACTTCAGCATCGTCATCTTTGCTGCAGGTGCAGTTTCGGCTCCTGTGCATGGAGAGCAGGGAAGCCAGTTTTTCCCACTGGCGGCTTCTGTCATTTGCCTCGGCAATAAAGCTGCAGCGGTGGTACTGTGCGCAGTTTTGTTCACAGTCCTCCATCCTCTTTTCAGCTCCCATACAGACTGCAGGTGCGCATCTGGCAAAAGATATAAAAAACTCCGGCGTTAAAGATGCATCTTGCAGGTGGTTCAGGGTAAGCTCCATCAGGTCATTGTGGCTCATATTGGCGTCATAGAAATCGTCAAAGCATACGCACAGCCAGTTCAGCAGCTCAGGAAATTCCTCCAGATGCCCTGTATGGAACCGGGTGTCAGGATTCTGGGCGGCGTCGGCCAGTGCATTTGCAAAGTCCTCCTCCAGATAACGCTTTTCCTTGATCCGGTATGCCTTCTCAAGTTCATCCTCCGTGAGAGTGATCGTAATATTGTCTTTTCCGATAAGCCTTTCTATTGCTAATTCTTCCATGTGGTACTCCTTTCATTGTAAATGTGATGTCATGCGCTCTTTGCCTTTGCCTGCGCAGTATCCAGTAGTTCCAGGGGAACCCATTTTCCGTCCTGCCAGATACAATGGCTGGCACTGCAGTAGATCATGGGCGGTATATCCGGATTCTCCAGACATTCCTGTGTTATATACAGTCCCAGATGCTTTGCGTAGAAGGGTTCCAGATCCGTCAGGATTTTTTGCCGCAGCGTCAGGGCAAGGGACTCAAATTCTGTTATGTCCTGATGGGAAAAGGCTGCCCGTGAGAGCTGCTTCAATGTGCCGGAGCGCTCAATCGTCCCGTTGACAATGGGCACAGCCTCATCAAGGTAGTCTTTGTGGATGCGGATGCCCCTAAGAGCGACCTTTGCCGCATAATCCGATGCCTTGCATTTTATGTCCGCACAGAGTCCTGTATAGCCTTTCCGGTACTTTGTCTTCAGTACTTCAAGGGGAACCTTCTCCCGGTTGTGCTTCAGGGTGGTCAAGAGCTTTGCCAGTTCCTCCCTGAGCAGGGCAGTTTCCTGATCCGTTCTGTTCATGGCGTGTCCTCCTTTCAAAAGGGGGCCGCCGCATATTGCAGGCAGCCCCGGCTATCTTGTGTAAAATGTATTGCAGGGATCAGGCTGTCACACGGAAAGCCCCTCCCGGCTGGCCATTGTAGGAAACGGTATAGATGCTGTTTTGCGTTTCAAACCGCACATGCCCGGCGGAAGCTTCCAGGATGGCCTGCACAGTGGAAGTGCGGATCAGGTTCCCCTGATAAAGATACATGGCGGGGAAACCTGGCCGCAGCACTTCTATCAGTGCGCCGGTTACAGTAACCTCACGTTTGGGTGCCGGTCCCTGATGGTGGTCATTATTTTTATTCTTGAACAGAGTAAGCATATGATTATCCTCCTTTATGTGGCCTTGTAGTTCAGGCGGTATGCGCCGTTCCCCGGATCCCTTTTCAGGGATGGAGGCAGCGTGTTTGTCAGTGTTCCATTCATCATGCCACCTCCGCAAGCTGTTTTTGTGCGAACACGCTGATGCGGTCGCTGTAATCGAGCGCGCTGCCGTCCCGAAAGAGAAGGCAGGCAGACTTTAAGGTAAGCGGCAGATAAGTTTCACTTTGGATATAAAAATATTCCGTATACACTTCCGTCAGGTAAGTATCAGAATAGCGGTCTGCAAAAAATCCATAGTCCAGTGCAGATGGTGTAAGGCCGAGTTTCCGGTATTCTTCCATGTAAACCTGCGGTTCAAATTCCTTTATCAGCGCATTAAGACGGATGATGGAGCCGGCGCTCCCTTCCGTGCCGCCCTCCGTGATATTGAAATCCAGCGGCAGCTCTTTCCCTTCTATCAGGAAAGTTACGGTGCCGATGGAAAGGAAGGTATCTTTTGGCCGGTCAAGGGGATAAGGCTCTCATACTCCAGTTCCATTCCATATATTCCATTCATGTTGTCAACCCTCCTCTGCCTAAAGGTCCATTTCCGTAAGGCGCATCCTCATGCGGCGGAACTGCCCGTTGATGCTGTGTACGGTGGTGGAAAATACTTCAGCGATCTCCCTGCAGGTCAGCCCGTCGGCTTTCAGATGCACCATCTGCCGTTCCGTTTCCGTCAGGCAGGAGAGTACCTCCATTGCAAACAGCCTGTCGGCGGCCTGGGCCTGTAAGTCTTTCCTGCGGTCAGGCAGGATATCATCCAGGGTCAGCCCACCACTTGTATAGGTATGGATACTGACCGTAGGCGCCTTGCGTTTCGGTTTGTTCTCATAAGCGTAATGTTTGCCCAGGCAGTCGCCCATTTTTGTCCATGCAATCGTGCTGAACCGGAAACGGGACAGGGCAGGGTTCTCATCATATTCCTGCACCGCATGAAGATACCCGAAAATCACGATATCATAGTAATCTTCAACGGGAAGACCTTTGTGGCTTAAGAAGCGGAATACGGTGTCCTGGTGTTCCTCTGCAAACTGTCTCTGTAGATGTGTCAGTTCATGTAATCTTTTCATATGTTCTTCTCCTCCTGTATGATGGTCTCTGTCAAGATGTCTGCAAGCAGCCGGGCGCATATCCGCTCCTCTTCCGTGACGGTGCGGTAATGGGGCAGCACCACGGCCCCTATGGGCTGTCCTTTTGTGCCTGCCGGAAAGAGCGTGTCTATCATGTGGCTTCCGTCCTCCAGCAGGGGGATCTGGCTGCCGGGGCTGTAAAAATATGGCTCCAGCGCCCGGATATGGTCCTTTACGGTCTGCGACAGCATGGATCCTTTCGGGATGGTGGTCACCCTGGAAGCAAGCACATGCTCTGTGTCGCATATGGCGCAGGCAAGCTGGAAGTTCCTGCAGAAAGCCGTAAGGCACGGCCCGCACAGTGCTTCCCAAAAACGCAGCGGCTGGTGCCTGTCCAGGCGGATGCTGTTTCCGGCCACGCTGACCTCCATGGCGTCCCCCTCATGGAGCTGGAGGAGCTTCCTGATCTCACGCGGCACTACGATCCTGCCCAGGTCATCGAACCTGCGGATGATGCCTGACCTTTGTGTTTCATTCATGTGGTCTCCTTTCTTCATAAAAAAGGGAACGCCGCAGCGGGCATTCCCTTCTTAAACATGGTTGTATGGTTATTATTTTTTTGCACTATGCGGCATTCCTGGATGACTGTCTGGCTGCCACGGCGTTTTTGGCTTTGGTGATGAGGGCCGGTGCGATGGCGTGTTCCCAGCAGTCGATATAGGAGGATACGCTGCTCAGGAGGTCAAAAAGGTCAAGGTCGCTTAAGTTGGCATATACCTTTCCCGTACTGACAAAGGAATTGGGCTTCATGTACGTCCCGCCGTTGGCATTTTTCTGGGGGACGCCTTTGCCGTTCTCCACTTCCACATACCATGGGAGCTTCCGGGCTGCGCCTTTGCTGTCCTTTGTGGCGCGGATGATCCGCACTTTGGATACCTTTGCATAGCCCTGTTCGTCTTTGTCTCCGAAGATCTTGTCCTGCTGGAAGGTGTATTCCGAAAATCCGGCAGTCAGGCGGCTTAAGATGAACTTCGCCTCCTTCGGGGAGATGTTGGCGCATACGGTGACGGCCTTGTCCCCGGTGCCTTTGGAGTAGTCCTTCATCAGGATGCCGATCAGGGAGTGCGTCCGCCTCCCGTCCGCGCCTGTCTCTCCGCCTGCATGGATATGTGCGTAGGAGTTGATGGGAGCGACCTTCAGCTTGTCCTGGAATTCCAGCAGGGTCTTGCTGTTCTTGTAGACAGCGATCTGGTTGGAGATGTAGTCTTCATTCATGTTCATATGGATACCTTCTTTCTGTTGTTTTTTAAGCGGCGTACTGGTTCTTTACCTTCTGGATGATCAGCCGGCCCAGGTTCACGGGGAGCTTCTCCAGGTCCGTGATGTCGAGGAACCCGTCCCCGTAGATCCGCTGGATGTTGGGCTTGTCGCTGCCGATGGCGGCTGCGAACATCTCGATCCCCCTGGCGGTATATTCCTTCTTGATCCCCCGCAGGTCAGCCTCCGCCTCCGTGCCGTAATAGTTGTCTGCCGCAGGCTGCCCGTCCGAGATGACGATCAGGAGCCTTATGGCCTCCGGCCTTGTCAGCAGGCGTTCCGCGGCATAGCGCAGGGCGGCACCGTCACGGTTCCCGCTCCTGGCGCTCATGTCCATCAGCCGGTACTGGTCCTTGTTGTCGATGGAATCGAACTCCGCATAGGCATAAAGCTCCACGTCCCTATATTCCGTGTGGCCGTAGACGGCCACCGGGATGTCCAGCCCTTTGCAGAAGTCATGCAGGATGATGGAAGCGGAGCGGGCATGGGTGATGCGGTTGGAGCCGCTCATGGAGCCGCTTTCGTCATTTAAGATGGCCACGGCGATGTCCGTCCGGTCATTGGGGAGCTTCAGCTTGTAGAACAGCCTCCCGTCATTGCGGACTGCGTTGCGCACGTTGATCCTTTTTCCCATGGGAAGGTTGTCCAGTTTCCCGCCTTCCCTGTAGTCCTTCAGTATCTGTGAGACCTGTTTCTGTAGCCGTTTGGAGATCAGGAGGAGCGGAGGCGCGACTTTCTGGTACGCCTCCATGTAGGAAGGATCGACATAGGCCATGCGGTTGATGTTGACATGCACGCCTTTGTGGGCGTTGCCGTACCGGATCCTGTCCGATTCCGCCTGCAGCTCCTCTGAAAGCTCCTGCTCATAGGAAGCATAGGCGGCATCCTCCGCAAGCTGCGCCATGATGCGCTCCATGTCTTCAGCCGCCTGTGACACATAGCCGGAGCCGGCATAGTCACTGGTGCGGCTGGTCCCTCCGTCGCCGTCCTCCCCGATCCCATCGGTCTTTTCCAGCGCTATCCGCCCGTCCTCATGGTCAAGGACCTGCTGGAGCTGGGTGCGCTCGTCCTCGTCGCTGCCGGGGTCATGCTTTGCTTTCCTGCCGGATACCGGTTTCCCGCTTCCGCCCGGCAGCGGTGCGCCGCCAGCGAGCTGTTCCCCCAGTTCCGTCTCCGTTTTGTTGGTGTGGTTCTTGATGTCCTCCCGTACCTGTCTGATGTAGCTTTCCATGTAGGGCCATAAAAGGAGGAGCATCTTGTTGGCGGCATCGAAGCGCACCCTTGCATCGTCGTCATAGGCTGCATCGTCTATATAAGGGATGCATTCATAAACCGTGTCAAGGTATGGCCCCTTGTAGCTGCCCAGGTTGTTGATGTCGCCGGTCCTGGCGTACTGGATCAGCAGGTTCGCCACGATGAACACTTCATGGTGCTGCCGGCCTATCTCTTCCGTGACGGAATCCATCTCCTCGGCAAAGCGCAGGTTGTTGAGCAGTATGCCCGTCTTTAACCCGCCGGGGAAGGCGTCGCACATGCGGCCTTCGATATAGACGTCTTCCATCATGTTCACCAGGGAATGTGCGATGCTTGAGAGGGCGTTCATCACCGCCTCATCCTTTTCCTCAAGGAATTCCCCGATCTCTCTCAGGCTTTTAGCCTGTTTCGCAGACAAGTCCTCCGGTTCCTGCGGGTAGAACCTGCCGCCGGACAGCGCCTGGTGGTAGGTTTCCAGCATGGTGAAGTCCGAGAACAGGATGTGCCCGCACTCGTGCCCCACGATCCCTAACAGGCTGTCCGCCTTCAGGCTCCTTGTGGGGAAGCTCCTGGTCAGGAAGTTGCCTGCGTTCACGGTGATGGTGCGGTTGTCCGTGTGGGCGATGTCCGCATGGGGCAGCGCGTCCCAGTAGGTGCGCACGCTGCTCCTGCGCCGGTAGCGGCTGGTGGTCCCTTCGGCAATGTCCGTCAGGTATGCTGCGAACTGCGGGGATGCAAAGAGCTGCTCATCCGTCAGCCTGCTTTTTTCGTCTGCGATCCTCCTGCGGATCGCTGTGTGTGATGTCCTCATTCGTTTTGATACCTTCTTTCTTTTTCATATTTATGGGGGAGCCGTTCCATGAAGAGCGCATCCGTTGCCAGCCCGAACTCCTCCGCCAGCGCGACGAGCACATGGGCGGGCGGCAGGCATCTGGCATTCTCATACCGTGAGATGCTCTTCTGGGTGACTCCCAGTTTTTTTGCGAGCATCTTCTGGGAAAGGCAGGGGCTGCGCGACATGCGCAGGCACCGCAGGTTCCTCGCCAGGCGGCTCTTTAACTGCTGTTCCTTCTGATGGTCCATAGGCATGTCCCCTCCTATGCGGCAAATTTCTGTTCCAGGCAGGAGGAGAGGATGTCGGCGCGGTTCTCCGGGTCGCCGGAGACGGAGGAGAGCACTGTGTATCTTGCGGCTTCCAGCACGTTCCCGCAGACCATGTAGGACTGCACCCAGCTGATGAGCTCCCGCACGCCGCAGCTCCCGTCATTGATCATGGTCTCCCGGCAGCGCTCGCTGATCTCCTGTACGGAGGCGGCCATATCCGAGACGGCTGACCTGTCCGTGCATCCGGTCACGTTCATGACGCGCTCTGTCAGGGTGTCCACGTCAGGCTCCTCGATGTCCATGATCAGGTTCATCCTGGAGATGACGGACTGGTTCATGTCCCGGCAGCCCGCATAATTGTTGTTTGTTGTTACCACGACCACGGTATCGGGATGCCTGTGTATCACTTCTCCCGTCGTCAGCGTGACGCTGGCGCAGCGATCCAGCAGGGCGTTCAGTCCTACCAGCACGCCGGGGTTCGCGATGACCGTGGGCTCCTGTATCTCGATCAGGTAGCCGTTTCTGATCGCCGTGATCAGCGGTGTCTCCACATAGCGGAACCGCTGCCCGGAGGCATTGTCTGCCATCAGCTCCTTTGCATCCTGTGCCATCACTTCCAGCAGCTTGTCATAGACCTCTGCGTCCGTGACGGTCTCATCGTAGGTCCCGGTCAGCTTCTTATAGGCCGAGGGCGGGTCCATCTGGATGTCTGTCAGGGTTGGATATTCCGTGCCGCCCTGCGGCCTTTCATTTGTTTCAGGGAGCATCTGTCCGAGAAAGTCATAGATTTCCGTATTGGCGGAGCAGGTGTAGTACAGGTAGGGAAGCCCTAATCCTGCAGCGACTGCCTTTGCGCCTTCCGTCTTTCCCGTGCCTGCAGGGCCGCGCATCATGAAGTTGCGCATGGGCTGGCTGCCCGTCGTGGTCATCTGGGCGTGCCTGCAGATGGTGGTGACTTCCGGCGGGATGACGTACCAGTCCTCGATCCGGGGCACCATCAGCTCTTCTTTTGGTGTGAGTACCCTGTCTGACAGGGGATAATGCTTCACGAAATCGTCCCTGTTCACGGAGACGGCAGCGGCATGGGCGGCAATGCCCGTAAGGATGCGGAAGGTGCCGTAGAGCACGCTGCTGGGGGAATAGGCATTTCTGGATATGTTCACGGCGGTGAGCTGGGGGAGGTTCCCGGTGCTGGGTATGTTCAGCTTGATCCCGGCTGTAGGAAGCGTGTCCGCGCCCTCGATCCTGCGGTAAAGGTTGTCGCACAGGATGAAGGCTGCTTTTTCCGCCTCATCCATGTCCGCATAGCCGTCGTTTTTGCATCTGCCCAGCAGGTCATAGTTCTCCCTGAACTCGTCATCCTTCATGGCTTCCGGTATCAGCACGAAGAACAGCGCCGTCCCGGTGTTCCCGCCGTCCTTTAAGGTATAGACCTTCGGGGAGGCGGTGACGTCCTCATAACGGCCTACATTGAACTTTCCGTTCTTTTTGTTGAACACTGCCACATGGATCTCCCCGGTGCGGCTCTGGTATTCAGCCACAGTCTTTTCGCCCTGGGTGCCGATGGCGCTCCCAGAGGTGCTGCCCGGCGTCAGGCTGGTATCCATCTCCATGTAGGCAAGGACCGCCGAAAGGAGAGGGGCGTGCAGCGTCGCTTTTTTGGTGGCTACCGTGCAGTAGGAGGAGTAGTGGGCAGTGCTTATGGTTGATGCGGCTTTGTCGAAAGGCTCAGGCATGCCGAGCTTCCAGGTCCAGTTGTTGAATAAAGGTGATTTTGCCATGGTTCATTCTTCCTTTCTTTTCTGCGTTTTTTATGGGATGCCCTAGATCCATGAGACCTGCAGGGTGTTTCCCGCGATCTTTCCTTTCAGTTCGTCTTCGGCCAGCAGCAAGACCAGTTCCTCCCAGCAGCTCTTTGCCGGGAAGGAGTCCAGGGTGCCCTTCAGCACCTCCTTTTTCTGCCTGTTGACGACGATATCCCCGTTTTCCTTGATGGTGAGCTTCGTATGGCCGTTGGCGTTCAGGTCGGTGATCTGTGTCTCCAGCACTTTCTGGCCTACCAGCTCATACCATACCCTTACGTCCACCACGGATGGCTCCGGGGGCATTTCTTCTGCGGCATCCGCACCGCCTGTTCCTGGCCCGGCGCTGGTGCCGTTTCCGGAAGGCTCTGCAAAGCTGCCGATGGTCATGGGTTCCACATGGATGCGCCCGAAGCGGTCAAAGGAGATGTCCGCATGGGTATAGGCGTCCATGTTCTCCACCAGGATGCGCACCGTCCCGCCTGCCAGGATGCCCTGCAGGGAGGGTGTGTCCTTCCACTGCCAGACGGACTGGGGATAGGCGGACTTGAGCTTTTCTGTGATCCGCAGGGAGATATGGAGCAGCATGGTCTCCGTTTCCCTGCTGTCAGGTGCCGGTTTTGCAGGAGCTGCCGGTCCAGCCGGTTCCGTATCAGCTTTAGGTACTGGCTCTGCTGTTTTTTCCGCAGGGGCTTTTGCTGTTCTGCCAGCCTGTTTTAAGGAGGCAGAAAAGGCTCTGCATTTCTTTGCCAGCTTCCTCGACTTCCGGAACAGGAATATCCCGGCAGTTACGGCGCCCCAGAGGATGAGGGCCAGCGCCATCAGCTTCTGGGAGCGTTCCTTCTGGAAAAAGACGGCCAGGAGGAGCAGGGAGACGATCAGGATCTTGATGCTGCTGGAAAATACGTTTTTTCTCATTTGGTTTTTTCATTCCTTTCCTTGTAAAATAAAAAAAGAGGAATCACAGCCGGAGATATTGTCTCTCCGATGCAATTCCTCTTGTACCGCCAGCCGTGCCAAAGGCATCAGTTGAACGGCAGTCCATTCTCTCCACAGTCTTCCACGTTCATGAAGCCGTCATCTGCGCCGGAAGGTGCGCCGCTGCCTGCATTGGCATTGCCGCCTTCCGCACGTTTTCCGCCGGGGACATAGCTCCATTCGTATACGGTGATCTTGGGGATCATGCCTTTTGAGCCGTCCGACCTGCGGGTGAATTCCACAAGGTCAAGGTCGCCCGTGATGAAGAGCAGGCTGCCTTTTTTGACGCCTGCTTTGCTGATCCTTTCAGACGCTTTCCCGAACAGGACACACTGGTAGAAATTGGCGTGTTCCTGCTCGCCATACCCCTTGTTGACCGCCACGTTGAACTGGATGTAGTCAGTCCCGTTCGCGCTGGTCTGGAGTTCAAGATCCGCTGTGACTCTCCCTGTGAGTGTGATTGGTGTAAACATGTTTCATTCTCCTTTCTCTGGTGAAAAAAATTTTGGCTGCATCAAAAAAAGTGCCAAAAGACTGCCACTTACCGGCATGATTCTTCTGACACTTAATTCAATCTTAAACAACGTGTGCATCTATGCGCTCTGCATATCCCCTTGGGAAGCACAAAAATCAATTACAGGAACATTTTAGCACAATATATAGCATATGTCAAATGGAAGGATACAAGATTTTGTATTTAGTATAAAGATTATATTTGCAGACATTTTCCGGACATTTTCCGGACAGTGCGGTTATTAGCTGCCTGCTTTATAGCAGCCCTTTAATTTCGACTGTAGACTTAATGCATGGGATTCCTGCATCACGATGTCTGCACTATTTGTTATTTATTGTTTTGCTTCACGTTCCATGTCCTCCAGTTCCTCTATGGTTTTTGTAACGATTTGTCCATTGGCTATTTGCTGGGCGGCTTTTTCCAACTGTCTCCTGTTCGGTTCAAAATAAAATGGATCAGGGGAAGCTTCGTTGTCCTGAAGGGCATGGCTGTCGTTCAGCTCCTGAAGCATGATCTTTTCCAGACGCGTAATGTCAGGGAATACAACTTTCCTGCCCCTTGCATGGAGCTGGCGCAGCCGTTTCATGTTTGTGCTTATCTCGCTGTGGATGGAATGCTTTACAGGAACCGGATTATTGTTTCTGGTATGTATGTGGTCAAGATAATATTCTGTGACAGGGAACATGTTCTGCAGGAGGAAGGCGGCGCTTTTTCCGTCAAATTCTCCAAGGACAATAGTGAGGCATCTGCCGTATTTTTTTGCCTGTTTGTCATGGATGGCCCTGAACTTGTCTACCCGGCTGCTTAATGGGACCATCCAGAGCAGGGAGGTCTTCTCATCCTTCAGGCAGTAGAAAGTTGGGCGGTATGTACCGTTCTCTTTGTTCTGCATGAGCATATTGTCATTTACTTTTTCAAAATATTCATCCTTGATATGATATACATAACCTTCTTTGTAAAGCATATGCCACCACCTATAAAATCAGCCCTACCTTGCGATAGGGCTGAGAATTTTCAGGCCGGACATTTATTAGACGCCTCCGGTGGGCGAACCATATTTTCGGACCGGTCATTTATAAGCCGCCAACGGTAAGCGGACAATATTTTCGATAGATTTCTCTATCTTTATTATCATTATACGAAAGAGGCGGAAATATGTCAATTTATTCATCAATATTTTATTTCCTCCACGCCAAGCAGGTTGTCTGTCAGCGTGGCTTTCGTTAAGAGCGGGTTCTGCCCGGACGGGATGCTTTCTGAAGTCCTGAAATAGAACCGGTAGGAAAGACCGGGACGGATCTTTTGGTCTTTCCCGATCCGGAGCAGGTGTTCATTGCCATCCTGATCGGTAAGCACAATGTCATGGCTGTTCCTGAAAAACCTCAGCCGGACATCCGTGCAGATGCCCTCCAGCACAAAGTAGGTCTTTCTTTTGATCTGGAGACCAAGCAGCACGGCTTTTATAGCAGAACCGGCAAACAGCAGGATACTGAGGATGAAAAAGGAAATATCCTTTTGATGGAGGAAGAGGACGAGGCCGGTAAAGAAACAGCCGGTCCCGACAAGGAAGGTCAGGACCAGCCGCCGCAGCAGCGGTTTTGGTATGGGTTCCATGAGTCATCTCCTTTATAAAATCTGGAATGTGACCTGCTGCTTCAGGTACAGATTTGCAACAGCAGCGAGTACGGGGAATCTTGTTTCAGAAGTGCGGCAGTCCGTGACGATGCCCTCACAGTCGCTGCCGTCTTCCCGGTACAGGCAGTCCATCAGGTCTTCGCTGTCCTTTATGCGGGCCTTCCCCTTTTCCGTACACTGGATCAGCTCCGCAGTGGACAGCATCTCGTGGCGCAGCAGTGCCAGGACCTGCTTCTCCATCGGCTCCAGCTTCTCGGAATGGAACACCGCCAGGGCTTTCCGGAAAGGGAGCCTGCGGCCAAGGATGAGCTTTAAGAAGGAGGCGGCTTTTACGGTGATGCCGTCCGGCGCAGGTTGGACATACAGGTGCCCTAAGAGGTCATACAGGGCGTCAACGCCGGTGCAGTCCTTCCCGGATGCCACAAGCCTGCGCATGACGAGGCGGTTCAGATAGTGGTCGAAGTCCAGTTCCCCAAGGATGTGCAGCTCCCTTTCCTTTTCGTAGAATTCCGCCCTGAGCTCCTGGTAGGTCAGTATCCGGAAGGCGAGGCTGGACCACAGGAGCAGCTCATGGGCGTCCAGTGCGCAGTCCCGTCCGCCTGCAGTGACAAGGGGAAGCCCCTTCCCGGTCAATCGGTAGTTCCCTATGGCAGTGTAAAGTGTCAGCATATCGTATCTCCTCCTTTTTTCATCAGGCTGTCAGCCTTTCTTCCCGCAGCATCTTCGTGGCTTTGGAGATCCAGGCCGCCACATGGTTCGGTGCGACGCCGTACCGGGCGGCGATCTCCACGCCGGTATGTCCCCGGCATTTTAAGGCCAGGGCCTCGATGCCTTTCCTTGTGGTGCCGGAGCAGCGCTCTTTCGCCTGGGAGAGCAGGAAGAAAGTGTCCGCATCCGAGATGCCGTGGAAGCTGTCATCCGGAAGGGCATCCGCATAGGTCAGCCCGGAGCCGGATGGCTGCGGCGCGTCCATGTATTCCAGGGGCCTCTGCACCCTTGCCGCCTTCCTGCAGTGGGAGATGAGGCGGTTCCTGATGACCACGGATGCAAAGGTTGGGAAGGAAGCCCCGCCCTCCACACGGTATTTCTGGGCCGCATGGCAGAGCGCCTCACAGCCGGTCTGGTAGAGGTCGTCGTATCCGAACCCCTGTATGGATTCATTCAGGGACATGGTGCCCAGTACGGTGTCCCTCACAAGGTAAAGGTGCCGTTCCGCCAGTTCCCTTTCCTGTATGGTCATTGCTGCCATGGCATCACCCCGCTTTCTTCTGGTGTGTAATTTAGAAATTCTTAGTGGGCGTACTTTGGCCACCTGGGATTTCTTTACACACTTCTCTGGCCCTGCAATGTCCCCTGCCGTCCTAGCAGGCGGTTTTTATATGGTTGTTCTCAAGCACCCTCCGGCATTCGGCCTTCAGGCAGTCGCAGCGGTAGTCGGAGAACTGCCCGATGTGCGCCTGGGAGCTGGGGAGTGCGAAGATATCCTGCATCCAGCGGTATGCCTCCTTGCGGGAGAGGATGCCGCTCCTCCAGATGGCGTCAAAGAGCCGGTGCGTCTCGATCCGCTTGTGGCGCAGGTCCCCGTTGGCCAGCGTCCCTTTGGGCTGCATGGTCCCCGCATGGACGCCCACATAGGCGTTGCATTCAGGGTAGCCGGAGCAGACATAGAGGTATTCGTCCAGTGCCTTTTCCTTATAGACGTAGGATGCCTTCCTGAGTACGGCGCTGCGGCCGCAGTAGGGGCATTTTATCTTTGCCGGTGTGCCCTTGGCCTTCTGTTTCATTTTCATTTGTGTGTGCCTCCTTCCATGTCCGGGCTTTATGTATGGATTAAGTAATCTTTAAGTATATTTTAGTGGAAAGGAAAGGCGTTTCCCATAGGGGAGGCGCCTTTTCTTAAGTCATCTGCGAGTATTTTTCCAGTTTTTTCCAGTTTTCCGCCTGATTGGGCCGCAGGTCAGGGCATCGTGCCCTTGTGGTCCGGCGGCCGGTTCATCAGGTGGAGGATCTGCTGGATGGGGCAGTCCCTTGCGGAGCCGGTGGCAAGCTCCAGCCATCTGCTGTAGAGGCGGATGAAGCACCGGCTGCTCATGGTGCAGGCGCACTCCGTCCGGTCCACCGCCCTGCCCAGGAAGCTCTCCGCATCGGAAAGCGGGAGCAGGATGGGGCGGCAGTCATGCCCTGGTATGAACAGGAAGTCCCCGCAGCCGGATTCCCGCCTGTAGCCGCAGGAGCAGGAGACGTACACGGCGTTCCGGTGGTTGCCCTCCGACGCCTCGAAGAAGGCGGCGATGGTGGCATAGCTGACGCTCAGAACTGGGTCCATCATAGATCACCTCCCTGTGGCCCTGCCGCGCTTATCCGAACAGGCCCTCAATCTCGCGCGTGATACGGGGGATGACGGTATCGTTGAAGATGAGCGTCAGGGCGGCTAACAGGAGCGCCCCCAGCACGACGGCGATGATGATCTTGACACCATCGGAAATGTAGAAGTCGCCTGCCTCATCTTTCAGGATGGCCCTGGTGCGGATGGCGGCACATACTGCCTTGGTTTTCAATGTCTGGATTGCTTTACGCATAGTTCTTTTTTCTCCTTTTCGCTCTGATGATGATGAATGCTGTTACTGCCGCTGCCGCATAGATGAGCAGGGCGGGGAGTGATACGAGTCTTTTCATAAGGTCCCTCCATGGTTGCAAAGGTTTACAGGTTACAGTGTGCAGGGATTGACTAAGATGCTATAGGCACCACCTCCTTTCCGGGCGGATACTTGGGCTGCAGGCTGCCCCTAAAAGAAGGCGCCCAGGGAGCCGACCACTTCCACGGAGAGGACGACTACATAGATCAGCAGGATGCAGAAGAGCATCATCATGGAATATTTCTGCATCTGCTTCGGGCGCTTCCCGGCCTCTTTCTTTAAGTTGTTCTGCTCGATCTGGCGCATGTCGAATACCAGCATCTTGAAATACATCTGCTGGTCGTCGCCCCGCAGCGTCCCGATCAGCCCGCGCACAATGTCCGAGAGCATGGTGCTGCCCACCCGGTTCTGGAAGTGGAGCAGGGCATTTTCATAGTTCCCCGTGCGCATGTCCGCCACGGTGGTATCCAGCTCCTGCCCCAGATGCGGCCCTGCAATGCGGCGGTAGGAGGTTAAGAGCTTCAACACATCCCTGTCCGTGGCGAGCCCCTGCTGGATGCTGACCGCGAAGCGTGGCAGCTCTGCCTCGATAAGTTTGCGCCGCTTTTTTACGAGGTCAAAAGCCTTATAGTAGGTTGAGAACCATACCATGACGGCAAGCCCCATGATGAGCAGCCCCATCAGCGGCATGATCATAAAGAAGGGGACGCCAAGGAGCCCTGTGGCAGCCGCTGTCAGGAAGGCTTTCATGGTATAGCACTCCGGCGTCAGCGGGATGCCTGCAATGTCAAGCGTCAGGGAAAGCCGGCTTTTCTTGATGGGGTCCAGCTTTAAGAGCGGGGAGAGCTTTCCGGCAATCTTTGTCAGGTACACGTCAAAAAGTTTCTCGTTGCTGGTGCCTGTCTGTTTTTTCGCCAGCATCATCATCCGGGAAGTCTGCGCCGTGGGAACATCCACAAAGGCACAGGAGAGGTGGTAGCATCCGAATCCCGTAAAGGCGGCGGCAAAAAGGATCAGTAATCCGGTCATTTCGTTACCTCATTTCTGCACTACGGCTTGGTTCCTGGAACTGGCGGTGCGTAGTGCGGCACCGCATTTATTTCAGGGTCAGGGTAAGGCACAGGGCGGTGGCGGTCATTATCACAAAAACAATAAGCACCATCACCGCATAACTGGCGTAAAAATACATAATATCCTCCCTCCCAGCCTATGCCTTATATTCGATAGGCTTGGAAAGCTGCATGATCCGGGTAAAGGAAAACAGCACGATGCTGCAGCAGATGGCAAGCGTGACCTTTCCCGGCGTTGAGAACATCAAGGTCTCAAACCATGAGTGGTTCAGCACATACAGGAGCGGGATATTCCCAATGACAAGGAACATCATGGTGATGGCTTCCTTTTTCGGTTCGTTGATGATGGCCTCCAGTTCCGACTGGATGATGCGCTGGTCGGAGAACTTCTGTACGGTGAAGGTCAGGGTGTTCTTCATGCTGCGGTCGCTCTGGCACTGGATCAGGGTGTTGCACCATTCATGGAAGACGCGGTTTGGCACCTTCATCTTCAGGGTGTTTATGGTGGAGACCATGTTGGCGTTCAGCATCTCCGATTCCGTGATGAACGCCTCAAAGTGCGATTTTACCGGAGGGTTGAGGTAAGGGATATTTTCCTTTACCGCCTTCGGCAGATCCCCGCTTCTTAAGTAAGAGGTGGTGATGACGGAGATGGCAGTCTCCAGCTCTTCGTTTAAGTGCTTCTTGTAGGCTGCAGCAGTAGAGCGCAGGTACCACACCGGCGCAAAGGCGAATCCTGCGCCCAGTACCGGGATCAGGAACGGGTTGTTCAGAAGCAGCGCTGCCACGGTCCCCAGTGCAAACATAAAGAGGGAGACACGTTTCACGAGGGTAAAGCGCCCTTCCCGCCCCGTAGCCGCAAGGAGCTGTTCGACTTCCAGCGTCTCCCGGTTAAAAAAGCCCTTTGCCGGTTTTCCGAGCATCACGTCCACATCATCCTGAAGGCTGCTTTTCCTTGTACTTGCAAGCACATGCAGGAAATCGTTGAAACGGACGGAGAACAGGGCAAATAGGCCATTAACGGCCAGCAGGAAGATGATGATCTGTATCCACTGCATTGTGTGTGCCTCCCTTCGTTGTTTTTTTCGGTGCGGGCACGGCCAGGAACGGTGCCAGCTTCCCGGCAGGGATGCCGTTGTCCAGCATCCGTTTTTTCAGGGTGTCGGAGATGCCGCCAAAACGCCGGTGCTTCCCGATGACGGTGATCCTGCCATGCCCATCGGTACGGTTGTCCGATACGTCGTACTGGTACAGCGGGCGGTAGATGAGCTGCCCGTCCCGGTAATCCTCCCCTTCAATGATCTGCATGATCTTACGGCTGCCGTCCTCAAGCTGTTTGGTAAAGACAACAATCGGATACGCTTCCACCATGATCTGCATCAGGATGTCGTCTGCCATGTTGTATTTCCGCTTTGCCAGCGTCATCATCCTCCGGTAAGTGGATTCGGAGGAATTGGAGTGGATGGTGGTGACAACGGTGTGCCCGGTACGGGAGCTTTCTGCCACGGACAGGGCCTCCTTTGCGGAGCGCATCTCACCCACGCCGATGACATCCGGGTGCTTGCGCAGGACGCGCTCTAAAAGCAGGTCCTGGTCGATGTCCAGCGACGGGGTTTCATGGGGACGGGTGAGCAGGTGTACCACGCTGTTCGTGGCATGGCCGTTCTCATCCCGCTTGATCAGGTCAAATTCCCGGCTGCCCTCCTCAATGGTGATGAGCCTGCGGTTGTCAGGGACCATCGACAGGAGCCAGCTCATCACGGTGGTCTTCCCGGAGCCGGTGCTGCCCGCGATGCAGACGGACACGCCGTAGCGGATGCAGCAGGTCAGGAGGTCCAGCATTTCATCCGTGGCAGAGCCGGACCGGATCAGCTTATCCCTTGAGACAGTCTGCTGGTTGACGATACGGATGGAGGCATTGATTCCCACCTCGGAGTCCACGATGGGCGTCTTGTCCACCGAAATACGGATATTTTTGTCAAGGAAGCCGATGACGGAGGGCATGGTGTCGTCAATGACCATGCCGCAGGTGTTTAAGAGCCGCCTTGTCACGTCGATGGCGTGCTGGGGCGACTGGAAGCGGTCGGGGATCTTCATGGAGCGCCCGCCGCTCATAATGACCTCAATATCATCGAAAGCGTTTATATTGACCTCCTCCACGCCGGGCATATAGATCCATTTTTTCAAAAAGGAGATCCCCGCCATGTCTTCATAAAGGGTGCCGCAGAGCTCTTCCGTGGAAAGCCCTTCTATATGGTAGGAGCGGCTGATGACGTACTGGCCGATGAATTCCCGCAGGAGCTTCCTTGCCTCATCCTGGCTCCCCTCCCCGGAGAGCTTGTCCGCGTGTTTCTCGGTACAGTATTTCTGCACGTCCTCCAGAATCTGGTCATAGGTCAGCGTTTCCTTCCCTGCGGAAGTGAAGAACATGTCATTTAAGGATTCCATGCCCATAGTCTTTTTTCTCCTTTCCGGCAGGGGCGCCCTGCCTGTCATTGCCTGCCATGGCTGCATACCAGGCGCCTTTGTCCGTTCTTTGGAAGCCGGCATCTTCAGGGGTTCCCGTTTCCTGCGTCTCCGTGAATCCCTCCGTCTGTCCGGCATCTTCATGGAAGCCGCCGTTTTCTTCCCGCCGTGGTGCATCCCCGGCATCTTCAGGCCGGCCTTCATGGAGCCTGCAGTCCTCTTCCGGCTGCGGTGTGTCTCCTGCATCCTCCGGCTGCATGAGGCGCTCCCGGACCAGCTTCAGGGAGCTGACATAGCGCTGGTTGCAGTAGGCAAGGGCCTTGAACATCTGCCCGCCGGTGCCGCAGCGCTCGATCTCCTTTGCATACGGGAGCAGGCCGTCAAAGCCGCCGATCAGGTGGTCCATCTCGTCGATGGCATGGAAGGGGCGTGCAAGCCCGGCAAAGGTCAGGTGGCTGCCATAATGGAACTTGTCGTCCGTGAGCAGCGGCCTGTGCGCCCGCAGGTAGTTCAGTCCCCGCAGGTCCGGGGTGATGATGCGGACGGCAAGGTCTGCAGCCTCGATTGCGGTGGGCGTGAAGAAGTTCAGCATGTTGGAGCTGCAGTCCAGGATGATGTAGTCCACAAGTTTCGATGCCTCTGCAATGAACAGCTTTATCTTGTCATACTTCAGCTCCGGATAGGAGAACGGGTTCTCCCCGGCGGCATAGGCCATGACGCCGATGAAAGGGTATTCCTTTAAGATGGTGACGCGTTCTGCCACCAGGGCCGTGTTGATCTCCAGGCCGGTCAGCACGTTCCCGATGGAGGCGTCTGTTTCAAGGATGCGTTCCGGCATCCAGACAGGCAGCATGGGCGTGCTGGAGTCTGCGTTGATGATGAGGGCTTTGTCTTTGTTTGCTGTCAGGACTTTGGCAAGGCAGCAGCAGAACATGGATTTCCCGCAGCCGGGGTTTCCCCATACAGTGATGATCTTTGACATATGTTCCTCCCTCCCTATTCGTCCCCGGATGTTTCTTCCGGTTCCGTGTCCTGGCTGGCATCTGCTTTGGCACTGCCGGTTCCATTTCCGTCTGCTGTATCCGGTTCGGTCTGTCCTGAGACAGTCATGGAGGACTCCAGTTCCTCATCGGACAGCTCCATGCCGTCTCCGTAAAGGGTGGACAGGATCTCGGACTGGCGTTCCAGCAGTTCCGCTGACAGCTTCTCATTGCCCCGGCTGATCAGTGCCACATGCAGGATGCCCTCGTTCTCATAGCGCGTGAGAAGCATGGCCTGCTCAGGGGTGGCAAGGACGGTGATGGTCGCAGTCTGCTGTCTCTCCTCATCCTCCTCCGGCGGCGTGGTGTAGTCCACGTCAAGCCCTTTGGAATCCGAGACGGACAGGACTTTCACGAAACGCAGTTCCGGGATGTCGGATACCGGTTCCAATACGTTGTTGTCATCATAGTGGTAGAGGCGGATGATGTCGCCGCCCTGCAGCTTGTCGGACAATGCGGTGGCCAGCGTCTGGGTGGTGACGGAGATGGCGACCATGCCGTCCGGGATCCCATTGAGGGAAAGGTCCGAGGACAGCGGGATGCTGCTGACCTTTTCCGGCAGGAGATAGTCACCGGGGTACAGATCCGCTGCAGCATAAGTGCCTGCCACATCCTCCATCCTGCGGGCAACGCTGTCGGGCAGGTTGAAGCCTCCCACTTCCACAAGCTCAAGGTCCTCTGCGGTGATGAGGGTGCCGCGCGCCACGGCAGCCTTCATGCGGACGATCTCACAGGTGCTGCTGGTCCTGCTCGTGACGGCAGGGATGGCGATGAATGCGATGACGGCAGCGAGCACGATGCTCAGGATGCCGTAGATGAATCGGTTGTTCATTTTCATAATGGGTACAGTCTCCTTATCTGTGTTGGTCTAAGAACTGGAATGTTTTATACAGCAGGTGGTTTCCGGCCGCGGCTGCCGCAAGGAGCAGCAAAAGCACCCCGGCAGCAAGTAATATGATAGTCTTCATGGCAGAATCCTTTCTATATGCAGGTGTTTTTATATCATGTCCTATGGAAGTGCTGTATCAGTGTGACAGCAAGGCACCCAAAAAACAGATAGGGTGCAAAGGGGATGTTTCCGGGGGCTTTCCTTTTACATGCCCTGCGGATGCCCAGGTGGAGCAGGGCAAAAAAGCAGGAGAGGGCAAGGGCGGCCATCAGCCCGGATGCCCCGAAGGGGATGCCCAGCAGGGCTGCCAGCTTGATGTCCCCGCCGCCGATCCCGCCGTCTGTGGCAAGGGAGACGGAGAGCAGGAGCAGGAAGCCGGATAAGGATCCCAGGACGCTGTGCAGCACGGCTTCCGGGAAGGCAGCCCCCGGGCAGGCGTATGCTGCAGCCGGCAGGGAAAGCAGGCACCAGGGCAGGAAGGCAAGCAGGGCGGCATTGCGTATCCTGTGGTGCCTTTTATCGTAAAGTGCAAATCCGGCAAGAAACAGCAGGGTAAGCGCATGGTGTGTAATAAGCAGCTTACTCACGCTTGGTATACCAGTCATCGAACAGGCTGCCCTGGATCTGCACGGAGTCGCTCACGTTGACGGACAGCATCCCGGAAGGCGTCCATGCGTCGATGATGTAGGTGTAGACGGTGTAGGCAGTGCCGTCCGGATACCATACCGGCGTGAAATGCACGTTCCGGTTGTAGGTGGAATATTCGTTGGGCTTGAAGGCAAAAGTGGCATTCATGCCGCCGCTGCAGGATAAGAGCCGCCAGTACATGTCATAGCCAAATTCCGGGAAATAGGCTACCGCAGTCTGTGCCGGTGCGTGGTGGCTGGCGGGCGCATTGGAGGAAAAGCTGGCGGCAGCGCTTTCCTTGATGCCGTAGCCGCTCTTCATGTTGTCGCCCTGCGCCGTGGGCACGATGTCATCCGGATGGATCTCCATGGAGCCGGCCAGGGAGGCAGAGTAGGCGGTGGAGGTGAAGTCATACCAGCCGTTGTCCACCCATTCCCCGTTGTCTACCCAGTGCCCGTGGCTGCTCGTGCAGTCATCCGGGCAGTCGGAACCGTGGCTGCCGTCTTCCCAGTCCCAGTCGCTCTCCCATTCCCAGTTGGGGTGCCACTTTGCGCTCCAGACGCTCCAGGATGCGGAGGTCTTCTGGGGGTTGGACGGCAGGGAGGAAAGGGAAAAATGCGGGTTGGTGTCCGTAGCCAGCGGATCGGGCGGCAGGTTCTCCTCAAGGGAGACGATCTTTGCGATGAAGCTGGTCTTTGCCGTGGATGCACCGCTGACGGATACCTGTATGGTAAGGGTGGTGGGTTCCAAGGGCGTATGCCATTTTGCCCAGACCACCTGGGAGCCGCCTGCAGGCATCACGATGTCGTTTACAGTATAGGTGCCGCCGTTGATGTGGAAGGTGACGCTTGCCGGATCATCCGGGTTCACCTCGGCGCTGCTGGTCAGGGTGATGCTGGTGATGACGTCCGTATCCACCCGGTAGGTATAGTCAGGCGCCTGCAGCTCCGCTTCCGGCACGTCCTTATAGCTTACGATGCCTATGCCCAGGGCAGAGAGGATGTCGCTGTCAGAGACTTTCCCGCTGGTGGTGCCGCCCCATGCGGGATAGCCTAAATCCGGTGTCTCCAGAAAGATGGACAGGGGCAGGTTCTGGTGCGTCAGGCTTGGCATCTTGCTGCGCAGGGTTCCGCCTGACTTCTGGTTGTAGAGCGCTGCTTCCGTTGCGGTCATGGCATAATTGCGGCCGCCGTGGGTGAAGTAGGCAATCGGCTCGATGACCAGCTTGTAGGAACCGGAGACCAGTTCCTCAAAAGGGATGCCGGCCTTGTCAGCCACAAGCTGTGCCGCATATTCGGAGCAGAAATACCGTCGGATCGCCTCGATGCTTGCGCGGGAGTGCCCGCCGCTGATGATGCGGGGCAGCGGGGTGCCGGGCCTGGAGCAGACATAGGAGCCGGAATCCAGGGAAAGGGAAGCGCCCCCGCTGTACTGGAGCTTGCTGACTTTCCCGAAATGCAGGATGCTGCCGGATATGCTGAAGTTGCTTATGTCAAAAGGGGTGGAAGCGGCACTGCCGTCTGCGGTGGCCACGGTGACGCGCACCCCGTCCTGGTTGTGCCAGACATCCGTTGCGGTGCCGCTCCCCATCCCGCCGCCACCGCCGTCTAAGTTCCCTTCTCCGGACGCGAAGGCGGTCATCCCCGTGGAGAGGATCAGGATGAGGGAAAGGAAAAGCGGAATGAACCGCCTGGTCAGTTGTTTCATGTGGTCCTCCTTTTCATAAGAAAAGGACATGGAGTTCATCCATGCCCTTCCGGTGCTTTCAATGTTCAGTTGCCGCCCATTGTGCCGATCTGCTTGTTGATGTCCCCGTCGCTGTCAATGCTGTCCTGCTGTACGCTGCTGGGAGTCACCCAGCCGAATACCGGATCATAGACCTGCCCGGGATGGCCGCCGTCAGCGGCATCCCCGGAACCGCCTGTGGGGTTTTCCTGTGGCGGAGCGGGTGTCTGTTGGACGGGCGGGGTGTATTCCGGCTGCCGGCCGGGATCGGTGAGGTCATCCGTGGTCACCGGAGGCTCAGAGGGCTTTTCCTGTAAAGCATCCTTTTTAGTGGAGCTGTCGGAAAGGCTCGTGGTGGAGCCGGTTTCATCCTCGGAAACCACCGTCTGGGTATTGTCGGAGGCCGTGCCCTGGATCTGGGTGCTTTCCTTTGCTGCGGCATCAGGGAGGCTGGTGTCCGTGCCAGGGTTTTCCTCCCAGGTATCCGTCCCGCCGGAGGCTTCCGTGGAAGCGGGGATGAACTCCCTTTCCGGCTCCCGTGTCAGGAACCAGGCGCCCGCAAGCACTGCGACGCAGAGTGCGGATAAGCCGCAGATGGCAAAGGTTCTTTTTCTGTCGGTAGGTTTGTTTTTTTTCATGATATAGGACTCCTTTCATCGTGTCTGCATTATAGAACTTGGATAATGGAAGCTGCTTTGATTCCATTATATACGCATCAGAAGGCGGAATGCCAACAGCATCCCCATCAGTATTTTGTGTTATGGGAACCGGTCAGCGTGATATGCTGCGTAATGGGCGGGAACAGTTCCCCGAACATGCGGATCTGAAAAATGGCATCACAGGTCACCACATATTCGATCTTGTCGGAATGCTGGTTGAACTGCAGGCTGATGTTCTCCACCCTGTAATCTTCATTGGAAAGCCGTATCCTTTCTTCCATCCCGTTTATGAAGCCGGCCCGCAGAGCCTCCTGGTAGGCGGAACTCAGGTGCAGGTCAGACATGTAGGAGTCAAGGTTCGCCTCCCTCTGGGAATGGAAGGTATCCGCATAGATGCGGGCGCTGACATTGTTCAGTTCCATCTTGGCTGCATTGCGAATGTTCATGCAGTTGATCTTGACGGAAGCGAACAGCAGCAGGAATGACATCAGCATGATGATTGCCAGGATCACAAAGATCGTGAAAAAGGACAAGTCTCCACGCTCATTCCGGATGGTCTTCTTGTACATGGCATGCCTCCTTATTTCCAGTAATGTTCGCTGACGCCGGCCCCCTGGGCGCGGACGTTGATGGGAACGAGGTTGAATTTCCAGAATCCGCCAAGGTAGCAGCGCCCCGTGACGGTAACGTAAAAGGGTGTGCCGATCTGGATGCGGCCTGTGTTGCCGGGGCCGGATACCTGGTAGGAGAGCCCCTCGACACCGCTTATCTCGCTGGAGAGGAAGGAGAAAAGGGAGTCGGTCTCGCCGCTGGTGCCGCCGTTGAGCTGGATCTGCTTCACGAGCTGGTCCGCCATATGGTCCATTTCCTGTTTGGTGGAAATGATGTGGAATACATTGATGATGAATGCGATCAGGACCACAGCCACCAGAATGTAGACAAAGCTGCTGATATAAGAGGAATCGCCTCTTTCGGACAGCAGGAGCCGTTTCAGTTTCTTTTTCAATAGGACACCTCCCGGATGATAAAGAACGCAGGCGGGAAGCCGGGGTGGGGCTTTCTGCCTGCGTTTCTTATATGGCGGGCCGCATATGGGAAATGTCGTGCCCGTCTGTGTATGGATTATCACGATACCAATTCTAGCATATGGGATTTGCGCTGTAAATCGCAATGATGTGCCAGTTTGGGAAAGTTTAGTGCCAATGTTGTGCCAGTGGTGCGGATAGGGCGGAAATGGTGTTTTTCTTAGGATCAGGGAACCAGCGGCAAAAAATTTAACAAATTTGTTCCTTGTATTAAGAAATGTTTTTGGGTATACTAAAGATACATATGAAAGAAAGAGGTGAGTTGTATGAGTCCAGCACAGCAGGTTTTGGATTATCGGAGAGAAATAGATGAAAATCAGAAACAGATACGGGAAATGGTAATGGAAAGCTACCGGGACATTGCTGCAGGCAAAGGCCGGGACTGCAACGAATTCTTTGATGAACTGGAGAAAAGGTATACCAATGAAAGAATATAAGGTGGTCACCTTGCCGCTGGCTGAGGAGGACATTGCAGACCAGACGGACTACATCGCCTTTGAGCTGAAGTCTCCGGAAACTGCGGTCAATATGGTGAGAGGCTTTCGGAAGGCAATAAACAGTCTCAGCCTGTTTCCTCAAAGCCATGAGCTGGATGAAGATGAAGAACTGGCAGGATATGGCATCAGGAAAACGTATCATAAAAATTATAAAATCTATTTCCTGATTGATGAGAGGGAGCAGACTGTGTACATATTGAGAGTTTTCCATATGCTGGTAGACAGCAGGGAAAAGATTTTAAGGATTTTCAGAGCATGATGAAAGTAAAGCCTTTGAGCAAAATAGCTTGAAGGCTTAAATTATGGGAGGACGTATAACAGATGGAATTTGCGGAACAGATTATGTTGGATCTGATTAACCAAGGATACAGCGGTAATGACCTGCGTGAGCATTTTAAGGAAGAAGTGAGCCAGATACGTCCGGCTATGGAGGCGATTCTTGCGGAAGCCAAGCGGGTTGCCGTTTCAGAATCCGGATATGCTTCCTATGGGGATGTTTTCAATGAAGTGGAGGAATAATGGCAGAAATAAAAAAAGGCATCAAAGAGTCGGATAGATTAGCAGCATCAGAAAGGCTCCTGGCGGCTGGATGAACTGGAGTGTCAGAAAGTAATCGGGGCCTTTGACAAGCGGACAATCATAGAGCTTTCCAATGATGTGATTAGAGAGATTGCACAGAAGTATGAGAATGTGCAGAAAGGTGTAGGTGAAATTATGGGTGGAGCATTGATTGAAACAGAAGCACGCACTATCTTAAATCAGGGAAAGAGTGAAGGCATTAGTGAGACAAAGAAGAAAACGGCACTTAGGATGCTGAAAATAGGAAAGCTGACTATTAAAGAGATTGCAGAGTGTTCTGAACTGAGTATGGCAGAGGTGGAACAGCTTGCCAGGCTGCAGATAATGTAATATGATAAAATAACGGCTGTTGAATAATATTGATAGAGACGAAAAGGCAGGTGGCGATACTGGGAGAATATGGCCACCTGCTCTTTTTATCAGATATTCTGCTTAATAATCCTTGAAATCAGCCCCACTGCCACGTTCCGGTCTGCATCAATCCGCGTCACCACGAAACTGACATCATCCTTCTTGCCGGGCATCCGGTTGTCATAGCAGCTGTGGGCGACTGCGTTGACGCCGATGTGGAGGCGGACGAAGACGGTGCCTTTGTGGATGTCCGTGACCGTTCCGGCGTACTTGCCCTGAATCTTGCACTTACTCAGGTTCTCCTTGCTGGTGTTGCCGTTCACGCTCTTGACGTCGGCTTTCACGGAAATGTCCTCCAGAGAGCGGACCTTCACGCTTAAGATGCGGACAAGAATCTGCTCGCCTACATGGAACCGTTCCGTGGCATCTCCCAGCCAGTCCCAGGATAAGTCGCGGGCAAGGATGGAACATTCCGTGCCGAAGATCTCCACGCGGACAACCTTTTCTGCCACGGCAATGACCCTCGCCTGCACAATGCGGTCTTCGCATACGCGGGAATTTCCGGCCGCATCCGGCATGTAGAAAATCTGGCGCTTCTTGTACATGGCATCTTTCCTGCTGGCCACCACGCTGCGGCTGGCGTTCTCAAGCCCTTTGATGATAAAGTCGATTTCACATCCCAGCATGTTGCCGAGGATCTTGTTCTGGCGCTGCACCAGTTCCCCGTAATCATGGGCTTCATCCTCCACGAGGTTGATCATCATCTCCGAAAGGGGGATCACGACACGCATGTCCTTGTAATAGACGACTGCGATAGTGCCGCCTCCGTCCATCTTCTCAATGCCGCCCAGGGTGCCTGTCAGGATCTTCCGGGTGCGGTAGGCGTTCTGCAGCTCATGCCAGATGGTATCCTCCCTGCTCTCAGGTGTCTCCACTTCCGAATCGGCATTCAGGGTAAGGATGGTGGAAGGGGCGGTCTTCCGTACAGGCGGTTCCGGTTTTGGAGCAGGGGCGGCTTTTGCCTTCCGCCTTCTGGGAGGGGCTGAAACTTCAGGGCTATTTTTCCCTGTGCCGCTTCCGACTTCCGCTCCGGTCCCAGAGGAAAGCTCCGGAGCAGGATTGTTTGCATTATCCGCCGCTCCATCACCTTCGACGGGGGCCTCCCCCGTATCTTCCTGCTGCAGTGCCATCCCGCTGTCATTGCCGGTCTCTGCTTCCGCCTCCATGTTTTCCCCGGAAATGGATGTTTCTTCCGGCACATCCCCATCTGTAATGGCACTGTCAGAAGCAGGTGCGCCATCTTCCGCAGCGGTCTCACCAGAACCGGGAAGTTCCTCATTCATGACAGCCTCGCCAGTGCCAGGCAGTTCTCCATCCATAGGGAAGTCTCTGTCTGCAGGTGTTTCCTCATCCATAAGGATTTCGCCCTCCGCAGGGGGATCCCCCTCCATAAGGGTTCCTGTTTCCGCAGGTGCATTCTCCAGGATGGCGCTTTCTTCAGTTACAACAGTTTCTTCCGTTTTTGCTTTTCTGGGCATAGTTTTGTCTCCTTTTCATGATTGTCTGGTCTGCCTGCAGGTTCCCACAGGCAGGCTGTTTTGCCGGGCAGCTCAGGACATGATGGATTTCTTGTCCGTCATGACGATACCGCAGTCCCCGTCCGCAGGGAAGAATGCCTGCCGTTCATCCGCCCATTCAGGGGGAGGGCCGGTGGGCGCAGTGCCTGCAGGGGCAGGGTTCTTTCTGGGCGCCTTTGGTTTCTTCTGTTTCGGTTCCGGCTTCATCAGCCGTGAAAAGTCCGGCTCCGGTGATTCCGGGAGCCTGCGCCACTCCGGGATATGGTCGCTGGCCCGGCTTTCCTTTAATTTCCGGCTCTCCGGGTGGAGGGTGTAGTCATATTTCCCCACCTTCAGCACCTTCTGGCCCCGGAGGATGATCAGTGCCTCATCCAGCGGCAGCCGCAGCACCTCATCCGGTGTCAGCAGCTTGCGTTTCCCGATGGAATGTGTCTCCCGGTATTCCGGCGTGTAATCTGACACCCGCCAGGTATTGAGCTGCTTTGCCTGGCTGGATACGGCCACGCTGACCTCGCCGGTGCGGTTCGAGATGAACTCGGCCGTCAGCTCGTCGGTGCAGCCCAGGAAAAGCTGGGTGTCGCAGTTCCCGATGATCTCCTGCCACTGGTTTAACGGGTAGCGGTTCTGCATCTGGGGCAGGTTCTGGAAGATGCAGCTGATGGAGAGCTGCCTGGAGCGGATGGTGCTGATCTTCTTTGTCAGGTCTGCAATGGTGCATCCGCCGTTTGCAAGCTCATCCGCCAGGATATGTACCGGTACAGGGAGCCTCCCGCCGTCCCCGTATTTGTCCGCATAGCGTACCAGCTTGATGAACACGAAGGACATGAACAGGGAGGAGAGGAAGTCAAAGGTGGAATCCTGGTCTGAAGTGATGCAGAAATATGCGCACTTCTCATAGCCCGGCTGCGTCAGGCTGATCTCATCGTAGCTGGTGATCTGCCGGATCAGTTTGTTCTGGAACACCTGCAGCCTTGTGCCAAGCCCGATGATGACGCCGCTGCGCACCGTGTCGGACGCCTGCCTGAAGATGTTGTAGGGCGCCTTTGCCGGGTGGGTGACCGGGAGCAGGTCGAAGAGGCTGTCCAGTTCCTTCTCGGAGTTCATGGTCAGCAGCTTGTAGACCTGCCCGATGTTCTTTCCCTCCGGCGGGAACCCCTGGTCCACATACAGGACAAGGGCCTTCAGCAGGTTCATCTCCGAATTGTCCCAGAAATGGTCGCCTTTCGGGGAGCCGGTGTTTTTGATGATGACGTCGGAAAAGAGCTGCGCCATGATCTCCTGCCCCTCGATCTCCGCGAGGCAGTTCCAGCTGTCGGAATTCTCAGGGTTGATCAGGTTGAACACCCGCACGGTGTAGCCGTTCTCTTCAAGATAGAGGCACAGGTCTGCGTAGAGCTCTGATTTCGGATCGGTAATGATGAGGCTCTCACCGCGCTTCACGCACTGGAACACCACGTTCCTTGCATAAGCCCGGCTTTTCATGCTGCCGCTGGCCCCGAATACCGCCACGTTGCGGTTCATCCGCGTCTTCTCCGGCAGGCAGACCGCTTTCCCGTACAGCTTCCCTAAGATGACGCCCCGGTTTCCCGTGATGTCAGGGACCAGCTCCAGCACTTCACGCATCTCAGAGTCCGTCATGAAGCCGGAGGTGCCGTAAGTCCCCTGGTCTGAATAGGTCAGGTTCCGCTCCCTGTCATAGGTGCCTTTCCTGCCAAAGCCCATCCGCATCACCATAAATACCAGCAGCCCTGAGATGCCGATGCACAGGGCGATCCCGTACAGGCTGTAAGGGAATACGGTGAGCGCTTTCAGGCAGGCGCCAGGCGAGCCGTCGGGGAATGCCGGCGAGGTGCCGTTCCCCGGTGTGCCCCCGGATGAAGTCCAGGTCCGGTAGTTGATGATGAACTGGGATACATAGCCGCCTGCATAGGCAAGCGCCATGAGCAGGACGGGCAGGACGAAGAAGAGCGTCATCTGTTTCTTTTTGTTTTCTGTCAGTTTCAGTGCAGGAACCTCCTTTCAAATTTATACAGGTCAATGGTTTCAATGGCGGCTGCATCCCCAAAGTATTGCTGCAGCACCGGTTTCTGGAAGTCGAAGCAGACCAGATTCCCGGCAAGCCCGTGGAAGGAGAGGGCAGTACGGAACCGGGACAGCCGCAGCATGTCGAAGTCAAAGGCAAGGAGCACCGGCATCCCCTCCGATACGGCATCATGTTCCAGCCCGTAATCGGGGCAGGGAGGCTCAAGGTCGGACAGGAGCAGGCTCCGGAGCGCTTTCTGCAGGGCAGGGGAGCAGAGCAGCCGGAGCGTTGTCTCTCCTGCGGCATCATCCGGGACATAATGGAAATAGTCAAAACTGGAATCCAGGCAGAAATAGCTTTTCTGGAAGCCGCCGGTGCTCTCCATCAGTTTCAGGGCCGTGTCCATACCGCTGCCGATGAAGAGGAGCCTTATGGGCGTGTCCGGATGGTAGCATGGCTCGATGCTCCCTCTGGAGAGGATCCCCCTGCTGATATGGTGGGAAAGGAATGTCTTTACCCGCAGCTCAGTCTGGTACTCCCACTTGATCGGTGCAGTTCCTGTATGGAACAGGGCATAGATGCAGCCTGGTGCAAAAAGGATTCCCATGATGCGGGAGTTGCCGATCTTCACGGCCTCCGTGCCCAGTTCCTTGACCTCCCTTGAGTGGTAGAAGATGGGCAGGGGCATCCGGACAGATTCCCCGGCCTGCGGTTCCTCCCGGAAGATCAGGGGCTTTTCATCACGGAAAAAGGTGATGCCTGCATTCAGCAGCATGGCATATATGTGGGATGCCTGCTGGAGGCGCAGCCGTCTGGGGTAGCCGCTTCTGGGGTGGTTCGTTTCGGTGTTGCCGGACAGGTAGAATGAGAAGCGTTCCGGGTTCTGGGCAAGCAGGAGCTTTTTGCCGCCGCAGGCCAGCCGGTATCCCCGGAGCCGGTCTTTGTAATGTGTCTTGAGGAGGCCCTCATCCTTCAGCTTTGTCACCAGTTTTTCCCCATAGCTGGGGCCGATGCCTAGTCGGGACAGGATATCAGGGCTGCACTCTCCGGACAGGGCGGTCAGGGAGAGTAGGCGGTATGCGGCGGTGGATGTGTCGTTCATGGCTGGCTCCTTTCTTGTAAATGGATGCGGCGTTAGCAGGTGGCATGAGGAGATGGGATTACGCGTTTTTTACCGTACACGCCTGAGACTCCGGTTAAGGAATGGCGGGGGCACGGAAGCAGAAACCCCGTATTTCCGCATGGGAGGCGCAGTTTTTACCGCAGCCGGGAGATTTTCCGTAAAATCCCTTAAAAATCCGATATGCTTTTTTCCCTGTCCTCCCGCTCTTTCAGCCATCCGGGGAAGCGGCTTTTTTCCATGACGGCGAGGATGGTGCAGTCCCTTTCCCCGAATTCCGTGGTGTGGTAGGCGTCGCAGAACAGCCCGCTGTCATCGGCCATCAGGAAGCCTGCCACGGTATCTAAAAGCTGCTTGCACTCCAGGTTGTCGTAGTCCCGCACCCTCCTGTCGGAGAGGTTCTTGTCGAACACATGGGAAAAACAGACCACGCACTGCCTGAAATGCGGAAGGTCATGTCCCTTTGTGTAAGCCTCAAGCGCCGCATGAAGCGGATCGGTCAGGAACGTGGTGTTGACGCGTTTGGTGCGTTTCGGCATCAGGCCGGGCAGGGCGATCTCCACGATGTCCTGTGTGTGTCTTATGGAAATGCCGTGTACCTGGGCGGCCGCTTCCATGAGGACGGGCTTCGGCACAAGGTCTGCGGCATAGATGAGGTTGCGCAGGGAACAGGCGATCCGTTCCGCGCGCCGGGCGGCATCCAGGCTAAGTTCCTCATAGTTTTTCCCATAGGTGCCGGTGTTGGCTGCCATGGCATTTATGGTGTTTGAAAGCCGGGGGAGGTCATCCCCTATCCGCGCGAGGCGGGATGATAAAGTGTGTCGGTCCATTAAGTATCTGTCACTCCTTGTTTCCTGTAATACTGCACCTTCCCGTCCGGCGTGACCGTACAGAAAGCGGCAGTGCCGGGGATAGCAAGGAGGGGTATCTGCCCGGCATGGTCCACGATGGCTATGCGGCGGGGCGCATCCTCCTTATAAGCGGAAAGGGCATTGTTCATGAGCATCTCTTTTTCTTCCGGTATGTGGATGACGTCATAGGCATCCGACTGGGTGTAGAAGGTCAGCGCCACCGGAAAATCGCTGGCCGTGTGGAAGGTGATGTCTTCCCGGAAATCCAGGAGCACCCAGAAGGCGGCAAGGGTGGACGGGCTGGGGATGCAGTCCTTTGAATACAGGACAAGCCCCCGTTCCGGCAGTAAGGCAAGCCGCCCTGTTTTTTCCAGCCGCCCCAGCAGGCGCAGGAGCTTACCCTCTGTCAGTTCCGGGTAGAGCCGTCCAAGCTGGGGAAGGCTGAGGGCATGGTACATGGAAAGCAGCCGTGTGATCTCCGGTAAATGGTTTTCCTGCTGTTGGTTTTTCTGCTGCATGGTACAGCCTCCTTTGTTTCCGCGGCATATAAGCCTGCCGCAGGGAATGGTATTTATTATAATAGGAAGTAACTCTGCGTACAGATTACATAAACTTTACATACAGTGCCGGTCTGGAACTGGAAGATACACTGTATATGCGTAAACTTTACTTAAAGCGTACATAAAGGTATTTCCGACAGGGATGGATTCCCCCTGACATGCGTAAACCGTATGTAAAGTGTAAGTATCAGACTGCTTCAGCCATCTGCCTGCGCTGCCTTTCCTTTTCCAGCAGCTTTTTCAGTTCATTACGGTCCGTGGTGATCAGTTCCTTCTCCAGTTCCGATGCCTTGAATTCCACGGTGACGTTATTGTTGTTGGTGGAGATCAGGCCGTTGCCCCTCTCAAAATGGGTGACCGCCATTGTCTCCGCTTCGGACAGGTGCAGGATGGACTGCACGCGCATGGCCTCTTCGTCCTCCAGGTTTAAGACGATCTTGGTCTTGGAGTTATTGATGATGCCCTTGCCGTATTTGCCGTCCTCCAGCGCAAAGAAGTCGTTCAGGTCCTGGGTGGCGCAGATAGCAGAGCCGCCGTATCCACGGATGATCTTGAAGATCTCCAGCACGAACTCTGCCGCGAGGCGGTTGGACGCCGCACCGATGAGCTGCCATGTCTCATCAATGAAGATGGCTTTTTCCACGGTACGGTCTTCTTTTGCTTTATCCCATACATAGTCCAGCGCCACGAACATACCCACCGTCAATAAGTCGCCGGTCAGTTCCGAAATATCCAGCACCGTGTATTTATTGTCAAGGTTCACGTTGGTCTGCTGGTTGAAGGTGGAGGCGGAGCCATGCACCAGCCGGTTCATGATATTGGCAAGGCGTTTGGTATCCGCATTCTTCTTTAGGATGTTGAAAACGTCCTCCAGCACCGGCATTTCCCGGTAGTGTTCCGGGTCTTCCGGGTCAGGCAGGCTTTCGTTGTTGTGGGTGATGCCTTTCTGGTTATAGGTCTGTATCAGCGCCTCGTCCAGAAGCTGCCGTTCCTCATGTGTCATGTCCGGGATCAGCAGGGAAAAGAAGATGTGGAGCCGCTGGATCTTTGCTGCAAGCTCCGATTTTTCCGTCTGCGGGCCGTCCAGAATGTCACTGGCGGAGGAATCCACCTTCCGGATCTCCATGATGTTGATGCAGTTTCTGGAGGCAGGGGAAATCTGGATGAACTCCCCGCCGATGTTGCTGCAGGCCCGGTGGAACTCATGCCCTTTCAGAGGGGCGATGATGAACACCTGTATGTTCCTGCGGCGCATCCTGAGCGCCATGAGCTGCATGGTGAAGGTCTTGCCCGCGCCGGAGGTTCCCAGGATCGCCATGTTCGCGTTCTTGTAGACGCGGGAATTGAAGATATCCACGATGATCAGCGAGTTGTTGTGCTTGTTCACCCCTAAAAGGATGCCGTTGTCATCACACATCTCAAAGGAGGTAAAGGGATAACAGCCTGCCACGCTGCCTGTCAGGATGTTGCGTTTGGAGCGCTCAAACAGCTTCTTCTCCAACGATACCAGCGGCAGGGCGGAGAGCAGCGCCTGTTCCTCCCGGAAGTGGCAGGACACCGCCTCCATGTCCTGGGAGAGCATCAGTTTTTTCATCTCGTTGGTGCGCCACTCCAGTTCCTCAAGGCTGTCCGCCGTGATGGTGATGAGGATGTTCATGTAATAGAAATCCTCGTTATTGGCAAGCCCTTCCTTTAAGAAATAGCCGGAGCGGATGGCGCTGTCAAGGTCATCGAAGTCCGAGTTGGTGTCGGAGGTGTCCTTGATCTTGGAGCGGTTGATCCTAAGCTGCTGTCCGAGCTTTTGCTGGATGCGGTCCTTGGGCTGGCGGTCAAAGAAGATGTCCACGTCAATCCCCTCGCCTGCATTGACAAGGAGGGAGATCCATCCGGCGCACACCTGCGGGCGGTAGCCCCCGGAGGGCACTAAAAGGTAGGTATGGTAGGTGCCGTCCATGATGACATAATTGCCGTGGGTGTAGTCGATGGTCTCCGGCGCGATAAATTCCATGGCGGGGATATTCCCGATCTCATCCCGCCTGCCCGCATTGATGTACTGCCCGATGACCTCATTCACACGCACACTCAAAGGCTTTGCCACGCTGGTCTTACGGTTCAGGATACTGTAGAATACCTCCGCAGCCATCTCATCCTCATTGTCGGGGACCAGAAGTTCGTTCCCGCATTGCTGCAGGTAGGTCTTAGCAGTCCGCACTGCAGTGGTAAGGGCGGATATGGCGTCGCTTTCCTCATTCCCCCGGTTTGCCGCAAAAGGCTCATACTCAAAGATGATGAAGAAGCGCCTTGTGATGGCTTCCCTGGAACCGATGCGGCGGATCAGGTTTTCATAATCCTTCTGGAGCGCAAGGCAGCGCTCATCTGTCTCCAGGCGCATCTCCTCCCGCAGGGTTTCCAGATGCCTGTTGATGTCGGCGCGTCTGGTAAGGACTTTGAACTGGAGCTTCACGGGGCTTATCTTCAAGTAGCTGATGAAGGAATAGATGATGCCCCTTTGTTCCCTGGCGCTCCGCAGCAGGAAGTTGATGGGGATGACCTCTATGATCTTCACATAGCGGCGGTCTTTGGTGTAGATGATGCCGTTTTCGATCTTCCGGATGGGGAGATAGGAGGCGGAAGGGTTTATCAGCTCCGGTTCCGGCTCCTCCCTCATGCGCTCACGCATCTGGGAGACACCGGGTTTCTTTTTCTGGTGCTTGCCTGCATCCTCTGCAGATGCCGCCTGCCTTGCCTGCCTGCGCTCCTTAAACTGCCCGAACTCCTCGGCATAATCCTCTTTTTTGGGTTTTACTTTCTTTTCCCGCCGTTTCCTTGCGGCCTTCTGCTGTTTTCCGGGCTTTCTTTCTTTTTCCGGCGTTTCGTCTGTATCCTCCCGTATTCCGACAATCCTGCGGTTCTTCAGGTATACGAAGAAGTTGATGACGAATGAGGTCAGGCTTTCGCCGTTGATGCCGATGATGGCGAACAGGGCTGCCGGGAGCACGGTCAGGCAGGCGATGATGATCTTCGTTGTCAGTGTCACGGGCAGGTGGAACACGGGCAGGCCGATGAGCAGTGAGGCTGCCAGCGCCTCCGCCGCATTCCTCAGCTTGATGGTCCCGCCGAACACCGTTCCGGTATCGATGAAGTTGGGTGGTATGATATATATGTCATTTTCTTCCTGTCTTATAGACATTCCTTAATGCACCTCCTAAGATATTTGCTGAAGGCGGGAGGGGCGAGGGTATGCCCGTTCCCGCCAGTGGCCGTTGTATGTTTATTCCGTGTATGGCCTGCCGCACAGGACAATGTTGCCCGTGCTGTAGATGGGGCGGTAGACCACTTTCTTCTTGGAAGAGGAAGCGTCCACCACATAGCCGTCCCCGGCATAGATTGCCACATGGTCGATGTTCAGGTAGCGGTTGTTCACCCCAAAGGAGTAGAATACCAGGTCCCCGGGGGCAAGGCTGCCATAGGATACGGCAAGGTTGTTCTCCGTGATGTACCTTCCCTGTGAGGCCGCCGTGTTGGAGCCGCCATGCTGCAGGATGACGCCTAACTGGCTGTATACCCAGTAGGTGAAGGAGCTGCAGTCGAAATAGCCTTCCTGGTTGCGCTTTTCCTGGCTGTATGGCGTGCCCAGCTTTGTCAGGGTCAGGTCAACGGCTTTGTTCCCGGTTTCCCCCGGTATCAGGTCAGGGTTGATTTCCACCAGATAAACCGTGTCAAATAAAAACAGGTGCAGGTTGGCGGCATATTCCTCTGCCGTCTGCATCTGTCCATCGGTGAGATGGAAGACATTTCGGCATAGTAGCTGTCCCCTGCATATTCCACTGTATATTCATGGTGGTATATGGTACGGCTTTCCCCGGTCTCTTCATCCGTTTCCTCATATTCCGTGACTTCCACGGTATAGGTGAAGATGCCGTCCGTATTGTCACGGAGTATCCGCTCCAGCTTTGCAAGGCTGATCTCACGGTAGTCGTCCTGCGAGGCGCAGAACTGGGAGATGACCAGCGCGCTTTCATAAATGATGCGGTCTGAAAAGTCGTCCGTGATGCTGTATTCGCAGCCGGGGCCCAGGGCATCCGCCTCCTGCTGTATTTCTTCCAGCAGGCCGTCATGCTTCTTGCGGAGGATGGCTTCAATGGAAGCCTCCGTTTCCGCAATGTTCTCCATGATGACGCTGTTATCGTTCAGCGCATCGCCTGTGGCATCATCCAGCCCCAGGCTGCCGAAGATCAGGGAGGGGAGCATCAGGAGGAACAGGACCGGCAGCATCAGCAGGGCAGCAAAGGCTGCCAGTATTTTCCCGGCCGCCTTCCTGTTTTCCCATAAGCCTGCAGCCAGCATCCCATAGGGGCCTGCGGCCGCGCCTTTTGCTGCCCCGGCAATGGCTTTTCCTGTCTTTATGGCGCCTCTTGCGGTTCCTGCGGCCGATGCCGCCCCGGACAGGGCGGACTGTTCTTTTCTGCTGTTGTCTCCAGCCATTTACACACGGTCCTTTCTTTTTGGCATGTCAGGGAGCTTCTGCACGATGTTCTCATGGTAGGCGATCCTGCCCTCCCCGGTCATGTACGGGGTGCGGTCTACGGTATCCACGGCATACTGTTTGTACCAGGTGGCGTTGTCGGCAGTAGTGACGGTCTCATAGTTCCCTTCCGGAGCCATGTACTGCTCGGTGTTATACATGCCGAAGGCTGTGCCGTTGGGGTAGTCAACCGAGGTTTCCGTGCCCGTGATGCGCCCGCCGCCGATCTCCACGCCGGAGTAGCTGGGGGCGTCAGGGATGCCGGTCTGCCCCAGGTAGGAGGTCAGCGCCTGCGCTGCCTGGGAGCCGGTCATGGAGCCGGTATAGCTGATGTTCCCTTTTGCCACAGCCCCGGTGACGCCGTTGGCGAAATCCCCGCCTTTTTTCACGGAGGATTCAAACGCCCTGCGGCTGATGGGGTTGCTTGCGTGCCCGGTCATGGTCTGCATGGCGCTCTGGGTGAACTGCCTCCCCACGGCACCTGCAAGGCCGCCAGAAAGGAAGGAGGACTGGTTTACGCTGTTCGAGCTTCCGCCCATACGGAAAGAGCCGCCCCGGAAGCTGGCTCCACCGCCTATGTTCTTTGCAGTGGTAAGCCCCCTTGCGGCCACCATCAGCTCCGCCATCATGTTGCCGCCGGTATGCCCCACGTTGATGCCGAGGCTGGATAAGAAGCTGTCGATCTTCTGGCTGATCTTCAGGAATGCGATGGCGCACAGGAACCAGATGAACACGTTCCCGGCGGCGGTCTCCTTTCCGGCTGCCTGCACATCGCTCTCTGTTACCGCAAAAGCAGTCATGGACTGGGAAAGGAACAGCGTGGCAGTGAGTATAAAAATATAGATTTTCTTTTTCTTCATAGGCCCCTCCTACAGTGATAACGGGTTGGACAGGAAGCTGCCCACCATGGACGTGAACAGGCGCAGGCACCATGCGTTCATCATCAGCAGGAAGATCTGCCCGCCGAACATCCTGCACCACGACTTGAAGATATTCGAGGTGGACTGGGATGCGCCGGTGGCAAAGGCCATGGGAGCCGTGTACACGATCACGCCCAGCAGGATGTAGCGCTCCGCCGCCTCAAAGAGCAGCTTGATGTAGTTCCATGCAAGGATCAGCAGGAGGATCAGCGCGATCAGGGCAACGGAGCCGCTGGCGCACACGCCCAGGATGGTCAGCAGGACGGAATTGAAGTCTGCAAAGTTCAGGGGCGGCAGGTCTGAGGAGAGTATCCAGGAATAAGGCGTGCCTCCTATGGCAAGGACCATCTCCGTGATTTGGTCACAGTAATAGATCAGGCCGATAAAAAGGACGGACCGTATGCTCAACCGGATGGGATCCTCCGCCTCCACCCCCGCGATCAGCCCGAAGTTCTTAAAAAGCTGCCACACCCAGTTCAGGAGGACAAGCCCTATGGCAGCTGCCACAAATATCTTGTACATGGTCTCCGCAGCAGGGAAGTAGCGCAGGAAAGTCCCCATGTCACATCCAAGGGCGCCCAGTACCGAGGTGGAGATCAGGTCAAGCCCGTTCATCACCTGTTCGGCAATCCATTCCACGATGCCGTCAAGTATTCCCATGGGTCATCCCCTCCCTTCCGTCAGCCATTCCATTTCCCGTCTGAGAAGAACGGTGTGACATAGGCGAGGATGAAGCCAAGCCCGTTCAGGACCACCCATGAGATCGCAATGCGCTTGAGCCATGCACGGGATTCATCCACGGTCTTGCCTGATTTTGAAAAGTTCATCAGGAGCAGGGCGACGGAAGCTGTCACGATGGCGGCAATGGTGGAGATGCCCAGGATCTTTCCGTAGACATCCTTCATGATGGTCTCCGCTTTGGACCACATATCCGATGCCAGCGCCTGGTTGGTCTGAAGGGCAAAGAAGTAGGCGAAGGCCGCAGCCCCCATTATGATGTTCTGGTAAGGGATGCGGGGTTTCTTTCTGGTGGGAAGCTGGTTCCCGGTCGGGTTGCTTTTTTCTTTTTTCAATGATTTACCTCCTGTAAAAGTTGGGATGGGAAAGGCCGGCAGTCCCAGGGAGGATGCCGGCCCTTCGTGCCATACGGCCAGCGCATGGCGTCTGTGTTACAAAAAAGGGCACCTGCGTGTCTGCAGATGCCTGGAGAATGGAATGGATTTGGGTGCGGGTACAATTTTAAGCATGACCATTATAGCATGGGCATTTTTACCTGTAAATCGCATTGCTGTGCCAGTTTGCGCAATTTGTGCGCCAATTTGGTGCCAGCCTGTCATTTCCCTGTCGGAAAGAACTTGTCCAGCATCTCAAGGCAGTCTTTTGAGGTGTATCCCCACAGGATGGAGCTGAGTGCCTGGACCGCCTCCGGGCGTTTGCGGTAGTATGTCCTGGTGGAGATATTGGCTATGTGTGGCCGCAGGCTCTCAATGATCTCATCCGTGTTCTGAAGCTGCTGTGGGGAGAGGTAGCTGTAATAGAGTATCCAGTAATACTGTTCCCCATGTTTATGCTTGCTTCGCAGGATGTCCACGGCGGAGTTTAAGAGTGTCAGCATCTTGTTGCTGCGCTCAATGCTCTTTGCGTAGTCTTCCAGCTTCGATCCGCCGATGTCTGCCCCGGCAAGGTAGATGGAGTCCAGGAACTCCTCAATACTGCTTCCGTACTCGATCTCAAAGGTGCTGCGTACCTGCTGGACGGCAAGCTCCAGGTTCCACACAGCATCCCGGTAGTTCTTCAGCAGCTTCCATGTGTCATGGAACAGGGGGTTCTCCTGCTCTGTGGGAATATTTTTGTTTGGTCTTGTATTTGGCATGATGGTTTACCTTCTTTCTTCATTTTCTGTATCAGCCTGTCTGGAAAGTGCGGGGCTGCTGTTGTCTTCCGGCGGGCTGGCAGGGGAGAGAGTCAGCTCGAACCGATAGGGCATCTTCCCGTCCGGGCAGGCGATCTGCAGGGAATACTTTACTGTAGTTTCTTTGCAGTCGGATAAGGGATATAACTTATATAGGGTCCGGGGGCACTCACAGCACGGAACCCCTTGCGCCGCAAGGATTTGCGCCACTTTCTGGACGATTTTCTTCATGTGCGGTTTTGAAACGCTACCGGCCTGCCCTGAAACGCTGTTTTCCGCTTCCATAATGGTAATCTGTTCCTCCCGGATTGGTTCTGCTTCAGGAATGGATGAAGTCTCCGGAATGTGTACTGGAATCTGAAATGTCATGCAAATTTCCTCCTTGTCGATCATTACGTCACTGATATTGAACATGGTGGATAAGTAGCTGCACAGGTAGATGACGCTGCCATGCCTGCCGGTGAACGATACCAGTGAAAGATATTCTTTGTCCTGTAACTTGTTTAAGATGCGGCTCACTGTAGCTTTTGAGATGCCCCAGCGCAGGGCAAGGTCGCTGAAGTTTGTCAGTGGGCTGCCGGTACAGTTGCGGAAATATACCACAGGCCCCAGTTCGGAACCCTGCACCTGCCCGTCGTTGTAGATGGCGTGTACCCATAAATCCAGCACGATGTCCATCTCTGAGCATTTACCCATGCTGATCAGCTCATGGACGGCGGCAATCGGGAAAAAGAAAAAACCCACATCCTTCAGACATGGGTAATTGTAGTCAAGCGCCGTATTGTGCTGCTTCCAGCCGTTGATGCTGAATTTGACCAGATGGTTCCTGCCGAGCCGGGTATAGGTGATGTAGTTCTGCTTCTGCAGGAAATCCAGGATGGACAGCGCCTGATGCTGGAAACGTGTGCGGAACCACTCTGTCAGTTCCGAGGTCTTACAGATCCATTCGCCTGGGCCAACCAGATAGGAGATGCCTTCTATCCGGCGGTAAGAGGAGCGGAAGTTGGCATAGGAGCAGAGCGTCATGTAATAAAAAAGATAGGAGCTTCCGTTGGTACGGATGTCCCTATCTTCCATAAGGCTGCGGAGGAACTCACGGTAGATGCGGCACCGTGGGTAGTCCACGATCTGTTTTAGTTCTAATTGATAATCCATAGTAATCTCCTTTACTATTTCAGAAAGTGCCAAAGAACGGAGAATCACAGCACAGAAGGCTGAAAAATATTGATTTCAGCCTTCTGTCATGCTATAATTTAGTAAGTTTTAGAGAACCGACTGCCTCCATGCAATAAGGTGGACTTAAGGTGGTCATGAGGATCAGATGGGTTATGAAACCCTTGTGAGTGCGGCGGTGTGGACGTAGGGGCATACGTCTGCAACACCCTGATTCACCGGTTCAAATCCGGTCTGCGCCTCTTGTTAAAAGTAGAGGAAACGTTGATAAATACAGCGTTTCCTTTATTTTTTTACTTATGATTACTTGGTGCAAGGCTTGACAATATTTTTTCAAATATTTGTTAAATGTATTGGTTAGCATAATTTTCCCATAAGGCATAAAAACGTATTCGCCATTCGGGTTGATTTCTTTTGCTAACGTTAATATTCTTATACATTCAGAGGTCATGGGTAAAGTTCGCTTACCTTTTAGAAAATTTTTATAATCAGATGAAACAGCATATGAAAAATACCCCAGAAAGTATGCGGAACACAGGAATGTAAGCATTCGCTGCATCCAGATAGCATTTCGCAACAAACGGGTTGCTTGAATAATGCAGACAGATTATAATAGTTGTTATTTCTATAAAGATAAACAGGAGGTACTTATGAAAATAAAAAAAGCAATGATATTGTTCGGCGCTGCCTGCATATTGAATACGATGGTCATAGGCTGCGGTTCCGCTGCCGAAACTGCTGTTAAGACAGAAGAAACCCAGCCAGATGAAATATTGCCGGAGGAAGGAGCTGACATGCTAGTAAAAGATGATGACAAAGACAAGGAGGAGTCACAGGAAAATACAACTGGGAAATGGCAGGTTTTAGAGCCAGATATCGCCGCTGCTGTAGATGCGGATTTTCTGGGTAAAGTTTGGAAGATAGAAGAGGATTCATTTTTCATTGTGGAAAGGAAAGTAAAAATTCTAGAAGATGGCTCCTTAACATATAGTTCTCCAAGCTCTGACGCTGATATTCCTGATTCCCAGTTGATTCATGTAATTTTTGAAGAGGATGCCGGTTTTTATATGAGAAATATTGACGAAGATGAAGAAAGCCATGAATACAAAGAAGCCGGATTTCAGGACTTGGATGAACATATGTTTGTTGAAATGAAAGGGAGATTTGTAAATGATGAATTCCATGCTACAGAAATACGGTTCTTTTAGAATATGGGAGGAAGATTAAGAAAAAGAAAGAAATAGCCCGTATGAGCGGAATACCGCTTAATAAATTAATCAGCTTATTAACATTATTGTACGAGGAGGAAAATCCTCTGCTCCTACAAGGGCAGTCGCATTTTCCTGCGAAAAACAAGGAGGATTAGCGATGGCCAATGCTTTCATGGTATCAGGTCTTACCAAAACTTATCAGGATTTTGTTTTGGACCATGTTTCGTTCACTGTTCCCAGCGGCTCCATTGTCGGACTGATTGGAGAAAAAGGTGCATAGATTTATAGACAACTTTGCCTAAAGATTTGATACCAACACGCCGCTAATCATTACACGGCGTTGTTGGACTTTATCAGTTCAAGGTTATGTTGGTTGTTTTCGATAAACTCAACAATCCGCTTGTGTTGGTCGGCAAAGTTAAATTGAATTGTAATCTCGTTGTTATCGTGGACGTATATAGTATCAATCAATTCTACCAGAAGCCCACGGTCAAGGCTTTTTACATTCTCATGTTTCAAGAATGTTGTCAGATAAGGGTTGTCGCTTCCTACGCCCTTTTCTGATAGCTGAATTTCTGTTTGCAGGTTGGCGATGATGTCCTTTACCTGCTCTGCCTGCTGTTCAAACTTGGCTTTCATTCTTACATATTCAGCACGGGTTATGTCCCCGCATTTCCAGTCCATATAAAGGTTATCTGTAACGCAGGTAAGTTTTTCAAGCTCCTTGCTGCGGTCTTTCAAAAGCTGCTGTAACCGCTTGGATTGGGTGCAGACGGTAGAAGTGCTGTTGATTTCCTTTACTACCTCTGCCATATCCCCTACAAGGGAGATTTGCGCCTGTACCGCTTTCAATACTGCTTCGTATAAGATTTCTTCCTTTATGACGTGCCGGGTGCATTTGTCCTTTGACTTAAAGACGTATGTACTGCAAACATAATAAACATAGGTCTTGTTTGGCTTGCGGTTCGTCCGTCTTGACATGGAGCGTTTACAGTCAGCGCATTTTATCAGCCCGGAAAAAAGATAAAGCTGTTTCCTGCCCGGTGCTGTGCGGGTGTCCCGTTCCTGTAACCGCTGCGCCTTGTCGAATGTTTCCCGGTCAATGATTGCTTCGTGGGTGTTCTCCACAATGAACCATTCTTCTTTCGGCGGGGAAACTTTCTCATGCACTTTGTAGCTGATTACCCGCTGCTTTCCCTGTACCATGTTCCCTATATACATTTCATTTTTAAGGATAGTACAGATAGTGGTAATCGCCCACATACCGTCATTTTTGCTTATTCTCGGTGTCTGCAAATTCAAGCCCTTGCTGTGCTTGTATGCGGTGGGTGTGGGTACTCCCATTTCGGTCAGCTTTTTTGTAATGCCTAACTTGCTCATGCCCTCGTCAACGAACCAGTGAAAAATATTCCTCACTACCTCGGCGGCTTCTTCATCAATCACAAATGCGTTTTTGTCCTCCGGGTCTTTCATGTACCCATAAGGGGCAAATGCGCCGATAAATTCGCCTTTCCTGCGCTTGGTGTTGAACGTCCGGCGTATGTCGTTGGAAGTCCTTGCAGCGTAGCGGTCATTCATCAGCCCGGTTATGGGAACTTCCATTCCCTGTACTGCGTCCGGGTTCTTGAATGTGTCAAGTGACGGGTCGCCAATGCTGATAAAGCGTACCCCGTATAAGGGGAATACCTTTTCCAGAAAATAGCCTTGGTCGGAATAGTTACGGAAAGCCCTTGATAATGTCTTACAGATAATACAGTTGACAGTCCCGGCTTCCACGTCATGTATCAGCCGTTGAAATTCGGGGCGTTCATAGTCCGTCCCGGTCAGCCCGTCATCAGCGTAAACATCAACAATGATATACTCGCCCTCGAAAAATTCCTCGATATACTCCGTGATGATTTTCCTCTGGTTGGTTACGCTCAAACTCTCATCGTTCCCGTCGTCTTTGGATAGTCTTATGTAGACAGCAATCCGCCATACGGTACGGCTTATAGTGGGTTGGTTCTGTGATTTCCTAATGCGTGGCATTGTTCCTCCAATCCCCCTATAATCACACGTCTATTATACCATAGAACGGAGATTATTTCAGCATTTTTCAACATTTTTTTAACCTTTTTTCAGACCGCCGAAAAAGCTGATTAGGTGTGAATTGAGGTCATTTCCGGCAGGCGCAAAGCATAGACGCACGACTGTTTCCCCGCAACGGAAGCAGTACGGGTTTTTTATCTGTTCAAGGTACGCTTTCATGCGTTCCGTGGCAGAAAGCCCCGTGTCAATGGAAACATGGTTTATGTCCGTCAGTTGCGCGGGGTCGGCTTCATCTGCCCCCTGCCTGCTCATTAAGTCCAGTTGTTTACTGTTTATCATTGGCAGCCCTCCTTTCAGAATATCTTCGGATTGCTGTACTTGGTTTTTCTGAATGGGCGAAACGGACGGCTTGGCAGCTCCACGGGACTTTAACCCCTCTCATTCCTATGAGTAGCCGTGTCATACGGGTGTATCATTATGCCAATGTGCGGGTCATGGCGGCGGCAGTTTCCACATTGCCGCTGCGGTTCGCTGATACTGTATCGCTCGCCCCTTGCCGGGGGTCTTGGCGTATCAGCCCGCAGGCTCGCCACACATTGAACGTGTCCGTTTGCCCTATGCTGCGCCGTGCGCTTTCTTTGTCAAGGTTCTTGCGGCTTGTCAGCCCGCAAAGGCACACCATATTGATGTACTTTTGCGGAATGGCAAGAAGCGGCGGGCGGTCAGCCCGCCCGTGCTTTCCTGCTTCCAGTGGGAAAGGGTTTCTGTCGTTATGCCACCTTAAAGGTCGGGATTTTCGCTATCAGCTTGGTTTCCAGTCGGCGGCGTAGTTCCTCGTCAATGTAGACAACGGGCTTTCCCTGCTCGTCATACATGGTTCTGGTTGACAGTGCGGAAATGAAGCCTGCAAAGTGTTCCAGTACCACGTTGATAGCGTCCACGTCCCCGGAAACAGCCAACACAATGACGGGGTAAGGCAGCAAGCCGCCCGGCGTTTTTCTCCTGCTCTTATTCATCAGCATAGCCCTCCATGATTTTTTTCAGTTTCCGCAGGGCGTTTTTCCTGCGGTGTGATACCGTCCTGCGGATAAGGCTCAAATGCGCCGCTATCTCCGGGTCGCTCATTTCCAGAAAATAGGAAAGCAGGATAATTTCAAGTCTGTCCTGCGGCAAGGTTTTCAGTGCTTCTCCTAAAACTTCATCAGCAACGGCAACCTCAAATCCCATAATCTCAAAAAGGTATGTATCTTGAAAATACTTGTCCCATACGGAAATCTTCTCTAAGGTAGTTGGCGGCAGTTCGCAGAACAGGACTTCATGCTCCTGTCTGTAATTGAGCCGTCTGTGGTAATCGTTTCTTTCGTTCTTTAAGATTTGTTTGCAGAAGTGTTCAAAGGTCTGTTTCTGTTGTTCCTGCTGTGAATGGGGCTTCATGCGTCCACCTCCCTTTTGCCCTTGCCAGAGCCGGGAAATTTTACCCCTCTATTACTTACTACGCACGGAAAGGCAAAACAGGCAATGTTTTTGAAAAAAATTTGAAAAAAATTTCAAAAGACATAAAAATGCCCGGCTGTGGTCTGTATTCAGTCGGGTGTGCATTGGGTTCTTTTTTCGTGGGTGGGTTGCGGATTTTCCCGCCGTGGCGTTTGTGATTATGGGCGGGAAAATTCTTTCTGTGGATTGTCCCTTTCCAGTAAAAAATGTTACAGGCTCAATATCACGTTTCTATCAGTTTTGTATCACGATTGCATTAAGAGTTTCTGCAAAGTAAGACAATTTTCTGCATAAGGGAAAAGAGAAAAAAGCCGCTGCGGGGAAGTTATCAGACGACAACGGGTAGCAGGAACAGGCGGAAGCCGCAAGGGTAAAATGCACGGGCAAAAAACGCCCGCCCTTGCCCCCGCCGCCCGTTCCCGCTTATGGGTCAGTCAAGAGGGAAAGCCATAAAAAAATCGGCTTCCCCTCTTTTCTTTTTATTTTTTCAAAAACTTTTCTCTAAGGTTGCCTGTTTGGGTTTTCCATGCGTAGTAAGTTATAGGGGGGAAGAATAGCAAGCATAGGGATTGAGTACCCAATCCCGTAAAATTCCCACTTGCCTCCCTGCGGGGCTTGTGGGGATTTTGCTTGTTGGGAAGTGTCCCAAACCCTCTTGATTGCAGAGGGTTTTACCCTCTTAGAAAAACGGAAAGGAAGCGGGGCTATGGCAGAAAGAAAGCGGGCTATCCAGTTAAAATTTTATGTGACGGAGCAGGAGCGCATATTGATTGAGGAAAAAATGAAGCTGCTGCAAACGGACAACTTGGGGGCGTACTTACGGAAAATGGCGATTGACGGCTATATTATCCAGTTGGACTATACGGCGGTCAAGGAGCAGACGGCAGAGATACAGAAAGTCGGCGTAAATGTGAACCAGATAGCAAGGCGGGTCAACTCCACCGGGAACGCATACAAAGAGGACTTAGAGGAAATAAAGGGGGCATTGGAAAAGATATGGCAGTTACAAAGATACACCCTATCAAAACTACGCTGAATAAGGCGATTGATTATATCTGCAATCCCGACAAGACGGACGACAAGGTTTTGATTTCCTCTTATGGCTGCTCGTATGAAACGGCAGATATAGAGTTCGGCTTCACGTTGTCAAAGGCAAGGGACAAGGGGGATAACCTCGGACACCATTTGATACAGTCCTTTGCGCCGGGGGAAGTGGGCTATGAGGAAGCCCACCGCATAGGAAAGGAGCTTGCGGACAAGGTTCTTGGCGGCAGATATGAATATGTGTTGACTACCCACATAGACAAGGGGCATATCCATAACCACATCATATTTTGTGCGGTGGATTTTACGACACACCGTAAGTATATTTCCAACAAGAAAAGCTATTATCAGATACGGAATGAGAGTGACAGGCTGTGCAAGGAACACGGATTGTCAGTCGTTACACCGGGGCAGGACAAAGGAAAGAAGTATGCGGAATGGGACGCGGAACGCAAGGGGACAAGTTGGAAAGCAAAGCTGAAAGCGTTGATTGACGCTGCCATACCCAAAGCAAAAGATTTTGATGATTTCCTGCGGCTCATGGAAACGGCGGGCTATGAGATAAAGCAGGGGAAGTTCGTTTCATTCCGTGCGCCGGGGCAGGAACGCTTCACACGCTCTAAGACGCTTGGGGAAGCCTACACCGTGGAAGCCATAACGGAGAGGATTGCCGGGACGTACCGGGCGAAGCCGAAAGCGTTAAGGCAGGAAAAGGTGGGCGTTTCCATGCTGATAGACATTCAGAACAGTATCAAGGCAGCGGAAAGCAAAGGCTACGAACAGTGGGCGAAGATACACAACTTGAAGCAGGCGGCAAAGACTTTGAATTTCCTTACGGAGCATGACATTTCAGAGTATGAACAGTTGCAGGCGGTTCTTGATGAAGTGCATACGGAAAGCGAAGATACCGCCGCTGCGCTGAAAGGCTTGGAAAAGAGATTGTCCGACATATCCCTTTTGATGAAAAACATATCCGCATACCAACAGACAAAGGCGGTCTATGTGCAGTACAAAAAGGCAAAGGACAAAGAAAAGTTCCTGCGGGGCAATGAGAGCAGCATTATCATTCACGAAGCCGCCGCTAAGACGTTGCAGGCGGCAAAGAACGGCGGGAAGCTGCCCGATTTCAAAAAATTACATACGGAGTATAAGGAGCTTACGGAGAAAAAAGACAAGTTATATCAAGAGTACGGGAAACTGAAAAAGAAAGTAAAGCAGTACGACACAATCAAACAGAACGTAGACAGTATTTTACGGCAGGCGAAGCAGCCGGAACGGGAGAAACAGACAGAGAGGTAATGCGGACAGTTAGGGCGGGCGTGTAAGGCGTTTTAAGGGCGTTTCCGGGGCGTTATGGAGCATAGGCAGGCAAATACCCATTACCGCCCGGAAAAGGGCTTCTAAGCGTCCACAAGGGCAGAAAAAGACACCGGGGAATGACAATGTATCAATCATCATTCTCCGGCGTTTATCCACTGAATTTATAGCCGACACCTAACACGGTTTTTATATAGGTCGGGTTTTTGCTGTCCGGCTCTATTTTCTTCCGCAGGTTATAAATCACGTTGGCAACGCTTGAATGGCAGCTATCACTATCCATGTTCCAAACAGCTTCAAAAATCTGTGTCTTTGTGAGGACAATGTCGGGATTGGAAGCAAGGAATACAAGGGTACTGTATTCAAGACGGGTAAGGTTTATTTCCTCCCCGTCTTGGAATACCCGGTGTTGGTTCTGCCTTATTTCCAGTCCCGGAAAAGATAGAATGGGGGCGGGGACAGTCTGCATAACTTCAAGTTGTATGCAGTCGGTTAATGCTGAAATGATTTTATCAATCACTTTTTCTTCTTGTTCATCAAGTGTCAGCAACAGTAATTTTCCCATGTTTCCACCTGTTGTAAATTATTGCATTACTAATCAATACATATATTTTCGATTATTGATACACATTTTTCTATTCCGAGTGTCCCACTATCTAAACATAGATGATAGTTTTTGGAATTTCCCCATTTCTTTTCGGTATAATATTGATAGTGATAGGAGCGTGCTTTATCTATACTGCTGATGCGTTTTTTTGCTTCTTCACTTGATAAGTGATTTTCTTCCATTAAGTGTTTTATTCTAAAGTCTAAATCAGCATGAATAAAGATATTGAAACAATTTGGGTATTCTTTTAATATATGGTCTGCACATCTTCCAATAATGACACAAGCCCCTCTATCTGCTAATTCCCGGATTGCCTTTACCTGCGAAAAGTATATTTCATCTTGTAATGATATATTGTTACCGGAAAGAATTGAATTTGCGAGGGACAAATTATTGACAAGATTAAATAACAGACTTCCTGTCATATGCTCCCCTTTATTTTCAATAATTTCTTCTGTATACCCTTTTTCCTTTGCAACCATGCTTATAATCTCTTTGTCATAAATTGGTATACCTAATTCTTTCGCAAGTTCTTGACCGATTTTATGTCCGCCGCTGCCACATTCTCTGCTAATAGTGATAATTTTTTTCTGCATATAGATAACCTCCTATTTTTTAAAGTTTTTTCCAATATATTTTCAGCATGATAAGAGCCGTAATAAAAGCTAATCCGTCCGCAACTGGTCCAGCCCATAAAGCACCCTCTACCCCTAATATCGTTGGTAATAAAATAGTTGCAGGAAGAAGATAAATGATTTGTCTGGTTAAAGACAATATAGTTGCCTGTGTCGGTTTCCCGATTGCTTGAAAAAATATTCCTGTTACCATTTGCAATCCATTTATAGGGCAGGCTAAAAGAAATATTTTAAAGCACTTTACAGCAAATTGATTGTATAAGTCAGATTCCGAACCAAAAAGTTTTACAATACTCATAGGCATAAATTGGAAAATGCAGAAAGCCAATATTAAGAATACTGTGGCAACTGATAGGATAATGCGGTAAGTCTGCTTTACCCTGTCTTTTTGACCGCAGCCATAATTATATCCGTAAATTGGCTGTGCGCCTGTGGATAATCCAATTATGACGGCAGATATAATTTGATTTACTTTCATGGTTATACCAATCGTTGTTAAAGGAATATCTGAACCATATACTGATTTTGCGCCATAAGATACCAATATATTGTTTGTGGTTGCCATTACTAATACAACGGCAATTTGAGTAATGAAACTGGATATTCCAAGGCTGCTTACTTTAATTAACACCTTTTTATTGAAAACAAAGCAACTTTTGTCTAATTTAATGCTTTTGAATTTTCTGATGTAAGCAATATATAAGAGTGCATTAAAAGTCTGTCCTAAGATAGTTGCCCATGCAGCACCTTTTACTCCCCAATGGAAAACAAAAATAAAAATTGGGTCAAGAATAATATTAGTAATGCAGCCAATTAACAAGCCTGCCATGCTGTATTTAGGATTGCCGTCAGCTCTTATCATGCCTGCCATACATGAGTCAATGGCAGAAAACAGTACACCAAAAGAAATAATTCTGCCATAATCCATTGCATACGGCAGAATTTCTTCTGTTGCACCAAACAGAATACACAATGGTTTTAAAAATATATTGAAAACAATACATAATATAATGCCGATTAAAACCGTTGCAGAGAGAGCATTCCCGATACCTTTTGCCGCTGCATTTCCGTTGCCCTCACCTAATTTTAAACTCAGATATGCGGCTGCTCCGTCCCCGACAAGAAGAGAAAGTGCTATAACAATAACGGTCAATGGCATAACAACATTTGTTGCACCATTACCCAAATAACCTACACCTTGCCCAATAAAAATTTGGTCAACAATATTGTACAACGCATTAACAACCATAGAAATAATACTGGGAATGGCAAATGTCACAATTAGTTTGCTGATTTTTTCTGTTTCTAAAGGGTTTCCTTTCGTGATTGTCTTACTGTTCATTTTCTACCTCCATATTTTTAATCATTTTTTGAACAACTTCAACAAAAGTATTTAGGCTTTCTTGACTAATGCCGGAAATCATTCTGTTTTCTAATGACTGAATATCTTTGTCAACATCTTCTTTCATCTTTATAGTTGCAGAAGTGGGACAAATTTTTTTTAAACGGTCATCAAATGGAACTTTTTCCCGAATAATCATCTCATGTTCTTCCATTTTCTTTAAATGCACTGAAATACTGGAACTTCGGATATTCAATTCTTCTTCAATATCCTTTTGGTAAATCTCCCTTTTCGGATAATTTGTCAGTACAAAATACAGGATACGGGTTTGTGCGCCTTTATTCTCTGTTGAAACATTAAATGCACGGCGAATTTGATTAGATAACCCTAATATCCATTTTGTATATTGAATATCGCTCATAATCCACCCCCTTTCTTAGTTATCAAAATGTTTGTTTACAAAATAAATTAAAGCACATGAGGGCTTGAAAGAGAAGTGAAATAATGGTATTATTGATGATAAAAACGCAATAATAGGAGATGAAAGATGAATACTCAACAGTTAGAAAGTTTTATTCAAGTAGCTGAAAATCTTAATTTTGCTAGGGCGGCTGAAATTTTAAACATCACGCAATCGGCTGTTTCACGTCAGATAAATGCGCTTGAAACAGAATTAGGAACAAAGCTCTTACACCGTTCTACACGGACAGTTACCTTAACACCTGCGGGAATTGGTTTCTTGAATGACGCAAAAGAGATTTATACTAAGCTGCAATTTGCAACTGCAAAAATTAGAAACCACGAACAGTCTAATATACAAATTTTATCCATTGGGTGTAGTAATGAAGCAGATATGGTATTATTGTCAAAAGTGCTTTCTAAATGCAGGAAAAGTAATCCAGAGTTGCATCCGTTTTTAAGGATTATACCACATAGGTCTATTTTAAATTTATTTATTCATGGAGAGATTGAGTTTCTTTTTGCCTTTAAAGATGATATACCTATGCGTGATGGTTTTTCTTATATAGAACTTGCAAGAATGAAGATATGTTGTGCTGTTCCGGCGTTTTCTAAAATTTCAGAACAAAAAAGTATTTCTATAAATGATATTGTTTCACAAAAAAATATTATTTGTAATTCATATGAAATCCCGACTAAAGTGGCAGATATACAACATCACATAGAGCATTTTCTTACATACGATATGATTTATTACTGTGAAAATCTACAAGTAATGATTACTCTAATAAAAGCGGGATATGGTTTGGGGATATTGCCCGAAAATGTTTCGTTTAGCTCTGATATTGCCTATATTCCGTTGCAAGAAACAGCACCAATATCATATGGGGTATTTTATAAGAAAAAATCAAATAGTCCTAATTCCCGTAATTTTCTTAAAATAGTAAAAGAAATGGCATATCAAATGTGATAAATTAAATAAAACGCCGGGGAATGGCAGCTTATACAGTGCCATTCCCCGGCGTTTCAATTACTCCATATCTTCAGCAGGCAGGAACACAAGCCCGGCAAATTCTTCCTCGGTCAGTTTCTTCAGCTTTTCCGCTGTGCGCCCTGCAAGCTCCTGTATCTCCGTTTCCATGTAGGGCAGGGCGGCGGTCATTGCCGCCACCGTATCAGCCCTTGTTTTCCTCCTGTAACAGCAGATAAGGTTTGTTTCCTCAAAGTTGAATTGTCCCATGCGCTTATACCTCCAATCCCTTGTTTTTGGTCTTTGCAACCGTCCTTTGGACGGTTTTGCTTTCTTTCGGAGCGGCTTTTATGGTTTCTTTGTCCTGTGCAAGCTGCGCTCGCAAGGACGGCTTTTTCTCTCTGCCCTTGCCGGACAGTGTTTCGATATGCTCTTTTATGTCGCCGCTTTTCAGACGTTCCCGGCTGTGTTTCTCGTTCCTAAGTACATTCTGTAAAGCGGCGGGGTCTTTGGGTTGTTCCTCAAAGTTAAGGAATTTCCCTAAGTCCGGGTCAGCGTCCCCGGTAATGCGCTTCCCGGCTTCCTGCGTCCGTTCCCCGTTCTGGTAAATCAGCTTGGTATCTCCGGCAGGTACGGAAGCGTCCTTGACGTGTTTATAGTGCTTCTGGTAGTCCAGTTCGTAAAGGCTGCCCGTTACCCTGCCTTTTTCAATCCCGGTCAGCTCTACGGCATAGGCAAGTATTTTGTCCCGTGTCTGCTCGGCGTAGAAACAGAACGTGTTATGCTCCCGTGTGTCCTTGATGAACGTGTCACGCTCCCGCAAGCACCATGTTCCGGCAGGGCGGCATATCCATAAATATTTTTTATCCTCCGGGGTCGGGCTTTTTGCCGCCTGCTTCAAAATCTTTATGTCTATGTCAAAATCAGACTGGAAGTGTTCGGTGTGGGTCTGCATGATTGCTTTGAGGGATTTTAATATATCCACGTTTTCAAATTTCTGCATGGTTCAGCTCCTTTCTAAATCCTGCTTTTTCGTCTTTTCCGCTGCCTTTTTTGGGGCGTTTTTCAACGCTTCCTTGTCCTGTGCAAGCTGCGCCCGGATAGAGGGCTTTTTCTCGGTCTTGGCGGCTGTGCGGGCTTCTTTCTGTATTTCCACGGGGCTTTTCCCGGATAACGGTTTTATGCAGGATAAACGGTCAGCGGCATAGATAGCGTTGTCGTTGAGCTGCCTTTGCCACGCCCCGGCTTTGGGCGACCAGCGGAAGCCGTTTTCCTTTAAGGTTTCACGGGTCTTTTCGTCCGGCTTTTCCTCAAAGAAGATTTGCAGGCGGTTATCTTCCTGGTTCATTTCCACCGTGCCGCCGTCAAACTCCCACCCGGCGTAGGCGGTTTCCTGCTTTTTTGTCAGCTCCGCAATGCGCCCTTTTATCCGGCGTATCTCTGCGTTGTTGTTGGATAAAGCCCATGAGGGGTAGGGCTTATCCTGTATGTGCCACTGTGAGGACATTTCCGCTTTCATGGCTTCGATACGTTCAGCGGAGAGGTTGGGGCAGCCGTCAAGGGTCTTGTGCTTTCGGTAGTAGGCGTTTACCGCTTTCATGGTTTCCTGCGCCGATTGCAGCTTTTCCAGTTTGGCTTCCAGTTTCGTTATTGCCTGCGGGTCGTCTGCGCTGATACCGCCCATGCCTGTGCTGCGTATCTTGTCAAGCAATCCCTGTATCTCGTTCCAGTCCTCCATGTTCCTGTCACGGGCGGCGTTCTGCTTTTCCTTTTTGCGTACCGGGAAATTAGAGCCGCCCGCAATGAGGATAGAGGGTACACGGGCTTCAATGGAAAAACTGCTGTTCATGTTCTCGGCAAGTTTCCGGGCGTAGGTGTCAACAAGGCTGTCAATCTTTTCATGGTACATGGGGTCTACCCGCTTTTTCTGGTGTTCCCCAATCTCCACGGCTCTGTCTACCATTTGCCTGTATTCTGCGGTTGCGCTGCCGGGCTTGTAGTCGTAAAAGCTGTTCATATCATTTGCACGGCGGGCAGCCCCCTCATTGATTGTGTAATAAATGGTCTTGGCTTCCGGGGCTGTCTGCTCCGGCGTATCTGCTTGCAGGGAAAAAGGCTTCCCGTCAAAACAGAACTCTTTTTCCGGGGTAAATCCTGCCTGCGCCAAAAAGTCCGTTATGCGTGAAAATTCCTCGTAGTCCTCTTTTGTGTAAATGCCCTGTTTCAATGCTTCGTCCTGTGAATGTATGCAGCCCTCACTTGTAAGGAATGTAAAGGCGGCTTGGCAGTCCGTGACGTAGAGCAGGGAATTGTCGGCGTTGTCATAATGCCCTTTGTTGTCGTAGTTTTCGCTTTTCCCGATATGGATTTTGTCGTCCATAGTAAAGAGGGCAACCATGCCGTCATAGCGGCTTTTTGAAGCGGCTGTGATACGGGCGGTGTCCGGCTCTGCGTTCTTTTGGGCTTCGTCCTGCTTTAGCGTTTCGGCGTACTGTTCAAGAGAAATCTGCTCCCCGGCGGCGGCTTCCAGTCCGTCAGCGGCGGGGGTGTTGTTGATGATACCGTCAATCATGTTTGCGTTCTGCTCGGTGGACTGTTCGGCGGCTTTCAAGTGGTTTTCGGGCTGTTCCGCTGCAATGGCAAACGCCCTTGTCCCGTTCCCCATAATCAGATATTTTCCGTTGTCTGATTGATGATGAAAGCCATATCCGGCTGCTTCCATTTGCTCCCGGCTCATGGCGGTTACAGAAAAGCTCCCCCTCGGCGTGGTAATCTGTTCCCCGGTCATTAACTCGTCCGGGGTAATCTGCTTTTGCTCCCGTAAAAATTCCGGCACTTCCACAAAACCGATACTGTCCGTATAGTGGGCGGTGTCCCGCCCGTTCTGATGAAGCACTACCACGTCAGAAACAGAGAGGGAATGTCCCTTGAAGTCCTCCGGGCGGTCAATGTTGAATTTCTCAAAAATTCCCTCTAAGGTCGTCCCCGGCGTGAGTGGTGCGGTGTAGGTTTTTTCATAGTTGGCGGGGTCTACCGCAAGCCCTTTTCCCTGTATTTCTTCCAGTGGTCGGAAATGAAAATCTACGGGTACATCATCTTTTAACTGGTAAATGGTAAAGGTGTTTTCTGCCTGCGGTGCTTCGTAGCCGCCCTCGGCGTATTCCTCCACGGTCATTCCTGCGGCGGCGGCTTCCTGTGCGATTTCTTCCTTGACGTGTTCTTTATAGGCGGCAAGCTCTGTGTCAAAGTCTTTAAGCTGCGGGACGGGTGGCAGGCTGTAATCCCCGCTGTTTACCATTGCCCGGCATTGGGAAACATACTCTTTCATGGCGGTGTGGTAGGCGGTTTCGGTGGCGGTCATGCCGCTGTTTTCTTCCAGTGCCTTTGTTGCAGACTGCTCCATTTTGGAGAGGTTATTGTGCAGTTTCAGATAGGGGACAAATTCATGTAAGAGCATTTCCCGCTGTGCCTTGTCCGCTTCCAGTGCTTCCGTGCCGCCGCTGTGTAAAACGTAATTGTCCCAATCTGCATTATTCTCATAATAGGCATGATAGCCCTCGATATGCTCTATGAGAGTGCCGTCCCCGTCCCCTAAGTCCTGCCGCCCTATGTAATTGTCGGGCTGCCCGTCCATTACAAAGTCAATGCGGAACTTGGTTTTATAGTAGCCGTCCTCGGAAACGGTGGCTTCGTCAAGATTTCCGATAAGGGCGTCTGCTTCGGAAAGGCTCATGGTTTCGCCGTCATGGAAGCGGCTGTGTTCGCTCCAAAGGATTGTTACAACCGGCTCTGCGTTGGGGTCGGGGGTCGGGAAATTATCTTCGGTCTGCTCCGTCTGTGCGTCCCCTTTTGCGGGTTCTTCCGTAGCTGCCTTTTCCTCCTGCGGCGGCTCTGCCGTGGGTTCTGTTTTTTCTTCCTGCGGTGTGTCCTGCTCCGGCTGTTTTTCCTCCGGCGTGGGTTCTTCTGCCTGTGTTTCCTGTGCCTGTGTCTGCTCCTTGTCCTTTGTCAGCTCGGCAAAGTTTTTATCTATGTCCGCAATCAGCCCGGCGGCGGTGTCACGGATAGTTTTAAGGGACGCTTTCAGCTCGGCAAGTTCCCGCCCGCTGCTCCATTTTGCGACATAGGCAAAGGAATAATCGGAAGTGTCAAGCCCGTAGTGTTGGCACACGGCGTAGGCAATGCTTTCCGCCTGTACCTCACGGGTGCGGCGGTCTGGTCGGTCTGCCTTTTCCTCTGCGGGGGCGTTAAGGTCTATGTCATGCAGCTTGGCGTGTGCAATCTCATGTATCAGCGTTTTAAGGTTCTGCAACTCGCTCATGCCCTCATTTATGGCTATGCGTTTTTCAGTCTGTGAGTAGTAGCCCTTTGCGCCGCTTTCTATCTTTTCAAAGCCTACCGGGGCGGGGCTTGCCTGCGTTGCCGCCTTGAAGAAATCGGCGTACTGTGCCACGTCCCCGGTCAGCTCGTCAACGCCGATAGTGGGAAGCTCCTTTCCCTCGGTCTGCGACACGTCAAAGACGGAAACCACCTTGAATGCCGGGACGGTTACTTCCGTTTCTTCCTTGACGGGTTTTCCGTCTTTGCCAATCACGGGCTTTTGGGTCTTGGGGTCGATTTTGTCAACTTCCTTTTTCACTTTGTAGGGGGACGGGGCAATCACTTTGATACTTTTTGCATGGCTTACCACCTGCCGTCCGTATTTCTGTTGCCATGAGGTGTAGCCCGCTACAAAGGTTGCGTCCGGCTTCTGCATGGCGATTAAGAGGGTATTGTTAAAGCTGTAATCATGGAATGTTGACATTACCTGTAAATACTCTTTGAAGCGGTCACTTTCAAATAAATCCTGTATGCCCTGTTCCAGTCTGTCCGTTATCTCTTTCATCTTCTCGGCGGGCTTCTGCGCCGTTAATTCAATGGGGCGTATGGGATTGGCGGCGGCTATGTCAACCGGGGCGGTGCGTTCCGCTTCGGGGTAGCCCATGATACGGTATTTCTCCGGCGTTTCCTGCCCGGCGTAAACCTCTTTCCAGTCCGTCCCGCTTCTTGCGATATAGCCGTAATCGGTCAGCTTCCCGTCCTCATGGAGTGCGGCGTTGAAGCCGAAACTTTCCTTGTCAATCCCGGCTTTCCATTCCTCCGGCATTTGCACTTTGCCGCTGTCATTGAGGAAATAGTCGCCCAATTCCTTATAGCTCAAAATCCCCGGAACGTAGGAATAAAAATCTGTGTTATAGGTGTGGTCTATCAGCTTGTCAAGGCTTTCCGGCTTGAAGTCACTGTGCATTACTGCGTCCAGTTTTTCAAGCTGCTCTGTTGTCATTTCTTCCAGTCTTGCGGCAAGGAAATTTATCCTGTCAATGTCGCCGTCCCTTATCCAGTCAAAGGGTATCTCAATCCGTCTGCCCTCGGCGGTGGAATAGCCGTTCAAGAAAAAATCCTGCGGGTTGTCGGCTGTGATGTTCAGTGCTTTCATGGCTTCGTGGAGTTCTTCTTTTGTGGCGGGCAGGGATAAAAATACAGTCGCCGGGTTGCCCTTTTCAAACTCGGTGCGGTTCTGTATCAGCACGGTAAAATCATCTTTCATTGGCATAGCTCCTTTCTCGGTTTTTTGATTTTTTAGAGGGTTTGGGACACTTCCCAACAAGCAAAATCCCCACAAGTCCGCAGGACGGAAAAGTGGGGGTTTTACGGGATTGGGTACTCAATCCCTATGCTTGCTATTCTTCTGTGGGTTACTTCTTGAGTTTTGGCTTCTTGGTCTTTTTCAGCTCAATCTTGTAATTGACATACTTTTCTCCCGTGTCCGCAAGCAGCACGTCAGCGTCATAGGTCTTGCCCGTTTTCTCGGAATACAAGCCTTTCATGGCTGCCCTGCCTTTGCTAAGTAAAGCGGCGGCAACGGTGGCTGTCAGTTCCTTTTTCTTGCTCGTGAAAAAGCGGTCATTCTTCCACATGGAAAATTGGCAGTCCCGGTTGTCGCAATAAAAATTTTTCTTCCCCTCATGGACGGGAGAGCCGCAGCGGGGGCATTTTCCGGTTTCCTTTCGCTCCGGGGCAAACAGCTTTTTCTTTTCCTCCGGGACGGCGGGATAATCTTTGACAAGCCCCGCCGCCATTGCTTCAATGCCACGCATGAAGCTGTCCGGGTCGGCGTTCCCTTTGGCAATCTTCGTCAGTGCGTTTTCCCATTCGGCGGTCAGCTTCGGGCTTGTGAGGACTTCGGGCAGGACGGCGACAAGGTTCTTGCCGTCTTTGGTGGGGATAAGCTGCTTTTTCTTCCTCTCCACAAAGCCCGCCTGCACAAGTTTTTCCAGTACCGCCGCACGGGTGGCGGGAGTGCCTAAGCCTTTTCGCTCTGCGTCCTCGGATATGTCCCCGCTTCCCGCCCGTTCCATTGCGGACAACAGGGTATCTTCCGTATAGGCTTTCGGGGGCGTTGTGTCATGTTCGGTCATGGCTGCCTGTGCCGTGATTTCCTGTCCCTCGGTCAACTCTGGCAACGGGCTTTCTTTTGTGGCGTTCCCGTCCTCCGGCTTCGCTTTCAAGGTGGCACGGAAGCGGCGTTCCAGTTCCTTAAAGCCCTCGCATTTGACGGTTTTTCCCTTTGCCGTAAAGGTTACGCCGCCGCAGGAAAAGGAAACAGTCACGGCTTCGTATCGGTAGGGCTGCGCCGTTGCGGACAACAGTTTCATGGAGAGCAGGAGCAGGATATTTCTTTCACTTTCGGGCAGGCTGCTCTTATCTGTTTTTACTGCTTCGGCGGTGGGAATGATTGCGTGGTGGTCGGTTACTTTTTTGCTGTTCAGTATGCGGGAGTAGTCCGGGGAGAGGTCAACGCCCTTTGCAAAGTCCAGTGTGCCGAAAAGCCCGGACACGATAGTTTCAGCGGTGGGGAGCATATCGTCCGTGAGATATTGGCTGTCCGTCCGGGGGTAGGTGCATAGCTTCTTTTCATAGAGCGATTGGGTGTAGTCAAGGGTCTGTTTGGCGGTGTAGCCGTAAAGCCTGTTTGCTTCCCGCTGCAAGGTCGTAAGGTCATAAAGGCGGGGCGGGTTCTCGGTCTTTTCCTCCCGGACAAGCAAAGTGCATACCGCCATTTCCCCGTCACAATCCCTGCGGAGCTTTTCGGCTTCGTCTTTCTCTGTGTAGGGCGGGCTTGCCGCTTCAAAAGTGCCGTTCCCGATATGAACCACATAATATTTTTTCTTCTGGAAATTCTGGATTGCGTTGTCCCGTTCCACAAGCAGGGAGAGGGTCGGTGTCTGTACCCGCCCCACGTTCAAGGTGTGGTTGTAGAGGACGGAGAAAAGGCGGGTCGCATTGATACCGATTAGCCAGTCAGCCTTTGCCCGGCATAGTGCGGAATGATATAACGGGTCGTAGTCGTGTCCGTCCCGCAAATCGTCAAATCCTTTCTTGATTGCGCTTTCCTCCATGCTGCTTATCCATAGGCGGTAGAACGTTTTTTTACACCCGGCTTTCTCGTAGACAAAGCGGAAAATCAGTTCCCCCTCACGCCCTGCGTCCGTGGCGCAAATGAGGGCTTCCACGTCTGCCCGGTGCATGAGGCTCTTTAAGGTTTCAAACTGTTCTTCCTTGTCCGGGGATACGACGGTTTCCCATGTTTGGGGCAGGATTGGTAAGTCCTCATAACGCCATTTCTTAAAGTCCCCGTAATGGGTAGCGTCTGCCAGTCCCGCAAGGTGTCCCACACACCAACTAACAAGATAGCCTGCGCCCTCCATGTAGCCGTCCTTTCTTTCCGCTGCGCCGATAACGGCGGCGATTGCCATTGCCACGCTCGGTTTTTCTGCGATTACTAACTGCATAATACTTTCCTCCTTTTTGGCACAAAAAAAGAGCAACCGTCTTAGATTGCTCTTATAAATAGTATGTATAAAATGATAGTTATTGTCATAAGTATTCATCAATTACAAAAGGTATACTTTTGTAACATTCATCAATATATTTGTTTTGCAAGTCAACAAAATAGTTGCTTATCTCATTTGAAAAAAGCATATGGAAATCTCTGGTTTCTATACATTTTTTATCAATTAGTCCTTGCTTATACAAATAATCTTCGGCTTTTTTATATCCTCCTTTAAAATCAACTTCAATATTCTCAATTTCATATGTAGGGTATGGCATATATGTTTTTACATCAAAGTGTATAGCCCTACCATGAGCTAATACATTTCTTAATTGAAACAGTACCTCTATTCCCTCTTCCAATTTTTTCATTTCTTGGGTAGAGGTATAATTATCTATAAGCGTACTTAGCATATTTTTGTAATGACTAATTCCTGTGTTTTTTGAAATTTGTGATTTGGTTCTTTCAAAAAGACTATTTAAGAAGTTTCTATAATTTTTTACTATATAAGTATCTTCCTCAATATCTATATGTCCCATATATTTAACATATATGTGTTCATAATAATTAACAATAGCGTATAGTAGGCGTTCAAATTTACTTTCTAAAATCAATACACTTGTTAATATGATACTGTAATTTAGCCCCATTTGGATATTATTTGTCGTGGCATTTCTCGATGTTATCATAAATTCCCGTGTTTCTTCTAATAAATCCAAATTGTCTGAATAGACGTATTCTAGTTTTATCATTGTGAAATCTCCTTTAACATTTTGGTGATAATGAATATATCATAAGAGATTTTGTGAGGATATACAAGTAGTAGCAGGATAAAATAATATGTCTATTTAGTTGTAAGTGCTTTTCTTTGCCTGCAACTTCTTGATACAGTACGCAATACAAGGGGCTAGCCCCTTGTTATAAGGGCAGCCAGTACAAGCCGGGGAACGGGGGACGGGCGGCTTGCTGTCCCCATGCCGCCCGTGTCCCGGTTTCTGTGTCATCATCTTTTCATAAGGGCTGTCTGTGAACCACGTCATAAGCCGCCCTCCGTATCATCTTCAAGCCCTGTTTCTTCCTCCGCTTCGGTGTCCTCTGCGTTCTCTGTATCGTCCCCGTAGCTGTCATAATCGGTGTCGTCCTCATAGTCGGTTTCTTCGTCCTCGTCAAAGTCAAAATCGGAGAAGTCCGGGCTGCCCTTTGCGGTGTCCTTTGGCTTGATGTACTTGAAATAATAGAACGCCCCGCCGCCTGCAAAGAGCGTCAGCAGGAAAAGCAGGAGCAGGCTTTTTGTGCCTTTATTGTCCTTTAGCTGTTCCGGCTCGGCTTCGGTTTCCGGTTCGGTTTCTTTCTCTGTCCCGGTGCAGGAATTACGGTTGTTAAGGCATACGGGGCAGCTTTCGTTGACTGTCCCGGCTTCGCATTTCTCCTTGCAGGTGCAGGTCTGCGGCATGACGGCTGTTTCCTCTTTCTCCCCGTCCTCAATCAGTGCCATAAGGTCGGCTTCGTCCACCATGTTAAGGAAATGCACGGTGTTTTCCCCCTCGGCGGCACGGTCTATGAGGATATAAAAATAATTGCTGTTCTTGGTGGTTACTGTGATGAGCTGCTTGTTCTCTCCCCAAATATCATCAACAAGGGTTGCGTTCCCCTCCGGGGTCAGCGGGTCGCTTGGGGTCGCTGTTTCCTCCGGCTCTGGTGCGGGCGTGGGTTCTTCGGCTTCGTATTCCTCCCCGCCGCCTGCGTAGGCGGTCATGGAAAAGCCGCCCGTAAGGATAAGGGCGGCGGCAAGTGCGATAAAGGTATGTAAGATTTTTTTACTCATTCTCGGTGTCCTCCTGTCTTGAAAAAAGCCTGCCTGTGGTTGCTGCCGGGGCGTTGTCCGGCTTGCCCTGTAAAAAGACGGAAAGCTCTGCCGGGGTCATGCGTAACGCCCTTACCATTTGTACGATATGCAGGTTTTCAACCTCGGTTTTCTGTGCTTCCAGTTCCCTAAGCCTTGCCTGCTGTTTGGAGATTGTGTCTTTTGTTTTCTCAATCTCCGCAATGATACGTTCCAGTTTCATCATAGAAAAATATCCCTCCTGTTCAGATTTTTTGTTATGGCAAACGCCCGTAGGCGTAGAAGTGTGACTGCCAGTAAGGGGTGTTGACGGAAGCGTAGGAGATAGGGTTGCCGCAATGTATCATCATGCCGTTTCCCGCATAAATCCCCACATGGCTAACCGCCGAACCGCTGTCATACGTCCCCGTGAAAAAGATAATGTCCCCCGGCTTGGCTTCGCTTGGCGCAATGGGCGTGGTGTGGTTGAAAATGCCTTGCGCCGTTGTCCTGCCGACACTCCCAACGCCGGACTGGTTGATTACCCAACACACAAAGCCCGAACAGTCAAAGGACGTTGACGGGGAGCTGCCGCCCCATACATAGGGATAGCCTAAGTATTTTTCCGCTTCCGCAATCATGGCGGCAAAGCGTTCATCAGAGAGGGCTTCCGGGGGTATCTCATAGTCGGTGTATTCCCCGCTGCCCGGCGTGCCTGTTGCGTAGTCGTCCCCGAACACGTCCGGCTTGTTGCCTTTGGTTTCCATGTAGATGTCAAACATTTCTTTCTGCTCTGGGGTTAAAAGTTCCCCGGCAAGGGTTTCAATGTTTTTATTTGTCAGCGTTACATGGAGAATGTAATAATCGTAGGGGATTTCCTCGGTGGTGGTTTCCCCGGTTTCCGGGTCGGTGGTGGTTTCCGTGCGGTAGCGTGTCTGTATTTCTTCCCGCAGGGTAAGGGTGTACTGTTTTTCAAACAATGCCTGTATCTCTGCCCTCGCTTCCTCCCTTGTGTAGTCGTAGAGCTTGGCGGTAAGGTAGGACGCAAGCGCAAAGGGGTTATGCCCGATTTCGTCTAAATGGTACTGGTATTCGTCATAGTCCGGGTAGTCCGTTTCTGTGTCTGCGATTTCCTCCCGCAAGCCCCTTTCCAGTTCCTTGTAGTCGGCTTCCACCTGCCGGATTGCTTCGTCCTCGGCGGTGTAGGAAGTGCCAACGATTGAGGAAACGCCGCCCTGTATGATTGCGGCGCAGGAAGATAGCCCGGTAAATATCATCACGATTAAGAGCAGGAACACGCCCACGGTCAGTATGCCTTTCCAGTGGCGGGCGATAAAGTCCATTGTCTTTTTCGTGGCTTCCCCTGCCTTGCCTGCGGCTTTGCGGGTGTTCTTGGCTGCGCCTGCGGTCTTTCCGGCTGTTTTCCCGGCTTTCTGCGCCGCCCTCAAATCCTTTGCGTACTGCTTTTTTATCTGCTGTTTCTGGTGGAAACGGGAGAGGGGATTGCTTGCAAGCTCCGGGTTCTCCTTTAATGTCTTATGGTACAGATAATTGGTGTCTGCTTTCCTTGACGCTGCTTCGGCTTTGGCGGCTTCCCGGTAGGGTTTGAGCTTATGGCTTCGGTAGCCCTCTTTCAGTTTCCGGCTTGCGTAGCCGCCCGCCCGTTCCGCTGCTTTCTCCGACTTGTGCGCCCCCTCAACGCCGGAATTGTCTTTCTCAACCTCGCCCACTTTCCCATGCACATAGTTCTTGATTTCCCGCATGGGGCGGTCTGCCGGGTTGTGGTGCAGTTTCCCGTTTGGGGGCTTGTCGGTCTTTTCAAAATACAGGCGGGTCTTTGCCCGCCCGGTGGCTTCGTCAAATTCCCTCGCCGCCTTAATGCGTTTCTGCTTGGGTATCTTTTCCCTTGCCGTTTCCAGTTTATCAGCGGCTTTTTCGGATTTCTTCACATACTTTGCAAGCTCCGGGTCGGTGCGTTCTTCCTCCTTGAATTGCAGGCGGGTTGTCTGTTTCCCCGTGGCTTCCTGTGCTTTTTTGGCGGCTTTATTCGCTTTCTTCCTGCGTTTCTTCGCCTTGTGACGCTGCCTTTCGGTGGCGGCACGGTTTAAGGATTTCCTGGTCATGTTTTCCGCTGTGTCGCCGGAAAAATCCTCTGTTTCCCTTTGGCTCTTGCGGGTCTGCTCCCCGGTGGCTTGGTTGGTTTCCACAACGCCGTCACGGGTCATTTTCTGCGTCCTTTTTGCCTTTGCCTTAAATTCCTGCATAAATGGTTATCCCCCTTATAAGCCCGCTTCCTGCGCTTTCTGCGGGGCTTTCTTCTTGGGCTGCGCTGTCTTTTCTGCGGCGGCTTTGATTTCCTCCCGGATAGAGGGCTTTTCTTTCTCCCTGCCTTTTACGGCTGCCTGCTCTAACCGTTCCACCCGTGCCATTGCCCGGTCAATGTTCTTTTCCATGCCCTCTAACGTGGCTTTATGACGTTTTAAGGGCTTGGCAACGGCGGCAAGCACGCCTTTGTCCTCATTGCGCTGCGTCAGCTCTTTGCGCTCCTTTCCCGTCAACGCCCGCCCTAAGTTCTTGGCGTGTTCATTGAGGGCGTGGAGTTCGCTGCCTATGGCGTTGATACGGTCAATGCTGCTTTGGGTGGAAGCGATAGCGTCCTGTACGCTGCCTTTCATTTCCGCAAGTGCCTTTTTCACGCCTAAGAAGTCAGCCGCCTTGTTCAGTGCTGAAATGCCGTGCTGCTTGACGGCGGCAAGGGTCTTTCTGATTTTGTCAGTCATGTTCCCCTTTAGGGTGGAGAGGGTTTCTTTCGCCTGCGTGACGTGCGCGTGCGTCTGCTTGGTTTCCTGCATGGCGGCGGCTCTGTTTCCCCCGTCATGGAGCGTGGCAAGCTGTTCACGGACGGCGGCAAGCTCGGAAAGCACTTTCCCGTACTGTGTTTCCATTGCTGCGAATTGTGAGAATAAAGCGGAAAGCTCGGCGGCTTCCTGCTTTTTCCCGTTCTGTGTCAGCAGGTCAAGGAGTTCCGTCAATGCGTCCTGCTGTTTTGCGGTTTTGGTACTCATGGTTTATCGCTCCTTTCTGTCCCCCGGATTTCTGCGGGTTATGGCTGTGCAAGTTCCTCCGGGCGGGTCGTCATGATACGGTAAAGCTCGGTGTCTGCCGGGAAGCGGTCTACAAAGGGCAGTATCACGTTCCCATAGAAGATAAGCCCCTGCCCGGCTTCGGAGTGGGTCACATAGGAAAGCTGCTTATTGGAAATGCCTAACTGCTTCGCCAAAATCTGCCTGTCGCCGCCCGCTTGGTTCAGCATATAAATAAAATCGCTGTTTTCAAAAATGTTTTCGATTTCCCGGCTTGCAAGCAAATCTTTGACGTTCTGTGTTATGCCCGTGGGTATGCCGCCCCATTTTCTGAAACGCTTCCAGATTTCCACGCTGTAAGCCGCCGTCTGTTCCTCTTTCAGCAGCAAGTGAAATTCATCTGAATAGTACCATGTGTTAGCGTGGCGTTCCCGGTTCTCGGTCACACGCCCCCAAACTTGGTCTTGTATGATAAGCATACCTAACTTTTTGAGCTGCTTCCCCAATTCCTTAATGTCAAAGCAGACAAGGCGGTTATGTATGTCTATGTTGGTGCGGTGGTTGAACACGTTAAGGCTTCCATGCACATAGAGTTCAAGGGCTGCGGCTACCCGTGCGGCTTCCGCTTCCGGCTGCGCCTTTAGTGCGTTGTATAAATCTTCCAGTATCGGCATTTTCGCCGGGGCGGGGTCGGCAAGGTATTCCCGGTAAACCTCCCGCACGGCTCGGTCAATCACGGTCTTTTCGATAGGCTCTAAGCCGCTTTTGCCGCCTACGACAAGCTCGCAAAGGGAAAGGATAAAATCGCTTTTCAGCGATAAGGGGCTTTCGTCCTCGGAATAATTGAGGTTCAAGTCCATAGGGTTCACAAAATCCTTGCTTGTGGGGGAGATTTTCACTACCTGCCCGCCTAATCGGTTGACAAGGGGTGCGTACTCGGCTTCGGGGTCGCATATCAAGATACAGTCCTTTTTGTCCGCAACAAGGAATACGTTTGTGATTTCCCGCTTTGCGGAAAAACTCTTGCCGCTGCCCGGTGTCCCCAGAATTAAACCATTGGGATTTTTGAGTTTCTTCCTGTCTGCAAGTATCATGTTGTTGGAAAGTGCGTTCAAGCCGTAGTAGAGGGCTTCCCCGTTCTGGAAAAGCTCCTGCGTGGTAAACGGCACGAAAATAGCCGTGCTTGACGTGGTAAGCCCCCGCTGTATGGGGATTTCGTTCAGTCCCAAAGGCAGGGACGACACAAGCCCGGCTTCCTGCTGATAGTCAAGGCGCACAAGGGAGCAGTTCGCTTTCTGCGCCACGCCCGCCGTCTGGAATATCTGGTTGTCAAGCTGCTGTTTATTGTCCGCAAGGTTTACCACAAGCAGCGTAAGGAGAAACATTCGCTCGTTGCGGCTCTGCAAGTCCCGCAACAGGTCTTTTGCGTCCCCGCCGTAGGTGGCAAGGTCGGACGGTATTATATCCATGTCATACCCGCTGCGTACCGCCTTTTTCTGCTCGGCTATCTTCATTGCGTCAAGGTCGGTTATCTTGCGTTTAATGGTCTTTATGGCTTCGCTCTGGTCGATACTGCGGATATGCAGGTTTACCAGTAAATGCCCGTCCACGTTCAAGAGGTCGGCAAGCAGGCGGTCATTGAGTTCCGGCGCAAGTATCTGCAAGAATGATACCGCCCCGGTCTTGTCGCCCATGCCGAACATACGCCCATTCTTGAAAGCGAATGAGGGCGGTGCAATGAAATCTTTCGTGGAAAGCCCGGACGGTACAAGCCATTTCCAGTTGAATAAAAATTTCCTGTCCCCGTCCGGGTGGAAAATGCCGTGCAGCACTTCAAGCCGTTCTTTCCCGTCAAGGGGTCGGTTCGCCGCCCCTAAGATTTTGAGGTGGTTCAATATGTCCGTTTCCAGTCGGGAAAGCCGGGACTTTGCATTTTTAAGGCTGTCGGCTTCCAGTGTGAATGTGAGGTATTTGTGCTTCACAAGCCCGTTGTTGCCCTTTGCAAGCTGTTCTTTGAGCATGGCGGCGTATTCCTCCCGCACATCGTCAAAGCCGTCCTGCTGCGGCGGTATGGCGATACTCTTTGAGAAGTCCCCCTGCCCGGCTATGCGGTTCACAAAGGTAAGCTGCAAGCCTACGGAGCTGTCAAGGGAGTTGTAGAAGTCGCAAAGGGCTTCAAAGGTGGCTGTCTTGTCGTCCGGCTGTGCAAGCTGGTAGTTGATGTCGGAAAACTCAACGCTCTTTGAGAAAAGATTGTCCTTTACCCGGCATATCCCGTCCGGGTACATCTGCAAGTAGGGGATTGTCTGCTGTGCGGTGCGCTTTTTCCCGTCCCCCTTTGCCTGCCGCATGAGGGCGGCTATCTGCTTTTTTTCTGCCCGTGTGAGCCGGATTTTCTCTTTTGCCTGCTGATTTTGCGGTCTGTCTTTGATAGCTTTTTTTCGCAATGGCTGTTACCTCCTTGTTAAGTTTCCGTTGCTTCGCTAAGACGGCGTAATAGTTTTCCGTCTGGTAGGGTCGTTCCTTTGGCGAGAGGAAAAACACTTTTATGATGTTGCCTAACACTTTTTCAAGGGGCTGTCCGTGCTTTTCGTACATGGCGAACAGGAAAAACGGGAGCATGGCAAGAACCATGAGAAAGGTCGCTGCTGTCTGCGGGACGCTGCCTTTCAAGAGAAAGAACAGGGGAACGCCCACGGCTGCCGCCATGCTGAAACACACAAGCTGCCGCTTGGTAAGGTTCAGCGCAACTTTGGTCTTGACTTTCGTAAGGTCTTTGGGTACTGTGACATACGCCATTTGTTGTCCTCCTTTCTGCCCGCATGGGGCGTTGTCTGAAATCTAATGTGCGTGGAAAATGCTCTTTGCAAGGCTTCCCGTCTTAAAAAGGGAGAAGCAGAGTATCACGGTGTAGGCTGCTATGCTGAAAATGGCACTGTGCAGGTTTGCGGCGATTACCATTTCATTCACAAGCACGGCGTAAATCCCAACGCATACCATGATGAAAAAGCCCTGTACGCCCAATGCGAACAAGCCTTTGAGGTAGTTGTTCCCAATGCTTCCCCATTCCCTGTTAGTCATGGTTGCAAAGGGGATAGGGGCAACGGAGCAGGTCAAATATATCTCTATCATTCTGCCGTAGAGGATAACCGTAATCAGCACGGACATAATTTTCATGCACATACTAACAAGGGCGGTTTCCATTACAAGCAAAAGCAGTTCGGGGACTTCCATTGTTTCCATTGTGGCGGTCATTGCGGCAAGGGTGCTTTCCACGTCAATAGCGGTGTCGGAGCTTATCACGCCCGCCGCACTGTTGACTAAATGCTGCCCCACGTCAAAGACCGCCATAGTAATGTCAAAGACGTGGGTAACAAGGTAGACGGCTACCCACGCTTTGAATACATACTTAAAGAACATGAAAGTATCAATGTCATGCAGGCTGTTCTTGTCCGTAACCATGCTGATTAGCTCCACGCATAGCACATAGGTAATGACAAGCCCCGCAATGGGGAGAATGACGGTCTGTGAAAGGTTCTGTATCATGGAAAACACGCCGCCATTCCACCCCTGCGGGGTCTGTCCTGCCTGCGCCGCTATCGTGCCGACTTTCTCGTTCACGTCCCCGAACATATTTGACAGGTTTCCGTTAATCGCCCCGATTAAAAGCTCCTTTAGCCATTCGTTAATGGCTTCAAATATGCTCTCCATAAGCGGCTACCTCCCGGATTATCCGAACAGCCCGGAAAGCAGCGGGATTAAGGTCGTGCCGATAAGGGCAACGCCGCCGCCCGCCATAAGCTGTTTCATGCCCTGTGACTTTGCTCATGTGAGATAAAGAAGTAAAAGAAGTGTAAAAAATTTTGCCGTTCCCTGTCCGGCTGACTGCCGGACGGGTCGGGCTTTAGTCGGGCAATTCTACCTTGCCGACAAAAGAATAATAGATTTCGATTTCCTGTCTGCGGAGCTTCCCCCGGCGTTTCCCGTCAAGGGCTTCCGATTCGTGGATTACGATTTTTTCCACAAACTCCCGTAACAGGGTAGGGGTGAGTTCCTCAAAGCTGGTGTACTTGCGTACCACTTTCATAAACTTTTCAGCGTTTGCCGTGGCTTTCAGCGTCTTAGAAAGCTCGCTCTGCAAGG
>QXWV01000065.1 GCA_009911195.1 Lachnospiraceae bacterium | reverse complement strand
CGCCCGGTCACGCTGTCCTCATACAGCCGCTTGAAGATAGCGGAGAGTTCCGCAATCCGTTTTTCTGCCGCTTCCAGCTCTTTCTTCTTGGCGGCGTTCCGGCGTTTGCTCCCGTCCTCGGTCTGCTCGGTCAACAGCTTCATAAACCGGGCTTCGTGCCTGGCGGCGTAGCTGGTGACTTTCCGTAGGTTCTCGGTCACTCCGGCGGTTAAAAGGTCGGTGCGGATAAAGTGCGCCGTACAGTCTGCCGTGCGCTTCTTGTAGCTGCCGCATATGTAGCAGTCCTGCCGCCGCTTGTCCGTCTGATAGCGTTGCTGGTACATGACGCTGCCGCAGTCGGCACAAAAGAGTAAGCCGGAGAACAAACCCACTTCATCATAGCGGTTAGGGCGTTTGCGCTGCTTGCGCAGCTCCTGCACACGCTCCCATGTGTCCCTGTCGATTATCTGCTCGTGGTGGTTCTCGAAGATTGCCTGTTTGTCCTCGCTGTTGTAGATAATCTTGCTGCATTTGTAGGATTGTGTGGTGGTCTTGAAGTTCACAAGGCAGCCCGTGTATTCCCGGTTTTCAAGGATATGCACCACGGTGTTCGCCGCCCACTTGCACTCATAGCCGGGGTGGTAGCGGCGGGTTCTCCCTGTCCGGCGGTATTCCAGCGTTCCCGGCGTGGGGATTTCCTGCTCTGTGAGCATACGGGCTATCTTGGTCGGACCGTTCCCGGCAAGGCATAGGCTGTAAATCTGCTTTACCACGGGGGCGGCTTCTTCGTCAATGATGAAATTTTCGTCCTCGTCCATGAGGTAGCCGTACACGGGCTTGCTTGTGACGGGCTTCCCACTCATGCCTTTTGAGCGTTTTACCGCCCGGATTTTCTTGCTCGTATCTCTCACCAGCCATTCGTTAAAAATATTACGCAAGGGTGCAAAATCGTTGTCGCCCTGTGCGCTGTCAACGCCGTCATTGATAGCAATGAAGCGGACGCCGTTCTGTGGGAAAATCATTTCCGTGTACATTCCCACTTGTAAGTAATTTCGCCCTAACCTTGACATATCCTTTACGATAACCGTTCCCACAAGCCCCGCTTCAATGTCGGCAAGCATGGACTGGAAGCCGGGTCTTTGGAAATTTGCCCCGGAGAATCCGTCGTCCGTGTACCATTTGAGGTTGGAAAAGCCGTTCTGTTTTGCGTAGGCTTCAAGGATTCGCTTCTGGTTGCTTATGGAGTTGGATTCGCCTTGAAGCGTGTCCTCGTGCGACAATCTCGGATATAGGGCGGTAATCAGTTTTTGGGTGGTCTGTCTTGTCATGGTTTCCTCCATTTCCGACAGCCAGCCCCACTATTCCGTAGGTCTATTATACCATAGGGCGGGGCTTGCTGTACAGTCCTTTTTGCTACTTTATGTCGAAAAATATCACATTATTTTATTAAGGCTTATCGCATTACATAGCGTGTGCGGCTGTTCCCCCGGCTGCGCTTTCCGCTTCCAGCACTTTCATCATCTTGTCGGCGGCGGTGGCGGTCGTGCCTTGTTTGAAATAGCCGGAAACCACAAGGACGGTGTTCCCCCGGCGTACTTCTGTCACGCAATCCGGGCGGCGGGCGGTGGTGGCGGTGCTTTTCTTGGGCGTGTCGGTCATAGGCAAATCTCCTTTCCGTTCAGCAGCTTTTTAAGGCGTTCCATTTTCTCCCTTGCTCTGGCTTTCCTGAAATTCTCCCCGGTAATGCAGACGGGGGTACACATTTCCGTAAGGCGGTCATAAATGCGGGCGTGGGCGGTGTCCTCCGGGTTCTGCAATTCTTCCAGCGTCAAATTTGTTGTCACGATTAAGGGCTTGCCGCTTCGGTATCGGCTGTCTATCACGTTGTAAACCTGTTCAAGCCCGTATTCCGTGCCACGCTCCATGCCGAAATCGTCAAGGATAAGCAGAGGGAAGCTGCAAAGGCGGGCTATGTACTCGTTCCTGTCCTTATAGCTGGCGGCAAGGTCGTTGAGTATCAAGGCAAAGTTTGTCATGCACACGGAAACCTCTTTCTCCATGAGGGCGTTGGCGATACACCCGGCGAAATAGCTTTTGCCTGTGCCTACCATGCCCCATAACAGATAACCGATATTCCCGGCTTTCATTTCCTCCCAACACTCCACATAAGCATGGGCTTTGTGCATTTGGGGGCATTTCCCGTTGTCGTTTTCAAACGTCCATTCCCGCATAGCCGGGTCTGTAAATCCCTTTCGTTTCAGCCGTTCCACTTCCTCCCGGTGCTTATATTCCCGGTGGCTGGCTTCCAGCGTTTCCCGGCGTTTTCTCTGGCAGTCACATTCTTTGGGGTGGCGGTCACGTCCAAAAAAGGTCTTGCCCTCCGGGAAGTAGGCTTCTTTGGGCTGGCGGCAGCTCCCGCAATATAAAAGCCCGTCCTCCCCGATATAGTCCTCCAGCTCTGCTTCCTGTGCCGTGGCAAGCCGGAAAATGGCGTTATCATAATCACTCATAAAATCGTCCTCCTTGTTCATGGTCTTTTACGCCCTGTTTACGGGGCGTTGTGTCTATGCGGTCAAAGGCTCTCGCCCTCCTTGTAGGAATAATCGGGGATTCCTTTCTTTCCTGTGCCTTTCCTGTCACGTCTTGCCCACATACGGACAGCGGCGGCATGGTTGGCGTACACTTTCCCGTAGGCGGCTATGTACTCGCTCAATTCCTCAATGAACCGTTCCAGCCTGTCCGGGTATTCCCCTTTCAGCTCCGCATACTCGGATTCGGAGAGGAAAAGGTTTTTATATCTGCCAAAGGGTGCGGGCTGCTCCCCACTCACTCCTTTTCGTTGGTTCTCTTTTAGTTGGTTTATAGTAAGTTGGTTAGGGGTCGGTTTTCCGTCCAACGCAAAGGTCGGTTTTCCGTCCTTATGAGGGTCGCTTTTCCGGCTATCAGAGGGTCGGTTTTCCGGCTGTATGGCTGTCATATGGTCGGAAAACTGTACCACTGGCATTTGCGGTATTTTTATATAAAGGCGGTTG
>QXWV01000064.1 GCA_009911195.1 Lachnospiraceae bacterium | reverse complement strand
CGGCGTTCCCTCACCAGAAGCCCGGCAGCGTCCAGCTCGTTCAGTGCGCTTTTTATGGCGGTGCTGCCTTTATCCAGCATTTCCGTTATCTCCGAAACGGGGTAGACAATATACGTCCTGCCCTCGCTGTCCTGCCAGCCGTTCTTCTGTGAGAGGGTGGAACGGTCAAAAAGCAGCCCATAGAGCAGCCTTGCGGTATGCGACAAGTCCATTTTCAGCAGAAAATAGGGGTAGGGCAGAAAACGGGGCAATATGGTGTCGGCTGTGATGTATTCGGTTATGGTTCTCACCTCCTGTCTGTGGCTTCCTGTTACGCAGTTAAAACGGCATTTTCGGGGGTAAAGGATAAATGTATCGGCTACCTGTTGAGGGCGGTCAAAAAAGCCTTGATTTACAGGGGTTTGGAATATCCTAAAGCGTGACATTTATCCCTCTGTTTCCGCTTGCGCTGTGCGGCTTTGATTCTTTTCATGCGTCCGGCGCAATCCGGGCAGTATTTCCCACGGTTTGACTTGGGGAGAAAATACCCGCCGCACTCGGTACAGCGTTTCCTGTCTGCCCGGTGCAAAAGGGCGGCTTCCAGTTTCCCGTCCAATGGCAGTACGGCGGCTATGAACCAGCGGCACAAGAGAGAATAGCTGATACTCTGGACGCATACGCAAGGCTCGCCGTTATCCAGCAAGATACAGTTGCCGTTATCGTAGTTGCAGCACTCATGCACAAGGCGGCGGGCGGCTCTGTACTGCTGGTAGTCCATGTAGGGGCGTTTACCGTTCATTTTCCCGCCCCTTTCCCCGTTCCGGCTCACGGCGTAATATTTTGTCAAGATTGCTTTTCACGGTCTGCAATTCCCGGACGTTCGCTTTCTTCTTCCGGTACTCGTTGTAAAGGGCGTTT
>QXWV01000063.1 GCA_009911195.1 Lachnospiraceae bacterium | reverse complement strand
AGCTGCTCAATCTCGGTCTGTAATGCTTTGGACGCTGGCAGCTTGGAGATTCCCTGTGCCTTGAAATACCGGGCGGCAGATTCGGAAATGATAAATTCGCTTTCGTGCTGCTCCCGGTAGGCTTTTCGGGCTTTCTCCGTTTTCTGCGCCCGCAGTCCGTCACGGGCTGGCTTGGTCTTGATGTACGCCAATAGCTGTTTCTGCAAGTCCTTTTTCTCCTGCAAGGTGCTTTCCACGGTTTTCAGTTTCCCGGTCACTTCATGCAGTCCGGCACTGGCAGCGGCAAGGGCGGCTTCCAGTTCCTCCGGGGAAGAAAAGCCGGATTCCTCGTAAACGCTCATGGTAGCCGCCATTTGCTTCAAGTTGTGTAAGGTCGCCCATTTCTCATAGCCTTTCCCTTTGCCCTCGGCTT
>QXWV01000062.1 GCA_009911195.1 Lachnospiraceae bacterium | reverse complement strand
TCGGGGCGTTTACAGCGGCTTTGTTGCGCTGTAAGCGGTCTTTTATGCTGCGGGGGTATTCCTGTTGGGGTAGGGGCTTTTCGGCGGCTCTGACGGCGTTCTGTGCGTTTTGGGTGAGTGCTTCCAGTACGGCGGCACGGTCAAAATCATCACCCAACTTCCGGGCGGTGATTGGCTTCGTCCTGTCCGGCGTGAGATATGACAACCTCCCCCGGCTCTCCTTGACAGTCACGCCCTGTTGTAACAGCTTCCCGGAAAAGTCCTCAAAGGAAACAGCAGAGGACAGGGCGGTGCGGATCGTACGCCGTAGCTTCTCCTTGTCGGTTTCAAATTTCGTAAGTTTGGGCGGCTCACCTACGGCGGCAAGGGAAGCGTTCTCTTTATCCAGTGCAGCTTGTCCTTTCCGTTTCGCCCAATACTCACGCTCGGTAATGCGGTTCTTGCTCCCGCCCAGTAAATCAATCTGATA
>QXWV01000378.1 GCA_009911195.1 Lachnospiraceae bacterium | reverse complement strand
TTGCCCCATGAAGCGTTTTGTCAAGTGCTTTTTTGAGTTATTGACGGAAAACTTTTCGGCATGGTGGGAAACGGGGGCAGAAAAAGGGGCATAAAACGCGCCTGTGGACATTTAGAAGCCGTTTTCGCGGGTGGGTAGTATAAAACCCTTGCCCGGTGGGTTTTCGTGTCTGAAACGCCTTAAAAATCAAGCCTTTTCAAGCCCTATTGCGTAACACTCCATTCTGTTCTTTGGGAGAGGTCGGGGGCGCGGGGGCAGAGCCACCGCATAACCTACCGCCCGCCGCCGAAGTAGTGCAGACGGTTTTGCCGTTAGAATGGAGCAGACGAAAACAGGGGCAGGATTTTTTTATCCTGTTCCCCGTTTTCGGCGGCGAAATGGCAACGGCAAAAATCCAGACGGTCAAGGGTTTAAGAGTGGAGATTTTTTCGCGCTCTTTGCGAAAAAATACTACTCGTCCCTTGACGGTCTGGATAGTCGGAACGGACGTAGAACGGGGGATTGCTTTTCGTAATTGGGTATGCTATAATTTCCCCCAGTACAAACCGATAAATTGGGATTTATGAAAGTGAGGGAAATATATGTGGTTTTGGTGGTTCATATTTGTTTGCGATTTACTTATTCCAATCACAATGATTATTGCTGGTAATATGATGTGGAAACATGCTCCTAAAAAAATCAATGGAATAATCGGTTATCGAACAGCACGTTCTATGAAAAATATAGACACATGGAAATTTGCACAGGCGCATTGTGGCCGCTTATGGCGGAAAATTGGTTGGGTTATTTTGATACCATCAGTTGTTATCCATTTTCCTTTTTATCATAGTTCAGAGAATATAATTGGAACGGTTGCGGCGATTCTATGTACAACACAATGTCTGATTTTAGTATTAGCTATTTTCCCAACAGAATACGCCTTAAAAAGAACGTTTACTGAAGAGGGAGTACGAAGATAAATTCCAGTTTATCGGTCTAATAAAAGTCCAAAACAGGGCAGCGGTGGCAAGCATTGACAATCCCGCCGCCCTGTCTGTTATCGCTCCATATCCTGCTTTCTGTGGGGCTGTTGTTCCCGCTGTTCCTGCCGCAAGATACTGTAAACACTCTTTCTGATTTTCTCCGCTTCTTTCACTTCCTCTTTCAATGCAAGATACCGCTGATTAAGCGTTTTCCTCTCGGCGGTCAGCTTGGTGTATTCTTCTTTCCATGTCTTTGTCGGGATTGTGGTCTTGCCGTTCATTATGCCTTTGAGATAATCTTTCGCTGTTGTGAATAAGATTTGCTCGGCTTCGGTCAGCGGCTTCTTTCCCTTACACTTGAAATAAATGTCGGCTTGCTCTAAGTGCTTTTTCAGAGTGCCTAACCGCCGTTCAACGGGTTTCAGTTTCCCTTGAATATCCAGTTGTTCCCCTATCATGGACTTGAATTTTTCATCAAGCCCCGTCATATCCATGATGTTGTTGGTTTGCAGGAAGTTCAGCATTTTTGCCGCGTCTTTGAGGTTATAGAGGGATTGGGAATATCCCGGTTTTCCCGTCTGTGCCTTGCGTGACAAAATGCCTTGAATGTAGTCGGCAAGGGTAGGCGGCTCGGTATTCTCGCTTTCTTCTTTCAACCAGTTTTGCAGTTTGGAGATACGCGCCTTTAACTGCCGCAACTTCTGGTTTGTAACTTCGATTTCGCGGTTGAGGTCGCCGCGCTCGGTGCGGATGCCGCGCTTCTCCATAGCGGAAGCGGCAACGCCTAAATGGACGGTGGGT
>QXWV01000377.1 GCA_009911195.1 Lachnospiraceae bacterium | reverse complement strand
TTTGGATGCCGCTGATAGGATGGCGATTGGGGAAAAAATAATACTATCAGGCAAAAGTATACTTTCACGCAAAAGTCCGGGGTTTCCGTGATAGTATATGGCAGAAAGGTAAAAGGGTGTAGGATATTGGCGGTTTTGAGTGAAAGATGGATTAGCTTGACGGAAAATGCTGTTGAAAAACGGGGGATATGATACAAACACGGAAACTGCATGGAGTTTTCGTGTTTGTATATGAGTTTC
>QXWV01000376.1 GCA_009911195.1 Lachnospiraceae bacterium | reverse complement strand
TACTGCATTCATATTCTATGCCTATATAGCACATCCCTTTAGGACAGCATTGCTCCAATGCATCATAACTATGTTTTTCCGCCTCTTTCAACTGTTCCGGGGAAAACCTTTCTGCCAGTTTGGGATCATTTAATTCTTCTTCCGTATTTTTCCATACGTCTATCAAAGCAACAGAATTTATATGGCAAAACACCTCATCTCCATGATTATCCATGAAACAGAAAGAATGAGATTTCCCGACATTCAGGGTAACTGTCTTTTCTGTTATGTGCTGGATGGGATTTGGCCTGTGCGTTATCGTGATGGGTGTTTGAGGTGTAAGGTGGGGCAGCTTTGCAACCTCCGCTATGTTCAGCGTCAACAGCATGAGATTTTCCCAATCTATATCTTTCAGCCATTCGGGAACTGTCCAGCCCGCACCCATCATATCG
>QXWV01000375.1 GCA_009911195.1 Lachnospiraceae bacterium | reverse complement strand
TGGTTCATTCCGAAAAACGTGTGGAAAAGATATTCACAGACGCAGTGAAAAAGATGGGAGGCATGGCGGTGAAGTTCGTTTCCCCCGGATTGGATGGGGTGCCGGACAGGATTGTATTGCTGCCTGGGAGGAAGATCGCATTCGTGGAATTAAAGGCTCCGGGGAAAAAGCCGAGGCCACTGCAGGAGAAAAGAATGAGGCAGTTGGAATGTTTAGGATTTCCTGTTTTTGTGATTGACGGGGTGGAGCAGATCGGAGGTGTGCTGGATGAGATATGTGCCACATGAATATCAGGAGTATGCAAAAGAATTTATCATAAGCCATAAGGTGAGCGCATTATTTTTGGATTGCGGTCTTGGAAAAACGGTGATCACGCTCACCGCCATATGGGAACTGCTGTATGACTATTTTGACATCCGCAAAATATTGATTATAGCACCCTTGCGGGTGTGCTACCTGACATGGCCTTCCGAACTGGAGAAATGGGAGCATCTTTCCGGGATTGGGATGTCGGCGGTGCTTGGCTCTGAGCGGGAGCGGCTTTCGGCGCTGGACAAAAATGCACAGGTGTATGTCATCAACAGGGAAAACGTGGAGTGGCTGGTGGAAAACCATACATGGGATTTCGACATGGTGGTGATTGATGAGCTTTCGTCCTTCAAGTCCCATAAGGCAAAACGGTTCAAGGCATTAAAAAAGGTGCGCCCGATGGTTAGGCGCATCGTGGGGCTGACCGGGACGCCTGCACCCAATGGACTGATCGACCTTTGGGCAGAAATCGGCATCCTCGATATGGGGCAGCGTCTTGGTCGGTTCATCGGCGGCTACCGGGATCGGTTCTTCGTGCCGGACAAGCGCAGCCGGGAGATGGTATTTTCCTATAAGCCCAGGGAGGGTGCA
>QXWV01000374.1 GCA_009911195.1 Lachnospiraceae bacterium | reverse complement strand
GATATGATTTATAATTTAATCTCCGACATCTGCATCAGCATGAAGGCCGTGGATTATCTGGATATGCCGGAATGCGTCTACAACCGGGTGGAGGTCATTATGAGTGAAAAGGAGATGGCCCTGTATGGGCAGCTAGAGCGGGATATGCTCCTTCCCTTTTCGGACGGCGACATTGACGCGGTGAATGCGGCGGCACTTTCCAATAAACTTTTACAGATGGCGGACGGCGCGGTCTACGATGAGAACGGGAACGTGAAGCACATCCATGACCGTAAGCTGGAGGCACTGGATGACCTGATCGAAGCGGCGAACGGCAAGCCTGTGTTAATTGCCTACTGGTATAAGCATGACCTTGACAGGCTGAAAAAGCACACCGGGGTTGTGGAACTGGACACGGCGGAGGATATGCAAAAGTGGAATGCCGGGGAAATCCCGGTAGCGGCGATCCATCCGGCATCAGCCGGACACGGGCTGAACCTGCAGGCGGGCGGCTCCACGCTGGTGTGGTTCGGGCTGACATGGTCATTGGAACTGTACCAGCAGATGAACGCAAGGCTGTGGCGGCAGGGACAGGAGGAGACGGTGGTGATCCACCATTTAATCGCCAAAGGCACACTGGATGAGCGGGTAATTGCGGCTCTGGAGAAAAAGGACTGCGGGCAGTCAGCGTTAGTGGATGCGGTAAAAGCGAGGATTGGAGGCGGCGGGAAATGAGGGCAGAAGAAATGTTTAAAAATTATACGAAGATGAAGCAGGAAATGACGGTGCTGGAATTTAAGATACGGGATTTTGAGGGGATCAGGAAAGAAGATGTCATCGAAAGCATGAATTTTTCCAAGCCGCA
>QXWV01000373.1 GCA_009911195.1 Lachnospiraceae bacterium | reverse complement strand
TATGGATGATGATATATAAATTTAAAAATATATCGGGAGATATATTGACAAATTTCAAATATTGAGATAGGAGGAATAAAACATGGTACATTTAGTTTATTGCGATAACGCAGGTAAAAAGGGAGAAAAAGTATTAGATAAAATTTTAGCCGGCACAAAAACAATGATTGTGCGTGATGCCGCAGGAAGAAAAATTCCCCACAGCAGAGTTTTTGAGGGGGAGCGTCTTTATTTCATGGAAAAAGGAAGTTCAGAGATAACGACAACCGCTATTGTAAAAGATGTTCAAAATTTTGTAAAACTGTCTGATGAAGAAATCGCAAAAACTCTTGCAGATAATCAGAGTAAATTAAACTTATCAGATAAGCAAAAAGTACGGTGGTATAAAAAGTGTCTATGTTTAGTGGAATTTGAAAATGTCAAAGAAATTTCTCCCCTTGCTTTTGAACATCAGGGAAATATGGACGATTGGCTTATCTTAGAAAAAATTGAAGATGTTATTGTTGGAACAAGTATTCCGTACAATTATAAAAATTCTAAATTTTGAATTAAAGTTTACCACAGATAATAACGAGATGACAGCCTAAAATGTTGTCATCTCTCTTAATTATTAAAAGTAATCACTGAACTATGCCATATCCTTTGTGAGAGAAAGGGGGAATTGCTTATGGATTGCACGGAAGCATACAAGGAACATATCGAATACACATTTAATGCCTTTTGTAAAGTTGTCATACGCTACGCTGCTATCAACGCATGGCGTGACAGGGACAAGCGGCGGCAAAGGGAAATATCTTTTGAATATCTTGCCGAAGAAAAGTTTTATCCATTCTGTACGTCAGACACCTATTTCATAGACCCCTACAAGCAATACCCGGTTATGATATGCGGTCAGAGGGTTATCCTCACAAACGGAGAACTTGCCGAAGCCCTGTTCTCTCTGCCAGAGAAAAAGAGGGAAATCATTTACCTTTACTTTTTCGGGCGTTACACACAA
>QXWV01000372.1 GCA_009911195.1 Lachnospiraceae bacterium | reverse complement strand
CTTGAAAACGGACAGGTCAACAAGGACACCGAGGACAACATTAAACGGCGGCTTATCGCTGCCCTGTTCCAGTTCCGCTTTGATGAACAGCCATACCCCAAAACTGAATAACCGCCGCCACATGGAACGGCACACCAAGACAGGAAATCATAAAAAGGTTTCCTGTTTTTTTGCGTTTATTTTCGGCGTTTTTGAAAAACTGTCGTATTGCCCCACGAAAAGGGAAACATGACACGCTCTTTGTTTGGCAGTTTTCAATTTTCGGTGGTGTGGGGAATGAAAGGAAAATGAAAGAATTTCTCAAAATTCCCGCCTATTCCGACTTGTGTGGTTTTGTGAATATTCTAACGCTTCGGAGCCACCGTTTTATCGCTTGAGAGCCACCTCGGATTTTAACACTTTAGAGCCACCAC
>QXWV01000371.1 GCA_009911195.1 Lachnospiraceae bacterium | reverse complement strand
TGCCGCCCGTCCGCTTTACCCGCCGTTCACAAAGCGGCAGACGGTAAAGCCGTCCTTAAGCCCCTCGCGGTAATAAAACTCGTTTTCGCGGGCTGCCCTGCGGAACGCCTCCGTCTGCATTTCCTTTAGCGCTTCCCGGTCATCTTCCGGGAGGCTGTCAAGGATGCGCCGGAACTGTGCGTCCCGCTCCTGCCTTGCTGCTTTTTCTTCCTCTGTCGGCTCTTTGTTGCTGCGCCGGAAGATAAGGTCCATCCGTTCTATGATGGTCTGGGTGAGGAATTCCCCGTCCGTCATGGCCTGCCACCTCCTTTCGGGAGACAGTTTAAAACAGAGGCGGCGCAGCAGCCAATACCAGATAGTGACAAAGAAAGCGGCGGTATTTTAAGCATACTGCCACTTAGGAAGATAAGCGGGAAACCACCTTGCTATTGACGGGATTCAGAGTTAAAATGCCCACACCAACTAAGGAAGGGAGGTTTTAGCATGATGCCGGAAGGCTGGAAAGAAGCGCTGGAGATGGCAGAGCGGTACCGGAACTATTTTTCAGAGCGGGATGCGGACATCGCGCTTGGCAGGAGCGGCACACATTTCTTTTATGTGTACGATAAGGAACATGGGTACTTCGAGGTGTTCCATACATTCCGCACGGCGGCGGAGCTGGAGGAACTGATCCTGGGGACGCTGGCAGAGGATTTGGAGTGCATGAACGCGGTGATGGCGGAGAACCTGCATGAGCGGTTCGATCTGACGGACATCAACGAGACA
>QXWV01000370.1 GCA_009911195.1 Lachnospiraceae bacterium | reverse complement strand
GATGAAACCATGCAGGCATCCGGGATGCCCGAAGCTGACGGACGGGATGTACTGTGAAGAACATTTACGGCTGCACGCCTCTGACCGTGCCAGCGCATCCGCCCGTGGGTATGACAGCAGGTGGGAGAAAGCACGGACACGATTCTTGAAAGCACATCCCCTCTGCGTCAGGTGCATGGAGCAGGGGAGGCTGACACGGGCGACAGTTGTTGACCACATCATCCCCCACAGAGGGGATGCAGAGCTGTTCTGGGATGAGGGCAACTGGCAGGCA
>QXWV01000369.1 GCA_009911195.1 Lachnospiraceae bacterium | reverse complement strand
TTGTAAGAGCTGCCACGACCATAAAACCATGACGGAGGACCGCTATCAGGAGTACAGATACTGACGGTTTCCGTGATAGTTCCTTTTCTTCCATATTCCGACAAGGCACAACATTTCCCGTGGAAATCTGCATGGGGAAGGGGGTCAAGTTATCTCTACAACTGTCGAAAAATATCGACCGCCGCCCCCTCAAACGCGCGTTTTCGCAAATTCGCACAGGGGGGATAGGAAATCGCCCCAAAATCTTACATAAACATTGATTTTTCAAGGCTTTCAGGCACTTTAGTTTTGCGTGAAAGTACCGAAAAACCCATGTT
>QXWV01000368.1 GCA_009911195.1 Lachnospiraceae bacterium | reverse complement strand
TGGTGGCTCTAAAATGTTAAAATCCGAGGTGGCTCTCAAGCGATAAAACGGTGGCTCCGAAGCGCTAGAATATTCACTTTCAAAGACAGCTACCTTCTCACACTCCGGGAGAGGGGAGGCAAGGCAGAAATTAAAGCGTTTGTCGCTGCCCGGTACATCCATCTTGAAATCTCCGAAGGTTCCCCGCAGGCAGGCGAACCGGGCCTTCCCCTCTGTATCCCGCCCTACGAATACGCAGTTGTGGTAGCGGAAACTTTCATAGAGGGAGCCGTCCCGTAGGCACCGGCTTATGATGTCACCGTCAATCCCCCTTCCTTGCAGGTAGCCCATGACCTTTGTAGCGTAGCGGTTCGGCTCCGGCAGCTCAAAAGGCTTTGGAGAAGGAACATCTACCTGCTGGGAAAGAAAATGGGATGGACACCCGCCGCAGAGAGTCTCCACAGCAGAGATAAAATCCTGTCCCCGCACCTTTATGAGATAGTCAAGGGCAGTTTTTCCGCCAATATTCTGGCTGCACCAGTGCCACTTGCCGTTGGAAATCACAAGGCTGTCATGGCTCACAGTGCGGTATTCCCTTGGCCCGGACCGCTTTAACTCGCCCGGCTCATAGGTTTGGAGGTAGGAAAGCAAATCCCACTGTTTGGCCTCGGCCACCTGCTCCTTTGTCACTCCGGGCATTGCAAACCCTCCTTCCCATTGTTTATTTCCGGTCGGCAGAACCTCGGGCCATGTTGGCCCGAAGCCTACCGTTCCTCATGAGAAAGCCCCGCCTTATCCTTGCATGGAACCGGCGGGGCCTCCTTAAACTGTTTTATGGTTTCTAAGATAGAGCGGGTCTCTTCCTTCTCATTCCAGGCAGACGGCCCGGCAATGCGGTATTCCGTGGGGATGGCCTCCCGTCCAGTGTAATACTCGATAAACGGCTCGCCGCTCTCGCATAAATAGCCGCCCGGCACGAATCCTCCTATGCCGTTTAAATCAATGTCCCGTCCATAGGCTTCGTAGTCGAAGTAGCCGCGGATATGTTCCGGTATGTCAATAAGCTGCATTTCTTCCGCAAAATAGCGGCCCAGACCTTCCTCGTCCTCAATGCCGGGATAGAAGTCGAAACAATCCAGATTCTGCGCTAAATTGATTAAGTCCCCGGCACCGTCCGTATGATTCCCGAGGGCGATAGCCGCCTCGAATTTCTCAATCTCATTTTCATTCATCCCTTCCAGCAGGTGCGCCAGATAGTTCAGCTCGTCCAGACCCGCATACTCGTCCAGACAGTCATAGAGCCCCAGCACGTCGCTCTCATAGTTGGTGATGAAATACTCGTCATAGCGTTTCCCGTCTATGCCGATACGGGCAAAAAGCGCCTGCACTTCCTCCGCAGTAGTGGGGAAGCGGAGATATTCTCCTACTTCCGCGCCCAGTTCCGGGTAGAGCCCCGGGTTGGTCACATAAGCTTCAAACATTGTCCTTGCCCTGCTGATTGACCGTCAAAATGCCGTCCAGTGTGGTAGCTGTGATGTTCAGACGCTTCGCCACAGCGATGTCGTTCTTCACATCCTCGTCCACCTCGCCGCCACAGACTACCAGCACATGAGAGCGACGCAGCATATCCCGTCCCATGTCAATTCCGCTCTTGTGTTCCTCGGGAACAGCGTCATTGAGGAACAGCGGAAGGTAGAGGATAGGGCAGATAGGGGAGAATCCCGCTTCATATGCCATGCGGCAATAGTGGACGGCACACTCCGTGTCCGTGGCGGACTCGCCGCGCCATGCGGCGGTGATGTACGCTAAAGGTCGTTTCATGGTCTTGTACCTCCTATCTCAATATTTGAAATTTGTCAATATATCTCCCGATATATTTTTAAATTTATATATCATCATCCATAAA
>QXWV01000367.1 GCA_009911195.1 Lachnospiraceae bacterium | reverse complement strand
TCGACATTCGACAAACGGGATTCGACAAAATCCCCTTGCTTTTGTGCGGAATCCGACATAAAATGATTTCAGCGGAACGCTCCGCAGCGTTTGACAGATGCAGGGGAATCTGCTACAATGAAAATACAAAAGGGAATACTGCCGATAGACGGTCAGTCCTTAGAAATTAGTTACCAAAAAAGTAACCGCGATCCTCGGTCAAAAGGGCGGTTACTTTTTTGTGTTTATGTATGCAATCAGGATTGATACGATGATTCCAAGAATCATCAGGACAACCGTCAGCAGTTCATAGTCACTCATCAAGCATCCCCCCTTTCCCGGTTTTACCCGTAGTCAGAGGGGCAGTCCCCTCTGCGTTTGCATCGAAAGACTGACCGCCTATCCCGTTATGGCAGTACCCCATGTGAATATATTATCAGAAAATGTCGGACGCTACAAGATGGT
>QXWV01000366.1 GCA_009911195.1 Lachnospiraceae bacterium | reverse complement strand
CTTTTTCCGCTTGCAATCCCGCCAAAACAGAGGTAAGCTACGACACCACGGAAGGAGGGATTGGATTGGAAAAGGATTCTGCATTATACCAATTGATGGACACACGCATGCACAGCGTCATGAACGGTATCGTGAGCAGTGACGGGGAATACCAGGCGATTCTCCGCAAGTCGGACATATACTCCGGCGAACTGGACAGA
>QXWV01000365.1 GCA_009911195.1 Lachnospiraceae bacterium | reverse complement strand
TTATCAAAAGAAATCCGGCTGCTGATTGACCGCTACGTCAGCGAGCAGAACGCGCTGGGCTCCCGGTTTGGGATGCTCGCCTACCTGCTTGGCTTTTCCGACTGCAAGGCCATGTTTTTAGGGAAATGCCTGCCGACAGAAGCAAAAGAAATGAACACAGAATTGTAACTGCAAAAAAAGCCGGACAGGACGGAAAGGCTGCACCCACAGCCCTTCCGCCCTGTCTCTTTCGTTTAAATGAATATCCACGCCTCCAGCTCCGCATACCTGTTGGATTTCGACCACTGCGGGTGCTTCTTGAACCACGCCCG
>QXWV01000364.1 GCA_009911195.1 Lachnospiraceae bacterium | reverse complement strand
ATGATTCCCTGAAAGAAGCAGCATAGGATACAAAATCCTTGAGGAAAATGTGTCAACTAATCTTGACAAAATCAAAGGTAATCGCCTTGATAAAGTCCTCATAGCCCTCCACTGTGGACAGAAGTTCTTTGGCCTCCAGTTCCGGTATTGGCTCCCCGTCCGTCTGCGCTACATCAAATACAGACACGGCACGGAAAGCGGGGATTTTTATCTCCACTTCCTCTGTCTGCGGCATACCGTCTTTATCCAGCACAACCTCCCCGGTCACAGGGTCTAACTTATCCCGTTCCTCTTTGATTTTATATGGGGCAGGGGCAAGGATACGGATTCCCCTCTCCCCCTTATTTACATGGCGGTTGAAATTCCTCTGCCATGCCTGGTAGCCTGCGACTAAGGTTGCATCAGGGCGTTGTAAGGCTATCAGGAGCGTGTTGTTAAAACTGTAATTATGAAATTTTGACATAGTGGAGAGGTAGCTTTTATATTTCTCGCTTTCAAAAAGTTCCTTTAAGCCTTCCTCCAGCTTGTCAGTGATCTCTTTTACTTTCTGTTTTTCTGTTTTTGCGTCTGCCATATCTATTTTCCTTTCTTTGCATGAAAAAAAGACAATCTGTTATGACTGTCTTTCTTCCCGAAAACAGAAAAAGCAGCGAATTGTTTTCTCTAACAAAAACAAATTCACTGCTTTACTGTTTGTGTTATTTAGTTACTGTGATTATGCCAGCACAGGCTCTCTTTTTCTAATGACAGCCTCCACTTCCTCTATGGTCTTTTCCACACATTCTGCTATCTGCTCTAACGTATAGCCTTTCCTGTGCATATTCAAAATAATTTTTTCTTCTCTCTCTGCTCCGCCTTTTTCTCTAATTCCCTGTGACAAATTACACATGGCGCTCACGTCCTCTCTTATTCTATCATCTACTACAATACTATACTCCTTTTCAATGATTCCTAATTTTTCATCAACGGTCAGCTCCATTGAAAGCAACGTACTCAGCAAACGATGTAGCTCGTACTTCTCATCATGCTCCGGAAGTTCATTTGATATACCTATCAGGACAATATTCAGCAGGTCAAGCCTGCCTTTCCACGAATAAGAACCTAACAGCTTATCATCCGTCAGATGCACATAATCCATACTGTTCTCGTCCATGCCCATACATACCCATATGGAGAAAACACGTTTTATGTCATTGTAGTTTGTCTTGACAAAATCCCGTTCCTTCTGCGAGGAAACAAGGCGGCTCACATAGAAAACTGCCCTGTTCAGGATATGGTAGCTTGTCGGTTCATCCTTCTGTCCTTCCACGTTCACGATAACCTGCGAGATACCGTCTTTCATCCTCACATAAAAGATAATGTCAAACCGTATAAGCCCCTCGTTTATCTCCGCATTTTCCGTATTCATCCCGACAATGCGCTGCCCGTTTTCTTCTTTTTCAATATTGGTCAGCCCCGGCTCCACCGGAACCACGCTGATAAATGGCTCTCCCTCGATATAGGATACCACATCTTTCGGGTTCATTCCCTTAAACTCATCAACGGTCTTTATCAGAATATGCGCCAGAATGATCTTATTTCCTAAAAGG
>QXWV01000363.1 GCA_009911195.1 Lachnospiraceae bacterium | reverse complement strand
AAAAGCCATTCCCAAAAGGTATATGACCTCAATGCCATTATACCCCGAAATCCCGGCTAAATCAATCGGAACTTTTTTTGAAAGCAACGGAACATCTTCTGAAATTTCATTGACCTTATGACTGTTACAGCGTTTCTTCCTTCCTTTTCGCTTTGATGTGGTATAAAAAAAGTTGACAGCCCATTCTCAAGGATTTGAGATATAATCAAGAGAATAAGGAGTGAACAAA
>QXWV01000362.1 GCA_009911195.1 Lachnospiraceae bacterium | reverse complement strand
TGCGGCTTGGAAAAATTCATGCTTTCGATGACATCTTCTTTCCTGATCCCCTCAAAATCCCGTATCTTAAATTCCAGTACCGTCATTTCCTGTTTCATCTTCGTATAATTTTTAAACATTTCTTCTGCTCTCATTCCACGCCTCCAATCCTCGCTTTTACCGCATCCACAAGTGCCGACTGCCCGCAGTCCTTTTTCTCCAGCGCCGCCATCACCCGCTCATCCAGTGTGCCTTTGGCGATAAGGTGGTGGATCACAACCGTCTCCTCCTGCCCCTGCCGCCACAGCCTTGCGTTCATCTGCTGGTACAGTTCCAAAGACCATGTCAGCCCGAACCACACCAGCGTGGAGCCGCCTGCCTGCAGGTTCAGCCCATGCCCCGCCGATGCCGGGTGGATCGCCGCCACCGGGATTTCCCCGGCATTCCATTTCCGCATATCCTCCGCCGTATCCAGTTCCACCGCCCCGGTGCGCTCCACAATCCTCTGTAAATCATGCTTGTACCAGTAGGCGACCAGCACAGGCTTGCCATTCGCCGCCTCGATCAAATCCTCCAGGGCTTCCAGCTTGCGGTCATGGATGTGCTTCACGTTCCCGTTCTCATCGTAGACCGCCCCGTCCGCCATCTGTAAAAGTTTGTTGGATAATGCCGCCGCGTTCACTGCGTCAATGTCGCCGTCCGAAAAGGGAAGGAGCATATCCCGCTCCAACTGTTCATACAGGGCCATCTCCTTTTCACTCATGGAAACCTCCACGCGGTTATAA
>QXWV01000361.1 GCA_009911195.1 Lachnospiraceae bacterium | reverse complement strand
CATTCCGGCATATCCAGATAATCCACGGCCTTCATGCTGATGCAGATGTCGGAGATTAAATTATAAATCATATCCTCCGCACCCTCCCGCGGCTTATAGGAGAACACCATCTCCCGGCTTCGCTTGTCCGGCACGAAGAACCGCTCCCGGTAGCCGCCGATGAACCGCCCAAGCCGCTGCCCCATATCGAGGATTCCGATCTCCGCCCAAAGGTCGATCAATCCATTCGGCGCGGGCGTCCCGGTCAGTCCCACGATGCGCCGAACCATTGGGCGCACTTTTTTAAGGGCCTTGAACCGCTTTGCCTTATGGGACTTGAAGGACGAAAGTTCATCA
>QXWV01000360.1 GCA_009911195.1 Lachnospiraceae bacterium | reverse complement strand
ACCACCATGTCAAAATCCCATTTATGGTTTTCCACCAGCCACTCCACGTTTTCCCTGTTGATGACATACACCTGCGCCCTCCTGCCAAGTGCAGCTATGCGTTCTTTTTCAGAGCCAAGCACTGCCGACATCCCAATCCCGGAAAGATGCTCCCATTTCTCCAGTTCGGAAGGCCATGTTAAATAGCAGACTCGTAAAGGCGCTATAATCAAAATTTTTCGGATGTCAAAATAGTCAAACAGTAATTCCCATATGGCGGTCAGCGTTATCACCGTTTTTCCAAGGCCGCAATCCAAAAACAAT
>QXWV01000359.1 GCA_009911195.1 Lachnospiraceae bacterium | reverse complement strand
TCACGATAAACTCTTTTGCATACTCCTGATATTCATGTGGCACATATCTCATCCAGCACACCTCCTATCTGCTCCACGCCATCAATCACATAGACGGGGAATCCTAAACTTTTAAGCTGCCGCATCCGTTTCTCCTGCAGGGGCCTCGGCTTCTTCCCCGGAGCCTTTAATTCCACGAATGCGATTTTCCTACCCGGCAGCAATACGATTCTGTCCGGCACCCCATCCAATCCGGGTGAGGTGAACTTCACCGCCATGCCTCCCATCTTTTTCACTGCGTCTGTGAATATCTTTTCCACACGTTTTTCGGAATGAACCA
>QXWV01000358.1 GCA_009911195.1 Lachnospiraceae bacterium | reverse complement strand
TTGAGGTCGCCGCGCTCGGTGCGGATGCCGCGCTTCTCCATAGCGGAAGCGGCAACGCCTAAATGGACGGTGGGTATCTGGTCTATCCCTTGCCGTTCATAACTGCGGTGGTCTACGCGCTCCGCGTGTCCGTTCTGTTCCAACGCCTGATTGCAGAGCCTCGCCCATGCCGCCCTCCATTCCTCCGCTTTGGTCTGTTCGTTCCAGTCGGTAGCGGGAATGGACTTGCATTTGTACTGCCGCTTTTTCGGGTCATAGATTTTGTTCCCGTCCCTGTCAAGAATGTACTCCTTTTTCTGCTTCGCTCCCCACTCGCCGCCCTCGTCAAAAGGGCGCATTGTCAGCATGATATGGGCGTGGGGGTTGCCGCCGCCTGTGTTGTGCAGGCATATATCGGCGCACATTCCCGCCGCCACAAAATGCCGTTTCACATACTCGCGGACAAGGGAAATGCCTTGCTCCCTCGTCAGTTCGCGGGGCAAGGCAATTTCAATCTCCCGCGCAAGTTGGGCGTTCTTCGCTTTCTCGATTTTCTCCACTTCGTTCCATAAAACCGCCCTGTCCGCATACTCGGCGGGGGCGTGGTCGGGGAGTAAAATCTCGGTGTGGACTACGCCGCCCTTATGGGTGTAGTCGTGGGTCATTCCGTCAAACTCATTTGTGATTTTTTCTCCCGCCCGGTAAGCGGCGGCGGCAACAGCGGACTTGCCCTTGCCGCGGGATATGACTTTGATACTGCAATGATAGATTGCCACGCGCCGCGCTCCTTTCTGCGGGTAACTCCCGCCGTTCTCTTTTGTGCCGGCAGGCACAAAACGCCGTCTGCAAGACCGCACATACCACATCTCATGTGGTATATAAGTGCGCCCTTGCTTTTAAGCAAGGGTAGGGGCATAAGCTGTTACCCTTGCGCCGCGCCCCCGTCCGCGTCCCCGCCTGCGCCGCCCTCGCGGGCTGTATGGGTGGTTTTGGCGGTGAGTGGCGTGTTACCCTGTGCCGCCGTTTCTGCGCCCTGTGCGGGGGCTGTGGGGGCGTTCTGGGCGGTCAATTCGTCCAGTATGCGGCGGGCGTGGTCGGTCATTACAGTTTTTTCAAGGAAGGTCTTGAATTGTTCCTCTGTCAGCGGTATTGTGTCGGGGACAAGGCTTTCAAAAAGCCCCATGCGGCGGCATAGGCGTTTTGTCCTGTCCTTGCGTTCCTGCGCCTTTTGCTCCTGCACAAGCTGTCTGCGCCTGTTTTCAAGCTGTCGGATTTCTTCTTCAATGCTCGTGATTTTTTCGGCTTTGGTCTTTGCCACGGGTCAATCGCTCCTTTCATGTTTGGTATGGATTGGATGGGATAGGATGGGATGGGAATGGAATGGATTTTTACAGATAACCGTTTTCCCGTTTTATTCCTGCTTGTCGGCAAGTATCATTTTCAAAATCTTGTCGCGGAATGTTTCTGTGCCGCTGTGGTTGAAAAACAACTCCGCAACAATGGTCTGCCCGTTCCTCTGCGTTGTGATGATACCGTCCGGCTTTCGGGGCGGGGTGGGGGTTTTGTTCTTTTCTGTCAATAGGTCGCTCCTTTCTTTGGGCGTGAAAAAGGGATTTCCCGTAATTGGAAAATCCCTCTTAGCTGTTGGCTGTTTGGTTTTACTGTGCGGTTGCGGCGGCTTGCGCCTTTTTTCTCGCTCTGTATTCCCGCGCTTTGATACGGTCATACTCCCGTTGCTTTTCAATATTTTTAGCGCGGTAGGCTCTGGAATATTCCCGGTGGTAGGCGCGGCTCTTTTCCTTTTTCGCTTCTTCGATTTCCTCCCGCATTTGTCTGATTTCCTGCTCTGTCGGCTCTGCAAGCTGTGTCAGTTCGTTCTCAAATTTTCCGATATGGTTGAAGTATATCCCGATATGCTGAATGGCGTATCTCGCCCGTTTCTGGTCGCGCTCATGCACTTCGATTTTGCTGATAAACTCGTTGAGAATAGCGGGGGTGAGTTCGGCAAAGTCGGCATACCGTTCTGTCAGCTTCACAAACCTCTGCGCCCGTCCTCCCGCGTTCTCAAAAGCGGACAACTGCTCTTTGATTTCCGCAAGCTCCGCTTTCAGTGTATA
>QXWV01000061.1 GCA_009911195.1 Lachnospiraceae bacterium | reverse complement strand
CTGCCGGAGGAGGCGGGTGACCTGGAGGCGGTAAGGGGGGAGGACTACTGTACCCTGGTGACCTGTACGCCCTACGGCATCAACACCCACCGGCTTCTGGTGAGGGGAAGCCGGACAGAGTACCTGCCGGAAGAACAGCCAGAAACAGTGAAGAACGGAAGGGGATTGGCCGGGGAAGAAGAGTTCCTGCCGCCATACCTATGGGGAGTTCCTATTGTGGCAGTTATTTTGATAGGGGCAGCAATCTGGCGAAGGAAAAAAAGAGGAAAATAGGGATGAAACAATAAAAATAATTATGGATACAAAAAAGCAATAAAAAATATGGCTAAATGACATGAAAAATGGACAGGTAGAGGAAAGAAGGGTCTGTGGCGCGCGGCATTACAGGCCAGGGGATAAAAAAGCCGCGCAGAAACGGGGGAAGGAATGGGAATGAGATGCAGAATCAAAAGCAGGCTGTGTGCTGTACCCTTAGCGGTATGCTTTCTGGCGGCGGTATGTCTTCTGGCAGCGTTGCCCCGGATGACTACCCTTGCGAGAGGGCTTATTGACACAGGCAGGGAATGCTCCCTGACAGTAAAGACGGAAATACTGGTGCAGGATAACGAGGAAGAAAACGCGGACTGGTCGGAGCTGAATGAAACACAAATCCAGGTTTACCTGTATCGGGTGGCAGAGGTAAACGAATACGGAGAATATGAAGGATTGGAAAGCTTTAAGGGGCTGGAACTGGAAAAAATAGACGGTACGGTGAAGGCGGATGACTGGAGGGAGAAAGCCAGAGCCGCTGCGAATATTCTGGGGCTGCCGGTGCCTCCAAAGGTGGGGGAGGCTGGTAGCGAAACTGTCGATTGGAGTGCTGGCGGAAATGCCAGTGTGAATGCCGTAGACACCCCTGGCCTGCCTGCGGAGGTGAGCCGCCCGGCTTTGCCGGAAGCTATGGAATTACCGGCAGACTTACCGGATAAGCTGGCTCTGGCGGACGCGGAAATTACGGTGGAAAACGGCATCGGAACAAAGCAGGCTCTTCCCCAGGGGATGTACCTGGTGTGGGTAATGCCGGTGGAGACGGAAAATTACCAGTATACCTTTCTACCCTATCTGGTCTCCCTGCCAAACAACAGCTATGATGCAGCGATGCCTGATTCCGTGGATGAATGGGAATATGATGCAGCGGTAGGGCTAAAGCCCCGGCAGAACCTGCTCTATGGAAGCCTGCGGATTCGGAAGACGCTGAATACCTACAACGAAGCCCTGGGCGAGGCAATGTTTGTATTCCGGGTAGAAGCCAGGAAAGACTTGAACCATGATGGGGAGAAGGAAGTTGTCTATAGCAATGTAGTTGGCTTGGAATTCGATGCATCCGGTTCAAAGGAGGCTGTGATAGAACACATACCGGCAGGCTCGGAGGTGACGGTGGAGGAAATCTACAGCGGCTCCGCATATACCGTAGAAGGAAGTGCAGTGAAAGAAGTGACGGTATGGGCGAAGGGAAGCAATGGTGAGGGCGATATGGCCACCGTGGAGTTCACCAATGACTATGATAACCGGATAACCTATGGAACCGGCGCAGTAAACCATTTCACTCATGACGGGAACGGCTGGTCAGGGAAACGCGTGCCAGGAAGTAAAGGGGGTGGAGGCGAATGAAAGGAAAAGGAAGAAGACGGAAGGGGCATGTGCCTGTCCTGCCCGGCATAGCCTGTGTCTGTATAGGCTTGGCGCTGTGGATGCTGCCTGGCATGGAGGCGGTACCTTCCATGGCATATTTTACCACCTATGCCAGCGCAAAGGGGGGCTATGAGCTGCAGGCGGGAACGGAAACGGAGATTGAGGAGGAAATCCTGGAACTTACCAAGCATATCCGGATAGTAAATACAGGGGAAGGGGATTGCTTTGTCCGCGTAAAGGTTCTGGCGGGGAGTCTGACCCCTGTCTCCTGCCTGGATAATAGCGGGAAGTGGACTCTGGGAGAAGACGGGTACTGGTATTACCAGGATATCCTGCCCCCCAAGGCAGCAACAGAAGAGCTGGTGGCCACTATAGAAGTACCAGAGGGGATGGAAGACATGATGGACAGCTTTGATGTGGTGGTCATACAGGAATGTACAGCGGTCCTCTACCAGGAAGACGGCACGCCCTATGGGGACTGGAATCGTAAAATGGAGAACGGGAAAGAGGCGGGCACAGAGAACGGAGAGGGGGCAGAAGGATGAAAGCCTTTGAAAGGATGAAAGTCTCTGGAAAGAAAGGTAAAGCGGAAAAAGAAAAGGACACCCCAAGGCAGAAAAAGTTCAAGAGGATGCGCATTCCCCTGGCATTATCCTTGGCAGCGGCATTGCTTCTGGTATTCAGTGCGGCAAACAGCAGCCGGGCGGCGCTGACCTATTACAGCGAGAACTATTCCGCAGAATTCCAGATGTTCGACATCGGTGTCACCCTGCTGGAGAATGGGGATGAAGTAAGCTGGAGGAACTACACCCAGAAGGATGATATATGGCAGGAAGGGGGCGGGGAGCTGCTCTCCCACCTGCTGGACGGGGAGGCCGGCGGAAAAATCCAGCCGGGGAAAGCATATGGGGAAGAGCTGAGTGTGCAAAACAGCGGCTCTATTGATGAGTATGTTAGGGTCATACTTTACCGCTACTGGGAGGATAGGGATGGAAACAGGGTAACGGATGTGTCGCCGGAACTCATCGGGCTGGGGCTAACCGGGAATGGATGGGTAGAAGATGTTTCCGCCAGTACGGAGGAGAGGACAGTCCTCTACTATACAGAGGTGGTACCTGCAGGGGGAGAGACTCCTGTATTATCGGATACGCTGACCATTGAGGAAGGGGCGGCATCCATGATGCTTGGCAGGGAAGAACAGGGGGAAGCCCTGCGGTTCGTACTGGAGGCAGAAGTAAATGCGGTGCAGACACATAATGCGGAAGATGCCATTAAGAGCGCCTGGGGCGTGGATGTATCGGTGGGGGCGGACGGCAGCATAAGCCTGCGGTGAGCGGCCCACAGGATACCTATAGAAAAGCGTTATGCGGCAAAGCAGCGCGGAAATGAGGGAGACTATGAGGAAAAGATTTTTGTGCCTTGCCGTAGGAGCATGGATGCTTTGCGGCAGTGGGTTGTCTGTATATGCGGAGGACTATATGGGCGGGCAGGGGTGGCAGGTGGAATTCACCGGAAGCGGGATGGAGAGCAGTTTTACGTCCTCGGATATCTCCGATGCGGTATACGCGCTGCAGCCCGGAGACAGCGTTACTCTATCGCTGTCCTTAAAGAACAGCGATTCCCAGGATACGGACTGGTACATGGCCAATGAAGTCCTCTCCAGCCTGGAGGACAGCCAGGGGGTGGCCGGCGGCGGTGCATATACCTATCACCTGGCCTATACCGGGAGCACCGGGGAAGAGGATGTATTATTCAGTAGTGAGAATGTAGGCGGGGAGAAGGATGCTGGCGCAGGTGTTGGCCTCCATGAAGCGACGGAGAGCCTGGAGGAGTTCTTTTACTTAGACAGGCTGAAACCGGGTGACGGGGGGACGGTCACGTTGAGAGTGGTACTGGATGGGGAAACCCAGGGGAATACCTACCAGAATACCTTGGCCAGCCTACAGATGAACTTTGCAGTGGAAAAAGCGGGAACAACACCGGGAACGGAAGGAGATGGAAGTACGCCAGGAAACCCGGATGGCTCGGAGGGCAGCAATACCCCGGAGAACCCGCAATCGCCCAGGACACCTACATCCAATGCCTATACATTAAGCAGCGTAAAGACAGGCGACCCGGCCCATATGCTTTTATGGTCAGCTCTGGCGCTGGCCAGCGGGATGGCCCTGCTTATATTTGCAGTGCTGTATATGAAGAAGGGGAAGGGGGAGGATGGAAGTGAATAGGAGAACAAAGAAGCCAGGGGGAAAGATAGTGAAACATATAGTGGGAAACGCAGGGAAGCTTTTGGCTCTTCTTCTTTCCTTATGCTTGGCAGCACTGCCCTGGGGAACGGTATGCCAGGCGGCGGAGGGGTATACATATACGGTAACTTTCTACCCTGGCAACCATGGCACATTCAATAGCACAGGAGGCATATCAGTGCCGGGCAGCGCAAACTCCGGGATTAGCGTGTCGGCGGAAGGCCAGGCCATCAAAGTGAGCGGGCTAAAGGAAGGGGATATGGTCAGCTTTGACGCAGCCATGGAGGGCACAGTGGCATTGGAAGAAGGAAGCCGGTATTACGTAAAGGGAATCCGCTTAAGCGGCAGGGATAATAATACGGTAGACACCTCCGCCTTCCGCGTGGACGGCGACAGGGACTATGTGGTGGCATACGGGATACGTGGGGATATGGTTTCCTATGTGGTAAATTACCAGGATGAGTCAGGGAACGCTCTGGCATCCAGCCGCAGCTATTACGGGAATGTGGGTGACAAGCCGGTGGTGGCCTTCCTGTATGTGGAGGGCTATGAACCCATGGCCTACAACCTGACGAAAACGCTGGTGAGCAATGAGGCGGAAAATATATTTACATTTGTATATAGCCGAATCCCTTCTGCTCAGGAGGGAAATACAACCCCTGGCGGCGGAATGGGGAATGATGCCAGCGGCGGCAACACCGGAGACGGAACGGAAACCGGCGGAGGATTAGAAACCGGCGGAGGGGGTTTAGGTGATGGCAACGCGGATGGCAATGGAGCCGGCAATGGCGGTGCTGTAGGCGGCCCGGAGGCCGGGGAAACGAACGGAATAGCTGGCGGCGGAATGGCTGATGGTGTGGGCGGTAATAATCCGATGGCAGGAAACCCAGGCGAAGAGGAAAACATTACGGAACTGGGGGAAGAGGATGTGCCCCTGGATTTGATGGAACTGGATGAGGAAGAAGTTCCATTAGCAGATAACGTCCTGCCCGACATGCTGCATATGGAGGAAGGCAGCAGGATTTTCGCGGCATCCGCAGTGCTGGTAATAGTCTCTGCGGGGGTACTTATTTTCTTTGTTTTCTGGCTGAAAAGGCATTCAAAAAATACGAAATAGATGGGAAGAATGAAGGCGCATGGGGTAAGATGTAATGTAACAATACCCCATGCGCCTGTTACTTTTTCCTTTTAACTCATTTATTTCACAATACTTTTGTATTCTAAAGAAAAGTATGGTATTATGGGGTAGCGAAAAAGTGCGGCCGGACATCCGGCAATAATCTGTCCGCAAAATCAGGCACGAAGAGATTCTTAGAGGCTATGGTTTAGTAATGGAGGAATGCATGTATATAATAGTAGGTTTGGGAAACCCTTCCAAAGAATATGTAAATACCAGGCACAACATCGGTTTTGACACGATAGATGCTATTGCAGATAAATATAATATTAATGTGATGGAGTTAAAACACAGGGCGAAAATCGGCAAGGGTTATATTGGCGGCGATAAAGTAGTCTTGGCCAAGCCGCTTACTTTCATGAATTTAAGTGGTGAAAGTGTACGTGCCATCATAGATTATTATAAAGTAGAGCCGGAAATGGAATTGATTGTGATTTCGGATGATATCAGCCTGCCGCCGGGGCAGCTCCGGGTTCGGAAAAAAGGAAGTGCAGGAGGCCATAACGGCCTGAAGAACATCATAAAACATTTAGGAAGCGAAAATTTCCAGAGAATCCGCATGGGAGTAGGGGAAAAACCTAAAGACTATGACTTGGTGGACTGGGTGCTGGGGCATTTTAATAAAGAAGACAGGAAAGCTGTGGACGAAGCCATCGGAAAAGCGGTACAGGCCGTGGAGATGATATTGAAGGATGGGGCGGATGCGGCCATGAATGAATTTAACCGTAAGGTACAGGCATAAAAAGCCGAACCGACAGGGCAAAAAGTGTCAGACGGTCAGGGAACAGTGGAATACGCAGCATCAAAAAATGGAGATGAGAAATGAGGACATTTACCGCACCGCTTTACGAACTGGGTGAATTCGAGGAGATAACAAAGCTTTTAAAGAAACCGGGGGCAATGGCCGCCCTGACCGGTTGTGTGGATTCCCAGAAACTGCATATGGTTTACGGGTTAAGCGATGGTTTTAAATACAAAATCATCGTTACTTTTAGTGACAGCAGAGCTAAGGATATCTATGAGGACTATCAGCTTTATGATAAAAATGTGATGATTTATCCGGCCAAAGACCTTATTTTTTACCAGGCGGATATCCATGGGAATCAGTTGGTGAAGGAAAGGGTAAAGGTGCTAAGGAGGGTGATGGAAGGCCGCCCTTTGACGGTAATCACCACTTTTGACAGCCTGATGGCTCCTCAGATTCCCCTGCCGGTGCTGGAACAATATGTAGTTTCTATCGGGCATCAGTCCACCATCAATGAACGGGAACTGGCCAGAAAACTGGTACGGATGGGCTATGAGAAAAATTATCAGGTGGAAGCGCCGGGGCAGTTCAGTATCCGAGGCGGAATCGTAGATATTTTTGATTTGACGGAGGAAAATCCGTACCGTATTGAACTGTGGGGGGAAGAGGTGGAATCCATCCGCAGCTTTGATATTTTGAGCCAGCGTTCTATAGAAAAACTACAGTCGATTAAAATTTACCCTGCTACCGAGATGGTGCTTTCGGAAAAGGAGCTGCACAGGGGAATAGAAAAAATTGAAAAAGAGGGGAAAAGCTGCAGTGAGAAGTTCCGCCAGGAATTCAAGACGGAGGAGGCCCATCGCCTGACAAGCCAGGTGGAGGAGTTAAAGGAAGAACTGCTGGAATTTAAAACATGGGCGAACCTGGAAAGCTATATCCGGTATTTTTACCCGGAGACAGTTTCTTTTATGGAGCTGTTTGACAGGGATAAATGCTGCCTGTTTGTGGATGAACCGGCCCGTGTGGAAGAGCATGCGGATGCGGTGGAACTGGAATTTCGGGAAAGTATGATGCACCGGTTGGAAAAGGGCTATGCCCTGCCCGGCCAGACTGATATTTTATTCGGGGCAGAAGAAGTGGCTGCCAAAATGGGGATGGGAAAAGTAGTGACTCTGGCGGCCATGGACAGGAAAAACACCCTTTTTAAAGCGGATAGAAAGTTTGATATCGGTGCGAGGAGCATTGCTTCCTACAATAATAGTTTTGAAGCATTGGTTAAGGATTTGGCGAGGTTTAAGAAAAACGGCTACCGGGTGCTCCTTTTATCCGGTTCCAGGACAAGGGCGAAGCGGCTGGCCGAAGATTTGCGGGAAGAGGAACTGACCGCATTTTATGGTGAAGACCCTTTCCGGGAAATTCAGCCGGGGGAGGTTATGACCTTTTATGGCAGGGCTTTGAAAGGCTTTGAATATCCGTTAATTAAATTCGTTGTCATATCGGAAAGCGATATTTTCGGCCTGGAAAAGAAGAAAAAGAAGAAACGGAAAAAATATGAAGGGCAGAAAATCCGCGATTTTGCGGAATTAAAGGTGGGGGATTATGTAGTCCACGAAAGCCATGGGCTAGGTATCTATAAGGGGATTGAAAAAGTAGAGGTGGAAAAGGTAGTCAAAGACTACATGAAAATAGAGTACCGGGATGGGGGGAATCTTTATATCCTGGCTACCGGCCTGGATGTGATTCAGAAATACGCATCGGCGGACGGCGGGAAACCTAAGCTGAATAAATTGGGAACCCAGGAGTGGAGCCGGACGAAGAGCAAAGTCAAAGGCGCTGTGGCAGAGATTGCCAAAGATTTGGTGGAATTATATGCGGTGCGCCAGCAGAAGGAAGGCTTTGTGTACGGGAAGGATACGGTGTGGCAGCAGGAATTTGAAGAACTTTTCCCTTATGAGGAAACGGAGGACCAGCTTTTGGCCATCGCGGATACGAAAGCGGATATGGAGAGCACTAAGATTATGGACCGGCTCATCTGCGGCGATGTGGGATATGGGAAAACGGAAATTGCCATCCGGGCAGCCTTTAAGGCGGTTCAGGAGGGGAAACAGGTAGTCTATCTCGTTCCCACAACGATTCTGGCGCAGCAGCATTATAATACCTTTGTGCAAAGAATGAAAGACTTTCCGGTGCGCGTGGACTTGCTTTCCCGTTTTCGTACAAGTGGGGAACAGAAAAAAACGGTGGAAGATTTACAGAAAGGCTTCGTGGATATCGTTATCGGTACCCATAGGGTGCTTTCCAAGGATGTGGAGTTTAAGGATTTGGGGCTGCTGATTATTGATGAGGAACAACGTTTTGGGGTGGCTCACAAAGAAAAGATAAAAAAATTAAAGGAAAACGTGGATGTGCTGACGCTTACGGCGACACCTATCCCACGAACGCTTCATATGAGCCTAATCGGTATAAGGGATATGAGCGTGTTGGAAGAAGCGCCGGAGGACCGGCTTCCTATTCAGACTTACGTGATGGAATATAATGAGGAAATGGTGCGTGAGGCGGTTATCCGGGAACTTTCCAGGGATGGCCAGGTGTACTATGTCTATAACCGGGTACACAATATTGCGGATGTGGCTGCAAAAATAGCGGAGCTTGTGCCGGAGGCCAATGTAGCTTTCGCCCATGGGCAGATGAAGGAACATGAACTGGAACGGATTATGTACGATTTCATCGACGGAAGCATTGACGTGCTTGTGTCAACAACGATTATAGAGACCGGCCTGGATATTTCCAACGTGAATACTATGATTATCCATGACGCGGACAATATGGGGCTTTCCCAGCTTTACCAGCTCAGGGGGAGGGTAGGGCGCTCCAGCCGGACCGCCTATGCTTTCCTGATGTACCGCAGGGATAAGATGCTAAAAGAAATTGCGGAAAAGCGCCTGGAGGCCATCCGTGAATTTACCGATTTGGGCAGCGGCTTTAAGATTGCCATGCGTGATTTGGAAATTCGCGGGGCGGGCAATCTGCTGGGTGCAAAACAGCATGGCCATATGCAGGCAGTAGGCTATGATATGTATTGTAAAATGCTGAACGAGGCGGTGAAAAACCTGAAAGGGATTCGGACGGAGGATGATTTTAACACAGCCGTGGATTTGGACGTGGACGCGTTTATCCCCCCTTCTTATATCGTGAACGAGTTCCAGAAGCTGGATATCTACAAGCGCATTGCGGGAATCGAGAATAAAAGCGAGAGCGAGGATATGAGGGAAGAACTGATGGACAGGTTCGGGGAAATCCCCAAATCCGTAGACAACCTCTTGCGCATCGCCCTTATCCGCGTAGAGGCCCACAAGCTGTATATGCCGGAAGTCAGAGGGAAAAATGAGGAAATCCGCTTTATTTTAAACAGGGATGCAAAGATACGGGTGGAAAATATCCCTATCGTGCTTTCCCAATACCCCAGGCTCACTTTCCAGCCCAAAGGAACACCGGAATTTTCCTTCCGCTATAAGAAATGCGGCATGGTGGAACGGGATGCGGAGATGCTGTTGGGGTATACGGAAGAGCTGCTGGGGGCGATGAGGGAGGTGTTGGTTTGATGGGGTGAACTTGCTGGTGATTATTTGGCTAGATAAAGCAAATGCAGGAGTGGAAAAAGCCTTATCTGTATGATAAAATGAAAAAAATAAGTCTGTTTGCTATAAGATGTTGTAGGAAAGGTCTATCGGATGAATAATAGTGCAATTTACGAAAATATGGGTGGAGAAATAGAGAATGAACAATTATATAGTGAGAATGATGAGGAAATTATTACCGAGCCGTTTAATCCCAAAGATGTGGATATTGTTTCCCAGCCGATGGTAATTGCCAATATTGTTGAGAATTTGAAAGACGGTGATATTATTTTGGACCCGGATTTTCAGAGGATTCCCGATTTGTGGAATTCTCAAAAACAGAGCAGGCTAATCGAGTCTCTGATTATTCGTATTCCGTTGCCTACATTTTACTTTGATGCAGGGGAAAATGAAAAACTGATTGTTGTGGATGGCCTACAAAGGTTATACGCAATCAAAAGATTCATGGCACTTGAAAAAGATGACCCGAAACGTCTTATTTTGACCGGATTGGAATATTTGACGGAATATAATGGGTGTTCATTTGAAATGCTTCCTCCCAGTATACAAAAAAGGATAAAGGCACAGACAATAACAACGTATATTATCAGGGCAGGCACTCCGGACAGAGTGCGTACCAGTATATTTACAAGGATAAATACCGGAGGGCTTACATTGCAGCCTGCGGAAATAAAAAACTCAGTCTATAGGGGACAGGCGGCTGATTTATTAAAGGAATTGGCGCATTCTGAAGAATTTTTACAGGCGACGAGAAAGAAAATAAATCCTTCGAGGATGTTAGATTGTGAATTTGTTAATCGTTTTCTGGCATTCTATTTATTGGGGGTGGAACAATATGGGGGCAATTTGGAAGAATTTTTGAATAGTGTTATGGTCAGGCTTCAAAAAGAATCAAAGGACAGACTGGATATTTGCCGGAGGGATTTTCTGAAAGCAATGAAATATGCCAACAGCATATTTGGGGAGACGGCGTTCCGAAAGATTAATATAGACGGAAAATATGGAAAGATTAACAAACCGCTTTATGATGCTGTGTCGGTAAATCTGGCTAAGTTAAGTGAAAATGAATGTGAAAAGTTATTAATAAAGAAGGATGAATTGAATCATAAATATACCATGCTATTAAAGGACAAGGATTTTGTAGGCATTATAACGAACGGCACAGCCAAAATTCCCAATGTTAAAGAGAGATATATGAAAATAAATAGGATTTTTCGGGAAGTTTTAGAGTGAAAGAAAGGAATGACTATTAGCAGATGATTAGTTATATGCAGATAGAAAATTTTAAATCGCTGAAAAGATTATCCCTGCCATTACAAAATTTGAATTTGTTTTTTGGAATGAACGGTATGGGGAAATCATCCGTGATACAGTCTTTGTTGTTATTGAGACAGAGTTTCTGGGAGAATCACAAGTCTAATTTGGATTATTTATATACCAATGGAGATTTAGTCAGGCTAGGCACAGGGAAAGATATTTTATGCCAAAGCGCAGCAGATGATAAAATAAGGTTTTATGTCCAGTTTGATAATAAGGTAAAATATAATTGCAGCTATACTTATGATTTAAATGATTCTGACAGTGACCAATTAGAACGAATAGGAGAAAAATCGACGGAAAATTATGAAACATCATTATTTGCGGATAATTTTTCGTATTTGGGAGCGGAACATTTAGGGCCTAAGAAACAGTACAGCATTGAAAACTGGAAAAGAAACGGGGTCACAAGGCTGGGAACTGCGGGAGAGTTTGTTGTGCCTTTTTTGGCTATGGAAGGGGAAAAAATTAAGATTCCGGAAAAATTGTGCCATAAGATGGGCAAAACCAATAGCTTAATGGACCAAGTGTCGGCATGGATGACAGAGATATCGCCAGGCATAAGACTGACTGCCCAGTTAATTCCCCTTATAGAAAAAGCAAGATTAACTATAAATTATGATGGGGAACGCTTGGTATCAGAATCTTTTTTGCCGGTTAATGTGGGATTCGGAATACCGTATGTGTTACCGCTTATTACAGAACTGCTAATTTCGGATGCGAATACCCTTTTGCTGATTGAGAATCCTGAGTCGCATCTTCATCCAAAGGGTCAGAATATGATTGCTCAATTAATTTCACTGGCAGCTGAAAACGGATGCCAGATTATTTGTGAATCCCATAGCGACCATATCATCAATGGAGTAAGGGTGGCGGTGAAACAGGGACTGGTCAGGAATGAAAAAATTGGAGTATCGTTTTTTTCCAAAAATGGAAATCAGGAAACAAAAATAGATAATATTTATGTCGATAAAAAAGGGAACTTAAGCGATTATCCGTCAGGTCTATTGGATGAATGGGGAATTTTAATGGCAGAGTTGATTTAACAGGAGATAAAAGTGGATTTATTTTTCAATTCGCATTGGCGTTCTTGTTGGATTCAGCGAGTTTTAGCATATATAGTGCGGATTGGGATTCCCCAACTATTGATTTTTTGAAAGACGGCAAATCGACAAATGCTAGAAATATTTGCACAAAGGAACATGTAGTTTTTCATGCTCTGCATATGGAAAACCAAAGGGAAATAGAGTTGCTTGAATGTGGGATGCCCATCTCAGATAAAAAAATTGTGTTAAGAAATGACCATGGAATGGATGTGTTAGAGGAGTTTTCCAAACGATTATTGCGTTGCCCGTATATAGTTGGGGTAGTGAATTCACTGCCATATAATCCTTATGAAAGAAAGTTTATAAGAAAAATACGAGAAGGCGGGCTGGTTGAAATTGTTCTGCCATGGACGGATGAGGGATTTGGCCTTGTAGTTAAAACAACCGGGAGGAATATCAGGGAAACAACAAGGATATCGGAAATCATAGAGGATGAATTTGGATATATATAAATCATTAGAAAGAAAACTATCGGAAAGAGAAAATTTTTCCGATAGTTTTTTGTAAAATTAGATTTGGGTATCAAAAACCCTGGCTGCGGAGTGCGCCTGGCATATTGCACAAAAAAGTTGTGCGCCTTCCATTGTGCGGAGTATTCCGCTGAGCCTCTGAAAACGTAAATCGTGTTCAGCAGAGGCTTCCACGATTTATGAGTCTCATCTCCATCGCGCAAAAGTCAGTTGCACGAACCTTTTGTGCAATATGCCAGGCGCACTCCGCAGCCAGGGCTTTTGACGCCCGAATCTAATTTTATGAAAAAAAATGAACCATCCTCTTCCGCCCGTGCTCTTATAGTCAGATACGTATCGGAAGGAACGAAAAGGAGCAAATAACCGTGGATGAAAAAGAACTGGTGCAACGCATGAAAGCTGGGGACAAACAAGCCTTCGATGTCTTGTACGAAAAATATAAAAATACACTTCTGCGTATGGCATACCTTGTAAGCGGCCAGATATATGATGCGGAAGACATTGTACAGGAAACATTTGTAAAATGCTTTCTGCACATTGGCGATTTGAAAAAGAATGAGGGCTTTAAGCCATGGCTTTTTCAAATATTGTACCGCACTGCATATAGGCAAATGAAAAAGCGCAAACGGGAAATCCCGGAAGAGGACATTGCCATACGGGCGGATGCGACGGACGGTATTACCTCTTTGGACCGGATTATACAGACAGAAACAGACAGGAAGGTAAAATTGGCAGTACAGTCATTGGATTTTAAACATCGGGCGGTAGTGGTATTGTATTACTTTAACGAAATGCCCACGAAGGAAATTGCCCGCGTGCTGGGGTGTACAGAAGGTACGGTAAAGTCCAGGCTGTTTGCAGCAAGAAAGAAACTGAAAGGGAAGCTGGTTATGTGGGAGGAAGGAGGCGCAGACAATGAAGAGAGCAGAGGCCGGACAGAACATGGCAGACTGTATTTCCTGTAAGGATGAAATCCAGGAGGGATTCCAGAGGGATAAAAGCCGGAAAGAATTGCCGGAAAGTAAGTGCCAGGAAGGATTCCAGGAAAAGTTCCAGGAAAAAGAAACATGGAAAGATTGCATGGGAAATGGCCACGGATGGCAGCAGGCCGATAGCCTGTTGAAAAGTTCGCTGCAAAGCATCGGCGCAAGGATAGAAGCCTCTGACAGTTTAAAACAGCGGATTGATGTTCAGATTGGAAACAGGTCAGTGAAGGAGGAACGTAAAATGAAGCATATAAGTATAAAAAAAGTGGCAATAGGGGTGGCAGCAGCATGCCTTGCAGTGGGGATGGTAACTATCGCAGGCAGAGGGCTGGTGTCTATATCGGGGCACGGCTCTTCTATCCCGGACTATACAAAATTTGAAGATATGGGAAAGGCGGAATCAGAAATCGGCTACTCAGTAAATGTGGTAGAAAATTTCAGCAACGGTTTCCGGTTTGAGGGAATAAGTATTATTGAACAGGTTGTGGAGAATGAGGCAGGAGAAAGTCTTGGGGAACGCAAAGGGTTAAGCGTGGAGTATGCCAAAGGAAAGGAGGAACTGGCAGTCTATATATCGAAGATGTTCTCTGGGGAAGGTTCTTTTAGCAGTGAGGATTGGGATAAAACTTTAAATGTAGGCGATATTACGGTGGGATATAGCAAGGATACTTATAAAGCAGTGCCGCCGGACTATGAATTAACGGAAGAGGACAAAGCAAATATGGAAAAAGGGCATTTCCAGTTGGCCTATGGTTCGGAACAAGTAGAAATTAGCCAGTCCTATTACGTTGGCTGGATAAAGGATGGCATCCAATATTCAATAAACGGATTCGACCTTTCCTTAAGTGGGGATGAACTGCTGAATATGGCGAAAGAGATTATCGAAAGCGAAGCGGAATAAATGGAATGATATAAAAATCCCTGAAAAGGGAGGATGGCAAGTAAAGGTGTCTTTACTTGCCATTTATTATGAAAAAGTTATTTAAAAAAGCAATTAACTCTGGCTGTCTTGTTATTGGCTTGCTGTGTATCTTATGAATTTAGTATACGGGAAATAAATGTCTAAAGAATGATGAGGAATTGAAGTTTTTTATAAATGAATATGAACAAAGTATGAACGGAATCCTGCATAGGCCAACCGCCCTGCTCGATGCACCGCCCATGAAAATTGATTTCCCTTCGCCCCGCGCCCCTCCTCTTGTAATATTTATTATGTATGTGTTATACTACAATGGTACATAACCTGGAGTTTGAAATTTGTGCCTGTGGCCCAAAGTTTGCAGGATGTGGAAATGGAAAGGGCATGGTGATTGGGATGGGCGACTTGGATTTTTCTACATTGGGGCAGGAAATCGGAGAGAAAATAGAACAATTTGTTAATTCGCGGGAAATGAAGGATGTTCAGGAAAATATCCGCAGGACGGTAGAAGGCAGGATGGAAGATGTCCGTAGGTCAGCCAAGGATATGGCGGATTATGTGAACAAAAATATGGAAGCCTACCAGGGCAGCTTTGCTAAGGGGGCGCATAAGGAAAGCAGGGAACGGACATGTCCGGAGAGCCAGAGGAGGCAGCTTCCTGTAGTCAGGAGGCCACAGGGGAGAGTGATAGGGATATTGCTCACTATTTTCGGAACATGTGGCGCAATCATCGGGTGGCCTTTGGCTTTGCTGGGGTATACGGCTACATTTGTGGCAGGAATGATGGAAGAAGGGATAGTGGCTTCCAGCGTACTGGGTGTTTTTGCTGCAGCATGTACATTTGCTGCGGTGGCCGGAGGTTTTTTAAGGCGCAGGGCCGGACGATTCAGAAAATATGTGAAAACCATGGGACAGAAAGATTTTTATGCTATTAAAGGTCTGGCTGAAGCAGTGCATAAAAGTGAAAAATTCGTAGTGAAAGATTTGAAAAAGATGATTCATAAAGGATGGTTCAAGGAAGGGCATTTGGATGCCCAGGAGACATGCTTTATGCTGACGGAAGAGTCCTATCAATTGTACTTGAATGCCCAGAAGGAGCTGGAACGCAGAAAAGAGGAAGCGGACAGGCTGGCCAGGGAACAGGAGATGCTGGAGAATGACCCGGTGAGGAAACAGGTAAAGCTGACAGTGGAAGAGGGCAATGAATATATCCGCAGGATACGGAATATTAACGATGATATCCCGGGGGAAGATATTTCCAATAAATTATACCGCCTGGAAAGGGTATGTAAGGAAATCTTTGACCATATTGAAGATAATCCGGAGAAACTGCCGGATATCAGGAAGTTTATGAGTTATTATATGCCCACAACTTTAAAGCTGGTCCAGACATACCATGAGTTCAGCGAGCAGCCGGTACAGGGGGAAAATATTACCAGCGCGAAGAAAGAAATAGAAGAAATGCTGGATAATATCAACCAGGCTTTTGAGAAAATGTTTGATAAGCTGTTTGCAGATGATGCCATGGATATTTCTACGGATATATCGGTAATGTCTACAATGCTGGCGCAGGAAGGGCTTTTGGAGGACGGGATTAAGGTCAAGTAGGATAAGCAAAATGAGGAAAATTAAGTAAAATATGGAAAAGGATAACTCGGAAAGTAGTTGAAGCAATAAGGCAAAAAGCAGGGAAAAGGGAGTAAAGCGAATGATGGAAGAGACAAAAAATGCAGGACCGGTATTGACATTAAATCCTTTTGAAGAAATAAGGGAAGAGCCCCATGCTCCGGCTTTGCCGGAAGAAGCGGCAGAAGTCTCAGTGGCTGTGGAAACAGCGGCGGAAGAGAAAAAGGAAGCGCCGGTGTTTGATGAGAGCACGCTGACACCGGAAGAGAGGAAAATGGTGGATGATTTTGCCAGGGCCATTGATTTGAACAATTCTACAGTGGTGCTCCAGTATGGTGCGGGGGCACAGAAGAAAATTGCGGATTTTTCGGAAACGGCATTGGCCAATGTAAGGAGCAAAGACCTGGGGGAAATCGGGGAACTTTTATCCGGGGTAGTCTGTGAACTGAAAAAGTTTGATGAGGAAGAGGAAAAAGGGATATTCGGGCTGTTTAAGAAAAGCAGCAATAAAATAACGGCCATGAAGAGTAAATATGATAAGGCAGAAGCAAATATCAATAAAATCTGCGGGGTTTTGGAAGGGCATCAGATTCAACTGCTCAAAGATACCGCAATGTTGGACAAAATGTATGAATTAAATAAGAATTATTTTAAAGAACTGTCCATGTATATTATTGCCGGAAAGAAAAAGTTAGAGAAGGTAAGGAAGGAAGAGCTTCCGGTACTGATGGCAAAGGCCCAGGCCAGCAATTTTCCTGAGGATGCCCAGGCGGTGAATGACTTTGTAGCTTTGTGTGACCGTTTTGAAAAGAAAATCCATGATTTGGAGCTGACACGGATGGTTTCCATCCAGATGGCGCCCCAGATACGTCTGGTGCAGAGCAATGACACCCTGATGTCGGAGAAAATCCAGTCCACCCTCGTAAATACAATTCCCTTATGGAAGAGCCAGATGGTATTGGCGCTGGGCATTAACCATTCCACCCAGGCGGCGGCAGCCCAGAGGGAAGTGACGGATATGACCAACGAACTGCTAAAGAAAAATGCTGCGATGCTGAAGATGGCCACGGTTGAGACGGCAAAAGAAGCGGAACGGAGCATTATTGACATTGAAACGTTGAAACAGACAAATGAGTCTTTGATTACCACTTTGGATGAGGTGCTGAGGATACAGACAGAAGGAAGGGAAAAACGCAGGGAGGCCGAAATAGAACTGCGCCGTATTGAAGGAGACCTGAAAAACCGGCTGTTACAGGTACAGGGATAGCAAGTGGGAGCTTTTTTTGGAAGCCCTGATACGGTACTTTGCATGTGGTGCACGGATAGAGTGAAATGATGAGGGATGCCAGTGATAGAATATATTCCGGCAAAGACGATAGTGACAAGAACCAAAAGCCCGGACTGGTTTGGAATGGATTATAATATGAACATATATAAAGGTTGTTGCCATGGATGCATTTACTGTGACAGCCGTTCCGAGTGTTATCATATTGAGGATTTCGATAAAGTACGGGCAAAAGAAAATGCTTTGCAGATTATCAGGGATGATTTGCGCAGGAAAGTGAAAAAGGGCGTAATCGGAACAGGCGCTATGAGCGACCCGTATAATCCATTTGAAGAAAAGCTTTCCCTGACAAGACATGCACTGGAACTGGTGGATGCCTATGAATTTGGAGTGGCGATTGCTACGAAAAGTGCATTGATAACACGGGATGTGGATATTTTATCCAGTATCCGGGAGCATTCCCCGGTTCTATGTAAAATAACAATAACAACTGCGGATGATGCCCTGTCGGAAAAAATAGAGCCGGGGGCGGCCGCTTCTTCCAGGCGGTTTCAGGCATTGGCCAGGCTGGGGGAGAATGGTATATTTGCCGGCGTACTTCTTATGCCGGTTTTGCCATTTCTGGAAGATAATGAAGAAAATATTTTGGCAATAGTGAAACAAGCGGATGAATGCGGCTGCCGTTTCATCTACCCTGCCTTTGGCATGACATTGCGGCAAAACCAAAGGGATTATTATTATGGGAAACTGAATACACTTTTTCCCGATGAGAACCTGGTAGGCAAATATAGGAAACAATATGGGAATTCTTATGAATGCCGTTCGCCAAAAGCGGTGCAACTGTACCGGAAATTTGCAGAGGAATGCGAGCGGAGAGGGATTTTGTACCGCAAGAAAGATATAATTAATGCTTATAAGAAAAATTATGGGGAAAATCAATTGAATTTTTTGGATATGATATAATGGCGGGAAATCTTAATAATTTATAAAAGTATGTACCTGGTTTTCATTTTGTGATATCTATAATATAGAGAAACACTGACGATGCTGAAAAGTGGCACAGCTATTTTCCGGAAAATACAGATATTACAGCGAAAAGCATTATTTGCGTGGGGGAAATGATGGGTATACACGAATTAGAGTTGATTGACTTGGAGGAAGAGGAGGAACAGGCTTACAGAAGCCGAAACCGTAAGGCAAGCCGCCCGGCAGGAAGGCGGGAACTGGAAGAATGGCCGATGGATGACTGGCAGGAAAAAAGTTCGGGGTCATCTCGGAGAAAGTCCAGCGGAGAGAAAAGAAGGCCGCAGAGAAAGGCTTTGGAGGATTGGGAGGAAGAAGAAAGCCCGATGTCATCGCGGAGAGTATCCAGGAGAGGAGAAAGCCAAAGCCTGCTAGGAAGGACAGGCTGGCAAGAAGAAAACGAAGTATGGGAGGATTGGGTAGAGAGCTACGAGGATGACTGGCAGGAAGAAGAGGAATCAAGGCTACGAAAACGGAGAATAGAGAAACCGGCACCTAAAAGTTCAAAGGCGGAGGAAATAAAAAAGAGAAAGAAAAAACGCAAGAGGCGGGTAAGGATTATTCATGGAATAGCAACTTTTTTCACCCTTTTCGTAGCAACGGTATTCTTTGTCATGATAGCCTGGCTGGCGGTATATTTTTACACGGGATGGAAAGAAAAGGAAGAAGCAGCGTCTGCCGTATCCACGGTGGATGTGGAAGAGGTGGCTCCTGTCCAGGACATCAGGAAATGGGCAGATTTTTACGCTTTGGAATTGGAGCGCCCGGAACTGGCTGTAGATTTGCTGACTGTAAACGAATATTCCAGGCCCGGGGAAGAATTGCCGGAAGTAAAAAGCATTTTTATCCACTATACAGCAAATGCAGGAACAACGGCGGAGCAGAACCGGAGCTATTTTGAGTCGCTTGCCGAGAGCCACGAGCGTTCTGCCAGCGCCCATTTTGTAATTGGCTTTGACGGAACCATCGTACAATGCATACCGACCAAGGAGATTGCCTATGCGGTGAAGGGGCGGAATTATGATTCTATCTCCATCGAATGCTGTTATATAAATGAAAATGGTAAATTTGAGTCAGCAACTTATAATTCCCTGATAGAACTTACTGCTTGGCTTTTACATAAATATGAACTGGAGCCGGGGGATGTGCTGCGCCATTATGACGAGGGCGGCAAAAACTGCCCCAAATATTATGTGGAGCACGAAGACGCCTGGGACAGGTTTTTAGGTGATTTGGAAATCTATATGCGCAATATATCATAGTTGCGGAACTGGAAAACAGCAAATGCCCTTCCTGAGCCCACAGAGGATTTACGGACGCGAATGCGGGCGGAAATTCTCTGGAAAGGGGATAGAAAAAAGGGCTCGGGAAGGGCATTTGCGGAACTGGAATAGGAGGCTTAAAGATGGTAAAGAAGTATGTATTTGGCAATCCATTGGAAACAGGGGCGGTAATTTATGATGGGCTGGAAGGGGAAAATGGCTTTGCGGAATTGTACGCTAGAAAGGGGAAGGAAGATTCGGCCGCTTTGACAGAAGCAGCAGGGCTTGGAAAATACTTTTCTTTATCTCCCGCAGGGGAAGGGGAGGAGAGCCTTCGTTTTGTTCATCGGATGGAACGGGAGGATGTTGTTTATGGCCTGGGCGAAAATGTGCGGGGAATCAACAAGCGGGGATGGATTTACGAGAGCTGCTGCAGCGATAACCCAAACCACAGGGAAGACACCCGTTCTTTGTATGGGGCGCACAATTTTCTTATGATAAATGGGGGAAATAAGAATTTTGGCGTATTCGTGGATTATCCGGGAAAAGTTATTTTCGATATCGGCTACAGCAAAATGCAGGAATTGGCGATAACTGTGCCTGAAGGAAATCTGGATTTTTATCTGATGGAAGGGGAGACGCCGGAGGAATTGGTGAAGGAGCTGCGCCAGTTGACGGGAAGAAGCTATATTCCTCCAAAGTGGGCTTTTGGCTATGGGCAGAGCCGCTGGAGTTATATGACGGCGGAAGAAGTGCTGGAAGTGGCGCGGATGCATCGGGAAAATGGGATACCGCTGGACAGCATTTATCTGGATATCGATTATATGGAGAGGTATAAGGATTTTACTATTGACGAAGAAAGATTCCCGGACTTTGGTAAACTGGTGGAAGAAATGAAGGAAATGGGCATTCATCTCGTTCCTATTATAGATGCGGGCGTTAAAGTGGAAGACGGGTACAGCGTTTATGAGGAAGGGGTGGAGAAAGGATATTTCTGCCGGACAGAGGACGGGGAGTACTTTACGGCCGGGGTTTGGCCGGGCAAGGTGCATTTCCCGGATATGCTCAATGAGGAAGCCAACCGATGGTTCGGCGGAAAGTATAAGGTTCTTCTGGACCAAGGGATTGACGGCTTCTGGAATGACATGAACGAACCTGCGATTTTTTATTCCGAGAGCCATTTGAAAGAAGTGTTTGAGAAGCTGGCGGATTATAAGGATAAGAATTTGGACTTGCAGTCTTTTTTCCAGTTTAAAAGCATGGTATCCGATATCAGTAATAACGAAAAAGACTACGAAAGCTTTTACCATGTATTCCATGGGGAAAAAATACGGCATGACAAGGTGCATAATTTATTCGGATTCTATATGACAAAGGCGGCTTCCCAGGCTTTTGAGGAGCTTTGCCCGGAGAAACGGGTGTTGATGTATTCCCGCTCTTCCTATATCGGTATGCATCGCCATGGCGGTATTTGGATGGGGGATAATTTGTCCTGGTGGAGCCATATCCTGTTGAATATCCGTATGCTGCCGTCTTTAAATATGTGCGGCTTCTTATATACCGGGGCGGATTTGGGGGGCTTCGGTGCGGACGCTACGGAAGATTTGCTGTTGCGCTGGCTGGAATTCGGTATTTTTACGCCATTGATGCGGAATCATTCCGCATTGGGAACGAGGCGGCAGGAGGCTTACCGCTTTGAGGGCAGGGAAGCATTCCGCCATATCATTGAGCTTCGTTATGGCCTTTTGCCGTATATTTACAGCGAATATATGAAAGCGGCCCTTTCAGACGGTATGTATGCAAGGCCGTTGGCTTTCGCCTACCCGGAAGACGAACGGGCAAAACGGGTGGAGGACCAGCTATTCATCGGGGAAAGCATCATGGTAGCCCCTGTTTATGAACAGAATGCGGTAGGGCGCTATGTTTATCTGCCTGAGAGGATGAAAATGGTACGGTTTCGGACGCTGACGGACAGGGAGGAAACCGTGCTGGAGAAGGGGGACCATTATATAGAGATTCCGTTGGAAGAAGTGGTGCTCTTTATACGCCCGGAACATATTCTTCCTTTGGCGGAAAAAGGCGGACAGAGCGTGGAGGAAGTGGATTTTGAAAATTTGACATTGCTGGATTTTACTTTGGAAGAAAGCAGCTACGAATATTACAGCGATGACGGCTATGGAAAGGATTTTGATAATCCGGCGCACAGGAAGGTCTTTAGAAAAATAAACGGAATATAAAGGAAAGGCAGACATTATGAGTGTTTTATTTGTGGAATATCCAAAGTGCAGCACTTGCCAGAAGGCAAAGAAATGGCTGGAAGGAAAAGGGGTTGCGTTTACCGGCCGTAATATAAAAGAGGAACGGCCGAGAAGGGAAGAGCTGGAGGAATGGCATAAGAAGAGCGGTTTGGATTTGAAGCGTTTTTTTAATACAAGTGGGAATCTCTATAAAGAGATGCAGCTAAAGGATAAGCTGCCCCAGATGACCCAGGAGGAAAAATACGAATTGCTGGCCACGGACGGCATGTTGGTGAAACGGCCGATTGTGGTTGCCGGGGATACGGTTCTGGTAGGGTTTAAGGAAGGCGAGTGGGAGCAGGGTTTGTTAAAATAAGTTATGATGATTCGACGGGGGCAGGCAGAGATGGCCTTTGCACACATAATAAGTAGTTTTCCCATTGAGCAAAGGATACTCTTCTGTCTCCTGTTTGATAAGGCGCACATCGGCATACAAAGGCATATTTTCGAGGATTTCCTCTTCTGTATCCGTATCTGCCAGGACTGCTGTAATGACAGGCATGGGGTGAAGATGCATGAGCAGGGTAAGAAGGAAGAAGCTGTGCCCTGTAGGATAGTGTGCGGCCTGGGAGGAGAGAAATGCGAGCTGGCGTTTGGCTAGCTGTCCATATTCTTTTTCCCCGGTAATTTGTGAGAGCCGCAGAAGGCAGTATGCCATAACGGAATTCCCGTTTGGCAGTGCTCCGTCATAAGTTTCTTTTGGCCTGGTAATCAGGCTGTCATTTTCTTTTCCATATAAAAAATATCCGCCGTTTTTATTATCCGTAAATTGGTTCAGGGCTTCCCCGCAAATTGACTTTGCCCTCTTTAGATAGTTATTTTCGCCAGTGGCTTCATAGAGATGCAGCAAAGCCGCTGTATAATAGGCATATTCGTCTAAAAAACCTTTGACGAAGCGGATATGTTTCCGGAAACTGACATAGAGGGTGTTTCCATAGGCCAGGTTTTTTTCAATATAGCGTTGTGCTTTCCTGGCGGAGGAAAGGTAACCGGAATTGCCCGTTACGCGGTACAAAATAGTAAGGGCGCATATCATAAGGGCATTCCAGGAAGTTAAAACTTTGTCATCCAGGTGAAGGGGGAAACGGGATTTGCGGTAAGCACAGAGAAGCTCTTTCTCCCCTTCAAAACCGTCAAAAATATCGCTGCCATGCAGAAGGTTAGGGATATTTTTTCCTTCAAAATTCCCATGTTTGGTAATGCCGAAATGGGCGCAGAAGCGCTGCCCCCTTTCTTTGCCTAAAAGATGATGGATTTCTTTTTCCTTCCAGAGGTAGAATTTCCCCTCCTCCCCTTCGCTGTCGGCATCCTGGGCGGAGAAAAATTCCCCCTTGCGGCCTGTCATATCCCGGAGCACATAGGTAGCCGTTTTTTCTGCGGTATCCAGGAAAATTTTATTGCCGGATACTTTATAGGCGGCGGAATAGGCAATGATAAGCAATGCATTGTCATATAACATTTTTTCAAAATGCGGGGCGAGGTAATATTTATCGGTGGAATATCTGGAAAAGCCAAAGCCGATTTGGTCAAAAATACCGCCCCTGCGCATCTGCTCCAAAGTAAAGGAGACTTGTTCCCAAACGGCTTTGTCACCATGTATTTGTGAGTACAGCATAAGGAAAAGAAGGTTATGGGGGGTGGGAAATTTGGGCGCACTTCCAAAACCTCCATATTTGCGGTCAAAGCTTTCCAAAAACAAGTTTGCCGCTTTTTCCGGCAGGCTATAGTCGATTTCGTGATGGGGCGTATGGATATTTTGGCAATTGCTTAAATGGGAGAGAATATCCTGGGCGGAGTCAAGCAATTCTTTTTGCTTGTTTTCCCATAATTCGGCAATGGACAACAGGATGTCTCCGAATCCGGGCATACCATTTTCCGGAACGGGGGGAAAATAGGTTCCGGCAAAAAAGGGTCGCTGGTCAGGGGTGAGGAAAAGGCTCATGGGCCATCCGCCGCTGCCGGTCATAGCCTGGCAGGCCGCCATATAAACGCTGTCTATATCTGGCCGCTCTTCCCTGTCCACTTTGACGGACACGAAATATTGGTTGAGAATTTGGGCGATGCGCTGATTTTCAAAGCTTTCCCGTTCCATCACATGGCACCAATGACAGGTGCTGTAGCCGATGCTTAAAAAGATAGGTTTGTTTTCCTGTACGGCTTTCTGGAAGGCTTCTTGCGTCCAGGGATACCAGTTTACGGGATTTTCAGCATGCTGGAGCAGATAGGGGCTGCTTTGGTCTTTTAAATGGTTGCTCATAAAGACTCCTTTCTCGGGAATTGTTGAGTTGATATTAATTGCTAAATTTTAAATTGTGAAATTTTAAATTGCGAAATTTATTGATTGCAAAATTTTTTGCTAGAAAGTAGTTTGTACAGTTGCGTGCAGTTTATGTGGCAAAGGAGGGAAGTGTTTTAAAGAAAGGAATCTATAAAGCCGGCGGAAAGTACATTTTCAAAGAAAATAATTTCTAAGGTATAAAATGCCACCGTTTACAGATACTAGTACAAAACTTAAGCATTGTAGATGGAGGAAATAAAATGAAAGCAACAGGAATTGTAAGAAGAATTGACGACTTAGGCCGTATTGTAATACCGAAAGAAATCAGAAGGACATTGCGGATTCGGGAAAGCGACCCGCTGGAAATATTCACCGACAGGGAAGGCGAAATCATTTTAAAGAAATATTCGCCGATTGGGGAAATGAGTACTTTTGCCAAGCAGTATGCGGAAAGCCTTGCCCAAGTGTCCGGGCATACGGCGTTGATTGCGGACAGAGACCAGTTCATCGCCGTATCCGGGGGAAGCAAGGGCCTATTGGGAAAAGGTTTAAGCAGCGAACTGGAGGATAAAATCAATAACAGGGAAACATTGATTGCATCCAAAGGGGAGCGCAGCTTTATCCAGGTTTCAGCGGATGGCACAGAAGATTTTTCCCATATTGCGATTAGCCCCATTATATGTGAAGGGGATGTTATCGGCGCGGTGGTACTGGCGGAAAGCGATGAAAAGGCAAAAATGGGGGAAGTGGAGCAGAAGCTGGTCTTGTCGGCAGCAGGATTTCTGGGCAGACAGATGGAGCAGTAACGAAATCAGGATTTCCGGGCAGGCACAATATAAAATATTTATGGGGGAACACCATGGTAAAAGGATAAAATGGTGTTCCCCCTTTTTCAAAGACGTTTTTTCATAATACCAATTCCTTAAAGTCAATCCATAAACCATCAAGGACATTGGCCTTTATCTTATCCTGGAAAGTGAACGCTGCGGTTGCAAATTTAGTTTCTTCCAGGTGATATACATAAATAGATTTCCTGGCAGGGTCAACAATCCAATATTCCTTTACCCCGGCATTTGTATAGAGATTTAACTTGCGGATATAGTCATGGCTGGCCGTGCTGGGAGAGACAATTTCTATAATCCAGTCCGGTGCCCCAGTACAGCCACGGTCTGTCAGTTTATTTGGGTCACAGATTATGCTTACATCAGGCTCCACTATGGTGGTATCGTCATCTTCAAACAGCTTGATGGCGAAAGGAGCCGGATATACTCTGCAATCGCCGTTTTTGGAGCGGATATAGCCCCCGATTTCTAAATGAAGAAAAGATAGTATCTCCTGATGTATCCGGCTGGGTGCTGACATATAATAGAACTGTCCATCAATTAATTCCGCTTGGATATCTTCGGGCAAAGAATAATAATCTGCTTCCGTGTAAGTTTTTAACCGTGCATGTGCCATATTTGTATTTCCCTTCCCTGATAAAGGCAAAACTTAATCAGCCTCCCCTATTGGTGGAGATACTCCCGATATTTATCTTCCGATGCATCTAAAAAGCATAGCCCCACAATTCCCCTTCCCGTATGGGCGCCGATGGCACAGCCTACGGTGGAAATCAATGTATCCTTCGGCTTTAGTTCTTCATCAGCCAGGGAGAGAAGGAATTCCAAAGCCTCGTTATCTTCCCCATGGCAGAAAGCCAGTGTCTGGTCGGAAAGCCCATAACCGTTATTTTTTGCATAATCAATCAAAGCCCTCAGCGATTTCTTGCGCCCACGCACCGTTTTCAGAACTTGCAGGCTTCCGTTCTTATCCACAATGAGGATAGGCTTCATATCCAGTGTTTCGGCAATAGTTCCCTTGAATTTGGAAAGGCGGCCGCCTTTTATGAGGTAAGCTAAGGTATGCACCGTAAACACATGGTGGATATGGGAAATAAAGTAACCGGCCGCTTCGATAAGAGTTTCTTTTGAAGCCCCATTTTCCAACATTGTGACCAACTTGGATACAAGAAGCCCGAACCCGATAGAAGCGGATTTGGAATCAATAATGGTCAGGTCAAAATCAGGGTATTGCTCCAGAACATTTTCCTTTGCTATATGGGCTGCATTGAAAGTTCCGGCGATGCCTGTGGAAAAGCAAAGGTAAATAATGCTGTCTCCGGCCTGGGCATAGGGGGTAAAAGCTTCTTCAAACATGGCAGGATTGATGTGGTAGGTACGCACATCCCGCTTTGTATCATCCAAAATATCATAAAACTCTTTTGTCTGAATTGTCTTGCCATCAAAATAGTCCGTTTCATCAATGACCACAGGAGTAGGAATTACATGCAGATGATGGGCCGCAATATACTCCTTTGGTAAATCGGAGGCGGAATCGGTAATTATTTTTAACATATTATCCTCCATTATTACAAAACTTTTATACCTGGCTCATACGGTCAAGCAGTTCGATTTTCATATCATACAGCTTCTTCGATAAATCCACATATACCTTATGAGGGTTCACAAGACGCCTTGTTTCATCCCAAAGGGTGTCCAGTTCCTTCTTGCAGTATTCACGGATATCCATAACTTTTGGGGATTCATAGCAGCATTCCCCGTTCCGGAAAACAGGAACCATGATTTCCCGCATGGAATAGCTGCCGCCGGGCAGCTTTGTCTTCTTCCATGGCTCCAACGGGTCGAAAAGAAGAAGCGGCTCATTTTCATCGAAGGTTTCGTCCGCCAGGCAGATGAGGTCGGCTTTGATTTTTCCGGATTCTTTTTCATAAATACGGTAGATAGTTTTATTACCCGGATTAGTTACTTTCTCGCTGTTTTCGGATAGCTTGATTTTAGGGATAAAATGCCCATCCTTGTCCATGATTGCCGCCAGCTTATATACACCGCCGAAAGAAGGACAGTCTTTGGAAGTAATCAGATTGGTGCCTACCCCCCAGGAGGTGATGGCCGCTCCCTGCACTTTCAGGCTGTCGATGAGGAATTCGTCCAAATCGTTGGAAGCGGAAATGACTGCATCGGGAAAACCTGCTGCATCCAACATTTTACGGGCCTTTTTGGAAAGGTAAGCCAAATCCCCGCTGTCTAAGCGGATGCCATAGAAAGTGAGGGGTATACCGGCTTCCCGCATCTCTTTAAATACCCGGATGGCGTTGGGGACGCCTGATTTTAATGTATCATAAGTATCTACCAGCAGAATGCATGCGGAAGGATACATATCTGCATAAGTTTTAAAAGCCGTATATTCGTCCGGGAAACTCATAATCCAGCTATGGGCATGGGTTCCTTTCACCGGAACATCGAACAGCCTGCCGCACAATACATTGGAGGTGCCGATACACCCGCCGATGACGGCTGCCCTTGCCCCATAAGTGCCTGCATCCGGCCCCTGGGCACGCCTAAGGCCGAATTCCATAATCCCGTCGCCTCTGGCCGCATAGCAGACCCTTGCCGCTTTTGTGGCAATCAGGCTTTGATGGTTTATAATATTCAGGATGGCCGTCTCGATAAGCTGTGCCTGCATAATCGGCGCGATGACTTTGATTAAAGGCTCCCTTGGAAAAATAACGCTGCCTTCAGGAATGGCATAAATATCGCCGGTGAATTTAAAATCCTTCAGATAGTCTAGGAAATCCTGGCCAAAAATACCAAGGCTGGACAGATAATCGATATCCTCATCGGAAAAGTGGAGTTCCTTGATATATTGGATTACCTGCTCTAGCCCTGCAGCCACAGCATAGCCGCCTTCACCGGGATTTGTACGGTAGAATGCATCAAAAATAACAGTTTCATTCTGGTCTTTGTGTTTGAAATATCCTTGCATCATTGTAAGTTCATACAAATCGGTGAGCAAGGTCAAATTTTGCCTGTCCATGTCTATAGCTATGCTCCTTTCAAAGTCTGAAGACTTTAGTGGGCAACGCAAACTTGTGTAGCCCGAATCTTTTTGCTTCTAATAGTTAATGTTTATAATAAGGCAAAACCGGGAAGAAATCAATTGTTTCGCCACAATAAATTTTTAAAGTAAATCTTAAAGAAATCTTAAAAATTTCTAGTGTTCAAGTGGACAGAAATGATGTATAATTAATAATAAGAAAATAGCCCCTTTTGGGGATATGTACGGAAAGCTGAGGTGATGGGATGAAACTGCTGCAATGTATAGGGAAAAAGGTGGTGTTGGCGGGCGTTTTGATTGGGATAGGCGCTGCATGGGAGACAGTGCCGGCTTTGGCGGCAGAGGCGCCGATAAAGCTGGCATCGGAAAGCTCCGTATCGGAGAATTCGATATCAGAAAATTCCGTATCGGAGAATTCATTACCTGGTAACTCAGTAACAATTGAAAATGATACATCAAAGCAAAATGAGGGGACAAAAACGGATACACCGAATGAAACGGCGCAGCCGGAGAAACCGCCAGTAGAAGAGGGCGGACAGGAAGTACAGTTAGAAGAAGCCGTGGAAATAGCGCAGGAGGAACAGCCTGTGGCGGTAAGCCCTGACCAATTCCAGACTGTTAACTACAAAGAACAGATACTGACGGACTGGCAGCAGATATTGGATGCCCTGGCATCGCTGACGCCCCAGGCGCTGACAGGTTATGGGGAAGGGGATAAGACTCTGGTGCTGCAGCTACAGAATGTGGAAAATATACCGGCGGCGGCAAAGGACAGCATTGGTGCAGGCGGAACGGAGTACACGAAGATTCTGCAATGCAGCCTTGGCTCGGGGGTGTCCATAGTGTTAAACGGCTCGGGGGATAACGGCGGATTTCATGGAATCAGCAATACCAACGTATCCGTTGCCAGTGAGAAGCGGGGAAAGAAAAGTGTGGCAACTACGGTACGGTTTGCATCCCATGAAGATATCGGTGCTGTGGTGAGCCTCCAGGTGAATCTGCCCCAGTGCAGCAAGGGAACAAAAGTTTCGGTATATGCCGAGACGGTTGCCATTGATGATGAAGGGAATGTGACGGTAGGTGAGAATGCCTGCATAGGAACAACAAAAGCAGGGGAGAACGGAAATGTGGAAATTCCCATCCAGTCCACTGCAAATTATATGTTTGTATATAAAGGGGCTAAAGAATAAGCCCCTTTTCTTTTTTATATTATAGGAAATTACGCCATAGCGTTGTAAGTAGCCAAGAATTGGCCGCTGGGCCAATTCTTTTTTACCCCAAAATTTCTTTGATTTTTTCCGCTAAAGCATTGGCTAGCTGTAAATGGCCTTCCTGCGTCAAGTGCATATAATCCACATCATTGGTTGGGGCTGTAATTAATTGATTGGCATCCAGGTAATGGCAGCCCATAAGTTCTGCGATTTTCCGGAATTCCCCTGCCAGTTCTTCCGACTTTTCTGCACAGCCTCGCCCCATGGTGGAAGCAATTTCCGTATTTATATATTTTTTGTCGATATTTTGGGGCGTTATGACAAGGATATTGGCTTTGCCGTCCTTCCAGGCATCTGTGGCAGCAATTGCTTTTGCAATGAGCCGTTTCAGGCCGAGGGCAATGCAGGCAGCAGAAGAGCCGAACCTTTCTTTTGTGTCATTGGTTCCTAACATAATTACTAATAAATCCACGGGTTCATGGCTCATCAAACATGGATAAATATAATCTAACCCTGACAGCGCCTCATGGATAGGGTCCTGGAAACAAGTGGTGCGCCCGCTCAGCCCTTCTTCCAGTATAAGGTAATCTTCCCCCAGATTCTTTTGGAGCAGACAGCACCATCTTTGATTTTCGTCAAAGCGCCCGCCGGTATTTGCACAATAGCCATGAGTATTGGAATCCCCGAAACATACGATATGCTTTCTCATTTATTGCTTATCCTCCACTGCTTTTATGAAACGCTGTGCGATTTCAAGCGGCCTGGTGATAGCGCCTCCAACTACTACGGCGAATGCACCGGCGTCCAGCATTTCCACTGCCTGTTCAGGGCTGTGGACTCGCCCTTCCCCGATAACGGGGATATCCACTTCGGCGGAGAGGCGTTTTACCAGGTCATAATCAGGCCCGTCTGTTTTAGGGGAATGGGCAGTATATCCGCTCATGGTAGTGCCGACTATATCGATTCCCAGCTTCCAGGCATTGATGCCTTCCTCATATGTGGAAATGTCTGCCATCAGGTTGCATCAGGGTATTTCTTCCGTACTTCGATGATAAATTCATCAATCGTTTTGCCGTCGCCCCTCTTTTGCGTGGTGCAGTCCAAAGCAATCACATCCGAACCTGCGGCTACCAGTTCATCCACTTCTTTCATAGTAGGTGTAATGTAGCTCTCGAAGCCTTCATATTTAATCTTAATCAGGCCGATGACAGGAAGCCCGGTCTCTTCCTTGATGGCGATGACATCGCGGATGCTGCTGGTCCTTATGGCCGGTGTTCCGGCCTGCTTTGCTGCCCGGGCCATCAGGTACATGATGGATTTTTCCTCTACATAAAGAGGTTCTCCGGGAACGGCCTGGCAGGAAACGATGACTTTGCCTTTAATCTGTTCAAAAAATGTTTCTTTTCTCATAATGGTGTAAATGCCTCCTTAAATAATGTACCGTTCAATGGCTTTGTCTATCATATCGGCACATTTTTTTACTTTCTCCATATCTTCAGGAATCAAAGCAGGCAATGGTTTACGTACACTGCCGATATCCAGGCCGGTGCGTATTTTAAGGACTTCCTTTATTGCGGCATACAAATTGCCATGGCAGGCACACATTCCATAGATAATTTCGTTGGCGGCATTTTGTACATTTCGGGCTTCCTTAAGCATACCCTTATCTGCCAGCTCTTTAATTTTCAAGTACAGTTCCGGCATAACTCCATAAGTGCCGCCGATTCCCCCATCAGCGCCTATGGCAAGCCCTGATACAAGCTGCTCGTCGGGTCCGTTGAATACAACGAAGTTTTCCCCGCCTTCCGCTTTAAACATTTGAATATCCTGTGTCGGCATGGAACTGTTTTTCACGGCTACAACCCTCGGATTCTTTTTCATTTCCTGAAACAGCGGCATGGTAAGGGCAACCCCTGCGAGCTGGGGGATATTATAAATAACAAAATCTGTATTTGGGGCACTGTCTGAAATGTCATTCCAATATTCTGCAATAGCATATTCAGGCAGGCGGAAATAGATGGGGGGGATTGCTGCAATGGCATCCACACCAAGGCTTTCGGCGTGCGCGGCCAGTTCCCGGCTTTCGGATGTGTTATTGCAGGCGACATGGGCTATTACTGTCAATTTTCCTTCGGAAACTTTCATCACGTGCTCCAGCGTTTTTTTCCTGTCCGGAACAGTCTGGTAAATACATTCACCGGAAGAACCTCCTACATAGACACCTTTCACTCCCTTTTGAATCATATATTTAGTTAAAAGCTCTACGCGTTCCCCATCCACATTGCCTTTTGCGTCATAACATGCATAAAATGCAGGGATAATCCCCTGATATTTGCTGATGTCCTTCATAGGTTAACTCCATTTCTGTGCGGCTTTTGCCCAAAGCCGGTATGGCTTAAAAGTTTGTGGATGCCGCACGGACACAAACTTTTGGAATTGGAATTTCGGTTTTCATGTCCTTATTATGTTGCAATACCTTTGTATAGCCTGGCTGTCATCAGTTGCCCATATATGTGACAGTTCAGATGCCCTTTGAACCGCCGTCCATATATACCTTCAGGACGGCTTTTTTTACGGTGGAAGGCTGCCTGGGAGACAGTTTCACCATATGGGCATCTTCGGGCAGGGCAATCAGTGCCTTTCCTGGTATTAGTTTCATATAATGTTCTACTTTACCGGCCACTTCTATAAGGTCGGATTCTTTGTCAGATGTTTTGACAGTAACTCTGGATATATCCGAAACGCCAATATTTTCTTCACCGTCCATTATAATATGTATATCCGCATATTTTTCATGGGCTTCAAAGAATGCCCCTTCTTCGGCAATGGTTTCGTATTCAAAGACGTTCATATATAAATATTTTCCGTTAATCTCATAATGTCCGGTTTCAATGCCTTCCAACGGATGGCTGTCCAGATAGGAAATGGCTTCGTCCAGATACCTGCCCAGGCCATAGTAGTTTTTAAGGTTATTTATTTCCGCATAAATCATTTAGCCACCTCCGGTATCAGCCTTTTACAGCCCCCATTGTAATACCCTTTGTAAAGTATTTCTGGAATATAAGGAAAATGATGATAATTGGAAGGGCGGCCAATGATGCCCCCGCCATAATCAAACCAAAATCGGTAGCATTTTCGGCCTGCAGCTTTGCAATACCGAGGGAAATCGTCAGATTCTTGGTACTGCTTAACATAATCAACTGCATGAAGTAATCATTCCAGGAGTTGATAAAGGTGAAAATGGCCAAAGCCCCGATGCCAGGCTTAATCAGCGGAAGGGCGATGGTGTAAAATGTTTTCCATTCCCCTGCCCCGTCGATTTTGGCAGCTTCCATCATTTCCCCCGGAATCCCTTCAGAAAACTGCTTCATCAGGAATACGCCAAAAGGCCAGCCAACAATAGGGAAAATAACTGCCCAAATAGAATTGTAAAGATTGAGGGAAGCCATTTCACGGATTAAGGGAATCAGGATTACCTGTTTTGGCAGGGCCATGGCACATACGATAACGGAAAACATTAGAGTACGGCCGATAAAACGTTTTTTAGCCAGCGCATAACCCGCCATAGCAGATGTTACGCAGGTAAGAATCATGGATGTCACAGCCATAAATATAGTGTTGAGAAGCCAACGGATGGCGGCAGGCACTTCCGGCCCGGAGAACCCGACTTCGGTAAAAGGGATATGGAACTCCCAAATAGGTGCCACCTGCCTGCTGAACAGTTTCCGGTAATTGTCCATTACCCATTCCGATGGCCACCATTGAGGCGACGGGGAATTGATAGCGGCGGGTGTCTTAAAGGAGCCGGTAATAATCCAGTAGAGGGGGAATGCAAACGCGATGGCCAAAAGTGTTATGATTGTGACCGATATAATTCTATAAACAGTGGAACGGTTAAATTTGGTTGTCATATACATTTCCTCCTCCCTTATTCCGATTTAGCCAGTTTAAATTGTATCGCGGAAAGAACAGCAATGATAATGGCCAGGATAACGCCCATAGCATTCCCGTATCCATAGCGATACCGCTTAAACGCACAATAGTAAATATAGTACATAATCGTGTCCGTCCGGTGATTTGGCCCGCCGCTGGTCAAAAGCTGAATCAGGGCGAAACATTGGAAACTGTTAATCGTAGTGATAACAAGGATATACAGTGTGGTAGGCATCATTTGAGCCCATTTTATTTTCCAGAAACATTGGAATTTTGTGGCGCCATCCACTTCGGCAGCCTCTACCAGTGACTGGTCCACATTGTTAAGGGCGGATATGTAAAGTACAATGGGCTGCCCCACCGAAGTTGTCAACAGAATCAATATAATACAGCCTAAGGCAAACCTTTCATCGCCCAGCCAGTTGATATTTTGCTCCAATACCCCTGTTTTTGTACCTATGTAGTTAAAAATACCGTAATAATTGTTAAACATCCATTTCCAAACAACAGTGACCGCAACGGAACCGGTTACAACCGGCAGATAGAATATGCACCGGAAAGCAGAACATACAGGGCCTTTCAGGTTATAGATGACCGAACTTGCCCATAATGAAAAAATGCACACTACAGGAACTGATACAAGTACGATGATGGCTGTATTTTTCAATGCACCCAGGAAAATAGTGTCCTGGAATAGTTCGCTATAGTTTGCCAGCCCTATAAAAATATCATCCCGGTTCATGGTGGAGTCAAAAAAGCTTGTGTAAATACATTGTATCATGGGATAAACTACAAAACCAAGAAAGAAGATTAAGCTTGGAAACATGAAAGCGTATCCGGCTATTGTTTCCCGGCGCACCAGCGCTTTGCTCATGGGATTCTTTTTTGTCATAAGGTTTTCCTCCTCATATCGCAGTTAAGAGAACGCATAGTTAATTGAGTCAGGGAGACTTTCCCTGCCCGCTGCGCGGACCATGTGCCGCCTTGGCGGCATAGTATTATCTGTAAGGGCCTGCGCATAAAACAAAAAACCCTTCCCGCAGATGGCCTGGGGAAGGGTCGCGAGCTTTCACTTAATAATTCATTTTACTGTGCTGCCGCTGCATTTGCTGTTGTTACGAATTCTTCTACAGCGGTTGAAACATCTGCACCTGTGCCAATCTGCTGCAGCATATTCCACCATGCGGTACGCGCTTCTGCCCATCCGCCAACTACCTGATAGTAATCGCCCATATACGGGATGAAGGTTGCATATTCTGTCATGAGTTCGTCTTCTTCATAAATATTGCCTAAATCTTTTACCGGCCAGTAGTTGGAAGCTTTTACGCTTTCTGTTACCTGGGCCTGGTCATTTGTCATAAAGTCGATGAATGTTTTTGCGGCTGCAATTTTAGCATCATCGCCATTGTTGAAGATACCGAATCCCCAGATACCGCCACATAATTCAGGGTCGCCGCTGTCCGTAGGGAATGCCATGGGAAGAACGTCAAAGCTGATAGTTTCCAGGTTGTTCTTTTCCTGGGATACGTTCCAGCAGAATGCCATTGCCAGTGTACCGTTGCAGAAAAGATTGATTTCATCGCCGCCGGCAATGGATGCGTCGAAGTTAATGCCGTCCATGCCCTTTAACAGTTCCAATGCTTTGATGTTTTCTTCGCTGTTAGCGGTATATTCTGTATGCTCAGGGTTTGTAAAGGTGCCGCTGTAGAGATTGTTAACAAGTGCACGTGTACCCTGGTCGCCGCCCTGTCCGCTGCAGTATACAGCGCCTACGTTGGTTTGGCCGGAATCGTAAACTGCCTGAACCGCTTTTACGAAGTTATCCGTTGTCCATGTGCGGTTTTCTTCATCCAGGTACTGAAGGGCATCAGCAGCTTCAAAGACATCGCGGTTGATTGCCATAGTATGTGCTGTCATACATAACGGATATTCGTAGAATACGCCGTCATTGCTCTGGCAGGCACTTTCAACGGAATCATAAATAGCTGCCTTTGCATCATCGGTCCATAAATCGCCAAGGTCTACCATCAGTCCCCTTGCACCCCAGTTTGCTACAAGGCGTTCAGGCCCTTCCAGGATAACGTCAGGAGCCTGGTTCCCTTCGATAGCGGTATTTACCTGGTCATCACCATTAGTATAATCCAAATATTCAACTGTTACATTAATTTCAGGGTGCGCTGCATTGAAATTGGCAATAAGGCCATCTACTACGGCTGAATCGCCCCATCCGCCGATTGGATATGTCCATAATGTAATATCCGTGGATTCTGCTGCAGGTGTCTCCGTTGCGGCATCTTCAGCAGCCGGTTCCTCGGCCGGAGCCGTGGTTTCGGCAGCCGGCTCTGCATCGGCCGGTGCAGCATCCTGGCTGTTGCCCGAATTGCCGCAGGCAACTACAGAGAAGGCCATAATACAACTTAGTGCCATTGCTAAAAGTTTACGCTTTTTCATAAAAAATCCTCCTTTTATGATTTTTAATTCGTGGTGGCATTGCCGCTATAATTTTCAACGGAATGCCTTTGTGTTATGTATTTATAATAATTTTATAATTTGCAATAATGCTTGTCAATACATTTTTGAAAATTTATTTCATTTTTTTACAAAAAGAAAATTTTTAACATATTATTCACGGTGCGATTGAAAAAAGGCACAAAATATGATATAATAACCAGCAAAAACTTCCCGAAAAATCAGGCATGAAAAAAATTCCGGGAGGCCTATAAGGGGAATAAGGAGGGAAAAGCATGCTCACGATGGTTCTTGATATCGGCGGTACAGCCATAAAGTCTGGCCTGTATGATGACGGGGAGTTATCTGCGGTAAGGGAGACGCCGACAGATGCGAAAATGGGAGCCTCCCATGTGGTGGCGCGTGCCATGGAACTGATTGAAGAGTATCAAAAAATCGGTCGCTTTCGGCGCATAGGTATTAGTACGGCAGGCCAGGTGGATTCGGAGACAGGACGGATTATTTATGCCAATGAAAATATTCCTGGATATACGGGAACAGCATTAAAAGATGTTATGGAGAAGAAGTTTGGCATTCCTGCTGCAGTAGAAAATGACGTCAATGCAGCGGCAATTGGGGAATCGGTCTTCGGGGCTGGGAAGGGGGTGGAGGAGTTTGTCTGCCTGACTTACGGAACAGGGGTTGGCGGTGCTATTTTTGCCAATGGGAAGCTATACTCCGGCAGTAGCTGTTCCGCGGGAGAATTCGGGGGGATTGTTACGCATCCCCAGGAACGGGATATAATAAAGGGAGGGATGTTTTCCGGATGCTATGAAAAGTATGCTTCCGCAACCGCATTGGTCGAACGTGCCAGACAGTTGGACGCTTCCTTATCCGATGGCCGCACTGTCTTTTCACAGATGGACCGCCCGGAAGTCAGGGGGATTATTGACGGGTGGATTATGGAAATCATTTACGGACTGATTACTGTTGTCTGTATGTTAAACCCTTCCTGCGTAATTCTCGGGGGAGGTGTGATGGAACAGCCCTATGTGCTGGAGCAGATACGTGAAAAGCTGTACCGGCACATTATGCCCAGCTTCCGCCATGTGCGGATAGAAAAAGCCATGCTGGGAAACCATGCAGGTATGCTTGGGGCGGCCATGCTTGACTTTCATGAGTAATGACACTAATAAATACAGCATCTGTCCGGGGGAGTATCTGACACATTTTCCGGCTAAATGATGCGGAACTGGAATCAGGAGGTAGAAATTTGTCTGGAAATATTCTGGAAATTATTACTGAACAATATCATTCGCTGACACGCTCCGGAAAAAAGCTGGCGGATTATATCTTCGCAAATACTTATCATGTACAGTATATGTCCATTTCGACGCTGGCGGAGAACAGCGGGGTGTCTGAGGCTTCTATCACCCGCTTCTGCCACAATTTGGGCCTTTCGGGCTATAATGGGCTAAAACTGGCACTGGCAAAGGCGGATTATGCATCGGATTTGGGGGACCCGTTGGGCGCCCCGGATACGATTACCTCAGAGGATACTTTGAAAAACGTGTTCCATAAGCTGCATGCTTCCCAAGTCCTTTCCCTGAATGAAACGTTGGAGCTGTTGGACGAGGATGCAGTGACCAGGGCGGTGGATTTGCTCTCCGGGGCTGACAGGGTGTTCTGCTTCGGCAATGGCGGGAGCATGGTGATGGCTATGGAGGCATGGGCTCGTTTTTCCACTGCCACATCCCGTTTTGTGCACATTTCCGATTCCCATATGCAGGCGATATCCATTGCGCTGGCGGGTGAGAAAGATGTCATCCTTTTTTTCTCATATTCAGGCTCAACAAAAGATATGGAAGATATTATGCGTATCGCTAAGGACAGGAAGGTATCCGTAATATTGATTACCCATTTCCCCAAATCGCGGGCCACCGAGTTTGCCGATGTAGTCCTGCTTTGTGGCTATAACGAAGGGCCGCTCCAGTCCGGCTCCGTTGCGGCCAAGCTGGGGCAGCTTTTCCTCATAGAGTGTCTTTTTTATGTATTTTGCAGGCGGAATCCGGAGGTTTATGCTTTTGCTCGTTCCTCTACGGCAGAAGCGATTACGCGTAAGCTGCTGTAGAGGGTGGGGCTGGGAAAAGCGGAATGGAAAGGCAGACGGAATATAAAAAAGGAAAATGTAAACTAAAAATAAAATATGGTTGACAATCAAAACGTGAAATGTTACTATTTCTGTATGCTGTAGAAATGGGAAGGTTCATTCCCGCAGGCAACGGGCCAGGTAGCTGTTTGGAGACATTTGGCGGCTTTTGCAGGCAGTGGGCCGGGCAGGTATGCCAGCGTAATGATATGGCGGAATATGAAGTGCCAAAGGTTAATGACAGAATACAGGAAGATGGAGGAGAGATTATGGCAACAGTAACATCGGCAACAGCTTCACGGAGCAAAACATATGATATGGTTTACATTGCAATATTTGCAGTATTGATGGCGGTATGCTCATGGATTTCCATTCCTATGGCGGTGCCCTTTACCTTGCAGACTTTTGGGGTTTTTCTTGCAGTAGGGATGCTTGGGGGGAAGAGGGGAACCCTGGCAGTAGTGGTGTACGTTCTGCTGGGTGCAGTAGGGATTCCTGTATTTGCAGGATTTACAGGTGGTATAGGGATTATATTAAACAATACGGGAGGATATATTATAGGATTTATTTTTTCGGCCCTTGTTATGTGGGCGGTGGAGGCCGTATTGGGGAAAAGGACATGGGTGCTGGCGGCATCCATGGTAGTGGGGCTGATAGTTTGTTATGCATTCGGCACAGTATGGTTTATGTACGTCTATGCAAAAAATTCAGGGGCGGTGGGATGGTTTACTGTCCTTGGATGGTGCGTGATACCATTTATCATTCCCGACTTGGTAAAAATAGCGCTGGCTCTGGTATTGAGCAAAAGGCTGGCGGGAGTGGTAAAAACAGAGGCATAAGTGTAATTGCTGCTTTGCCCATGAAAATGGATTTCTCTGAAAGCAGCAATAAGTGTCTTGACATTCTGGGGAAAATGGCATTATAATATCGGCATATCGTGATAAAGAAAAGACATTGACGAAGACAGTAGGCATTTGTTGAAATCCAAAGCGAGCCGGGGAGGGTGGAAGGCCGGCGAAAGTAAAGGATGCTGAATATCACTTCCGAGTTGCGGGCTGAACATTTTCCTCAAAGAAAAAAAGTAAGTGCTGACGGTATTCCTCCGTTAAGGGAAAACATATCATCTGCTTTGAGACCGTATGCAAAAATTCACGAATGAGTAGAAATGGCAGCCTGCTTTGTGGGCAGCGGACAGTGTGGACAATTTTCATGTGCATGCGGAAAGACAGGTTAAAGCAGACGTATGGCGTAATAGGTGGTAATACGGATTCAACCCCGTCCTTTTACAGGACGGGGTTTTTTGTGCACACGGGCGTCCAAATGAAATATGTCAGCAAGCTGACGGACGCCCGGCGCACGAGTAGGGGAAGATGGCTCTTCCCTACTCGATTACACAGCCCCGTGCAGAGGAAACAAGCCGAATAATAAGCAAAGAAAGGATGGACATTATGTACCAAAAAGTATCGACTAATCTCAATTTTGTAGAACGGGAGAAGGAGACGGAGAAATTTTGGAAGGAGGAAGACATTTTTGCGAAAAGTATGGAAAGCCGCAAAGATGGGCCGACCTATACTTTTTATGACGGGCCTCCTACCGCTAATGGGAAACCTCATATCGGCCATGTGCTGACCCGCGTGATTAAGGATATGATTCCCAGATACCGCACCATGAAAGGGTATATGGTTCCGAGAAAGGCCGGATGGGATACCCACGGGCTTCCGGTGGAACTGGAAGTGGAGAAGCAGTTGGGGCTGGACGGAAAGGAACAGATTGAGGAATACGGGTTGGACCCGTTTATTTCCAAATGTAAGGAAAGCGTCTGGAAATATAAAGGAATGTGGGAAGATTTTTCGGGAACGGTAGGCTTTTGGGCCGATATGGATGACCCGTATGTAACCTATCATGATGACTATATTGAGTCCGAGTGGTGGGCCTTAAAGCAAATCTGGGATAAGGGGCTGCTTTATAAAGGGTTTAAAATCGTGCCTTACTGCCCACGTTGCGGAACCCCTTTATCCTCCCATGAAGTGGCACAGGGCTATAAGGATGTAAAAGAGCGTTCGGCTGTTGCCCGTTTTAAGGTAAAGGGAGAGGATGCCTATATCCTGGCATGGACAACCACCCCCTGGACTCTTCCTTCCAATGTGGCCCTCTGCGTGAACCCGGATGAAACTTATGCTAAGGTAAAGGCAGGGGACGGTAATACTTATTATATGGCGGAAGCCCTGCTGGATACAGTGCTGGGTAAACTGGGGGATGAGGAGAAAGGGATTCCGGCATATGAAGTGCTGGAAAAGTACACCGGCAAGGAACTGGAATACAAAGAATATGAGCCCCTTTTCGATTTTGCGGTGGAGATGTGCGAAAAGCAGCATAAAAAGGCGTTCTATGTGACCTGCGATACCTATGTAACGCTGACGGACGGTACAGGGGTGGTTCATATTGCCCCGGCATTCGGCGAGGATGATGCCAATGTAGGGCGCAATTATGACCTGCCATTTGTCCAACTGGTGGATACGAAAGGTGAAATGACGAAAGAAACTGATTATGAAGGGGTATTTTGTAAAAAAGCTGACCCTATGATTCTGGTGGATTTGGAAAAGAAAGGTCTGTTGTTCGATGCGCCGAAATTTGAGCATAGCTACCCTCATTGCTGGCGATGCGATACCCCATTGATTTATTATGCCAGAGAGTCCTGGTTCATTAAGATGACCGCGGTAAAAGAAGACCTTATCCGCAACAATAATACGATTAACTGGATTCCGGAGTCCATCGGAAAAGGACGCTTCGGCGACTGGCTGGAAAATATCCAGGACTGGGGGATTTCCAGAAACCGTTACTGGGGAACGCCCCTGAATATATGGGAATGCCCGGACTGCGGTAAAATGCACTCCATCGGAAGCCGGGAGGAACTGGAGAAAATGAGCGGAAATGAGGCGGCGCGTACCGTGGAGCTTCATCGCCCATATATTGATGAAATAACCATTCAATGCCCGGACTGCGGAGGCACAATGAAGCGTGTGCCTGAAGTGATTGACTGCTGGTTTGATTCCGGGGCTATGCCCTTTGCCCAGCATCATTACCCTTTTGAAAACAAAGACTTATTTGAAAAACAGTTCCCTGCCCAGTTTATTTCCGAGGCGGTTGACCAGACAAGGGGATGGTTCTATTCCCTGTTAGCGGAATCAACCTTGCTTTTCAATTGCTCCTGTTTTGAAAATGTAATCGTCCTGGGTCATGTGCAGGATGAAAACGGGCAGAAGATGAGCAAGTCCAAAGGAAATGCGGTGGACCCTTTTGAAGCGCTGGCCACTTATGGCGCGGATGCGATTCGCTGGTATTTCTATATTAATTCCGCCCCCTGGCTGCCCAACCGTTTCCATGGAAAAGCGGTACAGGAAGGGCAGAGGAAATTTATGGGAACCCTTTGGAATACTTATGCATTCTTTGTTCTTTATGCCAATATTGATAATTTCGATGCTACAAAATACCAGTTGGAATACGATAAGCTTCCGGTGATGGATAAATGGCTGCTCTCCAAACTCAACACCCTGATTAAGGAAGTGGACTCCAGCCTGGAGAATTATAAGATTCCTGAAGCAGCAAGGGCGTTGGACAGCTTTGTGGATGAGATGAGCAACTGGTACGTGAGAAGAAGCAGGGAACGCTTCTGGGCTAAAGGCATGGAGCAGGATAAAATCAATGCCTATATGACATTGTATACTGCTTTGGTCACGGTGAGCAAATGCGCTGCCCCTATGATTCCTTTTATGACGGAAGACATTTACCGGAATCTGGTATGCTCTGTGGATAGAGAAGCGCCGGTGAGCATCCATCTATGCGATTTCCCGGTAGCCAGGGAGGAATTTATTGATAAAAAGCTGGAAGAAAATATGGAAGAAGTGCTCAAAGTGGTTGTGATGGGGCGGGCCTGCCGGAATGCGGCCAATATTAAAAACCGTCAGCCTATCGGGAAGATGTTTGTAAAAGCGCCAATGGCCTTGAGCAGCTTCTTCCAGGATATTATCAAAGAAGAGCTGAATGTGAAGGAAGTGTGCTTCACCGAAGATGTAAGGGAATTTACCACCTATACTTTCAAGCCGCAGTTGCGCACCGTAGGACCCAAATATGGTAAGCAACTGGGCGGCATCCAAAAGGAGCTGGCGGCTTTGGATGGAAATGCGGCCATGGATGAATTGAATGCCCGGGGAATGTTAAAGTTCGATATCGCCGGGGTGGATGTGGAACTGTCTAAGGACGATTTGCTGATAGAAATGATTCAGAAGGAAGGGTATATGACCGAGGCCGATAATACAGTGACTGTAGTGTTGGATACGAACCTGACCGAAGAGCTGGTGGAAGAAGGATTTGTGTATGAAATCATCAGTAAAATCCAGACAATGCGGAAAGAAGCAGGCTATGAAGTAATGGACCATATCCAGGTATTAATCGGCAAAAATGACAAAATTGCATCCATTGTACGGAAAAATGAGGGTATCATAGCCGGCAAAGTGCTGGCGGATAAAATGTCGGCCGGGGAGGCGGACGGTACTTCCGGGGACTGGTACGTAAAGGAATGGAATGTCAACGGTGAAAAAGTAGATATTGGCATTTGCAGGTAACAGTTCAGCCAGACCTTTTACATTTATAGAGTATAAAATCCCTTTTTCTTGCAATTTTTTGTAATTTAGGTATAATTATCCATAGAGGGATTATCAATGTACTTTCGGATTATTATTTTCTTCCAGGCACATGTTGTATTGAGGCCGGGAAGGGGCATAAATGCGCAGTTTTATGTATGGAAGCGCAAAATCCGTAGTATATGAAAGGAGACAGGAGGAAAAGATGGCAAATCAAAAAACATTATCTTTTGACAAGGACTTATTTAAAAGAAGCGTGGTGTATAATGTAAAAACATTGTATAGGAAGAGTATGGAGGAGGCTACTCCCCAGCAAATCTTCCAGGCAGTTTCCTATTCCATTAAGGATGCTGTGATTGACCATTGGATGACTACAAGGGAAGAGTATGAGAAACAGGACCCTAAGATGGTATATTATCTGTCCATGGAATTTCTGATGGGCAGGGCTTTGGGGAATAATATTATAAATCTGCAGGCTTATAAGCCTGTAAAAGAAGCGTTGGATGAACTGGGCGTGGATTTGAATGTGATTGAAGACCAGGAGCCGGACCCGGCTCTGGGGAATGGCGGCCTTGGCAGGCTGGCAGCATGTTTCCTGGATTCCCTGGCTACGTTGGGATATTCCGCTTATGGATGCGGTATCCGTTACCGCTATGGTATGTTTAAGCAGCAGATTCGGGATGGTTATCAGGTAGAAGTGCCCGATAACTGGCTGGAAAACGGAAATCCTTTTGAACTGAGGAGGCCGGAGTATGCCAAGGAAGTAAAATTTGGCGGCTATGTAAACGTATATGTGGATGAAAACGGCAGAAGCCATTTCAAACAGGAAGGATATCAGAGCGTAAAAGCCATTCCATATGACCTTCCCATCGTAGGCTATGGGAACGGAATTATCAATACGCTGCGTATCTGGGATGCACAGCCGGTGGAATGCTTTAAGCTGGATTCCTTTGACAAAGGGGATTATCAGAAGGCAGTGGAACAGGATAATCTGGCACGTAATATTGTGGAAGTACTTTACCCCAATGACAACCATTATGCGGGCAAAGAACTGCGCCTGAAACAGCAGTATTTCTTTATCTCCGCATCGGTGCAGGAAGCAATTTCAAAATATATGCGCAACCATAAGGATATCCGTAAGTTCCATGAAAAAGTAACCTTCCAGTTGAATGACACTCACCCTACTGTGGCAGTAGCGGAACTGATGCGTATTTTAATGGACGAGCACTACCTGTCATGGGATGAGGCATGGGAAGTTACCACGAAAACTTGTGCGTATACCAATCATACCATTATGGCAGAAGCTTTGGAAAAATGGCCTATTGAACTGTTCTCCAGGCTGCTTCCAAGAATTTATCAGATTATTGAAGAAATTAACCGCCGCTTTATCATGCGGATTGAACAGTTGTATCCGGGAAATCATGAAAAAGTGCGGAAAATGGCGATTATATATGATGGCCAGGTGAAGATGGCCCATCTTGCCATTGCAGCTGGCTATTCGGTAAACGGTGTGGCAAGGCTGCATACGGAAATCCTGAAAAACCAGGAATTGAGGGATTTCTATGAAATGATGCCGGAGAAATTCAATAATAAGACGAACGGCATTACCCAGAGACGTTTCCTGCTCCACGGCAATCCGTTGCTGGCAGACTGGGTTACATCCCATGTGGGCAGCGACTGGATTACAGATTTGCCGAAAATCAATAAGTTAAAAATATATGCGGATGATGAAAAAGCGCAGCAGGAATTCATGAATATTAAGTACAAAAATAAAGTCCGCCTGGCGGAATATATCCGTGAACACAATGGGATTGAGGTAGACCCCCGCTCCATCTTTGATGTGCAGGTAAAAAGGCTTCATGAGTATAAGAGGCAGCTTTTGAACATTTTGCATGTGATGCATATCTACAATGAACTGAAAGAGCATCCGGAAATGGAATTCTTCCCTAGGACATTTATTTTTGGGGCAAAGGCGGCTGCAGGATACAGGAATGCGAAGCTGACCATCAAACTAATCAATGCGGTAGGCGAAGTGGTAAACAATGACCCCGCCATCAATGGCAAGATTAAGGTGGTATTTATCGAAGACTACAGAGTATCCAATGCGGAAATGATTTTCGCGGCAGCGGATGTGTCAGAACAGATATCTACCGCCAGCAAGGAAGCTTCCGGTACAGGAAATATGAAGTTCATGTTAAACGGTGCCCTGACATTGGGAACAATGGATGGAGCCAATGTGGAAATCGTGGAAGAAGTAGGGGAAGAGAATGCGTTTATTTTCGGCTTAAGCTCCGATGAAGTTATCCGCTTTGAAAATTATGGCGGTTATGACCCGATGGAAATCTTCAATAATGACCCGAATGTGAGAAAAGTACTGATGCAGTTAATCAATGGTACGTTCAGCAGGAATGACCCGGATTTATTCCGCCCGCTGTATAACTCGCTGTTAAATACATTTTCCACATCAAAAGCGGATATGTACTTTATCCTGAAAGACTTTGAAGCTTATGCGGAAGCGCAGAGGAAGGTGGAGAAGGCATACAGGGATGAGAAAAACTGGGCAAAGAGCGCCATCCTAAACGTGGCTTGCTGCGGCAAATTCTCATCGGACAGGACGATTGAGGAATATGTGAAAGATATCTGGCATCTGGATAAAGTAGTGCTGCCAGTGAAGAAGGTGGAAACGAAAGCAAAAACGAAGTAAGCGTTTCCGGCTTGAAGATGTAAATGCCCGGAAGCGGCCACAAAGGCTATAAAAATACCCAAAAGCGGCCGCAAAGGCTATAAAGCCTGTATGGTGGCTGCTTCCGGATAAAAGTATGGAATAAGGGTTTATGGAACTGCAAAAGTAGTGAAGCGCATAAGTCCGGCGGCATTTTGCCGCCGGACTTATGTTCGCTTATAGGATTCCACGATTTTTGAAGCTTCATCTTCGCTGCGCCGAAATCATATGTACAAACTGTTTTTGTGCACCTTTCCGTCCGTTCCATCCCCACATCTTAAACCCACAATTGACGCCCCCTCTAACGTCCTTTATAATAATAATTAAGAAAAATAATATACAGCAAGTCCTGGGAAAGGAGTGATTGGATGCTGAAAAACAGGGTTATGGCAAATAAGCCGCCGAAGGAGGAGATAAAGGCCAGATTGGATGCCGCAAGGGAAAAACTCTTTGCCAAGCAGATGCTTTTAAAGGAGAATAAACTGCCGGTGCTGGTATTGATGGAAGGCTGGGGGACGGCTGGGAAAGGGAGCTGTACCGGGCAGGTGATACGAAATATTGACCCCAGGTTTTTTAAGGTGGCAACTTTGGAAGTGATGACGGAAGAGGAAAAGAGGAAGCCTTTTCTTAGCCGTTATGTGGAAAAAATACCGGAAGCGGGAAAGGTAGTCTTCATGGATTCGGGGTGGATGAACGAAATCACCGGGCTTAAGCTGCATGGGGAAATCGGTAAGAAGGAATATGAGATGCGTTTGGACAGCATTCGGCGGTTTGAGAGGCAGTTGACGGATAATGGCTATCTGGTGATGAAATTTTTCTTCCATATCAGCGAGAAGGAACAAAAGGAACGGATTGAAGATTTGCTGGAAGATATAGATACCAAATGGAGGGTAAATGATAATGACAGGTGGCAGAACAAGCATTATGAAGAATGCATGGAGGTATTTGATGACTACCTGGAAAAGACCAATCTGCCTTCCGCGCCATGGTATGTGGTAGATGCAAAATCAAGGAAATGGGCTGAACTTCAGGTGTTGGAAGTCCTGACAGAAGGGATTGAGACAGCCCTGCAGAATAAGGCATTGGCGGTGCCGATTCCCCAGAATGTATTTCCGCTCATAAAAATGCCTAAGCTGGATGAAATTCCTTTGGATATAGCGGTGGAAAAGGAAGAGTATAAAGCGGAACTGGACAGGCTGCAGGAACGCCTGGGAGAATTGCATAACAGATTGTACCGGAAACAAGTACCCGTTGTAATTGCATATGAAGGATGGGATGCGGCTGGAAAAGGAGGAAATATTAAGCGTATTACAGAGGCGCTTGACCCCAGGGGATTCGAGGTTCATCCCATTGCCAGCCCGGAGCCCCATGAAAAAGCAAGGCATTATTTATGGCGGTTTTGGACCAGACTGCCGAAAACAGGGCATATCGCTATTTTTGACAGAACCTGGTATGGAAGGGTGATGGTAGAGCGGCTGGAAGGCTTTTGCAGCGAAAATGACTGGAAAAGGGCTTACAATGAGATTAACGAATTTGAAAAGGAGTTGGCCGGCTGGGGGGCGGTGATTATCAAATTCTGGGTGCAGATTGATAAGGATACCCAGTTGGAGCGGTTTGAAATGAGGCAGAGGACACCGGAAAAGCAGTGGAAAATTACAGAAGAAGACTGGAGAAACAGGGAAAAATGGGATGCATACGAAGAGGCTGTTAATGAGATGATACAGAAAACAAGCACTTCCTATGCCCCCTGGTACATCTTGGAATCGGTAGATAAAAAATATGCGCGCCTTAAGGCTTTGCGGATTGTAATTGAACGGCTGGAAGAAGCCCTCGGCTGAATATTCTTACAACCTGAAGCTGTGCAATTGCTTAAAAATACATGAGAGTAGAAAGGAGAAGGTAAATGGGATTACCGGAAAAGGAAAGGAATATGGATGAAATTATTTCAATGTTTCAACTGGAAGGGGAGGTGGTGGAAGTCATCCCTTTTGGAAGCGGCCACATTAATGATACGTTTAGGATTACCTGTAACCTGCCGGGAGGGAAAGGAAAGAAGTACATCCTGCAGAAAATGAATGACAGTATCTTTAAAAATCCGAAAGAGCTTATGGAAAATGTGATGAATGTAACCGCTTTTTTGAGGGAGAAAATTATTGCCTCAAAAGGGGACCCTGACAGGGAAACGTTGAATGTGATTCCCACAAAGGATGGGGAAAACTATCTGGATTGTGGGGAAGAATGCTGGCGTATGTATATTTTTATTGAAAATGCATTCTGCTATGATGAGGCAAAAACAAAGGAAGACTTCTATTATAGCGCAGTTGCCTTTGGGAACTTCCAGCGGATGCTGGCGGATTATCCGGCGGAGACTCTGCATGAAACGATTGCGAACTTCCATAATACGGTCAGCAGATTTGCAGATTTTAAAAAGGCAGTGGAAGAAGATGCATGTGGAAGGGCAAAGGATGTGGAAGAAGAGATTAAATTTATCCTGGATAGGGAGGATGTTGCCCACATCATTTGTGATGCCCTGGAAGAAAAGAGGATTCCATTGCGGGTAACCCACAATGATACGAAGTTAAATAATGTTATGATAGATGAAAAAACAGGGAAAGGGCTTTGCGTAATCGATTTGGATACGGTTATGCCCGGTTCGGCATTATATGATTTCGGCGATTCTATACGGTTTGGTGCCAGCACCGGGGCAGAGGATGAACCGGACCTTGACAGGGTATCCCTGGATTTGGAATTATTTGAGGCATATACAAAGGGGTTTTTGGAAGGCTGTGCGGGGAGCATGACGGAAGAGGAAATCAGGCTTTTTCCTTCAGGGGCGAAAGTAATAACCTTTGAGCAGGGGATGCGCTTTCTGACCGATTATCTGCAAGGGGATACCTATTACAAAATCCATCGGCCAGGGCATAACCTGGATAGGGCAAGAACCCAGTTGAAGCTGGTAGCTGATATGGAGAAAAAATGGAAGGAAATGGAACGGGTTGTAGCAGCGTACTGCAAATGAGCCAGCCCGGAAAAAAACCGGCCTTTTATGAGTCCGTAAAAGGCCGGTTCACAGTAAATCCTTGGGATTTGGAATCCTTTTTCGTATGTTGCTTCCGGTACTGCTGGGGCGTCATTCCCACAGACTTCTTAAACATCTGCGAAAAATAGGACTGGGAAGAAAATCCTGTGCTGGAGGCAATCTGGGCAATAGAGTGGTTCGTATTGGCAAGAAGCTCCATGCTGGCCTGCAGGCGCTTGGAAGATAAATAGCTGATGGGCGACTGCCCGATGCAGCTAGCGAAGGAATGCGCCAGGTAATATTTGTTGATATGGGTAAGCTCCGCAAGGGTATCCAGGGTGATGCTCTGTGCATAGTTGGTATCTATATAGCGTTTGGCAAGGGCACACTCCTTGGAAATCCGGAAAGTGGAATCGGAAATAATAGATAGCTCCAGTTCCCGTGATATAAACACAAGAAGCACCTGCAGGATACTCTGGCAGACAATGTCAAATCCTGCCTTTTTCGCCCGGAATTCCTTTAGCATAAGCTGGGAATAATCAATCAGGTGGTTTTGGGAGGAAGTATAGCTGTAGTGGCTGTAATTTTTACGGTTTTCCTCATTTTTTTTGCTATGGAATGAGAATGCCAGGCCATCTACGCCGAAGACGATATATTCCATAGGGTTATGGGTCATTGTTTTTTCTGTATGTTCCACATGAGGATTGATGATAACCAGGTCATTGGGCTTGACCGGTATGATATCGTTTTCGATATGGAACATGCCGCTTCCATTTATTATGTAAAAAAGTTCTGTAAAATGATGGGTGTGGGGAAGGCTCTGCCAATCCCCCTCATATTTCGACATTGAGATATAACGTAAGTTAAAATTAAGTTTTGACAGGCTTTGCTGTTCTAAGCTAATACTTTCATTACTCATTCGATACCTTCCTTTCTTTGTCGGTGGATATGAGTGGATTGCTTTGTGTATTTTGCATATTTTTCATAAAAACGTTAAATGGTTCATGGAGGTATAAAAAAACTGCTGTCTAAATCGACGAAAGAAAGCCGAATTTAAAAGTATATTTTATTTAATTATACCTTATTTTGGTGTAAGAATAAAGATTTTTATTATCAACTTAACAATATATATAAAAAATTAAGCAATATAAAAATTGAAGGGTGAAAAATAAACGGATATACTTACGTCATAAGCTACACAAGCTGAAAGTTCAATATTAATAAAGAATAAGACCGTATTTTATTACGGCGAAAAGGAGGACAAGTATGAAAAAGAAAACAGTATCTGTTTTACTTGCTGCAGCGATGGTAATCGGAACGCTGGCAGGATGTGGTTCTACACCGGCACCTGCAGAAGAGTCCGCACCTGCGGAAGAGGAAGCGGCACCTGCGGAAGAAGAAGCGCCTGCAGAAGAGGCGGCGCCTGCGGAAGAGGAAGCACCTGCAGAAGAGGCAGAAGCTCCGGCACTGGAAGGAACTTTGAAAGTTGCAGCGTTTGAAGGCGGATATGGCGCTGACATGTGGACAGATGTTTGCAAGGCATTTGAAGCATCCCATCCCGGCGTAACCGTAGAACTGACTGTAGACAAGAAAATTGAAGACGTTATTACCCCTGGCATGAAAGCCGGCGATTACCCGGATGTTATCCATTGCGCTACCGGCCGTGAAGCAGGTTTGACGGAAACCCTTACAAAAGAAAAAGGGCTGCTGGCTTTAACTGACGTAATGGAAATGACAGTTCCTGGCGAAGATGTAAAAGTAAAAGATAAAATCGTTCCTGGTTTCCTGGATACACTGGCAACCAACCCTTACGGCGATGGCGTAACATATTATGCACCTATGTTCTATGGTCCGTGCGGCCTGTTCTATGATGCAGGGCTTTTGGAAGAAAAAGGCTGGGAGCTTCCTACTACATGGAATGAAATGTGGGAGTTGGGCGATAAAGCAAAGGCAGAAGGCATTTCCTTATTTACATACCCGACAACAGGATACTTTGATGCGTTTATGTATGCGTTATTATCCTCTGCGGGCGGACCGGAATTCTTCGACCAGTGTATGACATACAGCGAAGGCGTTTGGGAATCCGAGGATGCAAGGAAAGTATTTGATATCGTAGCAAAACTGGCAGAGTATACAGAGCCTACTACAGTAGCAAATGCTAACAATGAAAGCTTTACAAAGAATCAGCAGTTGATTCTGGATAACAAGGCAATCTTCTGCCCGAACGGCACATGGCTTCCTGGCGAAATGGCAGATGCTCCGAGAGGTGAAAACTTTAAATGGGGCTTCACAGCAATTCCGGCAGTTAATGATGGCGGTGCAGGATGTTCTTTCTGCTGGTTTGAGCAGATGTGGATTCCGGCAGCGGCTGAAAACCAGGATTTGGCAAAAGAATTCGTAGCATATATGTATTCTGATGAAGCAGCAGCAATCTTTGCAGGTTCCAATGCAATCCAGCCTATCGTAGGTATTGGCGATAGCCTGGAAGGCGACAACAAACTGTTCTACAGCGTATATGACACTGGCGCTACAGCGGTTATGGGTGGCTTTGCAGCTACTGCTCCGGTAGAAGGGACAACAATGGCAGATGCATTGTTTGAAACAGTAAACAGTATCGTAAGCGGCGACAAGACTGTAGATGAATGGATTGCAGCAGTTTCCGAAGTAAGCGATAAATGCAGGGCGGCTATGGAATAAAATAATACACGGCAACGTGTGAAGTATGGGACATGCACGGTATGAAACCCGGCATGTCCCAATATTACTTTATGGGGTTAGAGCTATAGAAAGGGCAGGGTGAGTGTTATGAAGAATACCAAAGCAAAGAAGGCATTTATAGTTACCTGCGTTGCACCGGCAACATTGCTATTCATTATATTTATGATTATCCCGACATTCAAAGTATTTAACATGTCATTGTATAAATGGGGCGGTTTTTCCAATACAAAGGAATTTGTAGGCTTGCAGAATTTTAAGCTTTTGATGAATGATTCGAACTTTTTCCGGGCTTTCCAGAATACGATACTGCTCATTACATTGGTGACTATCGTTACGATGGTACTGGCTTTGGTTTTCGCAGCCATTTTATCAAGGGAAAAAATCGTAGGGCAGAATTTCTTCCGGATTGTATTTTACATTCCCAATATTCTGTCGGTGGTAGTTATTTCCGCTATATTTTCTGCTATTTATGACCCGAATAACGGGCTGTTAAACAGCCTTCTTTCCATATTCAGGGGAAAGGATGCGGCGCCTATTTTATGGATGGGCGACCAGAAGATAGTAATCTATTCGCTTGTAATTGCCATGATATGGCAGGCCATTGGCTATTATATGGTTATGTATATGGCAAGTATGGCCAGCGTGCCGGAGAGCTTGTACGAATCGGCAAACCTGGAAGGGGCAGGCAGAATCCGGCAGTTCCTTGACATCACCCTTCCGCTTATATGGACGAATGTTCGGACAACCTTGACATTTTTCGTTATCAGTTCCATTAACCTTAGCTTCCTTTTTGTAAAGGCGATGACAAACGGAGGACCTGATGGGGCTACAGAAGTATTTCTGAGTTATATGTATCAGCAGGCATATACCAATTCTTCTTATGGATATGGTATGGCAATTGGGGTGCTCGTTTTTGCGTTTTCCTTTGCCCTGTCGGCTGTGGTAAACGTAGCAACCAAGCGTGAACCGTTGGAATTCTAAGGAGGTGGGCAGATGAACAGGGATAAAATAAGTGTTAATGATAGAGTAATAAAAGTTTTCATATATTTTGCGCTGCTGCTTTTGGCAATCAGTATTATTGTTCCCGTGGCCTGGGTGTTTATGGCATCCGTCAAGGAGAACTCCGAATTTTATGGAAATCCATGGACATTGCCTAAGGGCCTCTATTTCCAGAATTTTTCCGATGCATTCACAAAAGCGAGCATGGGCTCATACATGATAAATTCCGTCATTGTTACGGCGCTGGCTCTTTTGCTTCTGCTGGTGGTTGCTCTGCCTGCGGCATATGTTCTTGCCAGATATAAGTTTATGGGCGGCAAGCTTTTGAATATATTGTTTATGGCGGGGTTGTTTATTAACGTGAACTATATCGTAGTTCCTATTTTCCTTATGCTTGTGGATGCGGATAAAGCATTGAAAACATGGATTGGCTCGGGATTTTTCCTGAATAACCTATTTATTACGGCTCTGGTATATGCATCGACGGCGTTGCCGTTTACGATTTATCTGCTTTCCGGCTTTTTTGTTACCATACCGAAGGATTATGAAGAAGCCGCATTTGTGGATGGGAGCGGATATTTCAGGACGATGGTGACAATTATGATGCCTATGGCAAAACCCAGTATTATTACGGTGATTCTGTTTAATTTCCTGTCATTCTGGAATGAATATATCATTTCCATGACATTACTTACAAAAGAGAACAAGACTTTGCCTGTAGGCTTGATGCAGTTGATGCAGGCACAGAAGGCGGCGGCAAACTACGGGCAGTTGTATGCGGGGCTGGTAATCGTCATGCTTCCTACACTGATTCTATACATGCTGGTGCAAAAGAAGCTGACACAGGGTATGAGCCTTGGAGGGCTGAAGGGCTAATAAGTGGAACCGGAAATGGCATGTGCCCGGAGAAAGCCGGATAATACCCAACTGAGGAATTGGAAAAGCAGGTTTCCTGGGTTGGAGGCAAGGGCGGACATAAGGCGATGCTGGAAGGACATGGATAAGAAGAGGGAATGAATATGGAAAAATGGCTAAAAATAATACTGAATATAGTTATTTTTGTAATCTGTATCGCATTGATTTGCACACAGCAAAGAAATGTGGGTGCTGCTGGCCTGGGGCTAATGGTAGTCGGGCTTGGGGGGATTTTATTCTTACTTTATTGTTATAACAGGCAATATACAAAATAAGGGGAATACGGAAAAGTAGTAAGCAAGTGCAATTGACTCGGGGTTAGCACATAGGGGAATGGATAAAACAAAGAAGTGATAATTCCCAGGATGATTGCCAGAAAGGGATTGAGCAAATATATGAGCATAACAGGGAGACTGACATTGCCAACGGATGTGGATATGGTGGAGGAAACCATACAACTGAAAAATATCCTGGGGGCTGATGCCTTGAGGGATTGTGACGGAACACAGATGCCGGAAGAACTTTTGACCCAGGATGCGAAAAAGTATGCCACTTATTATACAACAAGAAAAGACAATGACTGGGCTAACGCGAATCCTGATGAAGTCCAGCAGGAGTATTTGATAAGCGAAAGGGTAACGGCTAAAGACACTAAGCTGAGAATCAAACTGATGAAAGGTTTTCATACAGAACAGCTTAAAGTGAATGAAATGGATGACCCAAAGCGTTGGTGGGAAGTCATCGACAGGACAACAGGGGAAATAGTACCCCCGGAACAATGGGAATATGACAGTGCAACCGGTGAGGTGGAGCTTGCAAGTGTGAAATACCATCAATATACGGTAAGCTTCCTGGCATTTCTTATCTGGGACCCGGTGCATATGTATAATTTTATTACCAATGACTGGAAAGATGCCCCCCATCAGTTGACTTATGACGTGAGGCAGCCGAAAACACAGGAATATGTGAAGAAAAAGCTGAAAAAATGGTGTGAGGACAATCCGGATATTGATGTAGTCCGGTTTACTACATTTTTCCATCAGTTTACCCTTACTTTCGATGAGAAAAAGAGGGAGAAATACGTGGAATGGTTTGGCTATAGCGCCAGCGTAAGCCCCTATATCCTGGAAAAATTTGAAAAATGGGCAGGGTATAAGTTCCGGCCGGAATATATTGTGGACGAAGGATACCATAACTCCATGTTCCGCGTGCCCAGCAAAGAGTTTAGGGATTTTATAGAATTCCAGCAAATAGAAGTGAGCAAACTGGCGAAGGAGCTGGTGGATATTGTGCATTCTTATGGGAAGGAAGCGATGATGTTTCTGGGCGACCATTGGATAGGCACTGAGCCTTTTGGCAAATATTTCGATAAAATCGGTTTGGATGCAGTAGTGGGTTCGGTAGGCGACGGGGTTACACTGCGCATGATTTCTGATATCAAGGGGGCAAAATACACGGAAGGAAGGCTTCTTCCGTACTTTTTCCCGGATGTATTCTGCGAAGGGGGAGACCCTATCGGAGAGGCGCGGGAAAACTGGATGAAAGCACGACGGGCGATTCTGCGCTCCCCGCTTGACCGTATCGGCTATGGCGGATATTTGAAACTGGCTTTGGAGTGGCCGGGCTTTATCGATGAAATAAAGCATGTGGTGGAAGATTTTCGGCTGATTCATGAAAATATGCAGGGAACAAAATCCTATGTGGCACCTTTTAAGGTGGGTGTTTTAAACTGTTGGGGCAATTTGAGGAGATGGATGGCCAACCAGGTACATCATGCCATCTGGCACAGGGAAATATATTCTTATGTAGGTATTTTAGAATGCTTAAGCGGTATGCCTTTCGATGTGGAGTTCATTACTTTTGATGAGATAAAAGAAGGGATTCCGGAAGATATGAAGGTTATCATCAATGCGGGCGATGCCTATACGGCTTTCAGCGGTGCGGAGAACTGGAAGGATGAAAAAGTAGTGACGGCACTTCGGGAGTTCGTGGATAAGGGCGGCGGCTTTATCGGGGCGGGCGAGCCTACGGCATGCCAGTTCCAGGGACGCTATTTCCAGCTAAGCGATGTGCTTGGAGTGGACAGGGAGATGGATTTTTCCCTTAGCCTGGATAAATATAATGAGCTGGATGCGGAGCACTTTATCCTGGAGGATATCGAAGGCGGAGTTGATTTTGGCGAAGGGATGAGCAGGATTTATGCCCAGGGTGAGAATTATCAGATTTTAAACATGGATGGGGAATATTGCCGCCTGGTAGTGAATGAATATGGGAAAGGAAGAAGCGTTTATTTTTCAGGGCTTCCCTATTCGCCCCAGAACTGCCGGATTCTCCTGCGTGCGATTTATTATGCCGCAGGCATGGAAGAAGAAATGAAGAAATTTTATGTAACCAATGTGGATACGGAAGTGACCGTCTTTGAGGAGACAGGGAAAATCGCCGTAATCAATAATGCCAAGGAAGCAAGGCATACGGAGCTTTATGTAGAAGGGGTAATGAAGTACAGCCTGGATTTGGAACCCATGGAGATGCGGTGGGTGGATATGTAGTATGAATACACGGTAAGCAGAGCTTGGTGTTCCGCTCGAAAGAAGGCATATATGCGCATAGACAAAGGTGCGTGTATATGCTTTTTCTTTTGGACATATGTTTTATAATGGCAACACATTCAACCCCAATCCTGAATATTCCTCACGGAAATCAATTTTTATGGGCAGCGCAGCGGCAGGGTGTCTGGCCCATGAAAATTGATTTCCGTGATATTCTTACAACCTCTCTTGCCACCAACCTTATTTTACATTATAATAAAAGCTGGCATTATTATAGTAAAATAGTTATGAAATCACACATCGGAGCGAACAGGAGGAGTAGCATGATAAATTTATATGATGGCGGTGCATACCTGGTGAATGGAATGGATATCATCCCGGACAATCAGGAAGCGCAGGCAGCAATCAAAGCGAAAACCGGAAAAGAGATAAGCAAAGAAGCAGCTTCAAAAGAAACCATTGCCTACGGTATTTTAGAAGGTCATAATACTTCCGGCAATATGGACAAGCTGAAAATAAAATTCGATAAACTGACATCCCATGATATTACTTTTGTGGGTATTATACAGACGGCGCGGGCATCAGGGCTGGAGAAATTCCCTGTTCCCTATGTGCTGACCAACTGCCATAATTCGTTATGCGCGGTGGGAGGTACGATTAATGAGGATGACCATATGTTTGGCCTTACCTGTGCGAAAAAATACGGCGGGGTTTATGTGCCGCCCCATCAGGCTGTGATTCACCAGTATGCCAGGGAAATGCTGGCAGGGGGCGGGAGGATGATTCTCGGTTCGGATTCCCACACACGCTATGGTGCTCTGGGCACAATGGCCATGGGCGAAGGCGGGCCGGAGCTGGTAAAACAGCTTTTGAACCAGACTTATGATATCAATATGCCAGGTGTAGTCGGCATTTACCTGACGGGAGAACCGGTAAAAGGGGTTGGCCCCCAGGATGTGGCATTGGCTATTATCGGTGCGGTATTCGGCAACGGATATGTGAAAAATAAGGTGATGGAATTCGTAGGCCCGGGCGTGGCTTCTTTGAGTGCGGATTTCAGGATTGGCATCGATGTTATGACAACGGAGACAACATGCCTTTCTTCCATATGGAAAACGGATGCACAGATTGAAGGGTTCTATGAAATCCACGGAAGGAAAGAGGATTATAAAGAATTAAACCCGGGGGAAGTGGCATACTATGATGGTATGATTACGGTGGACTTGAGCAGTATCCGGCCGATGATAGCCATGCCTTTCCACCCCAGCAATACATATACCATTGAGGAGTTGAACGCTAACCTGGACGATATTTTGAACGATGTGGAGAAGCGGGCGGCGGTAAGCCTGGATGGGGCAGTGGATTTCACTTTGAAAAATAAAGTGAAAAACGGCAAGTTTTATGTGGACCAGGGGATTATCGCGGGCTGTGCAGGGGGAGGCTTTGAAAATATCTGTGCGGCAGCGGATATTTTGAAGGGTTCCTATATCGGCTCCGATGGATTTACCCTTAGCGTATATCCGGCCTCCATGCCGGTTTATATGGAATTGGTAAAAAATGGCTGTGCGGCAGCGCTTTTGGAGACCGGGGCTGTGCTTAAGACGGCATTTTGCGGCCCTTGCTTTGGGGCGGGCGATACGCCGGCGAACAATGCGTTCAGCATCCGCCATTCCACCAGGAATTTCCCTAACAGGGAAGGCTCCAAGCTTCAGAATGGGCAGATTTCTTCCGTGGCGCTTATGGATGCCCGTTCCATCGCGGCAACCAGCGCAAATAAAGGCATGCTGACACCGGCTACGGATTTTGATGGCACAATTGGTAAGTATAAATATCATTTTGACTCTAAAATATATGCGAACAGGGTATTTGATTCCAAAGGGGTTGCAGATGGGGATGTGGAGATTCAGTTTGGCCCTAATATTAAGGACTGGCCGAAAATGTGCGAACTGCCGGAGAATCTTGTGCTTCGGGTAGTTTCAGAGATTCATGACCCGGTGACAACTACGGATGAGCTGATACCGTCAGGGGAGACCTCTTCCTACCGTTCCAATCCTTTAGGACTGGCAGAATTTACCCTTTCCAGGAAGGACCCGGCATATGTGGGGCGCGCCAAGGAAATACAGGAAGCGCAGGCCGCGGTTATGGATGGAAAATGTCCGGTAGAGGTAAAGCCGGAATTGAAGCCGGTGATGGAAGTGATTCGCAAAACATATCCGAAGGCCGGAAAAGGGAATATTGGCTTCGGTTCGGTTATTTTTGCGGTAAAACCGGGCGACGGCTCTGCGAGGGAGCAGGCGGCATCCTGCCAAAAGGTGCTGGGCGGCTGGGCCAATATTGCCAATGAGTATGCAACAAAGAGATACCGCTCCAATTTGATTAACTGGGGCATGCTTCCGTTCCTCATTGATGAGGATGACAAGCAGCTTCCTTTCAAAAATATGGATTACCTTTTCTTCCCGGATATTAAGAAGGCAGTGGAAGAAAAAGCTGAACGGATTACGGCCTATGCGGTGGGCGAAAACGAAATGAGGGAATTCGGTTTGAGCCTTGGGGAATTGACCGATGAGGAAAGGCAGATTATTCTGAAAGGATGTTTGATTAACTATAACAGAGTTCCTTAAGAAAGGCAGTTTGTATGATGAAAATAAGAAGAATGCTGCCCTTTATCAGCCTGTGCATATTACTTGTAGTGTGCACAGGCTGTGCCAATATAAAGGGTGCGGGGCAGGAAAATGATGGAAAAGCGAGCAGTGGGGAGACAGGGGAATCCCTGGAGCAGAGCACGGTAGGCGTGCAGGAGAAAGACGTAAGTGCGGCCGGGGTCGGAAGCCAGGATGGAAGTGTGAGCCAGGCCGGAGATAGAAGCGGCGGCCGGCAGGAGGGAAATGAGGCGGAAAAGGAGCAAGCGGCGACAGAGGGGCAAGGTTCTGTAGGGCAGGATGGAGAAAATGCAGCAGCGGAGCCAAAAGAGACGGAAACAACAGAGAAAATGGGAGAAAAGCTAGCGGCAGAGAATGCAGAAACAGGAACAGAAAGCCCAAATAATGTGTCAGGCGCAGACGAACTGGCAGGCATGGAATTTACGGATATTGAGCCGATGATGGTATACACTACGGCTAATGTGAATGTGCGCTTTGCCCCTTCCACAAAAGCGGAAATTTTGTATAAGGTATCCCGGGGAACCATATATGAAAAGAACGGGGAAGGGGATGGCTGGAGCCGCATCTCCATAGAGGGGGAGAATTATTACATCAAATCGGATTATTTAAGGGAAAAGAAAGCGCCGGGCGAAGGAGGCGGGCATCTAATAGCCATAGATGCGGGGCATCAATCGAAAGCCAATACAGATAAAGAGCCTTTGGGGCCAGGCTCTTCGGAGATGAAGATGAAAGTATCCGGCGGTACCAGGGGCACTACTACAGGGCTGTATGAATATGAACTCGCATTGGCCGTTTCACAGAAGCTGAAGGCGGAACTGGAGAGCCGGGGATATGAAGTGTATATGGTGCGGGAAAGCCATGATGTGGATATCAGCAATTCCCAGAGGGCGCAGATGGCTTATGATTCGGGGGCGGAGATTTTTGTCAGGATTCATGCTAACGGCTCGGAAAACAGTGCGGCAAACGGGGCTATGACTATATGCCCTACGGCCCAAAACCCCTATGTATCGGGGCTGTATGCGGATAGCAGGAGGCTTTCCGATAAGGTTTTGGACGGCCTTACGGCCAGTGCAGGCTGCAAAAAGGAGAGGGTTTGGGAAACCGATACGATGAGCGGCATTAACTGGAGCATGATTCCCGTTACTATTGTGGAGATGGGATATATGACCAACCCGGAAGAAGATACCAAATTGTCAGATGATGGCTACCAGCAGTTAATTGCTATTGGGATTGCGGACGGAATCGACTCTTATTTTGCTACGCCCTAAAATATTTCGCTGATATTCCGATATATAAATTACAAGAATATGGAATTTCCGGCCGGAAGCCCGTTTTTTGTATTGATATAGTGAGTGCAGTGAGTGTTTATGGGAAGTTTGCGGATATTGCCGCACACCCATGGAGGCTCTCGGAAATGGAGGGAAAGGATGCGGATTGGTTCCTCAAATATAGGGATGGAGTCTTCAAGGAATTTCAGGTCCTTGAGTGCCAGAAGAACCAGTGTGGAGGTTCGGGCAGAAAATGCGGGTTTACGGATGAACCCTAAAGCAGAGGATGGAACCGAAAATAGCAGTATAATGGGTCAGGATGCATGGCAGAAATTCTACGGGGAAGACCCTTATGCGGATAAAAAGAAAGAAATAAGGGAAAAACTGAACGAAATGAATTCCCGTTCAGGAGTTAAGAAGCTTTCCCACGTACAGAATAAAAGGGATGCGTTGAGTACAGTAAGGGATAGGTGTATGCAATATCTGTTCAGCATCTTTTTTGGGGAGACAAAGAAATGGGATTTTGGTGAATTGGTGTCAAAGGCTCGGGCAGAAAGCCTTGCCTCCGGACCGGTAGTGATGAGGGAGGTTTCCTATTGTCAGGAAACATATGTGGAGGAAATGGAAGAAACCGTTTTTTCCACACAGGGAATGGTACAGACAGAGGATGGAAGGACGATTACCTTTCAACTGAATCTGCAGATGAGCAGAAGCTTTCAGGCATATTATAAAGAAAATTATACCCGGATGGACCCTAGTATGATAGACCCCCTTGTGATAAACCTGGAAGGTGATGTGGCAAATCTGCAGGACCAGACATTTTTCTTCGACTTGGATGCGGATGGTGTGGAAGAGGAAATATCCATGCTGGGAAAGGGAAGCGGATACCTGGCGCTTGATAAAAACGGCGATGGGGTTATTAATGACGGGAGCGAATTATTCGGAACGAAGTCAGGGGATGGTTTTGCAGACCTTGCTGCTTATGATTCCGACGGGAATGGGTGGATTGATGAAAATGACGAAATCTGGGATAAGCTGCTGATTTGGACTAAGGATGAATACGGCAGAGACAGATGCTACAAGCTTTCGGAAAAGAATGTGGGGGCTATTTGCCTTTCCAGTGCATCCACGGACTTTTCTTTGACTTCCCAGGGTAACGCGTCCGATAGAGCCCTTCAAGGGGGAGTCAATGGGAGAATACGCAAAACCGGCATTTTCTTATATGAAAACGGGTATGCGGGAACGATACAGCATGTGGATATGGCAGCCCATGGGCAGAAGGAACAGGGACGGTTTGATGCGGCAGGGTAAAGCCGGTAAATTATCATGGGGGAATAGAACCCCCCGGAAAAGCTGTTTTTGCGGGAAATGTTCAGGTTTGATGATTGCCGGGATGAATTCCCCTGGCATAAAAAGGATATCTATACATACAATAATGTAGGGGTGTCCTATGAAAAAATCAGAAATAGTAAATCAAATATTCAATAACAGAAGGAATGATACCGAACCGGGTGGCCGGGATATGGTGGCAGTCCTTCTGTTTATTTTTTTATTTCCCTACATAGTATCCTTTTTCTTTGGGAATGTAGGGAGGGGGATGGAAGGTATGGAAGAGGGGAATGGCGCGGAGCAGATGGAAGAGGCGGAGAAAAGCAGGGATTCGGGGCTTTTTCAGGAAGATATAGAAAAAGCGGAATTTATCGTATGCAATACTACGGCGGCGGGAACGGAGAAAATGCCGTTAGAAACCTATCTGGTAAGCCGTTTGCCTGCCACGGTTCCCATGGAATATGAAATGGAGGCATTGAAGGCTCAGGCAGTGGTGCTTCGCACGGAGCTGCTCAAGCAGTACTATGACAGGAAGGATGAGCAAGGGGAAGAGGGGAAATACTATATATATGTAGAAAGCAATATCATCCAGACAGATGGGGCATTTTATGAGAGGTGCAAGGAGGCTGTGGGAAGCACGAGGGGCATGTATTTAACTTATGAAGGCTATCCGATTCTGGCCCCCTATTTTGCGGTAAGCGCAGGGGCAACGAGAAACGGGAATGAGGTTTTCGGGAATGATGAGTACGGGTATTTGAAATCTGTTATATGCGGGAGGGATTTTACATCGGAGGACTATATACATAGTGTAAGGATTGGCAAGGATATTTTTATGGAAAAGCTGTGTGAAATAGAGCCGGGGGCATCCTGGGAGGGAGGGAAAGCATTGGAAGAAGCTTTTCCGGTAAAAAGGGACAGGGCAGGCTATATCACGGAGGTGGATATAGGAGGAAAAACTATTTCCGGGGAAAGGATTCGTATGGCGTTTTTGCTGAGCTCTTCCTGCTTTGAATGGAGGGAGGAGGGGGACGATGTGGTGATAAAGACGAAGGGGGTAGGGCATGGGTTGGGATTTTGCCAGTATGGGGCAAACGAAGCGGCGAAAAAGGGGAGCGATTTTATTGATATACTGAACTATTTTTTTTCCGGGGTTGCCATAGAAAAAACTGAATAAAGAATCCGAAACAGGTAAAACTATCGATGAGGAATCAAATTCTGTTAGGAGGAATGAAAATGAGAAGAAGAAACAGAGGCGGTGCCAATAAAGAAAAAGTGATTATGGTACTCTCATCGGTATTTGTACTGGCGGCTTTGACGGCAACAGGGTTATTTTTCAGAGGAAAAAGCGAGGAGAAAAATGACGGTTACGTGGTTGATTTCAGTGCGATAGAAAATGAATCGGACACGTTGGTGAAGAATGAAAGCACGGAAATACAAGGCGTTATGGATGAAGCAGCGGATGCCCAAGGCGTGAGCAAAGAGGCGGTAACAGCCGATGATTTGGACTATGACCCCTATTTTCAGGAAACAAACTCCGTAAACGTGGAGAACGAAGAGAACACGAATGAGGAAAATGAAGAGGAAGGGAAGGACCAAAAGGTAGAAGAAAAGAGCGGCGAAAAGGATAAAAAGAAAAATGAAAACGGTGAGGAAGGGATGATAGATGAGGCAGCGGATTCCGCTACACTGGAAGAAGTAGCCCGCATGGAGGAAATGGAAGATACGATGGCAATTGCTACTTCTACTTCCATACAGCCGGCGCTTACTTTCGGCGATAAAGATACATTGGCATGGCCCATTGTAGGAAATGTTCTGATTAATTACAGTATGGACAAGACCATTTACTTCCCTACTTTGGAACAGTATAAATATAATCCGGCCATCATTATCTCCGCAGTGGAAGGGGAAACAATTACGGCAGCAGCCAATGGCAAGGTAAACAGCATTTATTCTGACCCGGAACTGGGAAATGTGGTGGTAATGGAATTAGGTAACGGCTATGAGCTGACTTATGGGCAGCTAAAGGATATTACGGTATCGGAAGGCGGTTTTGTAAACAAGGGAGATATTATCGGGAGCGTTGCTGCCCCGACCAAATATTATAGCGTGGAAGGCTGCAATGTTTACTTCAAACTAACCAAGGACGGTGCGCCTGTAAATCCTATGACAAAGCTTACCGCTAATTAATGCAATCATTTAAGTGCCGTGATGGAAGTGGGTCAAAGGCTGGCTATAGGATGTGAAGAAGGGTCTGACTGATGCACATGGAGAAAGAAAGCTGCAGCTTACATTTGGGCTGCAGCTTAATCATGCGCAAAGCAGAAAACATTTGGGTAGAAGTTCAATGTCATTTAGTGAACGATGGCGGACGCCGTGAAGGAAATAAAATGCTCCGTCGCCACGCTCCCGCTCCAAAAAAAGCGTAGCGA
>QXWV01000060.1 GCA_009911195.1 Lachnospiraceae bacterium | reverse complement strand
CCTCACCAAGTGCCGACGCTTTTTAAGGGACTCCTTAAGCATTTTATTTCCCTCACGGCTGGGCTGAGGTGCTAACTAAATGACATTGGGAGAGGCTCTTCCCGTTTCGCTTGAAGTTAAGGAAAAGGTGGAAATAAAATGCAAAGATATTTGTTAAATGGCCGGATTATGACTATGGCATCGGAAAAGCAGGGAAATAAGAAAAATAAAACAAAACCATTGTACGAAAATGGTTATATTCTAATAGAAAAGGGGAAAATTGCCGCAATAGGCGATATGGGGGAACTGGGGCACATGCCGGTAAAAGATAAAGAAACGGATGTGATAGATGTGAAAGGCCGTTGGGTTATGCCGGGAATCATTGAAGCGCATTGCCATATGGGAATTACGGAGGAGAAAAAAGGGATGGAAGGGGATGACTGCAACGAGAATGTGGAACCTATCACCCCCTATCTCCGGGCCATTGATGCCATTAATCCGATGGATGCTGCTTTTGACGATGCTGTCAGGGCGGGTATCACTTCCGTCATGGTCGGGCCTGGCAGCTCCAATGTGGTGGGCGGACAGTTCGCTTTTATCAAAACAAAGGGGAGAAGAATGGATGATTTGACTGTCCTTGCGCCTGCGGCGATGAAAATTGCTTTTGGGGAGAACCCTAAGGTAAATTTCTCCGGGCAGGGGAAAATGCCGGTAACACGGATGGCCATTGCGGGTATGCTGCGGGAAGAGCTTTTCAAAGCAAAAAAGTATGTGGAGAAGAAAAGAAAAGCGGAAAAATCAGGGGATAGTTTTGAAGAAGACTTCAAGTACGAATGCTGGATTCCGGTATTTGAAGGAAAAATCCCGTTAAAGGCACATGTACACAGGGTGGACGATATTTTCACCGCCATCAGGATTGCCAAAGAATTTGGCCTGAAAATGACCCTGGACCATTGCAGCGAAGGGCATTTGATTGCGGAAGAATTGGCGGAAGAAGGCTATCCCGCCATTGTAGGGCCGGATTTATCCAGCCGGAGCAAGATTGAAGTACAGAATATGGCATTTAAGACAGCAGGGATTCTAAACAATGCGGGCCTAAAAGTGGCGATTACAACGGACCATCCCGTATCCCTGATACAATCCTTGCCGATTTGTGCCGGCCTGTGCGTAAAATCCGGCATGCCCATGGATATGGCGTTGCGGGCAATCACATTGCATGCGGCTCAAATATGCAATGTAGCGGACCGGGTGGGCAGCCTGGAAATAGGGAAGGATGCGGATATCGCAGTTTTCGACGGAAACCCGCTGGAAGTATTTACACAGACCTACTGCACGCTGATTGACGGGGAAGTAGTATGGAATATGAACATGGAATAATTCTTCCCTTTACCAATTGTCATGTTAGAGGTATAATTTGAATATCATTAGTTGGAGAATTATATACGGAATATGCGGTACTGGAATGGGAGGAAAATATGAAAGTAGTAGTTTTGACTGGTGGACTCAGTACGGAGAGGGATGTATCTTTGAGTTCCGGGAAGATGATTTATGAGGCGGTCCGGGGAAACGGGCATCAGGCAGTTTTGCTGGATGTGTATTTTGGATATACGGGGGATGATATAGAGGGGATTTTTGAAAAGGAGGAAGACTGGGCCAGTGAAATAGGGATGATTGGCGAAGAGAATCCGGATATTGAGGCGGTGAAAGCCTTGAGGAAAGATGGAGGGAAAAGCTATTTTGGACCCAATGTGATAGCTATCTGCCAGGCGGCGGATGTAGTATTCATGGCGTTGCATGGCGATGGGGAAAGCGGAAAGATTCAGGCCAGCTTTGATTTGATGGGAATCACTTATACGGGAACAGACTATGTCAGCTCAGCCCTTAGTATGGATAAAGGGCTGTCCAAAGAACTGTTCGACTATCACGGGATTCCCACACCTAAAGGATTCCGGCTGAAAAGGGGGGAAGAACGTGCAGGCAAAGTTCCTTTCCCTTGTGTGGTAAAATCCTGTAGAGGCGGCTCCAGTGTGGGGGTCTGCATGGCGAAGGATGAAAAAGAATATACGGCAGCTTTGGAAGAGGGATTTCGTTACGATGATGAAGTAGTGGTGGAACAGTACATAAAAGGCAGGGAATTTTCAGTAGCTGTTATGGAAGGCAGGGCGCTGCCTGTCATTGAGATTGCCCCTATCAGCGGCTTTTATGATTATAAGAACAAATATCAGGCAGGAAGTACGGTGGAGACTTGTCCGGCGTTGCTTTCGGAAAGAAAGACGAAGGAATTACAGCATATGGCGGAAAGGGTATTTCAGGTTTTGCGCCTGAAAAATTATGCCCGTATGGACTTTATGATGAATGAAGAAGAGGAGATATTTTGCCTGGAGGCCAATACTTTGCCGGGCATGACCCCCACTTCTTTGCTGCCCCAGGAGGCGAAGGCGGAAGGGGTGGATTTCGGGCAGCTTTGCGAAAAGATTCTGAGGGCGGCTTTGGCATAGAATAACAGCGCGTCATGTAGGCGATTTGGGAGGTGCGGATGCCGTAACAGGAAGCCAAGGGATGAATTGTTGCAGTTTGACAGGAAAGGCAGGAAATAGGCGATGAAAAACCTGACATTAGGGAAGATAGCGGAGGTTTGCAAAGGAACACTGTATCGCTGTAAGGAAGGTGCGGATGTGGAGGTATCCGGCGTGGTGTTGGATTCCCGGCAGATAAAAAAGGGATATCTTTTTATAGCCACGAGAGGGGAACATGTAGACGGCCATTGTTTTATCCCCCAGGTCTTTACCAATGGTGCGGCAGGGGTAGTCTGTGAAGAAGAGCCAGAGGAACAGTCAGGGCCTTATATCCTTGTGGAAGATTCCTTTCAGGCATTGAAAGATATTGCGGGCTTTTATAGGCAGCAGTTGGATATGACGGTAGTAGGCATTACGGGAAGCGTTGGGAAAACGAGCACAAAAGAGTTTATCGCTTCTGTGTTGGAAACGAAATATAAGGTGTTGAAAACGGAGGGGAATTTTAATAATGAAATAGGGCTTCCCCTGACCATCCTCCGTATCCGTGATTGCCATGAAGTAGCGGTGGTGGAGATGGGTATCAGTGATTTCGGGGAAATGCACAGGCTAAGTGAAATCGCAAAGCCTGATATTTGTGTACTGACAAATATAGGGCAGTGCCACTTGGAGAACTTAAAGTCAAGGGAAGGGATTCTGAAAGCTAAAACAGAAATTTTTGATTTTATGGCGGAGAAGGGAAAGGTCTGCATAAACGGTGATGATGACATGCTGCGGACGGTGAAAACCGTAAGGGGAGAGAAGCCGCTGGCCTTTGGTATGGAACGAGGGAATGACGTTTATGCGGATAATGTGGAGAATAAAGGACTGTTCGGAAGCAGTGCGGATATTCATATTGGTAAAAAAGCCTTCCATGGAAATATTCCTCTTCCGGGGGAACATATGGTGTACAATGCGCTGGCGGCGGCCTGCGTGGGTAATCTGATGGGGCTTACAGAGGAAGAAATTGCCAGGGGCATAGAGGCGGTGAAACCAGTGGATGGAAGAAGTCACATCATACGCACGAAGGATAAGGTAGTCATTGATGACTGCTACAATGCTAATCCGGTGTCCATGTGCGCGGCGTTGGATTTGCTGTCCACGGCGCTGACCAGAAAAGTGGCGGTTTTAGGGGATATGTTTGAACTGGGAAAAGAGGAGAAGGATTTGCACCGCAGAGTAGGGGCCTATGCGGCGATACGGGGGATTGATGTAATCGTGTGCATTGGGGAACTTTCCCGAAACGCATATGAAGGGGCTCTGGCAGGATATGGAATGGAAAGGAAAAGTGTTTATTATTTCCACCGGAAAGAGGAGTTTCTGGAAAGGTGGAGAGATATTATAGAAATAGACGATACAATACTAATAAAGGCATCTCATGGGATGGCATTTGATGGAATTGTAAAAACGCTGGCGGGAGAGTGATTCCTGGAAGCAATGAGCAGAGACGAAGAACAGTGTGGGGGTTACGATGGGAAAAAGAAGAAGCGAAAATTACAGAAGAAAATATGCAGGAGAGCAGAAAACTTTTTCCAGCCAGGCCAGAGCCTGGATTGCAAATATTTATTTGCTTTTAATGCTGGGGGTTTATCCGCTTTTACAAGTAGATGGATACATGGATTTGGTATATAAAAAATGGGCAATGTTCTTGCGGGTGACGGTGGCTGCGGTGGTTGTGAGCCTGCTATGTTTTCTTGGCGGTTATATTAGCAGTTTGGGAAAGGCATCCGGTGTTTCGGCAGGGGGCAGCAAGGGCGCAGGTGTACGAGTGTGGGAAAAAAATGATTGGATGCTTGTGGACTGGTTTGTGGCAGGCTATTTTATTTGTGTGCTCATTTCCTATCTCGGCGCGGTGGACAGGCAGGCATCTTTTTGGGGGGTGGACACCTGGTATACAGGTTTTGTCTGCCAATTGCTCCTTGTTGTTATCTATTTTATGATTTCCAGAGGATATGCGGGGATGCCATATATGGATGTGATAAGTGCGGCCGTGGCCGTTATCGTGGGCGGCATTGTGATATTGCAACGGTTCGGTGTGGATGTATTGCATCTTTACGAAGGGTTTGGGGATGACGTGAAGCTGGAGTTTGTCACAACGCTGGGGCAGATTACATGGACTTCCAGTTATGTTACGATTCTTCTGATTGCCGGAATGGGAATTTATTTTCTCACAGCAGAAACGGAAAAAAACAGGAAAATCTTTTGGGGAATATGCGTGGGTATCGGTTTTGCCATGGAAATGGTGCTGAATTGCGATAGCGGCGTGATTGCCTTGTGCGCGGCGATAATGATTATGGTATGGATTGCGGTGGGCAGCAGGGAGAAAACGCTTAGGGTAATTGAAATCCTGATGATTTTCCTTGCTTCGGCGGCTGTGATGGGGATAGCGGAGCGGCTTTTTGCGAATAGGATGATACCAATAGATGAGATTTACCTGAAAGTTGCACAAAGCGTAATTGTTTATCCGGTTCTGGCGGCTGTGGCTTTCCTTTATTTGCTTATAAAAAGGGAAAAAATAAATGTGGAAGGAAATCGGAAGAGCGTACGTATCATCAGAGGGATTTACCTGGGGATTGTGACGCTTGGAATTGGGGCGGCTGTGGTTTTGTTCGTTTTGCATGGAAAGGGATATTTTGCCGGATTGCCTACGGAGAACTATTTCCGGTTTACCATATGGTGGGGGAACAGCAGGGGATTTATCTGGCGGACCGGGGCCGCTGTATTTATGGATTTCGGCATCGGTAGGAAATTATTTGGCTGTGGGCCGGACGGCTTTACCCCGTATGCGTATCAATTGATGGGGGATGCCATTAATGAATTCTGGCATAACCAGATAGTTCCCAACGTACATAACGAGTGGTTCAATGCGGTGATTAATTATGGGCTTGTAGGGGGAGCGGCATATTTAGGCATTTTTGTCTCTTCGGTCTGGCTTTATCTGAAAACAGCGCTATCCTCCATGGCGGATGGGAAAACGCGGACAGTGCTCTTTGGCTGCGGGCTGGCTGCTTCCGGGTATATTTTCCACAATGTTTTATGTTACCAGCAGATTATCGGCACACCGGTAATTTTCATACTGATAGGCATAGGGGCGGCGAAAATAAGGCAGGAAAAAGCGGCTGAGCCAAAAGATTCGCTGTAGGCGATGAGGCATCAGAAATTGTGCCACGAGGGGAAAAGTCTGGGAGGGCGGATGGGAAAATGCCTGTGATGCCGAAAGAGGAACAGACGATGATTGAGTCAAATAGGATGACCGCTGGCAGTCCGGCAAAACATATTTTAAAATTGGCGTTTCCGCTGATGTTTGGAAATATTTTTCAGCAGATGTATACAATTGTGGATACGGCTGTGGTGGGGAAAGCCCTTGGGGTGAATGCTTTGGCGGCACTTGGAACAACGGAATGGATGATTTTCTCGTCCTTCTTGCAGTTTTCTTTCCTATGCTTTATATTTTGTACATAGCCAGGGGCTGTGTACAGGGCTTGGGGAATTCCCTGCTGCCAGTGGTATCCAGCTTTGTACAATTGCTCATGCGGATAGGCGGTGCATATTTGCTTGCCGGAATTATCGGAGAATATGGTGTCTTTTGGGGAGAAATCCTGGCATGGGTCGGGGCGGATGCGATTTTGGCTTTGGGGATTTTTTGGTGGTTTAAGAAGAAAGGCGAATAAAATCCTTTTTATGAAAAATTTTTAAAATTTAAAATTAACTATTGACATATATATAAATTTATGTTATTTTGTTATTAACTTGAAAGTACAAAAAAATGAACGTTCGTAAGAAAGGAGAGGGAGTACATGAAAAAGGTTGTAAACAATGTTCTTTACCAGAAAAAAGGCGTTACAATCAGCCATGTGGCTTCCAGTCTGCTTTCACGAAGGGTTGGGGATAGAATCCCGTCTATCTCTGAATATCAGCAGGAGTTCGGAGTATCCAGGGGCACGATGCAGAATGCATTGAATTACTTGAAAGAAATAGACGCAATACAGTTATCTTCCCGTGGGCATATGGGAACCTATATTGAAAAAATTGATTATGTAAAATTGCAGGATAGCACATTGGTGCAGGAATTGATGGGGATAATGCCGTTGCCGTATTCCAGGACTTACGAAGGGCTGGCTACAGCGGTTTATGAACAATTGAAAGATTATCGCTTCAATATGGCTTATGCCAGAGGGGCAGTAGGGCGTATCAAACTGGTGGAAACAGGCACTTATCAGTTTGCTATCTGTTCTCAATATGCGGCGGAATACGCAATCGAAAATGGAAAGAATATTGAAATCGTGCAAAACTTTGGCGATGGAAGTTTTGTTTCCCAGCACGTGTTGGTTTTGCGGGATTCAAAAGCAGACGGTATCCAGGATGGCATGCGCGTTGCGTATGATTGCGATTCGTTGGACCAGGGTGAACTTACAAAGAGATTGCTTAAAGGCAAAAAAGTAAAGTTGGTGGATATTCGCACACAACTGACATTGGCTGCGCTGGATGAGGGGATGATTGACGCTGGGATTTGGAATTACGATGATATTTTGGAGACAAAGTCATTTGAGGGATTACATATTGTGACATTGAATAAACCGGATTACAGCAGCGAATTTGCAACGGCGGTGATTGTTATCCAGAAAGGCAATGCATATTTGAAAGAAGTGTTAGATAAAAATATTAGCAAAAGATATACGCTAACCGTTTTAGAAGAAGTAAGAAAACAGAAGAGGCGCCCATCTTATTAAAATGGTAATAATATTTTTATGAACCAATGTACAAAAAAATGTATATTCAAGAAAGGAGGAAGAAGATAATTGAAAACTGAGCTGTATGAAAGAATCCGGATTCTTCAGGTCAATGGAGTTATCAGCGAAAAAGTAGCGGATTATGCGAAGCGTATTGTTGACAGGATTCTTGAAGAGATGCCGGAGGCTGAACAGGAAAAACTGGAAATGTTTATCACACATCTTGCAATGGCCGGAAAAAGGGCAGAAGAGGGAACAGAAGAAAATCCTATTGATGAGGCCATTTTGCAGGGAATGAAGGAAGAAGAAGCGTATGAACAAGCAATAGTGCTTCGCGACCAGTTTCTGTCAATGACGGATATAAAGTTCCCAGAGACAGAAAAGGATTTTCTATCGGTGCATTTGTGCAATCTTTTATCATGAAGGAAAATAATAGGGTTTGTGTCCGCATGGCATCCACAAACTCTATTATGTAAAAAAGCCGTGCAGAAATGAGGAAAATATGAAGATTGTAGTAGGAGGCCAGATTGACAAGCAGGATATCGCCAATATCATAAAGGCGGAATTGGGGGAAGAGGCAGAAGTAACCGTAAAAGGGGATTTGGATGCAACAATGGGAATGAAGGCAGGAACATATGATTATTATGTGGGAGCCTGTAATACCGGAGGCGGCGGAGCGCTGGCTATGGCTCTTGCCATTCTTGGAAAGGCAAAATGTGCTACGATTTCTATGCCAGGGCAAATTTGCAGCGAAGAGGAGATTTGCCAGGAGGTTAAAAGCGGAAAAGTTGCATTTGGGTTTACGGCACAGCATAAGGAAGCAGTATTGCCGGTTTTGTTAAAGGCTTTAAAAGATAAAGTGGGGGGTATATTATAATGAATTATATTGTAATTATATTAATCGGGGCATTGGCATCCGTATTATCAAATCAGGGGATTGCAGTATTTAATGACGGTTTTCGTCCAATTGTAGGTCAGTATTTTAACAAGGAAATTTCAAAAAAAGAGCTGGCAGCGATGAGCTTTGCAGTGAGTTTCGGATTGATTATAGGGTTTGGCATTCCAACTTCTATTGCGGCAAGTATCATTCTGATACACTGTCTTTTGCTGACAACGGATATGATAGGCTCGTTTTGCCCGGATACAAAAACGGGGATGATTTTATCGGCAGTCATTGGCGGCGTTTATGGCATCGCAATTTTGGCCGGGCTGGAATTTATTGTCAATCTGTTTGCGCTTATGCCGTATAACTTTACCAGTGACCTTGGAAGCGTATCCGGATATGTAACGGTGGGATTTGCAGTTTTTCCTGCCATTGGCGTAGCCTTGCAGCATGGATTTAAAAAAGGCACTATAACTGCAGGGGTGACGGTACTTTTCTATTATATTATTAAAAAATTCGGTACCTTTACCATTGGGGCAAATACAGTAGCATTAAATGCGGAAGGTATGGCTATGCTGGCCGGCATGATTATGATGATTGTTTATGCGGCTCAGATTAAAGGAACGGAAAACAATAATGAAGCATTGACTATTGGGTTTGAAGCAAATGTATCCCGTATCCGTAAAAACTGGGTTCTTCTCGCATTGATGGGGGGCTTGATTGCAGCAGGAACCAGCCTTTCCATTATCGCAGGAGACCCCGCATCTTTGGCTCTTTTGGCAGAGGGGGAATATACAAATGCAGCGCTTACTGCTTTGGCAAGGGGGATTGGATTTATTCCGCTAGTGTTTACTACAGCGATAGTAACAGGTGTTTATGGAGCGGCTGGCTGTACGTTTGTGTTTGTGGTAGGGCTTTTGCTGCATGGAAATCCGATTGTAGCCTTTATAGTCGGTGTGGTAGTAATGTTTGTAGAAATTGCTTTGATTGAACTTTTTGCAAAAGGCATGGATAAATTCCCTGGTGTAAAAGATATGGGAGAGTATGTCCGGACATCTATGAATAAGGTATTGGAAATTGCACTTTTGTCCGGAGGTATTGTAGCAGCGGAAAAGATGTCGGTGGCAGCATCCGGCTATACAGGAATAGGGGCATTGTTTGTGATAGGGGCATTTTTATTAAACAGACAGTCCAAGAAACCGATTGTGGATTTGGCAATTGGGCCGGTAGCGTGTATTCTTTTCGGTATATTATTGAACATTCTTTTGGTTTTGAGATTGATTAGCATACCGGTAGCAGGATAAAGGAATGGAAGGTTATGCCAAACAGACTTTTCTTGCATTGTTGAATCCATATGGAACGGTAGTACATACATATCCGGGAATTATTGACAGGGTAAAGCCTTCTATGAAAAGGCATGGATATGCATACTATTTGGGGAGTAAGCAGACTTCGATGATACCTGATTCCCTGATAAAGAGAATGGGGGAAAATGGTTTTTTACATCATACAATCGATAGGATGTCATACGGTGGAAGGGCAGTGGATATGCAGCTTAAGAATCCGCTTACAGGACATCCAATGACCGGCTCCAGCAGCGGAACGGCATTGAATGTGTTTTATCGAATCAATGATATTGGTATTGGAAGTGACGGCGGGGGTTCCGTGCTTGCCCCCGCGGCAGCCCTCAATTTATATGGATTTATTTCTCCCTTGATTGAGCGGGAATATTTAAGGCAATATGAGAAAGTTTCTACAGATAACATTATCTTTTCCCCTTCACTGGGATTGATTGGGAGAAGCCTGGAGATTATTCAAAAAGCTGCCGCCTGCGCACTGGATATGGATTTGCCGGAGGCGGCAACAGAGCAGGTAAAAATTGCCGGGGTTCCGGCGTTTCACAAACGCCTAAGACTGGATATTTATGAAAGGAGAGAGGTTTTGATTCCTTTTGTAAAGGAGACTGTTCAAAGGGGAACAATTCTTCTGTCGAAGGAGGGGCCGGTGGATTTATATGGGTTTGGCGATAGTATATTTGGCCATTTTAGCGATAGGACCTGGGCAATACAGAAGAAGTCCGGAAAAGGGCTGATGAGGGTGGCGAATATGTGCGGCGTATCTGCGCTGGCAATCCCTGAAGAAGATTTAGGGTGCTGTACCCTTTTGCTGTGCGACAGTAATCCACAGGATATTATAAACATGTTGAAGATAGCAGAAAACTATGTGAAACCGCAAAGTGCTTTGATTGAGCGGTATTTTGGAAATTTTCAGATGTACTTTGAAGGCTGACGGGGAGGA
>QXWV01000059.1 GCA_009911195.1 Lachnospiraceae bacterium | reverse complement strand
CTATTTGTGCCGGAGCGCCACAAATAAGCCTTGATGGCAAACGCCCCGTCGCGCAAAACGCTCCGGAATGGAGATTAGGATGATAAAGCTGAAAGATGGCTATACCCTGATGCATGAACATGTAACAATTGATTTATCAGGAGTAAAAAAAGATTTTGATTGCAAATTAGACTGTTTTGAGGAAACGGTGGAAGAATTTAAAGAACTTTACCGGCTTGGGGTAAGAAATGTTTTGGAAGTAACCAATATGGGGATGGGAAGAGATATTTCTTATATTGAAAGGGTGGCCGAAGCAACCGGAATCCAATTTATTCTTTCTACCGGTTTTTACAAGGAGCCTTTTCTGCCGCAGATAGTATATGAAAAGACGGCTGAGGAACTGGCAGATATGGTGGTAAAGGAAATAAACGAAGGAATCGGCGAAACAAAAGTATGCGCATCCGTTTTGGGGGAATTTGGAACCAGTAAAAACGAGATGACAGCCACAGAGGAAAAAGTATTTCAGGCAATGGCAATGGCAGCAGTTCGTACAGGAGCGCCGGTAACAACACATACAACGCTTGGGACATTTGGGGAACAACAGGCGGATTACTTGATGGAACATGGGGTAAAGCCGGAAAAAATTATTATCGGGCATATGGATTTGTCACAGGATTTGGAAAAAATATTGAGGCTTTTGGAAAAAGGGGTAAATATCGGATTCGATACAGTGGGGAAGCTGAACTACTGCCCGGATACTTTCCGTGCGGAAGCCCTTAAGAAAATAGCATCGGAGGGCAGGCTGCCACAGGTAGTCCTTTCTATGGATATTACGAGAAAATCCCATTTAAAAAGGCATGGAGGAATAGGCTATAGCTATTTGTTTACTGATTTTCTTCCGCTTTTAAAGGATTCGGGTATGACACAGGAACAAATCAATACATTGCTGATAGACAATCCGAAAAGGATTTTGATGGAATAGGAAAGGGGGAGGTAGCATGCGAGCATATCCTTTGCAAAGTATGGATTTAGAAGAGGCCATGAAACTTCAATTTAAGGTGATAGACTGTATTACAAAAGAATTTCAGGGGCATGATTTTTTGAACCGCGGAGATTTGGGCGTGGTACAAGGGCTGAACAAACCGGTCACAACACATAAGGCGGAAAAGGTGGTCGCAGATATTTTCGATGCGGAAGCTTGTGTTTTTGTGAGAGGTGCCGGAAGCGCTGCGATTCGATTCGGGCTTCACACGATGTTGAAAGCGGGAGAAAAAATTTTGGTTCATCAGGCACCAATTTACAGTACAACAGCCACGTCCTTTGATATGCTTGGGCTGATACCGGTGAAAGCAGATTTTAATGACTTGGAAGATATCAAACAGGTTTTAAAGGCAGAGCCGGATATAAAAGCCGCATTGATACAATATACCCGGCAGAAAATAGATGATTGTTATGAAATGCAGGAAGTAGTGGAAACTATAAAAGCAGAAAAAGATATTCCGATTTTGACAGACGATAACTATGCGGCCATGAAAGTGAAACGCATTGGGGTACAATGTGGGGCGGATTTATCCTGCTTTTCATCCTTTAAGCTTTTAGGGCCTGAGGGAATTGGGGTTGTGGCCGGCAAGGAAAAATATATAAACCAGCTTATTTCGGAAAGCTATTCCGGAGGAATGCAGACACAAGGGCATGAAGCGTTGGATGTCCTTCATGGGCTGGCTTATGCCCCTGTAGCCTTGGCAATTCAGGCACAGGTAAACGAGGAATGCGTCAGGCGTTTGCAGAATGGAGAAATTCCTGAAGTAAAAAATGCGTTTTTGGCAAATGCACAATCAAAAGTACTTTTGGTTGAGTTCCGGGAAGAAATTGCGGATGCAGTTTTAAAGGAAGCGGAAAAGCTTGGAGCCGCACCGAATCCAATAGGGGCCGAATCAAAATATGAATTGATTCCAATGTTTTACCGGATATCCGGAACATTCCGAAAGGCAGACCCCACATTGGAAAAACGGATGATTCGCATTAATCCGATGCGTGCCGGGGCAGATACGATTCTACGTATAATAAAAACTTCAATAGAAAGAGTGAAAGTATGTTTGTAAAGCAAATAGTGGAAAGAAATCCGGAACTTGTCCAGGCCGCATTTGAACTGCATACGAAAGGCAAGTTACTTCCGGATTCGTATGTAATTGATGTCGATGCATTTTGTGCGAATGCAGCATCGATTCTGGACGAGGCCAAGAGGCATAATTTTCAACTTTATTTTATGCTCAAGCAATTAGGACGGAATCCGTACTTGGCTGAAAAATTAGTTAAAATGGGTTACGCAGGAGCAGTTGTAGTTGATTTTAAGGAAGCGCAGATTATGATGGAACATCGGATACCCCTTGGGAATGTAGGGCATTTGGTGCAAATCCCGGAAGCGATGTTGGAAAAGGTGATTGCTTATGGTGCAGATGTGATAACGGTGTACTCAAAGGAGAAAATGGCTTCCATTGAAAATGCGGCAGGGAAATTAGGCAAAAGGCAGGGGATTCTCATTCGCGTTTATGACAAAAACGATATGATTTACTCAGGCCAGACTGCAGGAATTGCGATAAATCAACTGGAAGAAACCATAAAATACATAGATAATAACTGTCCACATCTTGAAATTAGGGGAGTTACCTCTTTTCCCTGTTACCTTTACCAGGAAGAGCGGCGGGATATTTGCCCGACTGAAAACCTTACTACGGTACTTCGCGCAAAAAAAATACTGGAGGATATGGGGCATGGGGACCTGCTTGTGAATACGCCATCCGCAACCTGTGTAAGTACAATCCAAAAAATGGCATCCTTTGGCGGCAATTGCGGAGAGCCGGGGCATGGGCTTACAGGGACAACGCCCCTTCATGCATATGAGATGCAGGCGGAGAAACCGGCAGTTGTGTATGTAAGTGAGATTTCCCACAATTTTATGGGCAATGCCTATTGCTATGGAGGGGGACATTACCGCCGTTCCCATGTAAACTATGCTTTGATAGGAAGTTCAATGGGAGGCGCGAAGATGCTAAATGTAATTCCACCCTGTGATGAAAGCATTGATTATCATTTTGGAATTTCCAAAGAATGCACAGTGGGGGATACGGTTGTGATGGCATTCCGCTTCCAGATATTTGTAACGAGAAGCGATGTGGTCCTGGTAGAAGGCATATCAAAAGGAAAGCCTAGTATTATTGGGGTTTATGACAGTTTAGGGAGAAAGAAGGAATAGCAGATGAGGCGTTTTGTGGTGATTGTCCTGGACGGGTTTGGAATTGGAGCAATGGATGATGCAAAGAAAGAACGCCCGGGCGATGAAAAGGCAAATACGTTAAGAAGTATTTTAAATGACGAGCCGGATTTGAAGCTTCCGAATTTAGAGTACATGGGCTTGATGAATGCCTATGGGGAAGAGAGTGCATTTATGAAGTTTTCTCCGGATGCCAATTACGGAAAATCTGAACTGATGCATTTCGGTGCGGATACTTTTATGGGGCATCAGGAAATTATGGGAACTCTCCCCAAAAAACCGGAAGCACACCCATTTCAGGAGAAAGTGGATGAAGTTGCAAAACATTTAAAAGAAACGGGGCATAAGGTAGAAATTGTTGAAAAAGAGGGGCTTCGATATATACTTTGTGATGATTATGTGACTGTGGCGGATAATTTGGAAGCGGACTTGGGCATGTGCTACAATGTGACAGCGCCTTTGGATTATATTTCTTTTGAGAAGGAACATGAGATTGCGTCATTGGTCAGGGAGGTAGTTACCGTAGGCCGTGTGATTGTTTTCGGAGGTACAGGAAATACGATGGATGACCTATGGAATGCAGAAGAGACGAAGAATGGAAAGTATATCGGAATTGGCTCTGCAAAATCCAAGTCATACGTTCAAGGCTACCAATGCCTGCATTTAGGATACGGAGTTGATAAATATGTACAGACACCAACCATTGTGTCAAAAAGCGGGATTCCGGTAACCTTGATTGGCAAGGTTGCGGATATTGTAGCTAACGATTTGGGCACTAGCATTTCCTGCGTGCCTACAAAAAAATGCATGGATGATACAATAGCAGAATTTCAGAAAATGGATAAAGGGTTTATTTGTACGAATATACAGGAAACAGATTTGGCAGGGCATTCCCAATTAACGAGGAATTACCGTGAAATTTTGGAAATTGCAGATGAAGGGATTGGAAGGCTGCTGCCGCTTTTGACCGAAGAAGATGTTTTGCTTGTAATGGCTGACCATGGAAATGACCCCAATATCGGACATAGCAAGCATACAAGGGAATGTGTACCTATTTTAATTTATCAGAAAGGTATACATGGCGTAAAACTGGGAAAAAGGAAGACGCTTTCAGATGTAGGTGCAACGGTATGCCATTGCCTGGGTGCGCCGGCGCCGCAGAACGGAACGCCTATGTGGGATGCGTAAGCACACAAAAAATCCGGAAAGAATCAACAGATTAAAAGATTCTTTCCGGATTTCCATTTTTCTTATTTCATCATTGCCTTATTTTTAAAATAAGTCTCTTTAATAATATCCTGCACCCGTGCGCTGACCAGCTTACGTTCGGCCTTCGGTATATCATTGATATAGATGGGCGGGCAATATTCAAGGATAACATGGGCTTTTTTTATTTTCGGCAGATGGTCTTCAAAAATACCTGCTGAATTATAAATGCTCATAGGCACGATAGGGCAGCCCGATTTTTCCGCAATTTTAAAGCTTCCATCCCTAAACGGAAGGAAGGTGTCATTTACTTTGTTTCTGGTTCCTTCCGGGAAAATGCAGATGGAAATGCCGGATTTTACTTTTTCAATGCCCTCCAGGATAGTTTTAAGCCCTTGCTTTAAGTCCTTGCGGTCAAGAAAAAGGCAATGGAGGTTTTTCATCCAGGTTACCAGAAACGGGTAGCGGAGCATTTCTTTCTTGGCGATATAACCGGTAGGACGGGGCACCCGTACATAAGTAAGCAGGATGTCGAAATAGCTCCTGTGGTTGCCCACGTATAATACAGGGGTATCAGTGGGCACATTTTCTTCCCCAATAACCGTAACCGATACGCCGGTTATTTTCAGGCATACGCGGAATGCCCATTTTACAATAGCGAGGGAGCTTCTGCTTTTTAAATCCATATTGAATTTCCCGATAATCCATTCCACAATAAGCAGAGGGGAGCCGATGACAAGAAAAAGAATAACAAAAATAGCGACACAAATAAAGCGAAACATAAGAGGTATCCTTCCTGTAAAATAAATAGTACACAATTTATAAACTATTATAGCGGAGAAAGGAGAGTAACGCAATGTATAAGTTGATGATTTAAGGAAAAATTGGTG
>QXWV01000058.1 GCA_009911195.1 Lachnospiraceae bacterium | reverse complement strand
TTGCTGCGCGGTTAGCAGCCAATGAATTGGAGCAGCCAAGAATCCGCCCCTTTGCCGCAGGCAAACTTTAAAATGGGCGGATTCAGTGACAGGGAAGCCGAAAGGCTGAACTGTTACAAAAATTGTGGAATTTTGGAGTAAGGGTCTATTGGATGGTTTTCTCAAAAATGGCCTTTTAAAAGGAATAGTTCCCCGAAATGGCCAATAAAATAGAAATAAATGAATAAAAGGAATGTTAAAATGGGGAGACGCCATGTGTTATTGGCATTTGCGGCGGCAGCTCTGCTTTGCCTTTGCGGATGTACGGTGAAAACAAAGGATGGAAATGAGAAAATTAAAGATATAGAGTTCACGGTGCTAGCAGAGGATAATATACCGGAGGAACTAAAGCAAGTGATTGAGGAGAAGAAGGAAAAGGAATTTAAGCTTACGTATCAGGATAGCGGTTTTTTGTATATTTGTGTGGGGTACGGCAGGCAGGAGACGGGTGGGTACAGCATAACGGTCAATGATTTGTACCTGACAGGGAACTCCATCTATGTGGACACGAATCTGATAGGGCCAGACCCGGAGAACAGGGAATTGTACAAGGCACAGGAGAAAGACAGTGCATCTTATCCATATGTGATACTGAAAATAGAATATTTGGATAAGTCGGTGGTTTTTGATTAGGCTAATAAATATTCCCCATAAATCATTGACAAAATTATCTTATTTGTTAGAATACTATTAAATGAGAGTTCTGCTAAAAGCGTTAGCAACTCGAAGGGAGCTACTACACAAATGGCTATGTGGAAACGCATAGCCATTTTTACCTTATACAAAGCCTGGAAGAGCGAGGGATTATGACCGATTTTGGCAGAAAGAAAATAGAAGAAGCCAAAAAGAACGGCCAATGGAATGCCCAAAACCTATGGCGGTTACAGAGGAGCAAATTGCCCAGGTTTGCGCAGTGCTGGAGGGATATGAACCCGCCTGTACGAATTTTCAGGCTATGTCTTTATCGGTAAAGAAAACATATATGCGGCTATGAAGGCGGCAGGATGAGGGAAAGGTATGGCTTTAAAATGATGTTGATAAAAGGCGGATATGTGGTTGACCCGGCGAGCGGGTTTGAGGGAATAGCGGATATTCTGGCAGAAAATGGGAAAATCGTAGAGATAGGGCCGGATATAAGGCTGGATGCAGGAGCGGAAGGGGAGGATAAGGGCGCTGGAGGATGTTATTTTGCAAAAGAAGGAGAAATTATCCATGCGGAGGGGAAAATCGTGGCTCCAGGGCTGGTAGATGTGCATGTGCATTTCAGGGAGCCAGGATTTACCCATAAGGAAGATATTTTCAGCGGTGCGAGGGCAGCCGCTAAAGGTGGGTTTACAACAGTGGTGCTGATGGCGAATACCAAGCCGCCGGTGGACCGGGTGGAAACCTTGCGTTATGTGTTGGAAAAGGGGGCAAAAACGGGAATACATGTGGAGAGCTGCGGGAATATAACGGTTGGGATGAAGGGGGAGGAACTGACCGATATGGACAAGCTGGCAGAGGCCGGTGCGGCAGGGTTTACCGATGACGGTATTCCGCTTCTGGATGAGGCTTTGGTAAAGCGGGCCTATGAAACGGCGGCGAGGCTGGGCAAGCCATTGAGTTTTCATGAAGAAAATCCGGCATTTATCCAAAATAACGGAATCAATGCGGGGAAGGCGGCGGAGTATTACGGGATAGGCGGTTCGGGCCGCCAGGCGGAGATTTGGATGGTGGAGCGGGATTTGGCTTTGGCAAAAGGGATGGAAGCCGAGATATCCATCCAGCACATCAGCACGAAGGAAGCGGTAGAATTAGTGCGGAAAGCGAAAGAAAGCAATCCCCATATCCATGCGGAAGCCACACCCCACCATTTTACATTGACCGAGGATGCGGCTATCCGGTATGGTACGCTGGCGAAAATGAATCCCCCGCTCAGGGAGGAAGAAGACCGGATGGCAATTATTGAGGGCCTGAAAGATGGTACGATAGATATGATTGCCACGGACCATGCCCCGCACAGCAAAGAAGAAAAAGAAAAACCGATTACGGAAGCGCCCAGCGGAATTATCGGGCTGGAAACCGCGTTGTCATTGGGAATACGGGAACTGGTGGATAAAGGGTATCTGAACATGATGGAGCTGATAAGCCGCATGTCATGGCAGCCGGCCAAATTTTATCGTCTGGATGCAGGATATCTGGCCAAAGGGGGGCCGGCGGATTTGGTAATATTCGATAGTAAGGAGAAATGGAAAGCGGAAAAATTTTTTTCCAAATCATGCAATTCCCCCTTTGCAGGGGTAGAACTGCCGGGAACGGTCCATTATACTATTTGCGGAGGGAAAGTGGTTTACAGGAAAAGCGATGGGGAATCAAAGACCTCGCGCTTGCGGGAATAAAGGAGAGGGAGGCAAGAGGAATTGAAGCAAAAGAAAAAGGTAAAAGCGGAAGTGGTATTCCAGCAAAAAATCGGGGATGAAATTTATGATATGTGGATAAAGACGGAATTGGCGGAATCGGCAAAAGCGGGGCAGTTTATCTGTATTTATCCCCATAGCGAAAGCACATTGCTGCCCCGGCCTATCAGTATTTGTGAGACGGATACCCAAAAAGGGCAGTTACGGATTGTATACCGGGTAGCCGGGAAGGGCACAAAAGAGTTTTCCCTTTACCGGCCTGGGGACGGGATAGAAATTTTAGGGAATCTGGGAAATGGCTTCCCCATACACCGGGCGGAAGGGAAGAGGGTATTCCTGATGGGCGGGGGCATCGGTATCCCCCCCATGCTCCAATTGGCAAAATCCTTAAAAGAGGATGGGAAGGCGGAGTCGGTGGCCGTTATAGCAGGCTACCGGAATGGGCAGCTTTTCCTGAAAGGGGATATGGAGAAATATGCACAGGTGTATGTGGCGACGGAGGATGGAAGCGCAGGAACGAAAGGGAATGTGATGGACGCTATTGCTGCTGAAGGGCTGGAAGCGGATATGATTATGGCCTGCGGCCCTATGCCGATGCTCCGGGCGGTGAAACAGTATGCACAGGAGAAAGGTATGGAAGCTTATATCTCCTTAGAGGAAAGAATGGCTTGCGGAGTCGGTGCATGTCTTGGCTGCGTCTGCCGGACAAAAGAAAAGGATGCCCATTCCCATGTAAACAATGCAAGAATCTGTACGGATGGGCCGGTTTTCGATGCAAAGACGGTGGATATTTGAAGCTGAAATGGCATATGGAACAAGCTGAAACGGGAAAGGCAGCATAGAAATGAGGTGAAGGATGAATACAAAAGTACAAATAGCGGGTGTGGAACTGAAGAACCCGGTAATGACCGCATCAGGGACTTTCGGGTCAGGGATGGAATATTCGGAGTTTGTGGATTTAAATAAACTGGGCGCTGTAGTGACCAAAGGGGTGGCCAATGTACCTTGGGAGGGAAATCCTACGCCCAGGGTGGCAGAAGTCTATGGGGGGATGTTAAATGCCATAGGGCTGCAGAACCCTGGCATTGACGTATTTATGGAAAGGGATATCCCTTTTTTGGAGAAGTATGATACAAAAATTGTTGTAAACGTATGCGGGAAGACCGTGGAGGACTATTTGGAAGTGGTGGAAAAACTGGGGGATTCCCCGGCCCACTTGCTGGAAATCAATGTTTCCTGCCCTAACGTAAAGGAAGGCGCCATTGCATTTGGCCAGAAAGCGGATTGCCTGTATGACATTACATCCGCCATCAAGAAAAAGGCGAAGCAGCCTATCATTATGAAATTAAGCCCAAATGTGACGGATATCGGGGAAATGGCCAAAGCGGCCGAAGCGGCAGGAGCAGATGCCATCTCCCTGATTAATACCCTTACAGGGATGAAAATTGATATCCATAAAAGAAAATTTGTGCTTGCCAACAAAACGGGCGGCCTTTCAGGCCCTGCCATAAAGCCGGTAGCGGTACGTATGGTCTATCAGGCTGCCCAGGCGGTAAAAATCCCCATCATCGGCATGGGGGGAATCGCAAATGGGGAAGACGCCATAGAATTCCTTATGGCAGGGGCTACAGCCGTAGCAGTAGGGGCAATGAACTTTATCAATCCATACATTACGGAAGAAATCATTGCAGAAATCGAAGCCTACATGAGGGAAAACCAAATCGAAGATATCCGGGAGATAATCGGATGCGTATGACTTGATTTTGTTTTGCAATGCCAAACAAAAAGGAATAATACTCCATGTCATGCATAGAATTACTATAAGTACAGACCAATGGTAATTTATCGACATGGAGGTATTTTGTGGAATTAGTAAGAAAAAATATACATATGGACCGGATAAAAGGCCAGGCATCCACGCAGATTACGCTGGAAGATGATATAAATATTTCGGATTCCAGGCCGGATGCGAGCAAACTCATTTATGATAGAGGGAATGTTGTCCTGGAAGAGGTAAAAGTAACGGAAGACCATATAACGCTCAGGGGAAAACTCCAGTTTCTTGTGATGTACCTGACGGAAGGGGAACAGCCAATGCCTGCCAGCATGGACGGCAGTTTGCCCTTTGAAGAGCAGATTTATGCGGAAGGGGTGCAAAGCGGGGATAGCGCCAATGTGAAATGGAATTTGGAAGATATTACGGTAGGGCTGATTAATTCCAGGAAACTGAGCGTGCAGGCATTGATTTCCTTTAAAGTATGTTCGGAAATGATATACGATGAAGAAACCGCAGTGGACTTGTATCATGAAGAGCCGGTGGAATACCGCAGGAAGCCTTTGCGCATCGCCCAGATGACGGTGAAAAAAAGGGATATTTTCAGGGTAAAAGAGGAGCTGGAAGTGCCGCAAAATTATCCGAACATTTTCAGGATGATTTGGCAGGGCGTGGAAACGGAGAATGTGGAGTTCCGTGCTTTGGAAGGAAAAATATCGGTACAGGGCGATTTGAATGTGTTTTTCCTATATGAAGGGGAGGGTGAGGAACAATCTATCAAATGCTATGAGACAACAGTGCCTTTTAGCGGTACCGTGGACTGTACTGGCTGTGATGAAGGAATGGCAGCGGATATCGATTATGTGCTGGGCTCAAAGGATGTGGAGATACGACCGGACTTTGACGGGGAGCAGAGGGTTTTTGCGATAGAATTGGTGATGGATTTGGACATCAGCCTCTATGAGGAGGAAAGGCTGGATATTTTATCCGGGGTATACGGCGTGGTAAAAGAAGTGGAAGCGGTGAACAAACCGGCGCAGTTTAAAGGGCTTCTGGCCAGAACATCAGGAAAGACAAAGGTGGCGGACCGGATTAAGCTTACATCTTCCGAAGCGCCTATGGTACAGATACTTCACAGCGAAGCCCAGGTCCAGTTGGAAGAAGAGGAGATTGTAGAAGGCGGGATTCACATGAAAGGGTATGTAAATATACAGACGCTGTATCTGAGCAGCGGCGAGAAAACGCCGTACAGTTCGGTAAAAGGGAGTATTCCATTTAACTATGTGCTGGATGTGCCGGATATAAATAGCGGATGTACCTTTAAAATCCGGACGGGGCTGGAACAGCTAGCGGTAGCTATGCTGGATGGCGGCGAGCTGGATGTGAAAGCCGTGGTGGTATGCCATGCCATTGTCTTTGAGCACAAAACGGAAAATATTGTGACGGATATTGTTGTTTCAGATTTGGATATGAATAAATTGAGCGGCCTGCCTGGAATTGTAATTTACATCGCAAAGGAAGGGGATAGCCTGTGGGATGTGGGGAAACGCTATTATGTGCCTATTTCCCAGATTAAAGAAACCAATGACATGACAACGGAAGAAATAAAGCCAGGGGATAAACTGCTGATTGTGAAAGGAATTGCGAATTAAAAAAGGGAAATAAAATATGCAGCTAAAAATAAAAGCCCCCTGCCACAACCTGTGGCAGGAGGCTTTAACCGTTTTTGCCGTTTAACAGTTCCTTATTGGTTTATTCTTCACCTGCTACAAGCTTGTCAAATTTATCCATAACGGCCTGATAAGTCTTCTGGCTGATGTCAGGTAAAGATTTGCCCCAAGTGCTTGTTGCGTTATCGAAGCCTTTCTTGAAAGCATCTCTCATCTTCTCAAGCTGTTTCGGGTCGCTTCCTGCCAATGCAGTAGCGAAATCAACAATACGGCTGGAAGTCTGTTCCACACCCCAATATCCATCGTCAGCGATATCCGCCTGCGCTTGTGCTTTTGTAGCAGCGTCTACGGTAAAGTTGCCGCCTGCAAGGAAGCTCCAAATACTGTCTGTCTTTCCAAGGGTCTGCCCCTGTTTGGAAATCATCTGCTCTACCAAGCTCTTCATCTGAGCAATACGTGCATCGGAATCTGCTTTCAATTTAGCAACTAAGTTTGCGTCGGGCTTTTTGGAAACTGTGGAAGAATTTGCGGAAGAAGAAGGTTCATAAACAACGCCGCTGTTGCTTTCTTCCTTTTTATTTTCTGCTTTTTCAGCAGTTTTTGCTGAAGTAGTTTTGTACGTGCCATATAAATCGGCAGCACCTGACGAACCTGTAATTCCATTTACGCTCATTTTTTAACCCTCCTTGGAATGTAAGTAAAAATTTATATGTTGGAAAAGGAAAATCATCCTAATCTGTTATGTATATCGGCAAAAACTGATGATTTGATAAGAGGGAATGTGGAAAATATTCTCATCCCATTGACGGATGCCCCATGGATTATATATAATAAAACATAATTCATGTATACAAAATGCAAATGAAGTACAATATATTTAAGATAAAGGGAGCAAAGAGTTTCGGATGAAAAACAGCACGATTTCAAAAAGGGCTTATGCCAAGGTGAATTTGGCATTGGATGTGGTCAGGCGCAGAGCGGATGGCTACCACGAAGTAAGGATGATTATGCAGACGGTAGGGATTTATGATGTGCTGACCTTTACCAGGCGGGAGGAGCCTGGTATTGAGGTGAGGACGGATAAAAAGGAATTGCCGGGGGATGAAAGCAATTTGATTTATAAAGCGGCAAAGCTTGTTATGGAGGCTTACCCTGGCTGCGGGGGGATTAAAATCGAATTGCAGAAAAATATTCCCATGGCGGCCGGAATGGCAGGGGGCAGTACGGATGCTGCTGCGGTTTTCCATGGGATGAATGAGCTGTTTTGCCTGGGCATGACAGTGGAGGAGATGTGCTTGCTGGGCGTCAGGATAGGGGCGGATGTCCCTTACTGTATCCGGGGCAAAACGGCATTATCGGAAGGGATTGGGGAGATTTTGACGGAATTAAAGGATGCGCCCCCTTGCTTTGTGCTGATTGCCAAGCCGGATATCGACGTATCTACAAAATATGTATATGAAAATCTTCATGCGGATGAACTGGACTGGCATCCGGATATAGATGGGATGCGGGCAGCGATTGAAAAAGGCGATTTGTATGGTATGGCTGAGCTGATGGAAAATGTGCTGGAAACAGTAACGGTGAAAAAATATCCGGTAATTGAAGAAATCAAAGGGGTTATGAAAAGAGAAGGGGCATTGAATGCCTTGATGAGCGGCAGCGGGCCTACGGTTTTTGGGGTGTTTGATGAAGAAGGGAAAGTGAAGGAAGCATTTTATAAATTAAAGGAAACCAATCTGGCAAAGCAAATATTTATTTCTGAGTGGGTTTGACCAACTGGGGAATCAGGAAAAGGGGTGGAGCAATGGCAAAAGACAATCTGCAGATGAATATGGACGAGTTTTTACCGCTACGGGATGTGGTATTCAATACATTGCGGAAAGCGATTTTAACAGGAGAGTTAAAACCTGGGGAGAGGCTGATGGAGATTCATCTGGCTAACAGGCTGGGGGTGAGCAGGACTCCAATCAGGGAGGCAATCCGCAAGCTGGAATTGGAAGGCTTGGTCATTATGATTCCCAGGCGGGGGGCTGAGGTGGCACAGATTACGGAAAAGAGCCTGAAAGATGTGCTGGAAGTGCGCAGGGCATTGGATGCCCTGTGTGCGGAACTGGCCTGTGACAGGATATCGGAAGAGGGGATAAAGGGGCTGAAGGAGGCATGCGCTGAATTTGAACAGGCCACCAAGTCAAAGGATGCTACAGTGATTGCCAGGGCAGATGTGGCGCTGCATGATATTATCGTAGCGGCTACGGGAAACCAAAGGCTGGTTCAACTGGTCAACAATCTGGCGGAACAGATGTACCGGTACCGGTTTGTATATATAAAAGACAAAAGCCGTCATGAGCAGCTCTCGAAGAGCATAGAATGATATATGAAAGTATCCAAAAGAAAGATAAGACTGCTGCGGCGGAAGCGGCTAAGCTTCACATTGACAACCAGGAGAAGTCGGTGATGAAGCAAATCCGCCTGGACAATGACGCAAGGGGGAAATGAGTTGCAGCAGTTTATGGGATAAAAGTATAAACCCCAAAAATACGGGCAGACTTTTTTTATCAAGATTATAAATATTGGCAGGAGAAGTCTGATGAGAAAAATATGGGAAACCGGAATTGTACTATTTTCAGCTATGGGATTTTGGGGTATGATATATCCTGACTTATGCTTTACGGGAGATGTTTGTGCGGTAGTCTGTGAGGAGACGGAAGATGCAGAAGGCGGAAGCGGAACAGGAGTAGGCGGAAGCGAAGCCGGAATAGGCAGCGGCAGAACCGGGGAAGGTGCAAAGGATAACACAAACTGCACATACAATAACGGGGGTCAGGCAAGCATAAACATTTGTGGAACACAAGAGGATATGTTTACCCGCATATGTTCAGCGAACCCCGGGCAGATACGTATAAAAAGCCAGTTTTTGGAAGCGATAGGGCTGGATAAATTACTGCAATAGTGTATTGTATTGCCGGGAAAAAGATGGGCAGGCAGTATATCGGCGCAGAAAGCAGGAGAAAGTGAAATGGAGATAATAAAAAACAGAGAGGAGCTGTCAAGTGCCCCAGTAGGGGTGTTTGATTCCGGTGTGGGCGGGCTGACTGTGGCAAGGGAAATTATGCGGCAGATTCCCAACGAAAAAATCGTATATTTCGGAGACACCGCAAGAGTTCCCTATGGAAGCAAGTCAAAGGAAACGGTAACAAAATATTCCAAACAGATTGTGCGCTTTCTTCAGGAGCAGCACGTAAAAGCGATTGTGGCAGCATGCAATACGGCAAGCGCCTATGCGCTGGATGAAGTGGAAAAAGAACTGGATATCCCAATGATAGGGGTGGTCAAGCCAGGCGCGAAGGTAGCCGTAGAAACAACCCAAAATGGCAGGATTGGGGTAATCGGTACGGAAGGGACGATTGGCAGCCATATTTATTCTACATATATTAACGAAATGAGCCGGAATACAAAAGTATTGGAAAAGGCATGCCCCCTGTTTGTTCCTTTAGTGGAAGAAGGGCTATGGCAGGACCCGGTGACGGATGAGATTGCGAAAAGGTATTTGAGTGCATTAATCGACAGCGGAATCGATACCCTTATTCTGGGCTGTACACATTATCCCCTGATTCGTTCCACAGTAGGTAAAATAGTGGGGGAGGGTGTGACATTGGTAAATCCTGCCTATGAAACAGCGAGGGAGCTGAAAGGGCTGTTGGAGAAGGAGGGTCTTCTGAATAAATCGGAGCAGGGCCTGGGGTCGAACCAGTACCGTTTTTATGTGAGCGATATGGCGGACAAATTCCGTACTTTTGCTAACTCCATATTAAAGTATGGAATATTGTCGGCAAAAACCATTAACATTGAAAATTACTGATGACAAAAGAAAGGTAGTTTGGCTATGACAAAGGAAGTGCTGCTGTCATTGCAGGGTTTGCAGTTTGATACATCTACAAAAGATGGGGATAGGATAGAGACGATTACGCCGGCAGAATATTATAAACGCAATGACAGCCATTATGTGATTTTTGACGAAGCGGTGGAAGGCTTTCGGGAAAATACGAAAAATATTATAAAGTTTAAAGAAAACAGCCTGGATTTGACGAAAAAGGGTCTGATTAACGTTCATATGATTTTCGAGGAAAACAGGAAAAATATGACTAATTACGCAACGCCCTATGGCAATATATTAATTGGAATAGATGCCAGAAGCGTAAAAATGAAAGAACAGGAGGAACACATCGAAGTGGATGTGGACTATGCGCTGGAAATTAATTATGAGCATTTTGCGGACTGTAGGATAAAAATGGACATCCGGGCAAGAAATGGGGAAGGCTTCTCCCTGCAATGACAGGAGGCGTTATTATTTCCATGAACAATGTGCCAAGAGCCATCTGTGGGCGAGGCTTTTGACCCCCAAACCCTATAAGATAAAAAACCCGCAGCCAGGCTGCGGGCAATTTGTTTATTTGATGGGCTTTGCGCCTGCTTTTTCCTGCACTTTTTCTACGGCGCGTTTGAAAAAGCCTTTCTTTTTTTGGGGAACCGGAATCGGTTTGCCGTGAAGACCTTTGACATCGGTAATATAAATTCCGCTTACAGTGGCTTTGACCTCTTTTTTTGTGGGAATCATATCATAAATTTTCTCATCGCAGACTAAGGTCATAATCTGAGGGCCGACTTTTGCTTTTACGATAGGAAGCTTGGAGCCGCGCAGCAACTTGGGGGTTTGCTGTATGACCGCATCTGGAAGACCTGAATCTTTTATTTTCATCCGCTTCTTATCAATAATAAGCATGGAAACCCGCTGCTTCATGGCTTCAATCTGTGCCTGCTGTTCATCCTGCTTCTTCTGGGCTCTTTTCCCTAAAAAATATAATACTACGATACCGATGATTAAAATGACGGTGATGACTAATAATGTAATAGTTACTGGACTCACAATATACCTCCCGCTTTCGTGTTCACATAAATTATAGTAAAATTAATTGTAGCATTAATTGAGGGAATAGACAATAAAAATTTTTGGAATCACGGAAATCAAAAGGGAACGGAAATCAATTCAATTTTTATGGGCGGCGTAGCGGGCAGGGCATTTGGCCCATGCGGAATTCCGTTTTGCGGCTAAGATAAAAAGCAGATTTCACTAATGAAATGGGGGAAGGGGTTGGATGCGGACGGGGCGGAAGCAACAGGCATCCATGCCTATGCTTCCTAAAACCGCCATCCATGGCGGTTTTTCCCTATATATGAACCATTTCATAAGTGAAATTGCTGCTTTTTATCAATAGCCGCAAAACGGAATTCCGCATGGGCCAAACGCCCTGCCCGCTGCGCCGCCCATAAAAATTGAATTGATTTCCGGGTCAAAAGGGGCAACTACATTGAAGAAAAAGTGGAAATAATATATAATAAGTAAATATGTCCGGAGAAGATGGGGCGGAGGAGCCGGAATCAGGTAAAGGGGGCAGAAAAGAGGGAAATATGATTTTGGGGAATATAGGTATGGTGCTGGAGTTTATATTCAGTCACTTGCTATTCATTAATTTTATATTGGCAGTTATCATCATATTTTTTCAGAGAAAAGACCCCCAGTCGGTGTGGACATGGCTGCTTCTTTTATATTTTATACCGATAGTAGGGTTTATTTTTTATTTATTCCTTGGTACGGATATGCATAAGCAGAAGATATTCCGCATTAAGGAGATTGAGGACCATCTGAACGATGCCATCAGGCAGCAGGAATATAGTTTGAGGAACGAAGCCTTGGAGCAGGAATCTCCGTCGATTGTGGATTATGCGGATTTGGTGATGTATAATCTGGATGTGGCCGGGGCGGTGTTGAGCAATGACAATGACATTACAATTTATAAAGATGGTAATGATAAATTCGATGCTTTGCTGGAGGATATGGAAAGTGCCAGGCAGTATATCCATATCCAGTACTATATTATAAAAAATGACGTACTTTTCGGCAGAATAAAGGATGTCCTGGTCAAAAAGGCGAAAGAAGGGGTGGAAGTCAGGATATTGTATGATGGTATGGGATGCCGTTCTGTGAAGAAAAGCTGCTGGAGGGAATTGAATGCCCAGGGGATAAAGACATCGGAATTTTTCCCTGCGGCCCTGCGCCGCCTGCATCTTAGGGTAAACTACAGGAATCATAGAAAAATTGTGGTGATAGATGGAAAAATAGGTTATGTAGGGGGATTTAATATTGGAAAAGAATACATTGGGCTGGATGCCCGGTTCGGCTACTGGAGGGATACTCATCTGCGCATAACAGGTTCGGCGGTAGGTTCTTTGGAGATACGGTTCGCACTGGACTGGAACTATGCTTCCAAAGAGAACCTTTTCCTGACGGATAAATATGTGAACCAGGAGCCGGTACTTTCCAGACAAAATTGCGATGTGCAGATTGTATCCAGCGGGCCGGACTCCCGGTACTGTACAATCAGGGATAATTATCTGAGGCTTATTGGAAAAGCGGAAAAAAGTATTTATATCCAGACGCCATATTTTATTCCGGATGAAGCTATTCTGGCGGCCCTGATGATAGCTATCCGCTCCGGGATAGAAGTGAATGTAATGATTCCCTGCAAGCCGGACCATCCCTTCGTATACTGGGCAACGTATTCCTACATTGGGGATTTGGTGATGGAAGGGGCGAAATGCTACACCTACAGCGATGGCTTCCTCCATGCGAAGGGGATGATTGTGGACGATAAAGTGCTATGCTATGGCACGGCGAACATGGATATACGAAGCTTTGCCTTAAATTTTGAGGTAAATGCCATTGTATACCATGAAGGGCTGGCAAAACAGATGCGTGGAATATTTGAAGAAGACCTGAAAAAGTCAAAGCAAATTACCAAAAATATATACATGGGCCGTTCTTTATTTATAAAGTTTAAAGAACAAATCTGCCGTCTGCTATCGCCTCTGCTCTAAATAGATAGAAAACTGTTGCAATAAAAATGAGGAAAAGGGTTTTAAGTGAGTTGGATTTGTGGTATAAATGATATGTTGCTTCTTTTTTATTTATGGGTTTTTGACATCCGAATCCCATAGATAAAAATATTTTGAGCAAACCAAAACGGAAACAGGAGAAGTATTGGAAAATGGAGAAAAGAAGAACCGGACTAAAAATAGCAGCCCTGACGGCAGCTTTGGCCGCAATGATGATAGTGGCAGGCTGTGGGCAGGATGAGGATGAAAAAATATATCTGGATGAAATCAAGGCGGAAGATTATGTAAAATTGCCGGAGTATAAAGGTCTGCATGTGGTACAGGCTTTGCCTGAAGTGACGGATGAGTACCGGGATGCTTATATCAATTATTATTTATCCTTAAATCCCCCGGAAGGGGCAAAGGAAGGTGATACTGTAAATATTGATTATGTAGGTACGCTGGATGGAGTTGCTTTTGAAGGGGGCACAGCGGCGGGGCAGAACTTGACGCTGGGTTCCGGGCAGTTTATTGAAGGCTTTGAGGAAGGGCTGATAGGGGCGAAAGCAGGGGATGTGGTGGATTTGAACCTTACTTTCCCGGAGAATTACCGTTCCACAGAAATGGCCGGCAAATCGGTGGTATTTACCGTTACCGTGAATACGGTGATGGCGGCCGAACCCCAGGAACTCACCGATGAATATGTAAAAGGGCTGGATAATGGATGCAGCACGGTGGAAGAATATAAACAGTATGCCTATGACCTTCTGATGGAGGATGCGGAAGTATCCTATGAAAAAGCCATTGAAAACTCCCTGGTAAATATGCTGATGGAAAGTTGTGAGTTTACAAAGGAGCCGCCCCAGGCGATGGTTGAGGGATATACATCCATGCTGAAGGAAAACCTGACTGCAGAGGCGGCAAATTATGGATTGACGCTGGAACAGTTTATCAGTGTGGGCTTTGGAACGGATGCGGAGACTTTTGCCCAGGAAATACAGGAACAGGCTAAACAGTATGCCAGACAGTATATTATGCTGCAGGCCATAGCGGACAGGGAAGGGCTGAATGTGACGGACGAAGATGTAGACAAGGAAATCGAAGAGCTTACGGCAGAAAACGGCGGGGATATGTCGGTAGAGGAAATTAAAGAAGAGATAGACAACAGACGATACAAAGAGTATATGATGTCGCAAAAAGTAATGGAAATGCTCAGGGAAAATGCCGTGGTCAGCGCCGAATAAAGAAATATAAAGATTGCTTATGCCGCAAAAGCAGCATACCAGGGAAATGGATAAATATGGAAAATACTGCGCAAGGCCGTAGGAGGAAGGAGAAGGATTGAAAAATGGATTTAACAGACATTAGAGAATTGTACAGGGAGAGGGAAAAGTATATCGGAACGGAAGTGACGGTAGGCGGATGGATTAGGAGCATCCGGGATTCCAAAACTTTTGGGTTTATTGTGGTGAATGACGGAACATTTTTTGAACCCTTACAGATTGTATACAGCGATAAACTGGATAATTTTGATAAAATAAGCAAGCTGAATGTGGGTTCGGCGATTGTAGTAAGGGGAACAATTGTCGCCACCCCGCAAGCGAAACAGCCCTTTGAAATGCAGGCGGAAGAGGTCATGGTGGAAGGCGCTTCCACAGCAGATTATCCGCTGCAGAAAAAAAGGCATAGTTTTGAATATTTAAGGACGGTATCCCATCTCCGCCCGCGCACCAATACGTTTCAGGCGGTTTTCCGCGTGCGTTCGTTAATCGCTTATGCAATCCACACATTCTTTATGGAGAGAGGATTTGTATATGTGCATACGCCGTTGATTACCGGGAGCGACTGCGAGGGGGCAGGGGAAATGTTCCAGGTAACCACCATGGATTTGGCGAATATTCCAAAGAATGAGGATGGCAGCATAGATTTTAGCCAGGACTTTTTCGGGAAACCCACGAACCTGACGGTAAGCGGGCAATTGAATGTGGAAAGCTATGCGTTTGCGTTTAAAAATGTATATACCTTTGGCCCTACGTTCCGCGCCGAGAATTCAAATACAACGAGACATGCGGCGGAGTTCTGGATGATAGAGCCGGAAATGGCTTTTGCGGATTTGAAGGATGACATGATGCTGGCTGAGGCTATGTTAAAGCATATTATCCGTTATGTACTGGAAAACGCAAAAGAAGAGATGAATTTCTTTAACCAGTTTGTGGACAAGGGATTAATCCAACGGCTACAGCATGTGGCGGATTCCGATTTCGGGCATGTGACATACACAGAGGCCATTGAGATATTGGAAAAGCATAACGATGAATTTGAATATAAAGTATCCTGGGGATGCGATTTGCAGACGGAACACGAACGCTTCCTGACGGAAAAAGAATTTAAGCGCCCTGTTTTCGTCACCGATTATCCGAAGGAAATCAAAGCATTCTATATGAAACTGAATGATGACAACAAAACGGTAGCAGCGATGGATTGCCTTGTTCCGGGCATTGGGGAAATCATTGGAGGAAGCCAGAGGGAAGATAAGCTGGATATCCTGGAAGCCCGCATGGACGAACTGGGCCTGAACAAAGAAGATTACGGTTTTTACCTGGATTTAAGAAAATACGGTTCAGTACGCCATGCCGGATTTGGCTTAGGGTTTGAACGATGCGTTATGTACTTGACAGGAATGGGAAATATCAGAGATGTAGTTCCTTTCCCCAGAACTGTAAAAAATTGCGAGTTATAAGATATTAAACCAGTACGGCCATTACTAAATGCGAAGAAAAGCAAGCGAAACCAGCAAAAGCCAGCAATAGGGGTTGCATATGAAAAAAAGAGCAATGAGGATAATCGGCATGGGTATGGCATGCGCAATGCTGTGCCTGCTTTCCGGAGAGGCTTACGCGTCTACAATATCCGAAATTAAAAAGCAGCAGGAAGAAAACCAGAGACAATTGAATAATGTGCAAGGGGAGATTTCGGGGCTTCAGGGAATGCAGGGAGAGGTCGGCGAAGAAATTGAAGAAATTGACGCAGAATTGGTGGAAATTATTGCCAGCGTGGATTTAATCAAAGAGGAAATCGTGGAAAAAGAAGAACAGATTAAGGTGACGGAAGCGGAGTACGAAGTGGCTAAGGCTCAGGAAGAGGAGCAGTACGAAACGATGAAAGTCCGCATCAAGTTCATGTATGAGCAAGGCGATATCAATTATGTACAGCTATTTATGACTAGCGACAGCTTTGGGGATATGCTGAATAAAGCGGATTATGTGGAACAGCTTTATGCTTATGATAGAAAGATGCTGGAGGAATACCAGGCGGCCAAGGAATATGTGCAGCAGGTATGGGATAAGCTGGAGGAGGAAAAATCAGAATTGGAGGCGGCACAGCACGAGCTGGAAGAAGAGCAGGCTTATATGGAGGAAGTGCTGGAAGAAAAGAAACAGGAGTATGAAAACTATAGCGTGCAGATAGCCCAGGCAAAGCAAGAGGCGGCAGCTTACAGGGCGCGGATTAAACAGCAGACGGCGCAGATTAGGAAACTGGAAGAAGAAGAGAGGAAGCGCCGGGAGGAGGAAGAGCGGAAGAGAAGGGAAGAAGAGGAGCGCAGGCGGCAGGAAGCGGCGGCTAACGGAACTGTGGTGGAAAGCCCGTCTTCTTCGGAATCATCCTCAGAATCCAGCTCCGGTTCTTCCGGGGACAGCGGAAATTCCGGTTCTTCCGGCAGCAGCGCAAATGTATCATCCGGTGGCAGTGCAGCCGGACAGTCCATCGCATCTTATGCCTGCCAATTTATTGGCAATCCATATGTGGCGGGGGGAACCAGCCTTACCAATGGAGCTGACTGCTCCGGGTTTGTATGGCGGGTGTTTAAGGATAAAGGATATTCGGTGCCCCGTACTTCGTGGGAACTGCGAAATGCAGGAACGGAAGTATCCTACTCCAATGCCCAGCCGGGAGATATTATATGCTATGCGGGTCATGTGGGAATTTACATAGGCAATGGCAGTATTGTACATGCCAGCACGCCGAAATCGGGGATTAAAATCACCACGGCTACATATAAGTCTATCCTTAGCGTAAGAAGGGTGGCATAGAGGGCCTGGCGGTACGAATAGTAAAAGCAAACGGCAGAAAATGCCGGAAGAAATACTTCCCAATGCGGAGTATTCCTTCCGGCTATTTTTTATTTCTCCGTATCAATTGTGGCAGGGTCAACGCTGTTAATGCCAATAATACCCAGAATGCCTTCATCATCCACATCGAAGGTAATATTTGGCGTTCCGTTTCCGCCCAGGACAAAACCGGCATCTGTATAGGTTAAATCAAAAAGGTTATAGTTGACAATCCGCTCGACCAAAGCTTCGCTGAAAATATTTTCGCTGGGGATAGCCTCAAATTCTTTCCGGGTATTGACCGCATTATGAATGGTTCCATTATCCAGAAAGACCGGGAAATTAGTCAGGTCGGCCAATGCGATGACATCCATGGCCTTTACTGCGTTAATAATCTTTATGGCAAAAGCATATTCTTCCACATATATCCCGGTAATGAGGGAACTGTCGGAAATGCCTACCAATAAGGCAGTGTCATCCAAAACCCCTACATAAGTCAATGTGGCTATCTGGCCTATGGTAATATAGTTTAAGTTGCCGCTGACACCGGTGTCCGGTATGGTAAGGTAGTAGCATTCCCCGCTGGGGGCCTGTATGGAAACAGAGTATTTAGTAGCATCGATAATAATACCTACCAGAGATTTCCGTTCCCCTGCCAGCAGTTCCTCGGCGGTTGGGCGGACAGAAGCCGGGGTGGCTACATCCGCAGTGCTGGGTACGGTTGCCGGAGCCGGGATATCCGTTGAGGAATCAGGGGTTGTTGATGGGGCAGGAATGTCATCCGGTGATTCGGTATTGTTTCCAGAATCATCAGTTTCTTCCGAAGCCCCGGCATTATCCCCTGCTTCATCGGGTGTTGCTCCATCATTCCCTTCCTCAGCATTGGCAGCCTCTTCGTTATTTGTTCCGGCATTCCCTTCCACGGCGGCTTCCGCATTTTCCCCTGTTTCCGTTGCCTCCCCTTCCGGAGCATCAGATGCACCGCATCCGCTTATCATAATAAATCCCGCCAGAAAGACGGCGAGCAATTTCACATTATTTTTTTTCATTTTTAAGATACCATCCTTTATAATAGAGTAATATTCTGCTGCGTTATATATCGGAATTGTATTCTAAAATAATAATATACTATAGGCGGGAGGAATGTCAAATAATTTGGAGGATTTGCCCATTCCCTGACTGTGTAAAAATAACTGAGTTTTGGAGAAAGCTTTCTCTTGTATTTCTTCATGAAACGTAGTAAGGTTTTAGTGTCGGCTTAATGTGGGAAAGCTCAGGGCACGGTAAACAGCAAAAGGCCGCGATAAAAACGAAAAATGTACATACCTATTTGAGGATGAGGGAAATTATGGAATGGCGGCAGCTTTTATGTGAGGATAGAATCAGGAACTATAAGGCGGGGAAGAGTTCGGGGGATTTAAGGACAGAGTTTGAGAAGGATTACCATCGTATTATTGGAAGCGCTTCTTTCCGGAGGCTGCAGGACAAGACCCAGGTATTTCCTTTGGATAAAAGCGATTTTATCCGGACCAGGCTGACCCATTCCCTGGAGGTCTCTTCCTTGGCCAAATCATTGGGGCAGAATATATCGAGAAAGATTATACAGGAAATTGGGGATGAATCTTTTCATGAGCCTTACCAGACGGATGTATGCGATATCCTGCAGTGCGCCGGGCTGCTGCATGATATCGGGAATCCCCCTTTTGGCCATTTTGGCGAGACGGTAATCCGGGAATGGTTCTTAAAGAACCTGGGGAAATTGACCTATAAAGGGCGGACGCTGGAAAGCCTGCTGTTGCCGCAGATGAAAGGGGATTTGTATCATTTCGAGGGGAATACCCAGGCGCTGCGCCTGGTGACAAAGCTCCATTATCTGGTGGACGAGCATGGGATGAATCTGACGAAGGGGCTGCTTGGCACAATTATCAAATATCCGGTGTCTTCCCTGGAAATCAATAAAAAGAGCGGAAACATAAAGGATAAGAAAATGGGGTACTATTATGCGGAGCGTGATATTTTTGCCGATTTGCAGGAAAGCCTTGGAACGGATGGGAACAGGCATCCCCTTTCCTATGTGCTGGAAGCGGCGGATGATATTGCATATTTAACGGCGGACATTGAAGATGCTTTTAAAAAGGGCTGCATTACCTTTGTCGAGCTAATGCATGAACTGAAAGAATGCGGGAAGGGGGAGAAAGAGGACGGGGAATATTTCCGTATGGCAAATGCATTGGGGGAAAGATACAAAAAGGCTTTAGCGCGAAAGGTTTCCCAGCCGGAAAACCATGCGGTGCAGAATTGGATGGTGAGGGTGCAAGGGAAACTGATTACCTGTGCAACCGAAGGGTTTGCCACTAATTATAGGAAGATTATGGATGGAACCCATACCCGGGGGCTGCTTTGCGGTACTGAGGGAGAGAGGCTGGCATGGGCATTGGGCGATATTGCATACAGATATGCTTTTGTATCCAAACCTATTTTGAAATTGGAGATAGCGGCGGAGACAATAATGAATTTTCTGCTGGAGAAATTTATGGATGCGGCTATCTATTATGATACGGAACAAAAGCTGAACTCGGTGCAGGAAAAGATGATGGCGCTGATTTCAGACAATTATAAGGCTATTTACCAGATTTATTCCAAAGATAAGGGTGAAGTGGAAAAATTGTATCTGCGCCTGCTGCTGGTGACGGATTCCATTTGCGGAATGACAGACAGCTATGCCAAAGGATTGTATCAGGAGTTGAATGGGCTGGCAATCACTTAATAGGATTTATGTGCAAAGAGCCTTGCGCGGCAAAGATTTTACTGCCCAAACCCTGGCAGGGAAGAAAAGTGAAGAGGAGAGTCTGATGACGATAAGAAACAAAGGAAAGCGCCTGAATGGATATAGGAAAGATTATGTTGTTTTTGACTTGGAGACAACAGGGGTTAATCAGTATCGCGATGTGATTATAGAGATTTCCGCTGTGAAGGTATGTGGAGGGGAGATTGCCGGGGAGTACTCTACGCTGGTGAATCCTGGGCGGCATATACCGGCAGGGGCTACGGCGGTTAATGGGATTACGGATGAGATGGTAAAGGATGCCCCGGATATCAAAGAGGCTATGGAGGGATTCCTGGAATTTATCGGCAGCAGCGTGCTGGTGGGGCACAACATACATACCTTTGATATGAACTTCGCATATGACGCGGCCTGGCAGGCTTTGGGGAAGGAACTGGGCAATGACTATATTGATACCTTGTATATGTCGAGAAGATGCCTGCCGCAGTTGACCCATCACAAGCTAACGGATATTTCGGAATATTTTCACATTAATACGGACGGGGCGCATAGGGCATTCAATGATTGTATCATGAACCAGAAATGCTATGAAGAGCTTGGCGTATTATGGCAGGAAAAAGAAAAAATGGCAGCAGCGGCCTCAAATGGAAAAGGGAAGAATGGCGGTATGGGCGGCGTAGGAGAAGGCGGGGATTTGGAATGCCCAAGCTGCGGCGGAATACTCTGTTTACGGAAAGGGAAATTTGGGGCATTTTATGGCTGCGTAAATTTTCCTTCCTGTAGATATACAAGGAATACTTGAAAAAAGGTTGATTTATACTATAATAGTAATAGGCATCAGTATGCCGCCGGATTCGACAAAAAAATACAAAATGATGCAAAAATGATGCAAAAACGATGCGAATTTGATGCATTTTAAGAGTAAAATTTCGTAGGAGGATAACATAGGATATTTTATATAAGGATAAAAGGCCGGAAGCTTGTATTTACGCAATGGCGGAAGTGGAAAGGGCATGGTTACTAAGATGAAAAAGAACTGGTGGAAATTAGGGGTTGCTATGGGGATAGCACTGATGGTAATGGCAGGGAATTGTAGGCTGGATGCCGCAGCAGCAGAAGCAAAAGAGGGGGAAAGGGAGACTGGAAAATCTTCCGTAGTGAAAACCGCCAGGCAAATTCCTATTGATGTGAGCCTGAAAATGGTACTGGGAACGGAAGCGGTAAACAAGGCTGCCGAAGGCCCTGGCACCGGGGATGGTATTAAATATATTGAGAATGGCGAAAATGCAGACGTTACGGATGGGCTGGAAACGGAGAGTACAGAGGGCAATGAAGCCATTAAAACAAGTGATGCAGCAGTTAATGAAAATGAAGGGACAGAAGAAGGTAGCACACCGGAGGAGGGTGCTGTAGCTGTGGAAGAAAATGCGGAGGAAATCGATGCTTATTTTGATGATTCGGTTTTCGTAGGCGATTCTATTATGCTGGGATTCCGGAATTATGCGATGAAAAGGCAGGATACGTTTTTAAGCCGGATGGGATTTCTGGCAGCGGGAAGCTTTTCTGCAAATAATGCCCTTTGGGAAGTGGGCGGGGAAAGTGTGCATCCCGTTTTTCAGGGGGAACAGCGGCAAATATGGGAATCCATATCGCTGATGGGAAGCAGGAGGGCATTTATCATGCTTGGCATGAATGACCTGAATATTACCGGCCTGGACGGAACATGCGAGATATATGAGGAGTTAATCGGAAAAATTAAAGAAGCCAATCCGGAAGTGGAAATACACATTATGAGCATGACTTATATCCTGAAAGGGAAAGAGGCAGGGAAGCTCAATAACGATACCATCCGGGAATACAACGGGATGTTAAAGGCGATGGCGGAAGAGAACGGATGGGGATATGTGGATGTGGCCAATGCCCTTGCCGATGGGAACGGGGATTTGGCAGAGGAATATTGCAGCGATGGGTTTGCCCATCAAAATCCGGAGGCATATGATGTATGGGTATCGGTGCTCCGGGAATATGCGGGGGAGCATTTGTAGGACAGTCTTTCGGAATGTGTTTTAAGTATGCTGTTTAAAGCCTGACGTTTAAGGGCTTTTAAGTATGTTTTGGATAGGTATGTTTTTGGATGGAAGAGAGGATAAAATCCTGTTTGGAAAATATAAAGGGAGTGTGATATATTATGAAAAAAATGAAGGTGGAATTAATTTTGGCTTGTGTGATGGCGATGTCAGTGCTTATGGGCGGCTGTGGCGGGGCGGCAGCAACGGAAGCATCGGCTGTTGAAGAAAGCGATGAAGTGGAAGCGGTGGTGGAAGCGATACCGGCTAAACCAGTACAGGAAATTTATGAAGAGATTGCGCAGGCAGTGGAGCTTCAATCGCCAGTACCTATGACGGACAGCTTTATTTCCAACTATTATGGGATTAACCCGGAAAAGCTGGAAGAATATGTATTCGTTATGTCGGAGGAAGCTACCAGTGCGGAGACTGTTGCCATCATGAAGGTAAAGGAAGAAGGGGATGTTGAGAGTATAAAAGCGGCACTTCAGGTGCTTGTGGATGAGAAACGGGGAGAAATGGAAGATTATTTGCCCGAGCAGTTTGAGATTGTGGATAAAAGCTCGGTAAAAACGAAAGGGAATTATGTTTATCTCGTAATTTCGGGACAGGCAGATGCGATTACGAAGATTATAGAAAACGGAATTTAGAAAGGACGGGAAAAAGGTATGGTTTTCAGCAGCATTCCATTTCTGTTTTTCTTTCTTCCGATTTGTTTAATTTTATATTATTTGGTTTCTTACCGATGGAAAAACAGTGTTTTGTTGTTTTTTAGCCTTGTGTTCTACGCATGGGGGGAACCGGTTTATATTTTACTGATGTTTTTTGCAACGGCAGTCGATTATTGTAGTGGCAGGCTGATGGAACGGTTTGGCAAGAAGGAGGGAATGCGTAAACTTTTTCTCGTATTCTCTGTAACGGTCAATCTTTCCGTGCTTGCCTTTTTTAAGTACGCCGATTTCCTAATTGGAACTGTAAACGGCCTGCTTTCAGCTTCCATAAAACCCTTAGGGCTGGGACTGCCGGTAGGAATCAGCTTTTTTACTTTCCAGACAATGAGCTATAGCATTGATTTATATAGGCGGAAGGTGCCTATGGAAAGAAATTACCTGGATTACCTGACCTATGTATCCATGTTCCCCCAGCTTGTGGCAGGCCCTATCGTCCGGTATAGTGTGGTGAACCAGGAATTGCGGAACAGAGAAATAAAGAAAGAAGAAATACAGGAAGGGCTGTTCCGTTTTATGCAGGGGCTTTTCAAAAAGGTATTGATAGCCAATCAGGCAGGGGCTTTATGGGAAGAAATCCGCGCATTGGAAGCGGGGGGCGCTTCTGTGGCAACGGCGTGGCTGGGGGCATTGTCATTTACGCTGCAACTGTATTTTGATTTCAGCGCATACAGCGATATGGCTATCGGAATGGGGAGAATGCTTGGCTTCCAATTCCCGGAAAATTTCAATTATCCCCTTTCCTCCGTGTCGGTGACAGATTTTTGGAGAAGATGGCATATTTCTTTGTCATCCTGGTTCAGGGATTATGTTTATATCCCCCTTGGGGGCAACAGAAAAGGAACGCCGCGCCATCTGAGGAATATGCTGATTGTATGGTTTTTAACTGGGCTATGGCATGGGGCAGCCTGGAATTTTGTGCTGTGGGGATTGTACTATGGCATACTGCTTATTTTGGAAAAATATGTCTGGGGCAAGACGCTGGAGCGTTTGCCTAAGATATGCGGGCATATCTATGCGGTGCTCATTGTGGTAGTTGGGTTTGTGATTTTTGTATTCGATGATATGGGAGCTTTGGGGAGGTATTTCCTCTCCATGGCCGGATGTGCGGGAAATACATGGTGGGGAGAGGAATTCCTTTGGTATTTGTTTAACTATAAGGCGGTTCTGATAGTTGCGGCAGTCTTGGCGTTTCCTGTGTATCCCTGGTTTAAAAGGAAGGTGGAACTGGCTGGGGATGGGATAAGGACGGGAGTATCCGTGTTGGCCATGGCTGGATATGTGGTGCTGTTCCTGGTGACGGTGGCCTTTTTGGTGAATGATACATTTAATCCATTTTTGTATTTCAGGTTTTGAGGTTTTGGTATTGGTGAAAAATCAGGTGATAGATTTAATTTTGTAAGGGCCTGCGGCTAGAGAGACGGAAGGGGCTTGGATGGATGAAGGCGCAGATGATTAGGAAATGGACGGCGTTATTGCTGATGGGGATGACGCTGGTGCTGATGATTATTTTTGTTCTTTTGGACAAAAAGGAATTTTCGGAAAATGAAAACAGGTATCTGGCGAAGCTCCCGGCTTTTGATATGGGGAAAATACGCAGCGGGGAGTTTATGGAAGGGCTGGAAAGCTATACGGCAGACCATTTTCCGTTCCGGGATTTTTTTATGGGGATAAAGACACAGACGGAGATGCTTGTGGGGAAAAAAGAAATTAATGACATTTATATTGCAAAGGACGGTTTTTTGATAGAAGAATACCAAAAACCGGAGAATACGGAACGGATTGGCAATATTCTGAAAGCATTTGCCGGGGAATTGGAGGGGGAAGACCTGGAAATCAGGCTGATGCTGGTGCCTACAGCGGTTTATGTATATGAGGATAAACTGCCGGACTATGCTCCACGCAGAAACCAGATGGAGACAGCAGAACGGATTTATGAAATTTCAGGAATCGAAAGGATTGACTGTAGCGGAGACCTGCTGGGCTGGCAGGCTTCCGGGCAGAATTCCAGTCAGGCTTCCTATCGGGATTCTGGCAAAGTGTGCTATGCGGGGGAGGGGGAATTGTACTACAGGACGGACCACCACTGGACTACGTTGGGGGCTTATGTTGGATATACGGCCTTCTGCCGCGAGATGGGGTTAGAGGCGGTTTCTCTGGAGGAGATGGATTCCCGGACTGCAGCGGAGGATTTCCGGGGGACGGTGTATTCCAAAGCCGGTGACTATACACGGAAAGGGGATGTGATTACCACATATACCAATCCTTTGGACCATTTGACAGTGAAATACGTGGATACGGATGAAACGTCCGACAGCCTTTATAATATGGAATATGCCACAGTAAAGGACAAATATTCTCTGTTCTTGGATAATTTGCATTCTTTAATTGAGATTGAAAATGAGACTTCAGAGTCCGACCGGGAACTGGTGCTGGTCAAAGACAGCTACGCGAATTCCATGGTGCCCTTTTTAGTGCGCCATTATAAGAAAATATATGTGTTTGATACCAGATATTATAAGCAGGGGGTATCGGAGTTTATAAAAGGGCATCCGGGGGTGACGGATGTACTGATTCTTTATAATATGAATACCCTGGATACAGATTTGGGGATTCGGGGGGTGTATTAGGAAATTTATTGTGCCTTTTCAAACTTTTTATTCTGGATTAGGGTGTCAAAAAAGCCCTGGCTACGGAGTACTCCGTGGCCAGGGCTTTTGACACCCTAATCCATTCTGGTAAACAAAAAAGGACACTCCAAACTTAAGAATGGGATATTTAAAAAGAAAACGGCTATTGCTAAAATATGGTTATAAAAATGAAGCAGCCCAGATACAGGCTTTGTTACATGAAAGTTGCATAAGCAGCGGGGAAAGGAGATATGGGATGAAGAAAAAATGGAAGAAGGGCATTATTAATATTTATTATCTTCCAGCACTGGTATTGTTTGGAGTATTTGTAATTTATCCATTGCTGAAGGGGATTCAGATTTCTTTTACAAACTGGGACGGTTTCTCACAAAAGTACTCCAATGTGGGATTGAGAAATTACGAGACATTGATACATGACAGCCACATCAAGACAACGCTGATTAATACGGTTATATATGGCTTTGGAAGTACTTTGCTGCAGAATATTCTTGGGCTGGCATACGCATTGTTTCTGAATAGAAAATTTGTGGGGAGAAATGTGGCAAGGGCAGTTATTTATATGCAAGCGATGGTTGCTTCGCTGATTATGGGATATATGTATTATTTTATTTTACAGTATGATGGCGGGGCGCTGAATGACATTATGCAAATGCTGGGGCTGGAAGCGGTTGACTGGCTGAGCAACGGCCGAAGGGCAGTCATACTGATTACATTAATTAACTCCGTTCAGTTTGTGGGAGTATCCATGATTCTATATCTTGCAGGGCTTCAGGGAATTTCCACATCTTATTACGAAGCGGCTGAACTGGATGGGGCGGGATTCTGGCAGAAATTCCGTTATATTACATGGCCGTTGTTAATTCCGGCGGTAACAAGCTCTGTTATGCTGAATTTGATAGGAGGTCTGAAACTGTTTGATATTATTCAATCATTGACAGCCGGTGGCCCTGGATTCGCAAGCCACTCCTTGGCCACACTTGTATCCTACACTTATTTCCGGGGGCAGAATGCAGGGTATTCAGCAACAATTGGTATTTTTTCATTTATTTTAATTATGATAGTGAGCATTGTACTAATGAAATATTTTTCAAAGAAGGAGGGTAATGTATGATGAAAAAGGGCGGAATAAAAATAAAGCTCAATATCAGTACAATGATAGCATTGCTGATTTGTGCATTTCATTTGATTCCTTTCTATATAATGATTGGTGTGGCAATGAAAAGCCCATATGACACGAGTTCGCGCTGGGTCTTTCCGGGATATTTGTATCTGGATAACTTCAAAGAAGCAATCCGCTACGGAAAAATTATGAAAAGTATTCTATCTAACATAGTCATAACAGGCGGTGCAGTGTTAGGAATCACAATCATAGGTGCCCTGGCAGCATATCCTTTGGCAAGAAATCAGTCCCGCTTAAACAAAGCAGTGCGCACATTTAGCCTGGGTATGATGATGGTGCCTGCATTAAGCCTTTTGGTGCCATTGTACAGTCTGATGGCAGATATCGGCGGAATCAGTACATACTGGGGAATTATCATGATTTTGGTAACATTTCAGTTGCCTACAAGTATTTTCCTGTACACCAATTTTATTATCTCTATACCGTCGGCATTGGATGAAGCAGCAGCAATCGACGGATGTTCACGGTTAAAGGTTTTTTTCCTCATTATTTTGCCTCAGTTGAAGCCGGTGACGGCATCTGTTGTGATTATGACAGGGGTAAGCTGCTGGAATGATTATATGTTCGGCCTCTACTTCCTGCAGTCGCCGCAAATTAAAACAGTTACCCTGTCTGTTGCCAGTTTCTTTACGCAAACACAGAGCAATATGGGCGCAGCGGCGGCCGGGGCGCTCCTGGGGATTATTCCCATCGTGACGCTTTACCTTTGCCTCCAGAAATATTTTATTAAAGGTATGTTGGACAGTGCGATTAAGTAGGTGCTTGTGGTTTCCCTTTCAGCACTTTTTGAAATTCGGAGGGCAGCATGCCGGTCTGCTTTAAAAAGATATCTTTGAAGTGCCTGGTGCTGTAGTACCCTACCAACAATGCAACATTCTTAATCAGAATATCAGGATTTTCCGTCATGAGACGTTTCGCATTTTGAATGCGGACCTCCATAACATAGTCAATTAGCTTTGTGCCGACTTTTTCATGAAAAATTTTGCTCAGGTAGGTTGGGGCGAGGGAAAACGTCTCTCCAAGGGAAATAATACTGACATCGTTGGCATAATTGATTTCAATATAATTTTTAACTTGTTCTATAATATTCGGTTGGATGATGGCAGCATTTTCGTACATATTTTTCGACTGACGATGGAGCTGGCGGCAGAAATCCGCATAATCAGGTGTGGAGCAGTCCAGTTCCAGCGTTTGGGAAAGATTGTCAATAATGGGGGAGAAGAACTCAGCAAACAGTTCTTTTCCTCCATCCATATTTCTAAGCTTTTCCAGATATTTCTGATAACGGATTACATCTTTTTCTACATAAGCCTGCATTATTTTATCCAGTGTTTGAGAAAAAGGGAAAGCATTTTGTTTTTGGAGAATTAGGTGGAATTCCTCAATGGCATGGGGGATTCCTTTTTGCATATACAATGCCATGGGCAGATGCTCCTGTAAAAAGGTATTCTGGTCAAAAAGCTCAGAAATCCCCTGGGTGCTCTGGCAATAAAGAATGGAAGTATCTTGCAGGGGATGAAGCATACCAGGCTTTGACAGATGGTTGAAAACACGTCTTGTCCTGGTTGGAGAAGCACGGAGAACCAGGCAGAGAAGGCCGGACTGCAGGCAGAACAAGGCAAAGTAATCTTCGGGAGAACGCCACAAGGACAACCATTGCCGAAGTTCCGGAAGCATAGATTTATAGAGGGAATCAGAGCTGGTTTGGCTGGTGAAATCACTCTCATAAAAATGAATTGCTGTATACAATTGTTCGGAGGGCAAGTCAAAAAGGCTGCTGCTACGGGTTGTTTCAGGCGAATTGAACAGATGGGAAACCTGTAATTCAAATAAGTGATTTGAGTCTATATGTTTTTGGCGGACTGTGGACTGGGCATCCAGAAGAATCTGCTGAATGGCATCCGATTCCAATGGCTTGAGAAGATAGTTCTTCACACCCAGAGAAATGGCATTTTGGGCAAATTTAAATTCTGAAAAGCCGCTCAATATTATCCATGTTGTATCGGGCAGAATCCTTTGGCTGCCTCTATGGCTTCCAGGCCATTTAAAAGCGGCATTTTAATATCTACGAAAGCCAAATCAGGAGCCATGTTCCGGCATACTTCCAGCATTTCACGGCCGTTTTTTGCTTCCAGAATTTCAATATTCTCCAGATAAGTATCTTTGATAATTTTTTTGAGGCCCAAACGTACCAGATTTTCGTCATCTGCAATTAAAATAATCATAATCAAACCTCCCGGACTCTTGTTATAATGGTTATGGAAGTACCCGTTTCCGGTGAACTTTCTAATAAGAAAGAACTGTCTGCTTCAAACAGATGAAGGCGGGACTGTACACTATCCAGCCCTACATTTTTTGGGGATGAAGATTCATCGGGGTGGAATCCGACACCATTGTCCTCTACTGTAATAAAGAGCTGCCCATCCTTGATTGCCGCACGGATATTTATGAATATCTGTATGTCATAGGGCTCCATTCCATGGACAATGCTGTTCTCTACCAAGGGCTGTAGCAGGAATTTGGGAATTATACATTTACCGGCATCCGGAGCAACATCAATATTGTACTGAAGCCGGTCGCTGTAGCGGATACATTGTAGCTCCAGATATTGTACAAGGAAATCGCATTCCTGTAATACGGTAGTTTTTTCGCCGCGCGTACAAGAATAGCGCAAAAGCTTATTCAGGTGCAGAATGGATTCCTTGACCATATTGGTATCCCCCAGGCTATTCATGACCAGAATACTGTTTAGCACATTGTACAGGAAATGAGGATTGATTTGGGACTGAAGGGCAATATATTCCATTTCCTGGCATTTGATGACGGAGATATATTCATTCTGAATATGTACTTGCAGCCTGCCTACCATTCTGTCCAGGGCATTTCCGATGATGGACAACTGGTCATCGCCCAGGGCATTCACTCGTTGGGATAAATCCCCCTGCTCTGCATGTTGAAGGACATCCAGAATGCGGTTAATCGTTTGCACCAAGGAACGGGAATTGCTGGAATAGATACCAATAGATAAAGCCAGAAAAAGCACTGTGACCACCAGAAGGAAAATGCCGATGGTGGAAAAAAAGCGATGAATGCCATTCTGGTTGGAGAGGACCGCCAGTGTCCAGTCTGCACCGTTAATCGGATAGTACTGGACGGAATAGGTTTCGCCGTCTGTAATTTTTGGAGGCATGTCGGGAAGAAGCGAATGCGTAAGCTCTCCTATGTCCTTTGTCTGGTAGAGTATCTGGTTATTTTTATCAATAAGTAGGAGGGCATTATTTTCCCCAAGTTTAATATTTTTTAGCATGTTTACCAGTGCGTTGTCATATACATCGAGGCGCAGGATTCCGATTGGTTTGTCGGTAATAGCATCCCTTATCAGGCGGCTGGTGGAGAAAAAGAAGCTATCTGCCAGCAGGGGGGATGTAAACGTATAGTCATTTGTGTAATGGAAATAGGAGGAGCCGCCTTGGGCAATGACGGCATCCTGCCACTCTTTGTTTTGTATAACAGCACTTTCTATGGACTGAATTTTGGTTGTATTTTTTGATATAATAATTGCGGAGTCCGAAAGGGTATTCTCCGATGTAAACGGAATATAAATAATACTTAGAATATCATCCCTGTTTGTATAAATAATCTGGGATATGGAACGCTGGTATTTTTGCTGTAGCTGGTATTGATGGTACGTGCTTCCTGAGGAATCCCCCTTTTTCATTTCTTCCATATAGTTCATAAGTTCTGTGTAGGAATAGGGAGCCAGCGTCAATGCGTTCAAATCTTTCAGATAAGTTTCCACATGGCTTGCTGTAGAGGAAAGAAGAGCCGTATTTAATTCTGAAATGTCGCTCCGGTATGTCTGGTAAAAAAAGAAAGCTGATACAATTAAAGTTAATAAGAATGGTATGATGCAACTGATTATATAGATAATGGATAATTTGTGCCGGAACGTGTAGGAAATTTTCATGGTTATCTCTAAAACCTTTCTACAATAATTATGAACTATATTTATCGTTTACCTTTTATCAGAATGTTGATATAAAATATTTGGCTTTCATATGAGATTATTATAAAGTACACAACAAAAAAAGTACATATTGTTTTTGCTCACGGAAATCAATTTTCATGGGCAGCGCAGAGCCTGGGGGCGGTGATAATAAAACATAAAAAAGGACATTTGAAACTTAAGAATGGGGCATTTAAAAAGGGCACAACCATTGCTAAAATGTGAACATAAAAGTTGCATGAGATGTGACATGGAAAGGAGAATGGATAGATGAAAAAGAGAATGGTGAGTATTATGTTAGCAGCAGGCTTGATGGTGACGGCATTGGCGGGATGCTCCTCAAGGCCGGCCGAACCGGAAGCGAAACCGGAAGAAGCTGCTCCGGTTCAGGAAGCAGAGGCGGATACCGCAGAGGGAAATGCTGAGGGAACAGACAATGCTTCGGGAAACAAGTATGAAGGTGTAACATTAAGCTTCATGAGCAATATTGCAGGTGTGCAGAGTGAGGTAATGGAAGAGGTCATTGCAAAGTTCGAAGCGGATACAGGGGCTGTAGTGGAATACAGTTCACCGGGAGCAAGCTATGAAGAATTAATGAAGACTAAGATGGCAGCAAACCAGCTTCCGGATTTATTCACTACCCATGGATGGAGTATTGCAAGGTACGGACAGTATCTGGAGCCGCTTAACAACCAGGAATGGGCTTCTAGGCTGTCAGAATCTGCAAAGCAGATTGTTGTAGACAGTGAAAGCGGAAACTTCTATTGCCTTCCGGTTGATGTAGATGTAGCGGGAATTATTTATAACAAGACTGTATTGGATGCCGCAGGAGTAAATGTGGATGATTTGACAACATGGGACGCTTTTACACAGGCACTTGGAACGATAAAGGATGCTGGATATACACCAGTACATATTGGAGGAAAAGATAACTGGACAATCGGACAGTTCTTCGATTGGGTTGCACCTTCATATCTGATTACGGATGAGAATAATAATCATAGGGAAGCTTTGAAGGATGGGAGTTTCGACTGGTCAAACTGGAATGGTATAGCACAAATGATGGCAGACTGGAAAGCGGCAGGCTATTTCAATGTTGACTGTCTGACTGCGGACTACAATGCGCAGATAAAAGCTATGGCTGAAGACAAAGTTGCGTTTGTATTTCTTGGAAATAGCGCAGTAAATGAGATGCAGTCCGTAAATCCGGATGTAAACTTGGGCTTTATGAGCGTACCTGCAAGCAGCGATACGGACGAGCCGACCCTGATTGGCGGTGAGAGAATCGCAATAGGTGTATGGAAAGATTCTGAGAATAAAGAAGCAGCATTAGAACTGCTCAGCTATTTTGCGCAGGATGACAATATGGCGAAGATAGCATCGGCAGACGGTGCACCGGCAAGCTTTGAAGGGGTAACAAGCGATACGGGGATTATTACGTCCGATTTGGAAAAATATATGGCATCAAGCCGGATTTTCCCTTATTTTGACCGTGAGTATCTACCGAACGGTATGTGGGATGATATGTGTATTACCGGAGCCTCTATCCTGGCAGAAGATGCAGGGGCAGTAGAAGGGGCATGCACTGCAATGGAACAAAGCTATAATGCGAAGATGGAAATACAATAGTATTTTACCCGATTTCTTACGGGGATTGAACCTGAACTTCTAAAATGTGAGGCCGCTTTCGCTGCTGATGATGTATTAAGGCGGCGAAAGCGGTTTTTTTGTGTTATAAGATTCGGATGGCAGAATCCCTGCGCATGAAAATTCGGAATTACAGTATTTAATATGCGGGGATGCCCTTACAGAATATTGCTTCATAAACAGTCATAACCCCCCAGAACCATTCATACAATGTAAAAAAGTGTTCTGAGGGGATTTCTTTTGAAGGATTATATCGAGGAAAGAGCAATTGATATTGCTAATTATATTATTGAAAATAATGCCACTGTAAGACAGACAGCGAAGCAGTTCGGAATTAGCAAGTCCACGGTACATAAAGATGTCACAGACCGCCTGATGCAGATTAACCCTACGCTTGCGAAGGAAGCGAGAAAAGTACTTGATATCAATAAATCAGAGCGCCATATCAGGGGCGGGCTTGCCACAAAAGAAAAATATCTGCACCAGATAAAGCTGTGATTGCAGATTGGCAATCGTTAAGCAGTTCATTCCTTATGGGCAGTATCCTGCCGCATCACTGCCCCATAGGCGGAACTGTAGCAAGGGGGTTGAATTGTGTAGGCCACAATCCTAAGTTTGTGTCTGTACGGTATCCACAAACATGATAAAGTCAAATAAATTTGAGTACAATAAAGCCATGCGGAAATGGGGGAAATATGACAGCATTTATGGCTATAATTTTATAGGTGAAAAATAATTTACATTTTTCATAAATAGTACTACAATAACATAGGGAACTGTATACGGAAGCAAAATACATTTTAATAAACACAATATGAAGGAAATGGGACAAAATGCTGTACTCCAATAAAGATTTAAAGAAATTAATCCTGCCGTTGGTTTTGGAACAATTCTTGGCAATTCTAGTTGGTATGGTAGATACGGTTATGATTTCCGGTGTAGGGGAAGCGGCGGTATCAGGTGTTTCATTAGTAGACAATATTAATATCCTTGTCATCAATATAACAGCGGCGATGGCTACGGGAGGCGCAGTGGCAGCCGGCCATTTTCTCGGTCAGAAAGATTCTGAAAGTGCAGGGAAGGCGGCATGGCAACTGATTTTGTTTTCATTGGCGGCATCATCGGTTATTTTTTTGATGCTGGTGGTATTCCATCGGCCACTCTTGTATGCGATATTTGGAAATGTGGAAGCAAAAGTTATGTCCAGCGCGGTGACTTATCTTCTGATTACTGCAATATCCATTGTGCCGCTGGCAGTCTATAATTCCTGTGCGGCTTTGTTCCGCGCCATGAATAGCGCCAAAACTACTCTGCTGATATCAATTTTAATGAACGCAATAAATGTGATTGGAAATGCGATATTGATATTCGGGGCAGGCATGGGAGTTGCCGGCGCGGCAATTGCCACAACAGTTTCGAGGACAGTGGCGGCGATTGTTATTTTTTGTATGATGTTTCAAACGGATAGGCAGATTCATATTAAAGGACGCCTTAGCTGGCATATAAACGGCAGGCTGATTAAAAAAATTTTGTATATAGGGATACCAAATGGGGTGGAGAACAGCCTGTTCCAGCTTGGAAAAATTATGTTGCTTAGCCTGATTTCTACATTTGGAACATATGCGATGGCGGCAAATGCAGTATGCAATACACTGGCTGGATTTAATGTCCTGCCCGGACAGGCGATAGGGCTGGCATTAGTGTCTGTAGCGGCGGTATGTATAGGGGCAGGGGAGTTTGAACAGGCAAGATATTATACAAAAAAGCTGATGATGATTGCAGTGATAAGTATTTCGGCATTGTCGGCGGTATTGATTGGTTTTTCGCCATGGATTATGAAAATTTATCACTTGAGTGCGGAAACGGAACAGTTGGCCATTCAAGTCATCCGTTACCATGCGGTTCTGGCGATGCTTATATGGGTGCCTTCGTTTACGTTGCCGAATACTTTGCGGGCAGCCGGGGATGTGGTGTGGACAATGTTTATTGCAATTGGCTCCATGTGGATATTCCGGATTGGTGCATCTTATGTTTTCCATAGTAGGTTTAACATGGGATTATTGGGGGTCTGGATTGCGATGACGATAGACTGGGCATTTCGGGCAGGGTGCTATGGATTGCGTTACAGAGGGCATAAATGGGAGAAATTTTTCCGGTAAAGGAGGTTGTTGTTCCCGGGGTATTTCAAACTCCATGCCCTGCTATTTGTAACGGAAGCACTGAGCTGTTTAAAATATAATATGGTATTTTCATCTGGATTTATGTAACTACAGACAAATATATTTGAAAGGCTAGAAGATGAAGAGAGAAACAATTGTTGTAATGGATTTTGGCGGGCAGTATAATCAACTGATTGCGAGAAGGGTTAGGGAATGCAATGTTTACTGTGAGGTGCATCCCTATAATGTAGAACTGGACAAGTTGAAAGAAATGAACTTGAAAGGGATAATTTTTACAGGGGGGCCTAACAGTGTCTATGCGGAAGGCTCTCCGCTTTGCGGGAAGGAAGTGTTCCAACTGGGAGTTCCGGTATTGGGTATTTGTTATGGTTCACAGTTGATGGCTTATCTTTTGGGTGGAAACGTATCGACAGCACCGGTTAGCGAGTATGGAAAAACGGAAGTGGAAGTGGATAACAGTAAAGTATTGTTCCAAGGGGTATCAGCGACAACAATATGCTGGATGAGCCATACGGATTATATAGAAAAAGTCCCGGAGGGATTTACGGTGACAGCGCATACGCCCGTCTGTCCAGTGGCGGGGATGGAATGTGCTGAAAGAGGGTTGTATGCTGTACAGTTTCATCCAGAGGTAATGCATACGCAGGAAGGGATGAAGATGCTGCATAATTTTGTGGCGGACATCTGCGGGTGCAAGGGCGACTGGAAAATGGATTCGTTCGTGGAAACAAGCATAGCGGCAATCCGGGAAAAAGTGGGAAATGGAAAGGCGCTTTGTGCATTGAGCGGCGGTGTAGACTCTTCGGTAGCGGCGGTGCTGTTAGCTAAAGCAATTGGAAAGCAGCTCACATGTGTCTTTGTAGACCATGGTTTGCTCAGGAAAAACGAAGGGGATGAAGTGGAGGAAATTTTTGGGCCGAATGGGGCTTATGATTTAAACTTCGTGAGGGTAAATGCGCAGGAGCGGTTCTATGCAAAGCTGGCCGGCGTGGAAGAGCCGGAGCAAAAGCGGAAGATTATCGGGGAAGAGTTCATCCGCGTATTTGAAGAAGAGGCAAAAAAAATCGGTGCGGTGGATTACCTGGTTCAGGGAACAATATACCCGGATGTAATTGAAAGCGGGCTTGGAAAAAGTGCGGTCATTAAATCCCACCACAATGTAGGCGGGCTGCCGGATTGTGTGGATTTTAAAGAGATTATTGAACCTTTGAGGTTACTATTTAAAGATGAGGTGCGGAAAGCAGGTCTGGAACTTGGTATACCGGAGAAGCTGGTATACAGGCAGCCGTTCCCAGGGCCTGGGCTGGGAGTCCGGATTGTGGGTGAAGTGACAGCGGAGAAAGTGCGGATTGTCCAGGATGCGGATGCTATTTACCGGGAAGAGGTTGGGAAGGCCGGATTGGATAAAGGTCTGGGGCAGTATTTTGCGGCATTGACTAATATGCGCTCCGTGGGGGTCATGGGGGATGAAAGGACTTATGACTATGCTGTGGCACTCCGGGCAGTGGAAACCTCGGATTTCATGACGGCAGAAGCGGTGCATTTGCCTTGGGAGGTACTGAGCGTGGTGACCAGCAGGATTGTGAATGAAGTGAAGGGGGTTAACCGGGTGCTGTATGACTGTACGGGGAAGCCGCCGGGGACGATTGAGTTCGAATAGTAAACAGAAAGCCGGGAAGCCGCATAAACAGCGGACTTTCCGGATTTTGATGTGGGGCGTGATACCTTTTTGATACCTATATCTTGATTATTTTCTTACTATACCTTATAATATGAATCGTGATTAGAGTGCCTTTGATTGTTGGCTTGGCAATTTTTTCGTGCGCTTCGTTTGAATTTGAGTTCAATCTTTCAGAAAAAGTAAAAGCAAAAATTTGTATGGAGGGAAGAATGATTATGACAATGATGATTGCATGTATTGAAATGGTGGCTGTGGGCGTTTGTGGAGTGTGCCCTGCTAAGTCAATTTAGATAAGGATTAAACGCCGAGGGGTTCAAATCCCCTGCACTCCATTATAGCAGGCTACCATAATGGTAGCCTTTCCTTATGGAAAACGTTATTTCTGTCGCCATTGATAACTATTATTTTTTTTATCATTCCCTTTTTCATCAACACTACTGCTCGTAGCAGGCCAGTTGATTTTCCATTCAAAATACTCGTCCTCGGAAATCTCCCCATACTTCAACTGTTCTTTCCGCAGACACCACTCTCGCATGAAATCATTGACTAAACCGTACTCTAGCCACATACCTACCGGGGCATGAGCAGGCCAGTCATCATTGTCATAGTAACGCACCGATTTATCATCAGAAGCGTTGCATTTGCCGGGATTGCGGACAAGCTGAAATAAATGAATCGTGCTGCGGTCATCTTCGTCAAGCCAAAGGAGTGTAAGCATAATATCTTCGGCGCAACCGGGGGTGACGCCAATAAAATGAATATAATTGACGTTCAGTATCTTTGCCATTTCCATTAAAGTGTTGTTTTTGGGAACACGATAGCCGGATTCATACTGTGCGATACGAACATCAGCATTTCGTTCTTCATATCCTAATTTCAAGCCCAATTCACGCTGTGTCAAGCCTCGGAACGTGCGTATTCTCTTTATCCGTTCTCCTAATACCATAGTCATGTGTCCTTTCTGAAAATTAGAATGATTGTTTTGAAACTATCATGTTACATCTGCTCCACAATTCGTCTTTATATGCAAATACATCTTTGTCAATCTTTCTTTCAACAAAGCCGAATTTTTCATAACATTGTTTCGCTAATGCGTTTTCACTGAAAACATTTAGTTGAACCGCTTTTGCGTCGGTTATTTGAAAAGCGTATTGCAGAGCCAGATTCAGCATTTCTTTTCCGTAACCTTTTCCACGTTTGGTTTTATCAACGATAACAAATTTAAGAAAACCGATATTGTCTGCTGTATTGACAGAATAACAGAAGAAGCCTACTGCCTGTCCGTTATTTTCAGTTGCGACATAAGCGCTGTCCGTCCAGTCCGTTGCATTTTTCTCTAATAAATCATGGAAAGATTTTTCTGTCATGGGGTATGGCAAAAGATTTGCACACCAAAAGGCGTGAGTCCTTTCGTTATCAATCCATTTTGATATATATTCGTAATCTTTCTCTGGTATATACGGTCGGATTCTCATAAATGGAATGTCCTCTCTCCAATTTATTTATAAATTTGTTATAGGTAGTACACCATTATATATTCTTCCTCGTTCTCTTTTACAATCTCAAAACCAATCTTTAAATACATCTTTGCCGCATAATTGGCTTTTTGAACGGAAAGAGAAACTTGTTTATACCCATGTGATTTCAGCAGGGCAAGGATTTCTTTCATCATGGCTGTTCCAATACCAAAGCCCCTGTATTCTTTATAAAGTGAGATTGCCAAAGAGGGCGTTTTATCATCTATATGTCCGTAATCGTTCATAATGCGAACCCATACAGCCCCGACAATCTTACCGTCAACCTCTGCCGTTAATCCCAAATCATCTTTGGATTCCCCGAAATGTTCAACATAAACCTGTAATTCGGGAGATGTAATAATGGTTTTAGGTGGAGATTCGATACCCTCTGGAACAAAAATTGCTTCATATAGAAAATTATCCAGTAACGGATATTCTTGTTTTTGCATTTCTCGTATCGTTACGTCCATAGCTTACCTCTCAATTCTGTATTCTCCATATATTCTAGCATAATTCAGATAATACAGCAACAAAAACTTATCAGAAATGCTAAATTTAATAAAAAAGATAAGTTTAACAAATAAGCTATTGACAATAACAGAAATGTTAAGTATAATTCAAATACAGAGCTTAACAAAAACGCTAAACAAAAAGGAGGATATTGAATGAGGAATGAACTATTTGTAACTGCCGGGGAGGTGGCGCAGGAGTTGGGCGTTTCCAAACCATTTGCTTACAAATTAGTACGACAGATGAATGAGGAATTGGAAGAAAAAGGTTTTATCACAATCGCCGGACGTGTCAGCAGAAAATATTATGAAGAAAAATTCTACGGTATGGCGCAGGCGGCGAACTAAGGAGGGCAGATTATGGCGGTATATAAAGATGAACAGCGTGGAACGTGGTATGTATCGTTCCATTATTATGACTGGACGGGGAAGAACTGCCGAAAAGTCAAGAGAGGTTTCAAAACCAAAAGAGAAGCTACGGAGTGGGAACACCATTTCCGTATGAAAGAAGCGGCTGACTTGGATATGACTTTCGGTGAATTTGTGCAGGCATACACAAGAGATATGAAACCTAAGTTAAAACACAATACTTGGCTGACAAAGGAGCATATCTTACGCACAAAATTGTTACCGTACTTTGAGAATAAGAAAATGTGCGATATTCGTGCAAAAGATATTATCCAGTGGCAGAATGAGCAGATTTCCTATCGTGATGAAAAGGGAAAGCCTTATGCGCCGACTTATCTGAAAACTCTGCAATCCGAATTGAGCGCATTGTTTAATCATGCGGTACGATTTTACGAATTAAAGAGCAATCCCGTTGTCAAAGCCGGGCCGCTTGGGAAAGGGAAAGCGGAGGAAATGCTTTTTTGGACGAAAGAGGAATATCTGAAATTCATTGAAGCAGTAAAAGACAAGCCGTATTCCTATCAAGCATTTCAAATTTTATACTGGTGTGGCTTGCGTGTTGGCGAACTTTTAGCACTCACGCCGCAGGATATAGATTTTGATAACAAGGTCATTCGGATAACAAAATCTTATCAGCGGTTAGAGGGAAAAGATGTGGTAACAGACCCAAAGACACCGAAAAGCAAGCGCAATGTCAGTATGCCGGACTTTTTATGTGAAGAATTAAAAGATTATCTCGGCAGACTGTACGGACTTCTCCCGACTGACCGTATCTTTCATCTGACAAAAAGTTTTCTGCACCATGAAATGACGAGAGGGGCAGGAAAAGCAGGGGTAAAGCGCATTAGAATCCACGATTTAAGGCATTCGCACGTTTCATTGTTAATCAGTATGGGATTTTCGGCGGTATCAATCGGGAACAGGGTAGGGCATGAAAGCGTGGATATTACGTTTCGATACGCCCATATGTTCCCGACAGAACAGATACAAATGGCAGAGTTGTTGAACGCAGAGTTTAAGGAGGGTACAGAAGAATGAGTGGCACACACAAATATCCAACAATCAGTTTTCGCATTTCTCCCAGAGAGCGGGAAGAAATCGAAGCAAAGATTTTTGCAAGCGGCATGAAAAAGAAAGATTATTTTGTTCGTTCCTGTATTTACAATCGTGTATGCGTGGTGGGGAAGAAAGAAACGGTATATCAGATTGTGGAAAAATTGCAGGAAATGCAGAGCCGTATGGAAGAACTGGCAGAGCAGATAAAAGGCGAAAAGCCGGAGATCACTACCGAAGAAATCAGAGAATTACAGACGACATATGAGGATATGTTGAAAGCAATCCTTTGGGTATTGGACGGAGCAAAATATCTGTGGCAGGGAAGCACCAACGGAGAAGAAAAAAGCCCCGACAGCGGCAACTGTTAGGGCTGTGATAACTGGAAAACCTCTGTTATCAATATTCACAATACAAGTATAGCAGAGGGTTCTTCCAGTGGCAACGATTTTTCAGAAATGGAGGGCATTTATGGAAGAAACAAAAATTGAATTACAGTTGATTAAATTGTCGGAGATACAGTCGCAGGAAGTTTCTTGGCTGTGGTTTCCGTTTATACCCTATGGCAAGCTGACAATCGTACAAGGCGATCCGGGTGACGGAAAGACAACATTTATTCTGAACATAGCGGCAAAACTGTCTAAGGGAGAAAGTTTAGGCGGTGTAATGAATCTTACAGAGCCTTTGAATGTAATCTATCAGAGTGCAGAGGACGGTCTTGCTGATACGGTCAAGCCCCGATTGGAACAGGCAGGGGCAGACTGTGAGAAAATCTCTGTCATTGATGAAAAGATAAAATCCCTTTCCATGATAGATGAACGCTTGGAAGAAGCTGTTATAAAGACGGGCGCAAAACTGCTGATTTTAGACCCGATACAAGCCTATTTAGGCGGCGGTATGGATATGAACCGGGCGAATGAAGCAAGGGATATGACAAAGAAATTAGCGGCACTGGCAGAGAAATACCAGTGTGCGATTGTCCTTGTCGGGCATATGAACAAGGCGGCAGGAAATAAGGCGGCATACCGGGGAATGGGTTCGATTGATTTCTTTGCAGTCGCTAGAAGCGTTCTCTTAGTTGGCAGGGTTGAGGGAGAAGAAAATATAAGGGCTGTGGTACAGATAAAAAATAACCTTGCGGCGTTCGGACACCCGAAAGCATTTGAATTATCGGAGAACGGTTTTGAATGGCTTGGAGATTATGAGATTACCGCTGATGAAGTCTTAGGCGGTATTGCCCCGAAAGCAAATAAAATGGAACAGGCAAAGCGGCTGCTCCGGGAACTGGCAGAAACAAACAATGCCATGCAGAGCAATGAGATTTTCAGTCTTGCAGACGAGCAGGGCATATCGAAGCGGACACTGGAAAATGCGAAAAAAGAGTTAGGTGTCCGGGCAAAGCGGATAAACAATACATGGTATTGGGAACTGGATAAAATCAGACAGTGACGGACAGGCAAGGCAACAGCGCAACAATGCAGGGTATTAGGATTTTGCAGTCTTGGAATTGCGTTCTTGAAGATTGCAAGGTTGCAAAAATTATAGACATTGCAATGTTGCGCTGTTGAGAGAAAGCAGGGAAGCGGCGGTATCAAGGCGGCGAAAAGCCGCCCACCGTCCGTTAGGACGGTAGCCCCCGGCAGGGCGCAAAACCTGCTTGCA
>QXWV01000057.1 GCA_009911195.1 Lachnospiraceae bacterium | reverse complement strand
GTTGCATTTTTGTTGGCGTAGCTGACAAAAGTGCTTTTGCGTTACTTTCGCAGAAAGTAACAAAGGCTATGCGCCGTATCCGGCGCTCATTACCCGATAGGGAGAAAGGGAAATTGATTGAAGCGGACAATCAGCGTTATGACAGGGAAAGGCTCTGTCAACCATAACAGCAGAAAATTCTACGCAAAGAACACTGACCCGGAACGGAGTTGTTTGAACGTAGAATACTGCAACGAAAATATCAAAGACGTATACCACGAATTATTTGATGAAGCACTCGCCCGGTACAACGAGAAGCAGACCAGAAGTGACCGCATAATTAATGATTATTATGAGAAAATCTGTTCCGGGAAACAGGAGAAGCCATTCCATGAGATTATTTTGCAGATAGGCAACAAGGACGATATGGGGGCAAAGACAGAGGACGGACAGCTTGCGGCGAAAATACTTGATGAATATATGCAGGACTTTCAGCGGCGCAATCCCACATTGAGAGTGTTCTCTGCCTATCTCCACATGGATGAAGCCACACCGCATCTGCATATAGATTTCGTACCCTATACGACTGGAAGCAAGAGAGGGCTTGAAACAAGGGTGTCATTAAAAAAGGCACTGGCAGAACTTGGCTTCAAAGGCGGCACAAGGAGCGAAACGGAACGTAACCAGTGGGTAGCGGCAGAGAAAGAACATCTTGCGGAGATTATGCTAAAGCATGATATTGAGTGGGAGAAAAAGGGAACACATGAGAAGCATTTATCGGTTTTGGATTTTGAGAAAAAGGAACGTGCAAAAGAGGTTGCAGAGCTGGAACAGACAATCTCCGGCAGTAAAGAGGAATTATCTTCCATTCTTTATCAGCAGATAGCGGCAGGACGGGAAACGGAGCAAATACGAAAAGAGGGCGAAGCAATCCGACAGGAAGTATCAGAACTTTCCGCTACAAATCATTTTCTAAAAGAACAGACGGAAACACTGACAGGGGATAAAGAAAAGCTGTTATCCGAAAATGAAAAGTTGGAGAAACAGCAGAAAAAGTTACAGCAGGAAATCAACAAAATGGTACAGTCAAAGGAAGTCATGGAGAGAAATATCCATGCCTATGATGAAGATGTGAAATGGCAGTTAGCAGAGCCGGGGTCATTGATGAGCGCAAAGAATTATCGGGATAAAAAGGCACTCCCGCTTGTGGAGAAATTGAAAGAAGTCGTTAAAAATCTGACTATCAAGTGCGTACAGCTTACGGAGCAGGGAAAGAAGCTGACCGCTAAAGTGGACGGGCAACAAGTACAGATTAGCCGCTTGACGGACAAGGTTATGGAACAGAGCGACACCATAGACCGATTGCAGGAAAAAGCGACTGATTTAGGACGTTTGGAGCGTCATTTAGGCAGGGAACAGGTGCAGTTGATAGTGGAACGGTCAAAGGCATTAGAACAGGCAGAACGAGCAAAAAAACGCCCGAAACGTGCCTTTGAAATGAGCCGATAGGAAAAGGGGGATTGATAGGATATGACGGATATGGAAAAGAAAGTTATGATACGGTTATGTGCTAAAATCGTGGCAGAAACAGACCTTTACGAAACGGATAAGGAAGTGCAAAATCTGATAGACTGGGTATGCCTTTCGGAGAAGATAAAGGAAAACAATAATACAATCCGCAATCTGACCGGGGAATATAAGAAGATAGAGCTGGATTGTCGGAAGGGAGTGCGGGCGCAGTTGGAGCGCATGAAACAACTCTGCAAAGAGCGGAACAATCTTTATGAAAAACAGAACGACTTGAAAGGGCAGAAACAAAAGATTGAGAAGTCGTTGGAATGATAAGAAATGTGGGGCGTGGCGGTTGCTATGCCCTGTATTTTATAATAGCAAACAGAGTGCGGAAGTAGTATAATCAAATGGAAAACTCAGGAGTGGGGGAATAACGTGAATAAGAAAACAGAAGAATCAAGAATTGCATACAATAAAATAGCATCTGAATATGATGCGTCAAGGGAAGGGCAATATACAAGATTTCATATTATGGAACTATCTAACACTATACATTTGCATGAGGGTAATGTTGTCCTTGATGTTGCATGTGGAAATGGAACTTTGCTGCGAGAATTATCGAAAAAAGCAAGAATCCAAGCAAATGGAATAGATATATCTGAGAATATGATTTGTTCTGCAAAGATGCGATACCCTAATATGAGTTTTGAGGTCAAACCATGCTATCCGCTTGAATGGAGTAATGAAAGTATTGATATTATAACTGTATGCTGTGCGTTTCATCATTTTGACAATCCGCAAGGTTTCGTAGGTGAATGTAAAAGAGTTTTGAAGAAAAACGGTACAGTGTATATAGCTGATCCTAATTTTGGAGCAGTAGTCAGATTTATAGCAAATAAATTTTGGTTTCCCTTTTCAAAAAGTGGAGATGTAAGAATATACAGCAAAAAAGAGTTAGAGGAAATCTTTTACAATTGTGGATTTAAAACAGTGCAGGTTTATAGAAAAGGGGAAGGGGTGTTTCTTAAAGCTGAAAAATGAGCATCAAATTTTCGTCTGTAAGAAAGGCAGAATATTTTTCCTTAGTAATGATTTGAACATGGTGCTAGCACCATGTAAGTTAATTTGGATAAGGAAAATGTGATAATATGGCAGTTCACACTATTAAGCGAATTGCCACATTTTTATA
>QXWV01000056.1 GCA_009911195.1 Lachnospiraceae bacterium | reverse complement strand
TGTGGTAATATATAGGAGCAAAGATAAAAACACAACGCAAGGTAATCTTGCAGAACTGGTAGGTAGTCCAGTCGCACCGATTTGGTGTAAGTAGCCCTCCCTCCTTAGGGTCGTCCGTTCTTTGTTCATTACAATCATTTTAAGGAGGAATTGTCATGGACAAAGTATCGGGCAGACTGACAGTATTTTTTGAGGAGCCATTTTGGATAGGTATTTTTGAACGAATATCAAAAAATAAATTATCTGTGTGTAAGGTTACATTTGGTGCAGAACCTAAAGACTATGAGGTTTATGATTTTGTTTTGAAGAATTACTATCGGCTGCGATTTAGTCCGGCTGTGGCAACTGATGTAAAAGAAGTAGGTCGCAATCCTAAACGGGTACAGCGTGAAGTGCGTAAACAGGTACAAAATACCGGGATAGGAACAAAATCACAACAGGCTTTGAAATTACAGCAGGAGCAGTTGAAAACTGAACGCAAAATTATGAGCCGGGAACAACGGGAGGCAGAAAGACAGCGTCAGTTTGAACTGAAACAGCAAAAAAGGAAAGAAAAGCATAGGGGCAGATAGTATTGCTCCTGATTTTTCTTTTGGTGTAGTATTTATATGGTGTTAGCACTGTGTTTATGTAGAGGTTGAGTTAATTATGGAGTATAGAAATTTACAAACATTAATTGATATTAAAATTGCAAATTTTATAAATGAATATGAAAATACAAATCAGTTATTTAAAAATTCTGATGTAAAGAATGGATTACTACATCCAGGCGAATATGGAATATATAAAGAATTGTTAATTGATAAGCTTTTATCTTTTGCTTTACCTAAAAAATTCTCTTATGGAACAGGATTTATTATTAATACAAATGGGAAAATAACATCTCAGTGTGACATAATTTTATATGATGAAGGTAATGCCCCTTTTTTGGAAATGGACAATACTAACAGATTTTTTCCACAAGAAGTAGTTTATGGAATCGGGGAAGTTAAATCGAAATTAACCAAAAAACAATTATTAGAAGCACTGATAAAATTATCCAATAATAAAAAGATTAGGCAACCATTTTATAATATAGATGGAAATGAAATAAATCCTGAGAAAGACCCGTATCAAGCGATTTTTACTTTTTTGATTTGTGATGAAATAACAGATTGGAATCCTAATATTGCTTTAGAGATTAAGGAAGAATATATAAAAAATGATATTGAGATGCCATACTGGTTTAATATTATCCTTAGTTTGAAAAATGGTGTAATCGCTTATCATGTACAGCGAGCGGTAAAATTATTTGAATCTATAGGTAGTCCTTTGGATAAAAGTTTTAGTACAAATGAAGGAGTTCGTACGATTGCCATTCCTTGCTTTGGAAAAAGAGAAGGTATTTTTCTTCCATTAGATTTTTATACATTAGTTCAAAATAGTGATGTAACATATGTAAAAGAATTTTTGGTATTAGTAAATGAAGTTTTGGTACACTTGAAATCTTATTATCCTGATCCGGTTTACTATTTGTATGGAAAGGATAATTAAGAAAAAGGAGAAAGTTCGTGATACCCATATGATACCTGTTTGTTTTAAAACTGTAAATAAGGCGTAAAATATGGATATTATAGCGATAAAATCCCTTAAAAAGTAATTAAATATTTAACAATTATGTTATGGTTATAGGGAGTTCGAGTAACGGATAAAATCCCGGAAATGCTGATAAAATGGGCGTTTCCGGGATTGCTTTATGCCTGTTGGCTCTAAAATGGCTCTAATTATTTGAGGAATAATAATACTTGTTTTTTTAATACAAAGGAATTTCGCCCTCATAATTTGCGGCTCTTTCTAACAGAGGACCCGTTGCGCCCATTGTGAAAGCTATATCACTGCTTCGGATAGACAATAGTTCTATTCCAATCTTCAGATTAAGAAAGTCTAATATCTGTTGATTAAGCTGAATGACACCATTCTCTGAAATGTTTACCCAACAGTATGACCGTCCTTTGTATTTGATAAATTCGCCCTCTGCGGTCTGATAATTCTGTAAAGCCGGATTATCAGTAAGAATGTGTCCTAATTTTGATGGTTCTAACAGTCCTTTTCTTGTCACACAAAAGCCTCCAGTGACTTTGCTTCCGGTAAAAAGATAGACTTTTCCCTCTGCTGTGGCGTTGTACTCTGTAAGTGCCTGTGTTGGGAGATAGATTGTCAAATCATCTCGTATCAGTGATTTTCCGAAAATAAATTTACCGCCTTTGTTCATCTGTGGCATACATCATCAACTCCTTTTCTTAAAAGTGGAAGTCCACTATACCATAAGAAAATTCAAATGTCACTAAGGCTCTCTAAAGTGTGACAAATTATTTTTTCTTGCGTAGCTTTAAAGTAATATTTTTATTTGTAGCAGTTTTTATGAATAAACTGGCGGCATAAGCGGCTTTCTCTTTTAATGAAAGATTTAAGGTATTCTTGTCTAGTTCATTGATGATATTTTCTAAATCATCTATTTCCAACAAATTGACCGCAATGCAAAATAATGTTTTTTTTCGTCCGTCGTTATAAGTATTCAGAAGATGATTTAACAAGACCTTCTTTCTCTGTTGTTCTGCAGAATAAAGTTCTATTCCCAGTCCTCTGAATTTTTCCATATCCTGCTTTTGATGTTGGTGTGTAATAAAAGAATCAAACTCATCTATATTATCATATCTTTCGCAGGGATAATTTTCACACTGAAAACAATATTCAACATTCCCATGCTGTAAACTGCATTTTGCTATGGAACAAGATTGGTTTCCCTCGCCGCCGCCACAACCGGGGCAGTACTGATTTAGGTTCATAGGACATAAGCCGCAATTCAATCCGCATAGGGAAAACAATAAATTTTCTCTTTTGAAATCTTTCATAGGAAGTCCCCCTTATGACAAGCGTTAAGGCGTATTTTCTGGATATATTTTAACAGATATACCTCTAACACCTTTTTTGACAATCTTGCTATCATCAAGAATACTCTGCTTAACAGCGTCCAAATCTTTTGAGAGTGCTTCAATCGCCCGTTGGTGTTCTTCCTCCGACGAGAAGCGTTCTGTATCATTCAGAAGGTTCTCCTGCAATTCCCTTGCTTTCATATATACGCCCAACTTATGATTGAGTAGGGAGTTCTTAAAGGATATTTTGATTGTAGAGGGATTGAAACTTCCGTCCTCGTATCTCTCTGCTTCAAAGTTCATATCTAATTGATCGTCCATTTTCAAAATCAAAGACAAAACATCTGAAACTGTTTCTATATCAAAATCCATGAAAACATTGATACTGATACCCAAAGCATTTGCAATTTTCATCAGTTGGTCGGGCTTTGGATTGCGTATGCCATACTCGTACTTTTTAATTGTGGCAGAATTGATGCCGGAAAGCTGTCCGAGCGTTTCCTGTGATATGCCACGCAGATTGCGAAAGTGTTTAATCTTTTCCCCGGTAGTCATGCCGATACCTCCAATTTATGTGATTTTCGTTAGTGCCTAGCTCAATTCTATCATATCAGGACACATTTGTGTATATAAATTTAAAATAAATACTTGACGTTCACAAAAGTGTACCGTATAATAAAAACACAAAGGTCACATATGTGTACCTAAAACAAAAAAGAAAGGATAGGACTATATGGAGAATGGAAAGAAAATGTATGTAACGGCAGATGAAGCGGCTGAAATGCTTGGCGTATCAACGGGTTATGCCTACAAGATTATCCGGGGGCTGAATGAGGAACTGAAAGCAAAGGGCTATCGGACAATCTGCGGCAAAGTTCCGACAAAATACTTTGAAGAAAAATTTTACGGTTTGACCGTGGCCATGTAGGAAAGGAGAGATTTTATGTCAGCGACAAGGGACGGAAAGATGTGGCGTTGCCAGTTCTATTATAAGGACTGGCAGGGTGTAAGCCACAAGAAGAATAAGAGAGGATTTAAGACAAAAGCAGAAGCGGAACAGTGGGAGCGTGACTTCCTGCAACAGCAGCAGAGGAATTTAGACATCAATTTTGAAAACTTTGTGCAAATCTATTATGAGGATATGGAACACCGTTTGCGTGAAAATACCATGCGTACAAAGAAATTCATTATTGATTTGAAAATCATTCCGTATTTCAAGAAAAAGAACATGAATGAGATTAAGGCTTCCGACATTCGGGCGTGGCAAAATGCACTGATGAAAAAGGGATATTCAGAAACATATCTGAAAACGGTCAATAATCAGTTGTCGGCTATCTTCAATTATGCGGTTCGGTATTATGACTTGAAAGACAATCCATGCAGGAAAGCCGGGAGTATCGGAAAGAGCCACGCCGGGGAAAAGGAGTTTTGGACGAAGCAGGAGTTTAAGCAGTTTCTTGTGACTGTGGAGAACAAGCCGGAAACAAAAATGGCGTTTCTGCTCCTTTACTGGACGGGAATGAGGATTGGAGAATTACTTGCTCTTACTTACAATGATATTGATTTAGAGAAGCGCACTATTTCCGTAAACAAATCTTATCAGCGGATAGAGGGCAGGGACATTATCACACCGCCTAAAACGCCAAAGAGCAAGCGTATCATAACGATACCGCCGTTTTTGACGGAAGAATTAAAAGAGTACATTTCACACTTATACGGAATTATGGCAGACGAAAGAATGTTCCGTTTTACAAAATCCTATATGGAGCATGAGATTATCAGAGGTATCAAGGCTTCGGGAGTGAAAAGAATACGCTTGCATGATATTCGTCATTCCCACGCTTCGTTGCTTGTGGAAATGGGTTTCACGCCATTAGCGATTGCGGAACGGTTGGGGCATGAGAAAATCGAAACAACATTAAATACTTATTCACATTTATATCCCAATAAGCAGGGGGAACTTGCAGATAAATTGGAGATTGAGAACAGCAGGGAGGAAGAAGAATGAGCGGAGTGCATAAATACCCGACAATTAGTTTTCGCATTTCCCCCAGAGAGAGGGAAGAAATCGAAGCAAAGATTTTAGCAAGCGGACTTTCTAAAAAAGATTATTTTGTCCGTTCCTGTATTTATAACCGGGTGTGCGTGGTCGGAAAGAAAGAACTGGTTTATCAGTTGGTAGAGGAACTAAAGATAATGCAGACAAATATCCGGGAAGCGACGGAACAGTTTGAAAAGGCAGATGTTGATTTAACGCCGGAGGGATTGGAAGATATGCGGAATGACTGTCTTGATATGCTGAAAGCTATCCTGTGGGTGCTGGACGGAGCAAAATATCTGTGGCAGGGAAACACCAGCGGAGAAGAAAAAAGCCCCGACAGCGGCAACTGTTAGGGCTGTGATAACTGGAAAACTTCTGTTATCAGTACTTACAATACAAGTATAGCAGAGGTTTCTTCTAGTGACAACGATTTTTCAGAAATGGAGGGCTTATGGAAGAAACAAAAACAGAATTACAGTTGATTAAATTATCGGAGATACAGTCGCAGGAAGTTTCTTGGCTGTGGTTTCCGTTTATCCCTTATGGCAAGCTGACAATCATTCAAGGCGATCCGGGTGACGGAAAGACAACATTTATACTGAATATAGCGGCGAAGCTGTCAAAGGGAGAGGGATTAGACAGTGAAATGAAACTTACAGAGCCTTTGAATGTAATTTATCAGAGTGCAGAGGACGGACTTGCCGATACGGTAAAGCCCCGGTTAGAGCAGGCGGGGGCAGACTGTGAGAAAATTTCGGTCATTGATGAAAAGATAAAATCCCTTTCCATGATAGATGAACGGTTAGAAGAAGCTGTTATAAAGACAGGCGCAAAACTGTTGATTTTAGACCCGATACAAGCCTATTTAGGCAGTGGTATGGACATGAACAGGGCAAATGAAGCAAGGGATATGACAAAGAAATTAGCGGCACTTGCAGAGAAATATCACTGTGCGATTGTCCTTGTCGGGCATATGAACAAAGCGGCAGGAAATAAGGCGGCATACCGGGGTATGGGTTCGATTGATTTTTTTGCAGTCGCAAGAAGCGTTCTCTTAGTTGGCAGGGTAGAGGGAGAAGAAAATATAAGGGCTGTGGTGCAGATTAAAAATAATCTTGCGGCGTTCGGACACCCGAAAGCATTTGCATTATCGGAGAACGGTTTTGAATGGCTTGGGGATTATGAGATTACGGCTGATGAAGTGTTAGGCGGCATTGCTCCCAAAGCAAATAAAATGGAACAGGCGAAAAGGTTACTCTGTGAATTGGCAGAAGCAAACAATGCCATGCAGAGTAATGAGATTTTCAGTCTAGCGGACGAACAGGGCATATCGAAGCGGACACTGGAAAATGCAAAGAAAGAGTTAGGCGTTCGGGCAAAGCGGATAAACAATACATGGTATTGGGAACTGGATAAAATCAGTCAGTGACGGACAGGCAAGGTAACAGCGCAACAATGCAGGGTATTAGAATTTTGCAGTCTTGGAATTGCGTTCTTGAAGATTGCAAGGTTGCAAAAATTATAGACATTGCAATGTTGCGGTGTTGGAAGAAAGCCGGAAAGCGGCGGCAAAAAGCCGCCCCGTCCGCAGGACGGAAAGGTCTCCGCTCCGCTTCGGTCGGTGCAGAGCAGACGTCCCACGGACGTCTTGCACCCCCGGAGGGCGCAAAGGCACTTTTGATAGAGCGTAGCCTGTCGAAAGTGCTTTTGCGTTACTTTCGCAGAAAGTAACAAAGGCTATGCGCCGTATCCGGCGCTTATTACCCA
>QXWV01000055.1 GCA_009911195.1 Lachnospiraceae bacterium | reverse complement strand
AAGGAAAATTTATTGAAGCGGACAATCAGCGTTATGACAGGGAAAGGCTCTGTCAACCACAACAGCAGAAAATTCCACGCAAAGAACACTGACCCGGAGCGGAGTTGCCTGAATGTGGAATATTGCAATGAAAATATCAAGGACGTATACCATGAATTATTTGATGAAGCACTCGCCCGGTACAATGAGAAGCAGACCAGAAATGACCGCATAATTGATGATTATTATGAGAAAATCTGTTCCGGCAAACAGGAGAAGCCATTCCATGAGATTATTTTGCAGATAGGCAACAAGGATGATATGGGAGCAAGGACAGAGGACGGACAGCTTGCGGCAAAAATACTTGATGAATATATGCAGAACTTCCAACAGTGCAATCCTACACTAAGGGTATTTTCGGCACATCTCCACATGGACGAAGCCACGCCACATCTGCATATAGATTTTATACCTTATACAACTGGAAGCAAGAGAGGGCTTGAAACAAGAGTATCGTTAAAAAAGGCACTTGCGGAACTTGGATTTAAGGGCGGCACAAGGAGCGAAACGGAACGTAACCAGTGGGTAGCGGCAGAGAAAGAGCGGCTTGCGGAGATTATGTTAAAGCATGATATTGAGTGGGAGAAAAAGGGTACACATGAAAAGCATTTATCTGTTTTGGATTTTGAGAAGCAGGAGCGGCAGAAAGAAGTTGCGGAACTGGAACAGACAATCTCCGGCAGTAAAGAGGAATTATCCGATATTCTTCATCAGCAGATAACGGCAGGACAGGAAACGGAACAGATACGGAAAGAGGGCGAAGCGATCCGGCAGGAAGTATCAGAACTTTCCGCTACAAATCTTCTTTTGAAAGAACAGACGGAAATATTGGCAGAGGATAAAGAAAAGCTGTTATCCGAAAATGAAAAATTGGAGAAACAGCAGAAAAAGTTACAGCAGGACATTAACAAAATGGTGCAGTCAAAGGAAGTCATGGAGCGCAATATACACGCTTATGATGAAGATGTGAAATGGCAGCTAGCAGAGCCGGGCGCATTGATGAGCGCAAAGAATTATCGGGATAAAAAGGCACTTCCGCTTGTGGAGAGATTGAAAGAGGTAGTAAAAAATCTGACTATCAAATGCGTACAGCTTACGGAGCAGGGTAGGAAGCTGACTGCCAAAGTGGACGGGCAACAAAAGCAGATTAGCCGTTTGACGGATAAGGTCATGGAGCAGAACGATACCATAGATCGATTGCAGGAAAAAGCGTCTGATTTGGAGCGTTTGGAGCGTCATTTAGGAAGGGAACAGGTACAGTTGATAGTAGAGCGGTCAAAGGCATTAGAGCAGGCAGAACGAGCAAGGAAACGCCCGAAACGTGCCTTTGAAATGAGCCGATAAGAAAGGGGATTGATAGGATATGACGGATATGGAAAAGAAAGTTATGATACGGCTGTGTGCTAAAATCGTAGCAGATACAGACCTTTACGAAACGGACAAAGAAGTGCAAAATCTGATAGACTGGGTATGCCTTTCGGAGCAGATAAAGGAAAACAATAATACAATCCGCAATCTGACTGGGGAATATAAGAAGATAGAACCGGATTGTCGGGAGGGAGTGAGGGCGCAGTTGGAGCGCATGAAAGAACTCTGCAAAGAGCGGAATAATCTGTATGAGAAGCAGAATGACTTGAAAGGGCAGAAACAGAAGATTGAGAAGTCGTTGGAACGATAAGAAATGTGGGGTGTGGCGGTTGCTATGCCCTATATTTTTGTGGTAAATGGAGAGAGGGAGTGGTATAATCAAATCTGTAAATTTGGTTGAGGAGGTAAAAAAGTGAAACGCTGCATTGTAGTAACCGATATAGTCGCATAATAACTATCAGAACATGGAGGATTTTAAAATGACTATATCGGAGAACAAAATTTATCCCCGGACAGGTGATACCCAAACAGTTTATTTGAAAAATGTGGTTACCAATGACAGAATTAAAATTGGCGATTATACAATGTATAACGATTTTGTGCATGACCCACGGGAATTTGAAAAGAATAATGTATTATATCATTACCCGATTAATGGAGATCAGCTACAAATTGGCAAGTTCTGTTCTATCGCCTGTGGAGCAAAGTTTTTGTTTACCAGTGCAAATCATGCAATGTCTTCACTTTCAACATATCCATTTCCAATATTTTTCGAGGAATGGGGGTTAGACGTAAAAGAGATTACAAGCGCATGGGATAACAAGGGCGATATTGTAATTGGCAATGATGTTTGGATTGGCTTTGAAGCAGTTATTCTATCTGGTGTAACAATTGGTGATGGAGCGATTATTGGTACACAAGCAATTGTTACAAAAGATGTACCACCTTATACGATTATTGGAGGTGTTCCTGCAAAACCGATACGAAAGCGGTTCTCGGACGATGTGATTTCTGAATTATTGAAACTTCAATGGTGGAACTGGTCTGAAAACAGGATTAAGAAAAACATTGCGGCGATTCAATCTGGTAGAATTGGGGATTTGGAATAATTTGTAACATTCTTGCGGAAATTTACTTTTCTACAATTTCTTGTCTGAAAGAAACGCAAATGATTTTTCCTTAGTAATGATTTGAACATGGTGCTAGCACCATGTAAGTTAATGCAGATAAGAGAAATGTAGTAATGTGGCAGTTTGCAGTATTAAGCGGATTGCCACATTTTTATG
>QXWV01000054.1 GCA_009911195.1 Lachnospiraceae bacterium | reverse complement strand
TGTGGTAATATATAGGAGCAAAGATAAAAACACAACGCAAGGTAATCTTGCAGAACTGGTAGGTAGTCCAGTCGCACTATTTTGGTGTAAGTAGCCCTCCCTCCTTAGGGTCGTCCGTTCTTTGTTCAGTACAATTATTTTAAGGAGGAATTGTCATGGACAAAGTTTCAGGAAAGTTGACAGTATTTTTTGAGGAACCATTTTGGGTGGGAGTGTTTGAACGTGTATCAGATGGGAAGCTATCTGTGTGTAAGGTTACGTTTGGTGCAGAACCAAAGGACTATGAGATTTATGATTTTATTCTGAAAAATTACTATCGGCTACGATTTAGTCCGGCTGTGGCAACTGATGTAAAAGAAATAGGTCGCAATCCTAAACGGGTACAGAGAGAAGTACGGAAACAATTACAGAATACCGGGATAGGAACAAAATCGCAACAGGTTTTGAAATTACAGCAGGAGCAGTTGAAAACTGAACGTAGGATTGTGAGTCGGGAACAACGTGAAGAAGAGAAACAGAGGCAGTTTGAACTGAAACAGCAGAAAAGGAAAGAAAAGCATAGAGGTAGGTAATACTTGATCCAGCATTTGCTAAATCAAGAAGGAAGCAGATAGGAGGAAGAAAATGAGGTGTCTTGGCATTGCGATAAAGAAAAATGAAATATGGTATTCTGTTGTAGATGGAGAGCAGATGGAAAGTGCTTTAATATATGAAACAGGAAAGCAGAATTATAGGGCTGAATCGCAGTCATTAATGATGGATTTTAGTAATATTTTTATTGAACTCATTACAAAGTATAGACCAAATCGAGTCGCATATAAATTATACTTGGATACAAATATACAGCAAATTCCATATATGCATTATTCTTTAGGCGTGTTGAATTTAGTATGTTTACAAAACGGAATCGAGGCTAGAGCAAGATCTAGTACGTGGATAACAGCAGGAAAAAAGGCTAAAATCATACGATTTGAAAAGTATTTTGCGCAGAAAAAATTTACAAATGAGGAGATGGCGGCTACATTAGTGGCATGGTTTGAACTGGAGGAATAGTTATGGATATACGACTTGATTATTCTGGTAGTGAAGTTGGAAAATATTATCTGATTCAGAAGTTGGGCAATGGTGGCTTTGGTGCTGTGTATAAAGCGTTCGATAGAATATTGGGTGTGGAAAAAGCTATAAAGATATTAGAGGTAACTGATCCAAAAGAGGCATTTAAGCTTTTTAGTGAAGCATCCATTCCCTATAAGTGCAGACACAATCATATTATTAAGATTAATAGTGGTGAAATTATTGGGTTTAATGATGAATTGCTGTTTGTGGTAGATATGGAATTAGCAAATGGTGAGTCGATTGATAGTTTGTTAAAACATGCATATATATCCGTTGTTGATAGCTTGAATATTATGAGGGATATTCTTTTTGCTGTAGAATACTCACATTTACAAGGGATTATCCATAGAGATATAAAACCTGCAAATATTTTAATAGACAATGGGGTGCCTAAATTGTCTGATTTTGGGTTATCTACTGCATTGGGAAATGTGATTGTGCCATGGAGATGGTATCGTACACATGCTGCACCAGAAACTTTCGTTAATAACTCGGTTGCTACAGTGGAAACAGATATCTACGCTCTTGGCATGACTTTGTACCGTATGATTAATGGAATTTCTGATTGGAGTTTGTTTTTACACAGGATACCAGATGTTGAAAATTTAATGAGAAGCGGAAAGCTTATTGATAAATTGCCAGTAGCTTCTTTTGTACCAGACAAAATTCATAAAATAGTAAAAAAAGCATGTCATAAATTGCCAGAGAAGCGCTACCATAGTGCAACGGAAATGCGCAATGCCATAGAAAAACTTTGTCCATTATATAACTGGAAGATTGTCGAAGATGATTATTGGAGAGGGGAGGCAATCGGGTATCCTATAAAAGATATTTATGTGGAATTAAAACGAAATTCTATTGATGTAGTTGTTGCTAACAATGGTAGAAAATCGTCGCAAGATAGTGGAAAGTTTTCTGATTTATTTGAAGCTAGACAGTATATGATGGAATATGTTAAAAACACAACACTTCAATAATGTTTGATTATAAATTTGTTTTATATGACGTTAACACTATGTTGATAGGGGAGACAAGGAGAAGCGGTGGTCTGTCTGGCTCTATTTTGGCTCTAAAAATTTTAACTGGCACAAATAAGGGAGCATTTTTTGAAAAATATGGATAATAAATGCTTGAAAAATGAGAGAAAAACAGCCAGTTCAAGTTATCTGCCGAGGAGTTCGAGTGATGAAATTGGATTTAGAAAGCTAGTGTTTATGCGGGTTGCAAGCAAATTTGTTTAGGCGCTGGCAACGATTTGGCAACATTTTCAACATCACGCACTAAATAATTACATCAATGGCATAAGAAAAACCTTGCTGATTTTCAGATATGGAAACTGAATATCGGCAAGGTCTTTTTTATGCTTATTTCTGCTTTTTCTTTTTAGATGTTTTCTTTTCCTCTTTCTCGATTTTCTGAAATTCCTCCATAAGCATATCACTGACCGCCTGTGAGGGGACTTTCGCCCAATGCTTTGAAGTGTCCAGTTCCGGGTACTTGTACCGCCACTGGTCGTATTCCTCTCTGCTTATCTCGCCCTGTTCCAGTTTGGTAGCTTGCTCCTGCCATGCGTGGAACATATCGAACATGGACGTGTAAGTGGAATAGTTGGACTTGTCAAGACGCAGGCAGATTTCCCCGTCAATCTCCCCGATTTTCAGCCCATACATATCTTCCAACGCAAAGAGCGTGTGCATAAGCCCAGTATAGGTATCAATATCCGGCACTGTGAGGGCGTGGGTGCTTACATCAAAGATATTCGCCATTTCTTTTACAAGGTCGTGCTTCGGTGTCCTCGCTTCGGTTTCATACTGCGCCATACGGACATCAGAGGTCTTTCCGAGAAAGCCGAGGATTTCGCCTAACTGTTTCTGTGTCATGCCCTTTCGGTTGCGGAAAAAGCGGATACGTTTGCCGATTGCCATAATAAAACCTCCGTTATTGTGAAGTGTAGTTGCGCTGTAAAGTCATGCCAGCTTGAGCAGGCTGTGCTTTGCTTAAACAAATTTGTTGAACCTAGTATAACATGGTGCAATAGAAATAGCAAGAATAACTTAAATAAAAAAAGTTAAGATTTTTCTGCAAACCACTTGACTTAACGGAATTTATTTAGTATCATATCAACAAGACTTAAACAAAAACAGTTAAATATTGAAAGGAGAGGGTATCTGAATGACAGAAAAATCATTTATGACAGTGGAGGAAGTGGCAGCGGAACTGCGTGTGTCAAAGTCAAAAGCCTATCAGATTGTAAGGGAAATGAACGCAGAAATGCAGAAACAGGGCTATCTGACGGTGGCAGGACGTGTGAACGCTACATTTTTTCATAAAAAAGTATGTTACAGCGAATAGAAAGGAGTTGAGAAAATGGCTGTATACAAAGACAACGCTACGGGGACGTGGCGGGTAATCTACCGCTTTACCAACTGGAAAGGGGAGAGGAAACAGACACAAAAGAGAGGTTTTGCAACCAAAAGGGAAGCGCAGGCGTGGGAGCATGAAGCCATGTTAAAGCAGGGCGCAAAATTGGATATGACGTTCGGCAGTTTCTTTGAAGTGTATGAAGCCGACAAAAAACAGCGTGTCAAGGAAAGCACTTGGGAGTCCAAAAGCCATGTGATACGGACAAAGATTTTACCGTACTTTGAAAACCGCAAAATCGCAGAGATTGAAGCAAAGGACGTGATTGCGTGGCAGAATGAGTTGATGGCTTACCGGGACGAGAAAGGCAAGCCCTATTCCGCAGATTATTTGAGGACGATACACGCACAACTGACGGCGATATTCAACCATGCGGTAAACTTTTATAACCTGCCCTACAATCCGGCAAGGCGGGCGGGAACGATTGGGAGCGAAGCCGTAAAGGAAATGGACTTTTGGACGAAAGAGGAATATCTGAAATTTTCCGAAGCCATGATGGATAAGCCCCGTTCCTATTATGCGTTTGAAATGCTCTACTGGTGCGGTATGCGTTCCGGCGAGATTTTGTAGCTTGCAGTCTAAAAGATTTAATGATAAAATTTATATAGAAAATAGAATTAAAAAGGCGATGAATTAGTTGGTGGCAAAATTGTGAACCAATATTTAATTTATTTCTGGGGGATATATATGGAGAAGGATTTTCAGGCTGGCTGGTATTATAATGAACGTACAGGTATGAAAGAGATATTTTATCTTAGTTGCTATACGCCGGTGAGCATTGACAAGTGGTTTGGCAGAATTCATTTAAATGCAGAAATGAAAAACCTATTATTACGAATTTACCATAAGATTGGAAAACTGGAAGGGATTTGTGAATTGCTGGATGAAGAAGAAATAAAAAATATAGACGAAATGGTTGACAGATATAATTTGATGTACTGTCAGTTGGGTGGAAACCGACTGCCGGATTTTGAAAACTTTTTTGGCTATGCAGGTAATGATGAACTTATTCGGAAAGAAAGGCAAAAAATTCAGGAGTTCTCTGATTTGAAGATGCTGAGGGGACAGCATAGGGAAAAATTTATTATCTGCAGGCAGACGATATGGGTTTTAAGAAAAGAATGGAATCCTACAGCCCCACACCGGATAGGCGGCTGTCTGGATGATTTGATTCGTATCATGTTAGGTTTTAAAAGTGATGTAAAAAAGGAAAATGCCTCATTAGATCCGATTTTATTCAGTGGCCTGCTTTATTACCAGTTTTTAACAGTTGTGCCGTATGAAATGAATAATATATTGTATTCATCTTATACTGTGACAAAATATCTGCAGGAACTGAAGATTTTACCGGAATTATCGCTTCCGCTTTCTAAACTGATGCATGATAATAAAAATGAATGTGATGACCGCATGGCGGAGGTCAGACAGGCATGCAATATTAATCAGTGGCTTCTTTTCTATTTAGGTATGCTGGATAAAGTGTTCGGTACAGAGTATAATTTTATAAAAGAGAAGCACTGTTGTCTGGAAAAAAGTCGGGATATACTGGATAAAGCTGAGAATATACCGGTCCATATGAAAGAACGTATGAAGCATGAATTAATGATGATGCATCAGAAGCCCTTTTTTCGGATAGAAGGATTGATGAATGATTGCAATATAACGCACAGTACGGCAACAAAAATGGTCAATTTGTTTGTTGCGTTAAATTTAGTAAAACAGGTGAATAATAAACAGCGGTATCGTGTATATGAATATACTCCGTTGGTAGAATGCATTCAAAGAATATAGTTATTTCAATTATAAAAATGATGATAAAGGATATAAAACAAAATGTACAACTATAATAATTTAAGCGATTTTGAATTTGAAATATTGTGCAAGGATATTATGCAGAAAAAGCTTGGCGTTACATTATACACGTTCCAAAAAGGAAGGGACGGAGGGATTGATATAACGGACGATCCTAAAAGCAAAAAAGTAATTATACAAGTCAAGCATTATATTAACAGTAAATATAGCGATTTGCTTGGAACTTTAAAAAAGGAAATTCAAAAGGTTAAAGAATTGCAGCCCGAAAAATATTATATATGTTGTGCTGTGAAGCTAACAGCAAAGAATAAGCAGGAAATATATGATATGTTTTCAGATTATATGGAAAGTGCCAATGATATCGTATCTCTTATTGACATTGATGATTTTTTGGAATGTCCTGAAAATATGGATATTGTCAGGAAACACTATAAATTATGGCTTGAATCAACAAATATCCTAAGCCAGGTATTTAACCAGAGTATTTTTATTGACTGTGAAGCACTTTTATATAATATAGAAGAGGATAGCCGGAGATTTGTGGAGACCAGTTGCTATTATGAATGTTTGGACATACTTGAAAGAGAAAGGATGCTGCTTTTGCTGGGAATGCCTGGTACAGGAAAGACCGTGACTACCAAGATGCTTGCTATATATTATGCTTCGAAGGGGTATACAATCCGTTACACAACGAATGGGGATATAAGTGATATTAAAAATGCGATTTCGACACAAAAGGATCTGCCGGAAATCATATTGCTGGACGATTGCTTGGGACAACATTATTTTAGAATGAAAGAAACCCAAGGGAACGAACTTTTAAGTCTGGTCAAATATGTTGCCTGCTATAAAAATAAGAAATTAATTATGAATTCCCGCGTGACTATTTTTCAGCAAGCTAAGGAGAGTGTGATTGAATTTAGGCACTTTATAGAAGACGAACAGCTTAAAATTACAATATTGGATATGGGGAAGTTATCCCTTTTAGATAAGGGGAGAATTTTTCACAATCACATTTATTTCAAAGGTTTGCCAGTGGCCTACTATCAGGATATATTAAAGGAATTTTGTTACCGGGAAATTGTTAAGCATAATAATTATACGCCGCGTATAATGGAGTTTGTCACGAGGGAATATAATTTTAAAAAAGTACCCGGCGACCATTATTATGAATATGTCCTCCAGTGTTTGGATAACCCGACAGAAATATGGCAGGATGAGTTTTCAGAAAAATTACAGCAAGAAGACAGGATTTTTTTGACAACATTATACTCATTGACAGATACCAGTATAGATGAAAATAGGCTTAAGAGGGCATTTAACTACAGATTACGTAATAGTGCTATAGTGGATACAAGCAGGAATATATGGGAAGATGTTCTGAAACGGTTGGAGGGTGCATTTATACAGATTATAGAAAAATACAAGAAAAAAGAAATCGGGGTAATTAATCCATCTGTGAATGATTTTTTAAAAGAATACCTACAGAAAAATGATATAGAAAGAGAAAATATCTGGAAAAATGTCACGGAATATGAGCAGATAAAACGCGGATTTTCTGAAAGCATGGAAAGCATAATCCAAGCGGGAAGAGCAAATTTATACAATTATGCCAATCAGAATGAAGAAGAGTATGTCATATTGACGTACATCTGTAGGCTTGAAGTATTCCATGACAATTACAAACATGTGGTTGAAAAATTTTTTCAAGCATTGCCATATGGATCCTTTGAAGGAATGATGGGAAGATGTGAACTATTTATCAGACTGCTTTCGGATAAATTTGCTGCATTTTATCATACATATGATTGTCTGGATGAGGACGTTATAATTGAATTTTTCGGAAATTTAGATTTAGGGGAGTTCCAAACACTGATTGAATCAGCAGATACATATGGTATTGATTTTTTCTACAAGAAATATAAGCATATATTTTTTGAAGCAATACAAGCTGCAATATTTGCATATATGGAAGATGTTCAGGCAGACGATTATTATGGAGATTATGATATGGACGATCTTTTTAAACACAATATGAGATATAATGGTTATTATGAGGAATTAGATAAAGAATCTGTAACGGATATTGTATGTGATTTTATAAAAGAGGACGTGGAACGGGAAGTTTCAGAAATGGTCGGAAAACTTCCACAGGATATTTTAAACAGAATTAGAATATCAAAGGATGATATAAATATAGAAAGATTAGATGTCGAGGGGTATATAGAAGGTTGTTTAGAGCCATCAGAGCCGGAATATGACCATCATGAAAGAGATTATGATTATGGGATTGCCGGCGAACTGGATGTTTTGGATTGCATTTTTAAATAGACATTATAATCCGTTCCTGTTGGATTTTCGTCTGTCATATAGAAAATTTTATAAATTCGGTAATTGCCAGTTACCGAATTGGAAAAGGAGAAATTTAGAATGCAGGATAAGAAGAGCAGTGATAAATTTATTAGCCAGGTTGTGCAGTTATTTCGAGATGCAAAGCGTAGGATGAGCATGGCAGTGAACATGGCTATGGTTTATTCTTATTATGAGGCCGGGCGCTTGATTATAGATGAGGAGCAGAATGGTAGCGAGCGTGCAGCTTATGGGAAATATATTCTACAGGAGTTATCCGTGCGGCTGACAGAAGAGTTTGGCAGGGGCTTTTCCTATGAAAATTTAAAACTTATGCGCCGTTTCTATATGGTATATTCGAAAGATGTAATTTCAGATTCAGCCTTTTCAAATTCGGAGCAGCTTCCAATGACTGTAGAGGGAAGGCGGTTTTACTTAAGCTGGTCGCATTATCTTATACTGATGCGTATAAACAATGTAGAAGAACGTCATTTCTATGAAATAGAAGCATACCGGAATGGATGGAGCAAGGATGAACTTGGGCGGCAATATGGCAGTTCCTTATATGAAAGGCTTGCATTAAGCAGGGAGAAAGAGGAGCTAATGCGCCTTGCATTGGAAGGACAGCAGATTGAAAAGCCGGATGATATTTTTAAAGATCCTTATGTTCTGGAATTTACCGGATTGCCGGAAGAACCTGTTTATTCAGAAACCGATTTGGAAAAGCGCCTGATAGACAATTTGCAGATGTTTTTGCTGGAATTGGGGAGAGGCTTTACTTTTGTGGGACGTCAGGTGCGGTTTACATTTGAAGAAGAACATTATAGAGTGGATCTGGTATTTTTTAACCGTCTGTTAAGATGTTTTGTCTTATTTGATTTGAAGGTCGGTCAGCTGAAGCATCAGGATATTGGGCAAATGCAGATGTATGTAAACTATTATGACAGGAAAGTAAAGCTAGAGGATGAAAACCCAACAATAGGAATCATTATTTGTAAGGATAAGAAAGACGCGGTGGTAGAAATGACTTTACCGGAAGACAATAATCAGATATTTGCGAGCAAATATCAAACGGTGCTTCCAAGTAAGGAAGAGCTGCGGCAGTTAATAAGTGAGAAAGAATAAATTGATGCTATATAAAAAAGAGTATTATTGAAAGGCACCATAGAGGCTAATACTACGGTGTCTTTTTCATTAATCAAAAAACATTTTTTTAGATTTTACTTGACAAAAGCAGAACTGCTTGCGCTCACGCCTGCTGATATTGATTTTCAGAAACAGACGGTCACAATCAGCAAGACTTTCCACCGCTCCAAAGGGCGTGACATTATCACAAGCCCTAAGACGAAAAAGAGCAACCGCACGATCAAAATGCCGCCGTTTCTCTGTGAGGAAATGCAGGAGTACATCAAAATGCTTTATGACATCAAGCCGGACGAGCGTTTATTTACGGTCACAAAATCCTACCTCAATCACGAAATGGAGCGAGGGGCGAAGCAGGCAGGCGTTAAGAAAATCCGTGTCCACGATATTCGCCATAGTGCGGTTTCACTGTTAATCAACATGGGATTTTCGGTACTGGCGATTGGGGAACGCATGGGGCATGAAGCGGAGAAAATCACTTACCGTTACGCCCACTTGTTCCCCACGGTGCAGACGGAAATGGCGGAAAAATTGGAAATGGAGAGAATGACAAAGGAGGAAAATCCTCTGCTCCTGCAAGGGCAGTCGCATTTTCCTGCGGAAAACAGGGAGGATTAAAAACATGGAAAAATCACTTGATTACAAGGGAAGATGGCGCAATCATACGGTGGCGTTCCGGGTATCGGACGAAGAAGCAAAGCTGTTGAATGATTTGGTGGCATTATCGGGGCTGACAAAGCAGGATTATATTACAAGGCGGCTCTTATGCCGGGATGTGGTAGTGCAGGGCAATCCGAGGGTGTATAAGGCACTGAAAAATCAGATGGCGGCAATTTATGAGGAATTGAAACACATGGAAAGCATAAGCCCGGACAATGACGAACTGCTCTACACGTTACAGGTAATTGCAATCACTTTAGACGGTCTGAAAGGGGAAGATGAATGATAGAAAAAAAGAAATCGACTGCTCCCGTATCATCTGTTGGCGCAGATGGGGAACAGCCGAAAACAAAAAATTACACTGAAATTATAGCAAATGGAAACGTAAAAAACAATCTGCAAGCCACTGTTTTTCGTGGCTTTGACACAAATTGCCCGGAGAAATCCGGGCAGGGAGGCGGGCTTCAAACCGTTTCCATGACAGAACTGTATGATACGGTTTACCCGCCAAGAACGCCTGTTGTGGACGGATTTCTGTATGGCGGCACTTACCTTTTTGTGGGTGCGCCAAAAGTGGGTAAATCATTCTTTATGGGACAGCTTGCCTACCATGTAGCAATGGGGCTTCCGCTGTGGAATTATCCTGTCCGAAAGGGGACGGTGTTATACCTTGCACTGGAAGATGATTACGCAAGGCTTCAGCGGCGGCTGTCCGTCATGTTTGGCGTGGAGTGTGCGGACAATTTATTTTTTGCAACGCAGGCAAAGACACTGAATGAGGGATTGGACGGAGAATTAGAGGGTTTTATAAAAGAGCATAAGGACGCAAGGCTGATTATCTGATTTTGTCAAGATTAGTTGACACATTTTCCTCAAGGATTTTGTATCCTATGCTGCTTCTTTCAGGGAATCATAGT
>QXWV01000357.1 GCA_009911195.1 Lachnospiraceae bacterium | reverse complement strand
TTCAGGGCACTGCAAAGCTGGGATACAGAGTAATTGGTTAAGTTGTTCTGGATAAATGCAACAATCTCGGCTATTGTGTACTGAAATAGCCGTCTACTCTGTCATCATATTTGGTCTTTTGACGGTAGCTGTCATTCTTATTCTCACAGCTTTCTACCAGAACAGTCTGTTCATTCAGTTCTTTCATGGGGGAGGCAAAACCTTTACTCCCATATTGAGTCCCGCTTATCAGAGGGCTGCTGATATAATATGTATAATTCATTTCTAAATCTCCTCCATTCTTTTGCTCCCCAATCCCCCTATCTGCCGAAAACCGGGGTGCCTGCCCTGTTTGTCCTCTATGGCTTATATCCCCTTATGGTAAGTCCGGGCATGATGTCTCTTCATCAGCCAAACAATGAGTCTCCACCCGCTGCAGTTCCCGTCATGGCACTTGCATCATAGGCATTGGACGCTTTCTCCATCTGCCTCTCACTGCTCCATTCCCTTGCTATCCTGCTTCTCTCCCGCTCTGCCTTTGCAGTCTTTGCATCCAACAGTTCCTGCTGTAACTCTTTCGCCTGAGCCCGCTTTTCCAGATATTCTTCCAGCAGTTCCTTCTGCCTTGCCTTTTTCTGCCTTCCGGCATCAGCATCCTTTGTGGAGGAACTCCCGGAATAACTGACATTCTCCTTCATGCCCTGCGTATAGCCGTAGCATTTCTCATATGTGTCATCTATATGGGTATATGCAGCCACCGGAATATTTCCCCCGAAATCAACAGCCTTATTCTTCGCCAGCGCATCCAGAATCTTCTTCTCGTATTCCGGGTCTGACTGCATCCTCTTATACGCTGATTCTGTTATGTCAATTGTCCAATTCATGCCTCTCTGTGAAGGGTGGGCTGTTCATCTTTTCATCAAAATATGCCTTGTACTCATCCAGCGTCATGTCTTTTGGAGAAACGGAACTTTTTTCCGCAACCCTTGCCGCAAATCTGTCTGTTTTTTCTGTGCTGTTCACATTTTTTGTACTTTTCGTTGTTGCCACATTGTTCTGGTAATAACTCTGTCCTACTCCACTAATGCTCATTTCTTAATATCCTCCATATTTTTAGTATTATGGCTCCTCTGTCGGTCAGAGCCGCCTCTGCTCTCTCGTAATAAGTCCGAGCAGTTGATTGCCTCCCTTGCCAAACACCTGCTCCCCGATTCCCCAATCTACCGGAAACCGGGGAAGCCTGCCCTGTCCGCCCTCTGTAGCTTATTGGGGATATGCAGCCGTAAAGGTATTTCTTACTCAAACTCACCAATAATACTTCCTTTTTGGATGACATGCTTCTCAGCCTTTTTCAGAAAACTTCTTTTCATAGAATTGGCACTTATGTTCATTTCACAATCTAAGGAATAGACTGTAAAGCGGTAAGTATGCTTTTTCCCTTTTGGCGGCTTCGGTCCTGCATAACGGTGAAAGCCATATCCTATCCCCTGGCGGGCATTCCCCAGCATTGGCACTGTCTTGCCAGCAGGTATATTTTTCTTTATTTTGTCAGCGGCAGGAATGTTCCATATAACCCAATGCGTAAAATCCTTAATTGGATGTGATAAATCTTCCAATGTAACAGCGAGGGTTTTCGCATTCGGTGACAGGTTCTTAATTATAAATTCCGGCGATATGTCCTGCCCACGTCCGGTATATTCGATGGGAAATTTGCTTCCGCCATCCATGCCAATGCACTCAAATTCCAAAACAGTATTATTCATAGTCCCTCCAAGTTTGAGCAATTTATTTCTGCATTCCCGACAGCCGCTGCTCCCCGATTCCCCAATCTGCCAGAAAACCGGGGATGCCTGCCCTGTCCGTCCTCTGTGGCTTATTGGGGATATTTCTTTGTGACCTTCAAAATATATTGGTACACAAATTCAATCCCTTTAGCTCTCCTTCTTCTGGCCTGTCTGCGCACTCACCCGGAGCAGTTCTTCCTTTTCAAGATTTCAGATCAATTTCTTTATTTAGGGAATCCCAAATAAACCGCAAAAATAACAAATACTATTCCAAGTACGATAAGGATTATAGACCATCTCTTTTGCTTTCTACGAGAAATTCCGATAGTAACAAACAATATCCCCAGCAGCATTGACACAACCATTGCAAAAAAACCCATTTTATTTACTCCTTTCAAGATGGATTACTCTTAGGCGTTTGCGAAACGCCAGAACCCGCATAAATACGGGATTCTCTTTGTTACAAAATAAAACAACTCCTCACTGGT
>QXWV01000356.1 GCA_009911195.1 Lachnospiraceae bacterium | reverse complement strand
TTGCATATCCCATCAAGAATTCGAGCATGAGCAACTGCATTGTACTGGACCCCTTCGGCGGCTCCGGCTCCACGCTGATCGCCTGCGAGCAGACGAACCGCATCTGTTACACCATAGAGCTGGATGAGAAGTTTGCGGATGTTATTATTAACCGCTATATCGAGCAGGCCGGCTCTGCGGAGAATGTATTTGTTGAGAGGGATGGCGTGAAAATCCCTTATGCGGAACTGACGGGGGGGGTGGTGAAGGGCAATGAGTGACAGGGAATTATTGG
>QXWV01000355.1 GCA_009911195.1 Lachnospiraceae bacterium | reverse complement strand
GATGAAATAGAGCCCGTGGACATCATAACATTTGGGAGTCCTTGCACGGACATCTCAATAGCAGGAAAACGTGCAGGGCTTGACGGGAAACAGTCCAGTTTATTTTTTCAGGCAATCAGGATCATAAAGGAAATGAGGTGTGCGACAGATGGGAGATACCCAAGATTTATCGTATGGGAGAACGTGCCGGGGGCATTCTCCTCAAACAAAGGGGAGGATTTCAGGGCAGTCCTTAACGCGGTCTGCTCCGTTAAAGATGGGGGCATTCCTGTACCTGGACCTCCAAAGGGAAAATGGGCGAATGCCGGATGCGTCATGGCAGACGGGTTTTCCCTTGCGTGGCGGGTGGTCGATGCCTGCCTGTGGGGCGTCCCCCAACGTAGAAAACGCATCTACCTTGTCGCAGATTTTACAGGCGGGAGTGCCGGAAAGATATTATTTGAGTCCGAGGGCGTGTCAGGGTATACTCCGCAGGGCTTCCGTGCGTGGCAAGGAG
>QXWV01000354.1 GCA_009911195.1 Lachnospiraceae bacterium | reverse complement strand
AGGTGCTGCGGAAGGCTTTGGAGCGGCAGGCGGCATCTGTTTAAATGACATGGGCGGCCAGTATATTTCCGTGGACAGTGAAATGGCGTGTACTTTGCGGGCGCAGAGCCACGGCCACCCGCCGTGCGTGATGGAGGCGGCGGGATTCTGCACGGAGCATTCGGCGGACAGCCGGGGGATTGGATATGAAGAGGAAACCTCTCCCACGCTCCGGGCGGGTACGGTGCCGGCAGCGGTGGCGCTGGAGAACCACCCGGCGGACAGCCGCGTGAAGCTGTCGGAAGGGAACATGGCACAGACGCTGACTTCCCGGATGGGGACCGGCGGTGGGAACGTGCCGCTGGTCATGGATGCGGCGACACCCAAGACGCTGAAAATCCGCGCTGGTGGAGGTTCTGGAGGGAAAGGCGCTCTGATACAGGATGATAAATCAGCCACCCTTTCCTGCAACAATGACCAGACCGTGTTCGTGCCTTTCTGCAAAGGGACGCGCCCGCATTCCGCAGAGGAAGCGCCCACATGGAAAAATGGGGAAGCGGCAAACACGCTGAATACTTTCGATATAGGAGAAACGCGCTGTAATGAGCTTGTGGTGCAGGCATTCGGCATCTGCTCCAAAGAGAGCAACGCCATGAAATCCGGCAATCCGCACAGCGGTTTTTATGAGGCGCAGACCGCACGGACCCTTGACTGTAACTGTAATAATCCATCTTCGAATCAGGGTGGGATTGCAGTGGTGGCGGTGCAGGGCTCCATGATCGGCAGGGATGATAAGAACGGGCCGCAGGGCAGCGGGGTGAATGAGGACGTGTGTTT
>QXWV01000353.1 GCA_009911195.1 Lachnospiraceae bacterium | reverse complement strand
TTTCAAGCGGCGCAAGCCGCAAAAAGGCGGGCTTGGGGTGGCAACCCCAACAAGATTCCCATAGGACAAAATGAGCGGTTAGCGAAATTTGGTACTGTGGTAGAATCTTGCTCTTAGAAAGTGACGGATTCCGCTGTGCTGGCTTTTGCCGTTTTCCCCCGGCTTGCGTGGTGTGGATTCTGCCAATTTTGCGGCGGTATTTTTCCATACAGTAAAGCCGGAAATAAGCAAAATGGGCGTAAAAAAACAGGAAACCTTTTTCCTTGATTTCCTGTTTCGTATCTTCGCCAATAGCGGCGGTTATCCTGTTGTTATTCCCCGGAAGCAAACTTGTAGCCTATGCCTAAAACGGTCTTTATGTAGGTGGGATTCTTGTTGTCCGGCTCTATCTTTTTCCGTAGATTGCATATCACATTTGCCACGTTTGACTGGCAGCTTTCGCTTTCCATGCTCCACACGGCTTCAAAGATTTGCGCCTTTGTGAACACCCTCCCCGGACTGGCGGCAAGGTAACAGAGTGCGCCGTATTCTAAACGGGTGAGGTAAATGTCCGTGCCGTCTTTTAATACCCGGCGTTGGTGTAATCTGATTTCCAATCCCGGAAAAGTAAGCGCCGGGGAATGGGGCGGCTGTATGGCTTCCAGCGGTATCATATCGGCAAGGGCGGCTATGGCTTTCTCAACCGCTTTTTCTTCGGTGTCGCTGAATGTAAGCATGACTATTTTCCCGACAAATACCACCTCCCGTTAAGCAGCCCTTTTCAGTCAAAGCGGAACTGGAACAGGGCAGTGATAAGCCGCTGTTTTATGCTGTCCTCGGTGTCTATGTTGACGTGTCCGTTTTCAAGGGCGGCAAAGCGGATTCTCTTGCTGTAATGCCGTAAAACCTCGTCCACGGCTTCCGGCTCTCCGCTGGTCGCCCGAACAATGGTTTCATACGGTATAAGGTTAGGATTCCCCATGTAAAAGCACCTCCATTTCCTCCTGCAACATCTGTAATGCACTGTGGATATAATGCCATGCCGTACTCTTGCATTGCCCGTATAAATCCGCGATTTCCTGCTGTGTGTAATTCCCGAAAAAGTAAAGGTAAATGATTTCTCTCTTTTTCTCTGGCAGAGATAACAGGGCGGCGGCAAGCTCCCCATTGGTGAGTATGATTGTCTGACCGCATATCGTAACGGGGTATTGTTCGTAAGGTGATTTGAGAAATTCGTCTGATGTGCTTAGAGGGTAGAACTTTTCTTCTGTGAGGTATTCAAAGGATATTTCTTTTTGCCGCCGTCTGTTCCTGTCGCGCCATGCGTTTATAGCGGCATAGCGTATGACAACTTTGCAAAAGGCGTTGAAAGTATACATGATGTGTTCCCTGTATGCTTCTGTGCAAGCCATAGAAATTTCCCCCTTTCTCCCACATGGGGCAGTGCATGGTTTACGGTTGCTTTATACAGTAAAGGGAGAGCAGTTAAAACCATTCTCCCTTATCTGCCAATCAGAAAAAGTTAGATTTCATTTCAATCTTCTGTCGTAAATGATATAGAATTACCCGGATTGTTATTTCCTAAAAGTATTTGTGCGTCTGCCTTAGAAACTTCTTTGATTTCCATTGTTCCTTGCTCACTATTTTTTGAAATGGAAAGATATATGTTGCCACCATCATCAAGATAAACAATGGCTTTATCGCTATCAACAAAAGTACAAATTCTTTGATTGTTATAGTACCAATATCCATCTTCGGAATTGTAAGATACCCCATAAGGCTCATAATCCCGGAGCGAATGAATATTTGACATGTTGTTTCCACTTTCCATAGAATTGCCAGCGGACATTGACTTAAGACCTGAATTTTCATACTTTTTCGTATGTCTATCATAATCCTCTTTTGCACATTCCCGAATACCGATAAGTTCATTGTCCGTATCCCGTTCTGCTTCAATATCTACTGTTCCTGTAAAAAAGTTGGTAAAACTTGCCCCTGCTACCGGGTCATTGAAGAAACGTACCACATCTCCGTTATAGGTGTAACAATTACTTTCCTTGTCATAGATTAAGCCGTACTGCTCATATGCGGTATAATCAGTATTTCCACCGGGCATTTCCACCGTATCAGAATACACCTGCGTTTCGCCTTTGGCATTTGGTAAAGCTGCCAGTGCAGCAATATTTTGTTGTCCGGCAGAAAGTGGTGCATTGCTCTTTGCGCAGCCTGTAAAAGTGCCTATGCAAAACAAAGTAACAAGCAGCAGATTTCTTTTGATTTTTGAATTTTTCATTGGATAAACCTCCTATCTCAATATTTGAAATTTGTCAATATATCTCCCGATATATTTTTAAATTTATATATCATCATCCATAAA
>QXWV01000352.1 GCA_009911195.1 Lachnospiraceae bacterium | reverse complement strand
TCTATGATGGTCTGGGTGAGGAATTCCCCGTCCGTCATGGCGCGCCACCTCCTTTCGGGAGACAGTTTAAAACAGGATGGGCAGAGCAGCCAATACCAGATAGTGACAAAGAAAACGGCGGTTTTATAAGCACCCTGCCACTTAGGGAGATAATCGGGAAACCACCTTGCTATTGACGGGATTCAGAGTTAAAATGCCCACACCAAAAGAAGAAGGGAGGTTTTAGCATGATGCCGGAAGGCTGGGAGGAAGCGCTGGAGGTGGCAGAGCGGTACCGGGATTATTTCTCGGAGCGGGATGCGGACATCGCGCTTGGCAGGAGCGGCACACATTTCTTTTATGTGTACGATAAGGAACACGGGTACTTCGAGGTGTTCCACACATTCCATACGGCGGCGGAGCTGGAGGAACTGATCTTAGGAACGCTGGCAGAGAATCTGGAGTGCATGAACGCGGTGATGGCGGAGAACCTGCATGAGCGGTTCGATCTGACGGACATCAACGAGACG
>QXWV01000351.1 GCA_009911195.1 Lachnospiraceae bacterium | reverse complement strand
GATGAAACCATGCAGGCATCCGGGATGCCCGAAGCTGACGGACGGGATGTACTGTGAAGAACATTTACGGCTGCACGTCTCTGACCGTGCCAGCGCATCCGCCCGTGGGTATGACAGCAGGTGGGAGAAAGCACGGACACGATTCTTAAAGGCACAGCCCCTCTGCGTCAGGTGCATGGAGCAGGGGAGGCTGACACGGGCGACAGTTGTTGACCACATCATCCCGCACAGAGGGGATGCGAAACTGTTCTGGGATGAGGGCAACTGGCAGAGCCTTTGTAAGAA
>QXWV01000350.1 GCA_009911195.1 Lachnospiraceae bacterium | reverse complement strand
CGACCATAAAACCATGACGGAGGACCGCTATCAGGAGTACAGATACTGACGGTTTCCGTGATGGTTCTTTTTCTTTCATATTCCGACAAGGCACAACATTTCCCGTGGAAATCTGCATGGGGAAGGGGGTCGAGTTATCTCTAAAACTGTCGAAAAATATCGACCGCCGCCCCCTCAGACGCGCGTTTTCGCAAATTCGCACAGGGGGGATAGGAAAACGCCCCCAAATCTTACATAAACATTGATTTTTCAAGGCTTTCAGGCACTTTAGTTTTGCGTGAAAGTACCGAAAAACCCATGTT
>QXWV01000349.1 GCA_009911195.1 Lachnospiraceae bacterium | reverse complement strand
GATGTACACGATGGCGCAGAAAGTCCTCCACGCCGTGTTCGATGACCCGGAGGGGACGCTCCTGGATGCGGCGGCGGCGCTGGGGTGCGGCATCGCGGGGGTGGAGCAGTCGGAAGTGCTGCGGGACAAGGAAATCATAGAGGAACAGCTTAAAAAAGAGCGCGGGCGGTATGAGACGCTGCTCGACATGAGGATGAACAACGAGATACCGAAAGAGGTATTCAGCCGAAAGCAGCAGGAGGTGGGGGAGAAGATT
>QXWV01000348.1 GCA_009911195.1 Lachnospiraceae bacterium | reverse complement strand
CCGATGCGGGAGGGGGACTGGATGATGCCGGTTCCCCCGTTTATTTCAAGAAGATAACGGTCACGCCGGATGACGAGAGGGCGTGGTTCAGGAAACACCCGCAGTGGTCAAAGTCCAACAGGTACGCGGAGCTGGAGGTGTGGATATTCATTTAAAACGAAAGAGGGACAGGGCGGAAGGGATGCATGGCAGCCTTTCCGCCCTGTCACCGATTTGCAGTTACAATTCTGTGTTCATTTCTTTTGCTTCTGTCGGCAGGCATTTCCCTAAAAACATAGCCTTGCAGTCGGAAAATCCAAGCAGATATGCA
>QXWV01000347.1 GCA_009911195.1 Lachnospiraceae bacterium | reverse complement strand
AATCCCTCCTTCCGTGGTGTCGTAGCTTACCTCTGTTTTGGCTGGATTGCAAGCGGAAAAAGAAAAAAGCCGGAAAAGCCGGAAACTATTTTGCAGCGTCCGGCTTTTTTGGCTAATTACTTTTCTTTTCAATAAATTTATCGTGCATCTGTTCGAGTAATGAAAAATCAACGGTGCTTTTCAGGTATCCAATGGCAGGGTTGTTCTCCTTTTTCTGCTTATAGAGAATTTTTGCATTCTGGATAATTTTGTTTTTATTTTTACGGATAAAAAGCATTTCTTTATGTATGAGAGCCTTATAGAATAAGTCTGGTTCATGCTCCATATCATACAAGGTTAATTCCGATGCAGGAACTGGAATCATATTACTCAGTTTCAATGTTCCCTTTAATTCCAATTCCCCGGATGAGGATTGGGAAGTGATGCGGATGATGGGAACAATACTTCCGCGGATTTTTTGTACTCCATTTTCCATTCGGTAATCAGAATTTTTAGGCGAGGAAAGGGGGATGTAATAGTTATACCCGTTAATGCTGTATACAATGCCCAGATACTTCCGTGTATGGTTCCGATCATTCTCCTTTGAGGAAAAAACATTTTTTTCAACGGTACTGATATATGAGATGTATTCCTCAGATATTTCATATAGTTTTAATTCGCTCATTGGTATCTCCTGCAAAGAAAAGGGCGATCATAGCGATCACCCTTTGATTTTAAAGTTTCCCACTGTCTGGCAGGGAATCTCCTGATTAATAAAGTTTTCCACTATCTGGCAGGAACTCTCCTGAATATAAAGTTTTCCACTGTCTGGCAGGAACTCTCCTGACGATGGTTTCCCATCTCTGATATTATTATACGTTTTTGCGGGAAATATGTCAATAAAAATGAAAAATTCCGCTGAAATCATTTTATGTCGGATTCCGCACAAAAGCAAGGGGATTTTGTCGAATCCCGTTTGTCGAATGTCGA
>QXWV01000346.1 GCA_009911195.1 Lachnospiraceae bacterium | reverse complement strand
CACACCACACCAAGCCTCCACGATGGGTAAGCCCTCGGCCTATTAGTACACGTCAGCTCCATGCATCGCTGCACTTCCACACCGTGCCCACCTACCTTGTCGTCTGCAAGGGGCCTTACCGCCTACGCGTGGGAGGCCCCATCTTGAGGGGGGCTTCGCGCTTAGATGCCTTCAGCGCTTATCCCTCCCGGGCTTGGCTACCCTGCCGTGGGCCTGGCGGCCCAGCAGGTGCACCAGCGGCCCGTCCACCCCGGTCCTCTCGTACTGGGGGCAGCCCCTCTCAGGCCTCCTGCGCCTGCGCCGGATAGGGACCGAACTGTCTCACGACGTTCTGAACCCAGCTCGCGTACCGCTTTGATGGGCGAACAGCCCAACCCTTGGGACCTGCTGCAGCCCCAGGATGCGATGAGCCGACATCGAGGTGCCAAACCACCCCGTCGATGTGAACTCTTGGGGGTGATAAGCCTGTTATCCCCAGGGTAGCTTTTATCCGTTGAGCGACGGCAGTCCCACTCCCTGCCGCCGGATCACTAAGTCCCAGTTTCCTGCCTGCCCCACCCGTCGGTGTCGCAGTCGGGCCCGCTTATGCCTTTGCGCTCCACGGATGGTTCCCGTCCATCCTGAGCGGACCTTTGAGCGCCTCCGATACCCTTTCGGAGGCGACCGCCCCAGTCAAACTCCCCGCCAGGCGTTGTCCCGCGGCCGGCTCCACGGCCGCCGGTTAGGAGCCCAGTGCTGCAGGGGTGGTATCCCAACGACGGCTCCGCGCGGGCTGGCGCCCGCGCCTCGCAGCCTCCCACCTATCCTGTACGTGCAGCACCGGGCCGCAGCGCCAAGCTGGAGTAAAGCTCCATGGGGTCTTTCCGTCCTGGCGCAGGTAGCCAGCATCTTCACTGGCACTTCAATTTCACCGGGTGCACTGCCGAGACAGCGCCCAAATCATTACGCCTTTCGTGCGGGTCGGAACTTACCCGACAAGGAATTTCGCTACCTTAGGACCGTTATAGTTACGGCCGCCGTTTACTGGGGCTTAAGTTCGGGGCCTCGCATACGCTAACCCCTCCCCTTGACCTTCCAGCACCGGGCAGGCGTCAGCCCATATACTTCACCTTCCGGTTTCGCATAGGCCTGTGTTTTTGCTAAACAGTTGCTTGGGCCTGTTCCCTGCGGCCCACCTTGCGGTGGGCGCCCCTTCTCCCGAAGTTACGGGGCCATTTTGCCGAGTTCCTTGGCAGTGCTTCGCCCGCCGGCCTCGGGGTACTCCCCCCATCCACCTGTGTCGGTCTGCGGTACGGGTACATGGCAGGCAATAGCGGCTTTTCTCGGCACGCGGCCCGCATGCTTCGCTACTCCTCTTCGCTCCGCCTCACGCCTCCGGCCCCTGCGCACGTGCTTCCCGTGCGCGCCTCCTGCGCTTGCGCCGGGCGCTCCGCCCCCGGCACATGCACCGCCGCATGCGTCCCCGCAGTTCTGCTGCCATGTAGTGCAGGAATCTCCGCCTGCTGCCCTTCGGCTACGCGTCCCCGCCTCGCCTTAGGCCCCGACTTACCCAGGGCAGATCAGCTTTACCCTGGAAACCTTGGATATTCGGCCAAGGGGATTCCCACCCCTTTCTCGCTACTCATTCCGGCATTCTCCCTCCCCGGGGCTCCACCGCGCCTCACGGCACGGCTTCGTCGCCCCGGCGATGCTCCCCTACCGGTGCACGTCCGTGCACCCCTAAGCTTCGGCGCCGTGTTTCAGCCCCGGACATTTTCGGCGCAGGGCTTCTCGACTAGTGAGCTATTACGCACTCTTTGAACGCTTGGCTGCTTCTGGGCCAACGTCCTAGCTGTCTTCGAAGCCCCACATCCTTCCCCACTTAACACGCACTTCGGGGCCTTAGCTGTAGGTCTGGGCTCTTTCCCTCTCGACCGCCCGACTTATCTCGTGCGGTCTGACTCCCGCCCTGGGCCAGCGCGGCATTCGGAGTTTGCTAACCTTCGGTAGGCTTTGACGCCCCCTAGGGTATGCAGTGCTCTACCTCCGCCTGGCATGGCGCGGGGCTAGCCCTAAAGCTATTTCGGGGAGAACCAGCTATCTCCGGGTTCGGTTGGAATTTCTCCCCTACCCGCACCTCATCCCCGCCCTTTTCAACGGACGTGGGTTCGGCCCTCCACTGCCTCTTACGGCAGCTTCAGCCTGGGCACGGGTAGATCACCCGGTTTCGGGCCTGCCGCTGCTGACTAAACGCCCTCTTCAGGCTCGGTTTCCCTGCGGCTCCGCGCCTTATGCGCTTAACCTCGCCAGCACCGGCAGCTCGCCGGACCGTTCTACAAAAAGTACGCGGTCACATGCGCTTGCGCATGCCCCCGCAGCTTGTAGGCACAGGGTTTCAGGCTCTCTTTCACTCCCCTCCCGGGGTCCTTTTCACCTTTCCTTCACAGTACTATCCTCTATCGGTCACTGCAGGTATTTAGCCTTGCGGGGTGGCCCCCGC
>QXWV01000345.1 GCA_009911195.1 Lachnospiraceae bacterium | reverse complement strand
GGGACACCGTGACCCAAAATCTACGGAAGTTTATCTTCATGTCAGCAACAAATCCCTGATGGGAATCCAAAGTCCGTTTGACAGGAAAGAAGGTGCTGTTCATGAATAAACCAACTGTGCAGGATATCTTTCTACGTTTTTATTCGGCATACCTTGAAAAGTATTCCCCTTCTCCTGAACAGGCAAAAGTTTCCCGGAACATCATGAACTGTAAAACAGGCGCTTACGGTGCGAATGTCAGCGTATGTGAGGACTGTGGTGCCATTCAGATTCACTATAATTCCTGTCGCAACCGCTGTTGTCCCATGTGTCAGGCTATTCCAAAGGAAATGTGGATGGATGCACGCAGAGAAGATGTGCTTGATGCCCCTTACTTTCACTTGGTATTTACAGTGCCGGACATTCTAAATCCAATCATTTACAGTAATCAGAAACTGTTATATGATACCCTGTATCATGCTGCTTCTGCTACAATCAGTGAATTGACTGCTGACCCAAAGCATCTTGGTGCAGATGTTGGATATATCTGCATCCTGCATACATGGGGGTCTGAAATGAACTTTCATCCTCATATCCATACAATATTGCTCGGCGGTGGTCTGACATCCAAAAACGAATGGAAAGACAACGGTACGGAGTTTTTTCTTCCCATATGGGCTATCTCCAAGGTCTTCCGTGGAAAATATATGGAGGAGTTGAAAAATCTTTGGAATACGAATCAGCTTGAGTTTCATGGAACTGCTGAAAAATACCGTAACCATTATGCGTTCAAAGAACTGCTTGATTCCTGTTATGATGCGGAATGGATTCCTTATTGTAAGAAAACTTTTCACGGCGCACAGTCTGTGATTGATTACCTTGGAAAGTATACCCATAGGATTGCTATCAGCAATCACCGCATCATCTGCATGAATGATGAAACCGTAACTTTTCCTGTAAAAGATTACCGGAACAAAGGACAATGGAAAGAACTGACTCTTTCCGGTGTTGAATTCATACGACGTTTTTTGATGCATGTGCCACCAAAACGTTTTGTCAGGATTCGGCATTACGGACTTCTTTGTTCCCGTTGCAAACGAAAGAAGCTTATTTTATGCAGGAATCTTCTTGGATGCCAAAAGTATCTCTCAAAACTCCGGAATAAGGAGATTCCTGAAATAATAAACCAGCTTTATGGGATAAATGTCTGTGTATGCAAATCCTGTGGCGGTCATCTTGGAAAACCACAGCTTCGAATACCACAAAGATGT
>QXWV01000344.1 GCA_009911195.1 Lachnospiraceae bacterium | reverse complement strand
GTAAGACAAAAGTGACGCCCGGTTTTTGTGCGCATTTTTACCCTGTCATAAGGAGATTATAGCACAAAATGACAGGAAGAAACGGGAAAGTTGCTACAAAAGTGGAATTTCGGGTACAAATTTTGAACCTCGCTTTCAAAAAATGAAAGTCGATTACAAAACGGGAACCTCGGTTTGCAATCAACCGTTTTAGAAATTTCTGCACTGCATTTATGCCTTTCGTTCCATTTCGTATGCCTTTCGTTCCCTCCATCCCAAAATAACAGAAAATCTGCCGATAAATTAAGTGACGGCTGAAACGGAAATCCGAGGTGATGAATTTTGAATATAGCAGTGGTAGATGATGAAGAAATTATCATAGAGCAGATTAGAGGTTTCATAAAAAAACGGAATCCCGGTTTTAATATAAGCGGTTTTGCCACGGGAGAAGAACTGCTTACGGCAGATAAGGAATTTGACATTATCTTCCTCGACATACAGATGGAAGGCATGGGTGGCATTGAGGCGGCGAGGACTCTCCGGCAGTCCAATGACGACAGGGTTATTATCTTCATTACAGGCATTAAGGAGCATGTGTTTGAAGCCTTTGACGTGTCCGCATTCCATTACCTGTTAAAGCCGATTGCGGAGCAGAAGTTCATGGAGGTGCTTGACAGGGCGATAGAAGAAGCCGGGAAAAGGAAGGGGCAGAAGGAGAGTCGGATATTCATAAAGACAAAGAATCAGGGGTATACGCTTAAGCTGAACAGTATCCTGTATATCGAAAACAGGGGAAAGAAGGTGGAGATCCATACCACAGATATGGAAGATATCATAGAAACGTATGCCGGTATGGAGGAACTGGAAGTACAGCTTGGTGATGGTTTTTACCGCTGCCACAGGGGGTATCTGGTCAACATGGCGCACATAGTGAAATATGGCATTGACAGTATTTTCCTTTCCAACAGGGAGAAGGTCTATCTGACAAGGAAGAAGCACAATGAGTTTGTAAAGGCGTATATGTGGTATTTGCAGAATGGAGGGATGTCCTGTGTATGAAGTGGTGAGCGGCCTGCTGGAAGTGTTTTCTGCCATGTTCCAGGGATACTGCCTGCAGTATTTCTTTGGGAGTTTTCTGGAAAGCAGGATACGGAACCGGCGGACAGGCGGGCTGGCAGCCGCAGTGCTGTATGGTGTTCTGCGGTTAGGGATGGGATTTATCTTACCAAAGGGCTACACGAGTTTTTGGGTTTTCATAAGGCTGGTAGTGATCCTGTGCATCGTATCGGTGGCTGTATTTGTTTTTTATAGGGTGTTGGGAAAGATAGCCTTATTTCTTATAGTCACCTTTATGGCTGTGGGGGAAATGAGCTTTTTCCTTGCACATATGTTTTTTGAATTAGAAAATCATCTGTTCCGGCTATGGGACTGGTGTTTGGGGAATGGATATATCTCATCATTGGAATTTTATAATTTTGTTGTAAGCATTACTCTCATAGGGAACCAGATTTTGTTTTGCGTGATTGGTGCAGCGGTGCTTTATTGTACCCTGAGAAGGGTGGTGCAGGATTACCGGGAAAAGGAATATGCCGTCCACAGGACAGAATTACTGTTCATCCTCACACCGGGGATGACCGGCCTGATGGTATGTACTTTACTGCGTATTACGATTGATACGGCGGAAAACGGTGTGCCGGAGGTGCTGTATGACAGATATCCATCACTGATGGTCATAATGCCTGTTATCCTGCTGCTGTTACTATTCTCCGTTATGTTTGGGGTAAAACTCTTTCAGGACATGATCTGCTGGAACAGGGAAAAGAGCAGCCGGATTATTCTGGAGAAACAGGTCAGCAGCCTGCAGGAGCATATGGGGGAGATGGAGCGCGTCTATTCCGGGATACGGGGGATGAGGCATGACATGAAGAATACGATCTCCGTCATCATGCAGCTTGCGGCGGGGAAAGAGGAAGGACTGCAGGCATATCTGGAAGAACTGAGCCGGACGATGGACAGACTGGAATTCCGTTTTAAGACAGGGAATACGGTTGTGGATACCCTGCTGAACATGAAATACCATGAGATTACAGGCACGGTGCCGGATCTGCGGATGGATGTGGATGGGCTGCAGTTCCCTGAAATGCTGTTCATCCAAAGCTATGATATCGGCATTATTTTAGGGAATGCGCTGGATAACGCAATGGAGGCGTGCCGGAAACTGAAAGCGAAAGAACCGGGTGCGGAAGCCTTTATCCGCATCAGTTCATTCCAAAAGAGGGAGCTGTTTTTCCTGAAAGTGGAGAACGGCTTTGACGGGAGGGTGGTGAGGAGACCGCGGAATGAGTTACCTGTGACGGACAAGGCGGACAGGGAGAATCATGGGATAGGGCTTATTAACATCAGAAGCACAGCGGAGAAATACCAGGGAACAATGGATTTTAAGGTAAATGGCAGGGTGTTCATCCTGTCTGTGATGATGAATAGGTAATTGCGAAACAAGTTCAAAATCTTGATTCCAATAGGGCAAAGACCCGGTTGAGCCGGACTTACAGGAGGT
>QXWV01000343.1 GCA_009911195.1 Lachnospiraceae bacterium | reverse complement strand
CAGGGAATGGAGGCATGAATATATGACGTTGTTAATGCGTGACCAAGAAAATATTGAAAAAGGGATTGAAAAAGGGATTGAAAAAGGAATTGAAAAAGGGATTGAAAAAGGGAAAATCTACGGGATGATATCTGCCTACAGGGATTTGGAAGTGCCGGAGGATGAGATATTGAAGAAAGTGCAAGAGAAGTTCCAACTATCATTAGAGGAAGCAAAGGAATATTTGTAGAAAAATGAATGATGAAAGAAGGGTATTCTTGCAGTTAATACGAGATACCCTTCTTTTTAAGTGGGAGGAAACTTCCCCGTTTGTATGAGTTTTAACAGGGAAGATTCCGCTTGGAAAGGAGAGGCAGACATGGATGAAAAAATGAGGGTACAGAAAGCAGAGGAAAAAGCATTGGAGAGGCTGGACTATATTTTGGAGTATTATTCCGCACCGGATTTTGTGGAAATTGTGGGCCGTATCGGCGGTGATACGGCCACATACAGAGTTTATAACAATGGCGATATCTATGAGAGATAAATAATGATGAAGGGTATATAGGATAGCTAGGAGGGATGGCATCTGATGAAATGTTATCCCTCCCTGATTGCATCAGCCACTATTTTTTGGAACCGCTCTTCCCTTTCCCGTGTCTGCCTTTTGTTTTCCCGCCGTTTGTTGCCGTCCATATAATTTACCGTATTGACGGCGAAGTGGATATGGGTATGGGCATCTTCCCCGGAAGGGCGGTGGACGGCATAAACCACCTGGCAATGGTCTTTCTCATAAAAGTCATAGGCCATTTCCCTGGCGATTGCATCGATATCCAGACGTTTTTCCTGTATGAGCTGCCCGGCTTCGGAGGTAAGGGAGAAAATTTCATGGTCGATATATCTGCCTAAATCCCCCTTGCGGGTACGCATCTGCTGGACAGCCCGGATTTGGCTGCACATACAGTCGATGCCAGGAAATTCCATAACCCCTATCCCGCCGTATGCAACCAGGTCATTTTTGGGGTTTCTGTTTTTGCGGGTTTCGTATTTTATGACGTTCTCCACTGCAGAGGGTTCATGGTAACGGCCATGCCCTGCATTGTTTTTAAGGAATCCGATGGATGCTGTTTTCATAAGCTATTCCTTTCTTCCGGAATTGGAGATATATTTGTGGCAGAGCAGAAAGATTTCTTTGGTTAATGCCTCGTTGCCGCTTTTTTCAATTATGTGGTAAATTTCGTTAAAAGAATTGTTGATGTCAATGGACCAATGTCAATACTTTGGACAAAAAAAGTCGAAAGATTATGCTGCTTTTTTG
>QXWV01000342.1 GCA_009911195.1 Lachnospiraceae bacterium | reverse complement strand
TGTGGTGTCAAATAACCAATAGAGCTATGTATCCGCTTACGGTTATACCAGCCTTCTATGTATTCAAAGATTGCTCTGCGGGCTTCCTTTGAATCCTGATAGGTATGAAGATATATTTCTTCCTTTTTTAGTACAGAATGGAAGGATTCCATGCAGGCATTATCGTATGGATTTCCCTTACGGCTAAAGGAATGCAGGATTTCTTTCCTGCTCAGGCAATCTTCAAACGCTTTGCTCGTATACTGGCTTCCAAGGTCACTATGCAAAATGATTCCTTTTGTATCCCTGACGTTCAGGCAGGCATTCTCTACCGCTTTCACTGCCAGTTCCGCTGTCATAGATGTGCCATAGGCATAGCCGATGATTTTACGGCTGCACAAACCCATGACAGACGCCAGATAAGTCCATCCTTCTTTCTGTACATGGATGTAGGTAATATCCGTACACCATTTTTTGTTGATGGTTTCCGTTCCAAAATCACGTTTCAGGATATTCACTTTATCATCTGGGATACTGCCATGATTGGCATGGTGGTTGTACTTCTTTGCTACCACAGAGCGCAGTCCCTGCTCTGCCATATGCCTCTGGACCCGCTTGATGCTGCAGGGTGTCCCGGCGCCATTGAGTACACGGCATAGTTTGACAGCCCCGTATCTGCGTTTGGAATCCTCAAAGGCCTGTTCCACTTTCCGGCTGAATTCCCCATACTCCATCCGCTTATTTGAAGGTACACAAACCAGAGCCTTGTAATAGGTACTCCTTGGGAATTTCAGGGCACTGCAAAGCTGGGATATCGAGTAGTTAATTAAGTTATTCTGGATAAATGCAACAATTTCGGCTATTGTTCTTTTGCGAATATGGCGGTCGCTTTTTTTAGTATTTCATTCTCGAGCTTAAGGCGCTGGATTTCTTTTTGGAGAGCCTTATACTCCTTGAGGGTAACCGTTTCCTCATCTGATACCCTGATAGGGGAAAGCTGCTTTACCCAACCGCTGATAGTACTCCGATTTACGCCATATTCACGTTCCAGTTGTGGATACGAGGTTCCTCCGGCATTATACAGATCCACGATCTGCTGTTTAAATTCCGGAGTGTAAGATTTTTGATTTTTCGCCATGCTGAACATCTCCTTTTCACTTTCATTTGATATTAGGCGTTTGCGAAACACCAAAAGCCGCATAAATACAGCATTTTTTGTTTCCAAAATAAAATATCTCCTCAAGG
>QXWV01000341.1 GCA_009911195.1 Lachnospiraceae bacterium | reverse complement strand
ATCCAGCACCGGAATGCGTATTTTTCGTTGTCGGTCACAGTCTTCCGTGCGGAGGCTTTCTTCTGCGTCAGCGCCTGGTGGCTCACCGCAAGGCAGAACTGTATGTATGCCTTGATCTCGCCCGCGTGGGTGGTGCTGTTGAAAAGCCGGAATTCAACCGTTCCCTTTGTGAAGGTCGAGTGTAAATTCAGCCCGTGGTACCTTGTATCGTTGTAATGCTCGTCCCTGCCCCTTGTGGAGCCCGCGTACCAGATGTCCTTTAAGGCTTCCATCGTCTGCGGCTTCCTGCGGTTGATGGTCTCTATCAGCTTTTCG
>QXWV01000340.1 GCA_009911195.1 Lachnospiraceae bacterium | reverse complement strand
TTGCACCACCGCAGCCTCGCCGGGTCGATCCGGAGGGCTTTGTAGAGGATGTCCTCCTTGCTCGCTATGATGTTCACCAGGTTCCGCAGGGTCTGCGGCGTGTAGCGGCCGGCGTCCACATGGATGTGTATCCCGCACTGGCTGTTCACAAAAGCCCCGCTGTGCCTCAGCCGCCTCACCACCTCCTGCAGGTCCGCCATGTCCCCGTAGGTGAGGATGGGGCTGACGACCTCGCATTTGTATTCGTCCGCCGCCTGCACCGTGCGCCCGCCGCTCTTTTTCTGTGCGG
>QXWV01000339.1 GCA_009911195.1 Lachnospiraceae bacterium | reverse complement strand
GATGCTGGAGTCGTAGGTGGCCTTCCATGTCCTGCCCTGCCGGTCCTTTGCCCCGTAGGTCTTGTAGTAGGTGCCGAGGTAAAAGCTCTCTATCCCGAAATATTCTGCGATAACCTCCGCCGCCTTTTTCCTTGTGATCCCCGTCATTTCGATCTCGATCCCGAATCTCTGTGTCCTCATGTGCGTTTCCTCCTTGCGTCTGCTTTTCTTTTGGTAGTCTATTAATCACTCTGAACGCACTATTTATCCACTTATTTCTGCCCATAATGTACACAAAGATTTCGGGGGAAAAGGCCGTAAATTTGTGTGTTTTACAGCCTTTTTAGCTGTGTTAGTACGGGTATCTTCTATGGTATAAATGCGGGCGGCGGTTTACTCCATTCCCTTTTCAAAACTCTGGTTCACCTGCTCAATCAGGACCGCGTCCGCCACCGTCTCCGCAAGCTGCGCCTCCGGCTGCCCTGCCGCTTCCACCGCCGCCTGCAGCCTTGCCGCCTCCCGCTCGTTCCTGCGGGCTTCCTGCCACCTCTGCTTGTTTGCCTCGGTGCGGAAAGCGGAATGCCCTTTCAGGTTCTTAAGCAGGAGGTTCCTGACCTCTTTTCCCTCTTTCCCGCCGAAGCCCAGGCGCAGGAGCCATATCCTCATGTAGTATTTTTCATTTTCCTCGATGGTCTCATCCGGCCTGATGCGTTTCTGCCCCCTTGCCTGCTGCGCCATCGCCGCCGTAAGGTGCGTGAATGCTTTTATCATGTCGGGGGCATTGATGGCGGGGAGGGTGAATGCCATCTTCCCGTCAAAGAAACCGATGCCCCTGCATCCCTCCGCATGGCTCTTGAAAGCCTGCAGGAAAGTTTCCGCATCGGGAATCTCCGTGCTGCCGAGCGTCTCCACCAGTTCCGCGGGAATCCGGAAGACCTCCTCCGCAAAGGCGCAGTTGATAAGGTACTGCTTGCTGTGGATGAGGTAGATGAGGTTTTTGAACCCCTCCGCCGTCATGCCCTCCACCGGGAGGCTGACCGTTGTCCCGTCAATCTCCGTGCTGGGTGTTTCGATAAGGCCCTGCTCCAAAAGCCCTGCCCTTACCATCTCCGCCGTTTTTTCATCCTCCGTTACCACCGCGCCTTTCTTGTCGATGGTGCAGTTCCCGATCTGGTAGGCGCAGGTCGGCACCCCAAGGTACTTTGAAGGCTCTCCCAAAATCCCGCTGACTGCCTTTACCACATCTTTCCTGTTTGCTGCATTCGTTTCAATCCTCATCCTTTTTTCCTCCGTTTTTTAAGCCCTCCGGCTTTGTTTTCCCTTTCGGTATTACATTAATCACTCTGAATGGGGATAAAAGCAACATAAATGTCAGAATAAATGTCACAATAAATAATCCGGGAACTGTGCATAGTACACAATGCCGCAAAGCACGAAATACACGTTCGGCAGGGCGCAGCCATTCCCCCACATACGGTATTCCGCGGAATCGGAATGGGGGTCTTTCAGCCATTTTCTTATCTGGCTGTCGGACTTCGGTTTACTGGATGTTCCCATGATCTTACGGTGGGTCTCGAACACCTCACGCCAGAATATCATTTCTTCC
>QXWV01000338.1 GCA_009911195.1 Lachnospiraceae bacterium | reverse complement strand
CATTCCGTAGGGGTCAGCCTCCTCACAATGTAGTCCGGCTCTACGATATGGTAGTCGCCGCTGAACGCCTCCTGGTTGCCGAGCCACTGCTTGGAGCCCATGCTCGCGGAGATCGTACCAAATACATCCTTACCCGATGCCGTCCGCACATCATTTATTACCGGCGGGTCCTTATAATCCGTAGCCACCAGCGTGTTTGCCAGTTCCTTTTCCGCCCGCATGA
>QXWV01000053.1 GCA_009911195.1 Lachnospiraceae bacterium | reverse complement strand
GAAGTGCAGCGATGCATGGAGCTGACGTGTACTAATAGGCCGAGGGCTTACCCATCGTGGAGGCTTGGTGTGGTGTGGGTATGGTGTATCTTGTGCGTGTGGAGGTGTTCGGTTTTGAGGGTATGAGTCTTTTATAAGAGCAGTAAAATGGCCCGGTGGCTCAGTTGGTTAGAGCGCCGCCCTGTCACGGCGGAGGTCGTGGGTTCGAGTCCCATCCGGGTCGTATAGCAATTTTATTGCTGGGATCTTAGCTCAGCTGGGAGAGCATCTGCCTTACAAGCAGAGGGTCATAGGTTCGAGCCCTATAGGTCCCATTGGTTTGCCGATGTGGCTCAATTGGCAGAGCAGCTGATTTGTAATCAGCAGGTTATCGGTTCGAGTCCGATCATCGGCTTTGAATAAAAGATATAGAGCTTTTATTCATATAAAATTTTAAATATATGGATGGATTCCCGAGTGGCCAAAGGGGACAGACTGTAAATCTGCTGCAAATTGCTTCGGTGGTTCGAATCCACCTCCATCCATTAGGTCTAATAACCTAGAAGATTGCATATTATATAGAATATGAATAACGCGGGGTGGAGCAGTCTGGAAGCTCGTCGGGCTCATAACCCGAAGGTCATAGGTTCAAATCCTATCCCCGCTACTCAATGCCCAGATAGCTCAGTTGGTAGAGCAGAGGACTGAAAATCCTCGTGTCACTGGTTCGATTCCGGTTCTGGGCATTATCTTTGTCTAAATAAAGATATGGGATATTAGCTCAGTTGGTAGAGCACTTGACTTTTAATCAAGTTGTCCGGGGTTCGAATCCCCGATGTCTCATTGTGATAATGAATGCGCCTGACCAGATAAACTGGCTAGGCGTTTTTTACCTTATAGGAAATTCCGTCGCCAGACGGGTATAAATTGACGAAGAACCGAAGGTTCTTCATGAAGTGTCGAAGACACTTTTTACCTTATAAAACTTGTGTATCAAAAGTTTTGCCCATAAAGAGATATCTGAAAATAATAGGAGCAAAGGTTTCCAAAGGAGGAAATTATATGGAGAAAGGCGCATTAGGTGAAAATAAAAAAAAAGCAACTACAGATAGGGGACGTTTTTCAAGCCGTTTAGGCTATGTTTTGTCTGTAGCCGGTTCCGCAGTGGGACTTGGCAATATATGGCGTTTTCCGTACCTTGCAGCTAAATACGGGGGCGGTATGTTTTTGCTGGTATATTTAATATTAATGGTAACTTTTGGCTATGTCCTAATTGTATCAGAAACCACATTGGGCCGCATGACAGGAAAGAGCCCTGTAGGGGCGTTTCGAGCTTTTGGAAAAAGTCTGCCCTTCCGTTTTGGCGGCTGGGTAAATGCTTTAGTTCCTATGCTTATAGTGCCATACTATTGTGTGATTGGTGGCTGGGTCCTAAAATATTTAGCGGAATATCTAAGGGGAAATGCAAATATATTAGCAGGAGATGATTACTTCCCGAATTTTATTTCTTCTTCTGCCCATGTGGAATTTTGGTTTATCCTGTTCTCCGTTTTTGTATTTTTTGTTATTTTGGCAGGAGTGAAACAAGGGGTGGAACGAGTTTCTAAATTAATGATGCCAGTATTGGTAGTGCTGGCCATTTTCATAACGGTATATTCGGTTACTAGGCCAGGGGCTTTGGAAGGCGTGAAATATTTTTTAGTGCCCGATTTTGATAATTTTTCATGGATGACTGTAGTGGCCGCTATGGGGCAGATGTTTTATTCTTTGTCAATTGCGATGGGTGTCCTCTATACCTATGGCTCCTATATCGGGAAAGATGTGGATATAGAAAAATCTACAACCCAAGTTGAAATTTTTGATACAGCTATTGCCCTTTTAGCTGGAATGATGATTATTCCGGCAGTATTTGCTTTTTCGGGCGGGAATATGGAGACGCTGCAGGCAGGGCCATCATTGGCTTTTATTACGCTCCCTAAAATATTCGCAAGTATGGGGGCAGGATGGTTAGCCGGTACTGCATTCTTCCTCATGTTTTTATTTGCAGCATTAACAAGTGCAATTTCCTTGATGGAAACTAGCGTATCTTCTTTGGAGGATGAATTAAAATGGAGTCGGCCAAAGTGTTGCTTCCTTATGGCAATTCTTATGGTAGTAGCAGGCTCGGCATCTTCCCTGGGTTACGGTGTATGGGATTTTGTGAAAATTTTCGGAATGGCTTTCCTGGATTTCTTTGATTTCCTCACCAATTCCATTATGATGCCGCTTGCAGCACTTGCCACTTGCATTTTAATTATCCGTGTAGTTGGATTTGAGAAAATCTCAAAGGAGGTAGAGGTTTCATCCGCATTCCGAAGGAAAAAACTATATATTTTCTTTGTGAAATATTTAGCCGTTATTTGTATTGGAATTATTTTAATTAGTTCTATTGCGAATGTGCTCGGCATTATTTCCCTATAAAAATTTAGGAGGGAGTATGAAAGGGAAAAGAAAGAAGGGAAAATGGAAGAAATGGCTCATTGCGGTGTTTCTTCCTCTTTTGATTTTGATGATAGCAACTTATGTCTGTATCTCTCTTTATTTTGAAAACCATTACTTTTATCATACGGTAATAGGAGGGGAAGATGTAAGCTACAAGACTCCTATGGAAGTAGAAGAAATGCTGTATGCCCGTATTTATCATTACTCGCTTGAAATTACTGGAAGGGAAGGAATAACGGATACTATTTTGCCCGAAAAGATAAATATGCGATTTTTGATAGATGACACTTTAGTACAGATTAAACATGAACAAAATCCTAGGCTATGGATATTAGGTTTCTTTAAGGAATATGATTATGCCTTTCCTTGGAATATCACATATGATGAAGAAGCTTTTAGTCAGGAATTAGACAATCTGGCCTTTTTTCAGGCTAAAAATATCAAAAAGCCGAAAGCGGCTTATCTTACTTATTCCAAAGAAGAAAAACAGTATATGGTAACTGAGGCAGAGCCTGGTACAGAAATCCTATGGGATAAAACGGAAGGGGCGGTGAGGGATGCACTTGTTTCGATGGAAACAAAATTGGATTTGGAGGAAAAGGGCTGTTATAAAGTAAAGAAGGAATATGGCGTAGATGAAGGTTTGGCCAATGCCCGAGATGAAGCGAACCAATATGTACAGTCATGCATTACTTATAGATGGAATGGGAATGAAGTGGTAGTAGATGGGGATATCATTCACAAATGGGTAAAGGTTGAAGGGGATGAGGTCAGCCTGGATGAAGATTCAGTAAAAGAATTTGTATCGGAACAGGCTAAAAAGTATGATACTTACGGAAAAAACCGGATATTCCAGACTACGGACGGAAGGGAAATAGAGCTGAAAAGCGGAGCTTACGGATGGAAAACGGACAGCGAAGCAGAAGGGGAGGAACTAGTAAAATCAATAAAAAAAGGGGAGCAGACAGAACGAGAGCCGGCATACAGCTATACGGCAGCAAAGCCTGGAGATAAAGATATAGGGGATACTTATGTGGAAATCGATTTAGGGAAGCAGCATTTATATTTATATGTGGAAGGGGAGTTGATACTGGAAAGCGATTTTGTATCCGGAAATGCATCCAGGGGATGGAATACTCCGGCAGGTGTGTTTGGGCTCACCTACAAAACAACGAATGCGGTTTTGCGGGGGGAAAATTATGCGACACCGGTTTCTTATTGGATGCCTTTTAATGGAAATATCGGGATGCACGATGCTACGTGGAGAAACTCCTTTGGCGGAGAGATTTATTTGACCAATGGTTCCCATGGGTGCATCAATTTACCTTATGAAAATGCGAAAGTAATTTACGAATATGTATATACTGGATTCCCTATTGTGTGTTATTATTAAAGGTAGGGGTATGATACTAAAGTGAATCTGACAGTATAAATTTTCAAGCCGGAGATTTGCTTTATGCAAAATGGGCCGGATGATGAAGCTGAAAGGGGCATGGCAAAAAGCCATGCAGAAATGGGGAAAAATGAAAAGCGGAAATAGAAGGACAGAGAAAGAAAGAATGAGGTTTCGGAAGTTTTTTCAGAAACAAAAGGAGTGGAATGAACTGCTGAAAAAATACGGAAATGATATCTTGACTTCCGACAATTTCAGAAAAACGAGGGAGCATATTCAGCATGGAAATATGACCGTAAGCAGCCATTGCATTAATGTAGCGATTTATAGCCTGGCCATAAGCAAAAAACTGAATATAACGTGTAATCGACGGGAGCTGGTGAGGGGCGCGTTGCTTCACGATTACTTCCTTTATGATTGGCATGATAAATACCATAGGGATATCAAGAAGCTGCATGGATTTTATCATCCGGGTATCGCCCTCAGGAATGCTATGAAGGAATATAAACTGACGGAGAGGGAAAAAGATATCATTAAAAAGCATATGTGGCCTTTGACGGTAATACCGCCCCAGTGCAGGGAAGCATGGATAGTTACTATGGCGGATAAATATTGTTCTTTGCTGGAGACTATGAAGATTCATAAAGAGCATGTCAGATATATGCCAATGAAAACAGAAAATGTGGCGATTCATGAAAGGCAGGGAATTGCCGTATAGCAATTGAGGTAATGCTGTGGCGGAACTATATGAAAGGCTGGAAGAGTATAGGGATTCGGATTACTATCCATTTCATATGCCTGGCCATAAAAGGAACGGAAATATGGTTAGAAAGGCATTGATAAATCCCTATGGCTTGGATATTACGGAGATAGATGGGTTTGATAATCTTCATCAGGCGGAAGGAATTCTGAAAAGAGAGCAGGAAAAGGCAGCCCGCATGTATGGAGCAGAGAAATCATATTTTCTTGTAAACGGGAGTACAGGAGGGATTTTAAGCGCTATTGGAGCGGTGACGGAGAGGGGCGGCAGGCTATTAATAGGCAGAAACTGCCATAAGTCGGTATACCACGGCGCATATTTGCAGGAATTGAAAATATCCTATCTTTATCCGGAACTTTTAAAGTATGGTGTGGCAGGAGCAATTTCTCCTGATGAAGTAGAACAAAAATTAAAGGAACAGCCGGATATAGGGGCAATTTTAATCACTTCTCCGACATATGAAGGGATTGTATCCGACATCGGGGAAATAGCGGCTATTTCTCATCGATATGGAAAGCCTTTGGTGGTAGATGAGGCTCATGGGGCGCATTTTGGATTTCACAGCGGGTATCCGGAAAATGGGGTTAGGCTGGGAGCAGATATTGTAATACACAGCCTGCATAAAACATTGCCTTCCATGACTCAAACAGCCCTTTTGCATGTAAAGGGAAATCTGGTAGATAGACGGAAGCTGGAAAGGTATCTGCATATATTTCAGACAAGCAGCCCTTCTTATGTACTAATGGCATCCATGAGCAACTGCCTGGAGGTAGTGGAAAACGAAGGGTGGCAGCTTCTGGAGAAGCTGAAGGGGAATCGGGAAAGGCTGGAGGAAAAGCTGAAGGGATGCAATTATATAACAATCCATAAGCCGGAGGGGATAAAAAACGGGTTGGCAGGACAGGGGGATATCTGTAAACTTATAGTGGGAATAAAAGAAGGAAGGCTGACAGGGCAGCAGCTATATGATATACTTAGGCAGAAATATCATTTGCAAATGGAAATGGCAGCAGGAAATTATGTGCTGGCTATTCTTACAATAATGGATACGGAAGAAGGGCTGGACAGGCTGGCTGGTGCTTTATTGGAAATTGATAGTGATATGGACAGTTCCGATAAGGTGAAAAGGAATATAGTGGAAGGGGAAAGAAGTATAGGTGGAGAGGATAAGTTTGTAAGGGAAGGACAATATATTGATATAAAGGAAGAGAAATGTACACAGGGGATAAAAAATCCGGAAATAAGCAATCTGGAAATGAAAAGTGAAACAGTCATGCCGATATATCAGGCATATGATAAAGAACAGGAACTGATACTGGTAAAAAAGGGATGCGGGCGGATAGCGGCGGAATTTATTCATTTATATCCCCCAGGTATTCCTTTGGTGGTGCCAGGGGAAAGGATGGATGGGGGAACAATAAAGCAGATTATGGATTATATGTCTATGGGGCTTACGGTGCAAGGGATAAAGGATGGCTGTATCAGGGTATTGAAAGGGAATGCGAAGGATAAATATTCCGGGAAAAGAAAGGAAAAACAGTAAATTGCCTAAATAGAAGATGGAGGAAAATTAGCATGAGAAAGACAAAAATTATTTGTACAATTGGACCGGCGAGTGAAAGCGAGGAAAAATTAAGGGAATTAATGCTGGCAGGAATGAATGTTGCCCGTTTTAATTTTTCCCATGGAACTCATGAAGAACATAAGAGGAAATTTGCCAGGGTGATAAAGGTAAGTGGGGAATTGGGTCTTCCTGTTGCTACGTTGCTGGATACGAAAGGGCCGGAAATCAGGCTGAAAGATTTTAAAGATGGAAAAGCAGAGCTGAAAGAAGGGCAGAAGTTTATCCTGACTACAGAAGAGATAATAGGGGATTCCCAAAAGGCATCTATCACATATAAAAACCTGAAAAATGATATTAAGGAAGGGATGTCCATCCTGATTGATGACGGGCTGATAGAAATGCATGTAGATGAAATTAGAGGGGAAGAAATTGTCTGCAAGGTGGTAAACGGGGGATGGGTATCTAATCATAAAGGGGTAAACGTGCCTAATGCGATTTTATCCATGCCATATATTAATGATTCGGACCGGGCGGATATTGTATTCGGCTGTGGGCTGGGGTATGATTTTATTGCTGCTTCTTTTGTGCGGTGCAAAGAGGATATTCTGGAACTGAGAAAGATTTTGGATGAGAATAACAGTTCTATGAAGGTAATCGCAAAAATAGAAAATATGCAGGGGATACAGAACTTAGAAGAAATCCTTTCCGTTTCCGACGGGATTATGGTGGCCAGAGGGGATATGGGAGTGGAAATCCCGCTGGAAGAAGTGCCTGCCCTGCAAAAAAAGATGATAAAGATGGCGGAGGAACAAGGGAAGCACGTGATTACGGCAACACAGATGCTGGAATCTATGATACGGAATCCAAGGCCCACGAGGGCGGAGGTAACGGATATTGCCAATGCTATTTATGATGGAACTACGGCGATTATGCTTTCCGGGGAGAGCGCCGCAGGGCTATATCCGGTAGAAGCGGTAGAGACAATGGCAAAAATCGCAGAACGTACAGAAAATGATATCGATTATACTTCCCGCATGAAAAAACGTATCGGTGCAGGGATTCCCGATGTTACGGCGGCGATTTCCCATGCTACATGTACCACTGCGGCCGATTTAAATGCTGCAGCAATTATTACGGTAACTATGTCTGGATTTACGGCAGGGATGATTTCCAAGTATAAGCCTGTTTCCCCAATTATAGCCTGTGCGGTAAATCCAAGAGTGTGCCGGCAGCTTAACCTGGCATGGGGTGTAGTACCTTTACTAATTGAAAAAGAGGAAAATGCGGATGATTTGTTTGAACAGGCATCCCGCGCAGTAGAAAAAGCCGGATACGTAAAGCCTGGGGATGTGGCGGTGCTGACGGCAGGAGTTCCGTTAGGGATTGCCGGAAATACAAATATGATTCGGGTAATAGAGGTATGAAGCCACAGCTTAATTCAGGACTATGTATACTGATATAAATGTAGGGATATGCAAAAGCAGGATAAGGGGTAAGCTATGGATATTAAGGTGAATCAGTTAAATAAACCAATGCAGATAGAACAGCCGGCGCAGCAACAGCAGACGGACGGGGCCTTTAAGTTTACTCTTGTAAGCCATATTGAGGAGCAGGAGCTTCAGGCAAGGCTTACCTCCCTGATGGAAGAAATAACAATGCAGGGAGACAGGCTGGCAAAACACAGGGATATTAAGGATATGAGGAAATACAGGGGATTGGTGAAGGATTTCCTGAATGAAATTGTGAACCGTTCCCATTCCTTTACAAGAGAGAACTTTTTGGATAAACGGGGTCGCCACAGGGTGTATGGGATTGTACGCCTGGTGGATGCGAAGCTGGATGAACTGGCGCAGGAATTGGTGAAGGATGAAAAGGACAACTTAAATATACTTAGCAAAATAGGTGAAATCAGGGGGCTTTTATTAATATTTTCACCTGAGGAGGTATGACAGATGGCGAAATTTGCAGATATTATAGGGCAGGGGCAGATTAAGGAGCATCTGCAGAATGCGTTGCAGCAAAATAAAGTAAACCATGCATATATTTTGAACGGGGAACGAAATTCGGGGAAGGAATTTATTGCGAAGGTTTTTGCGGCGGCGCTGCAGTGTGAGAACCCGGATATGTCTTCTGGCCTATGGGAATCTTGTGGGAAATGTCGCTCCTGTAAGCAGATGGAGGGCAAAAACCAGCCTGACGTTATTTATGTATCCCATGAGAAGCCAGGAAGTATTGGTGTGGAAGATATCCGGGGGCAGATTAACGGAACGGTAGCCATTAAGCCATATAGCAGCCCCAGAAAAGTTTATATTATGAATGAAGGGGAAAAAATGACGGTGCAGGCGCAGAATGCCCTTCTAAAGACATTGGAAGAGCCGCCGGAATATACGGTAATCCTTATTTTGACAACCAATGTGGAATCTTTGCTCCCTACCATATTGAGCAGATGTGTAGTGCTGAATATGAAGCCGGTCAGAGACAGTGAAGTGAAACGGTTTTTGATGGAAACTATGCAGATACCCGATTATAAAGCGAATATTTGTATGGCTTTTGCAAGGGGGAATATCGGTAAAGCAAAGCTTTTAGCTTCCAGCGAGGATTTTGACCGGGTAAAGGAAGAGGCGGTTACTCTTTTAAAATATATAAATGATATGGAAATCAGCGAAATAGTAACCGCAATAAAAAAGATTAACGAATATAAGCTGGATATTAATGACTATTTCGATATCCTTTCCATCTGGTACAGGGATGTGCTGCTATTTAAGGCGACACATGATGTAAACCACTTGATTTTCAGGGAAGAAATACAGTATATTAGAAAAGTAGCGGACAGGAGCACCTATGAAGGGATTGAAATCATTATCCGGGCTTTGGACAAGTCAAAGCAACGGCTGAATGCAAATGTAAATTTCGATTTGACAATGGAGCTTCTGCTTCTGACAATAAAAGAGAATTCGTGAGGTTGATAGATTATGGTAAAAGTAGTTGGAGTACGTTTCAGGACAGCCGGTAAAATATACTTTTTTGACCCAGGACGTTTGAACATTAAAAAAGGCGACCATGTTATTGTGGAAACAGCGAGGGGAATTGAATACGGAACGGTGGTAGGGGAACCAAGGGAAGTGGAAGAAGATAAGGTTATCCAGCCCTTAAAACCTGTGCTGCGCATCGCCACCCAGAAAGATATGGAGCAGGAGGCATCAAATAAGGGGAAAGAAAAGGAAGCTTTTAAAATCTGCCTGGAAAAAATTAAGAAGCATAACCTGGAAATGAAACTGATTGATGCGGAATACACTTTTGATAATAATAAAGTGTTATTTTATTTTACGGCTGACGGTAGAATAGATTTCCGCGAACTGGTAAAAGACCTGGCTTCGGTATTTAAAACAAGGATAGAGCTGCGCCAGATTGGTGTCAGGGATGAGACGAAGGTAGTAGGTGGAATCGGTATTTGCGGAAGGGCATTGTGTTGCCATACGTATCTTTCGGAGTTTATCCCAGTGTCCATTAAAATGGCCAAGGAGCAGAATCTTTCTTTGAACCCTACAAAAATTTCTGGTGTATGCGGGCGGCTTATGTGCTGCTTAAAAAACGAAGAAGAGACTTATGAGGATTTGAACCGCAGGCTGCCCAATGTGGGGGATTTCGTAACTACCGATGATGGATACAAAGGAGAAGTGCATAGCGTAAACGTGCTGCGTCAGCTTGTGAAGGTAGTGATTGAGAAGGATGATGAAAAAGAAATACAGGAATATAAAGTGAGCCAGCTAAGGTTTAAGCGGAAGCATAAACATACGAAAGTGGAAGTAAATGATGAGGAATTAAAGAAGCTGGAGAAACTGGAAAAGCAGGAGAGGAAATCCAAGCTGGATGACAACTAGGCGGATGACAATTAATCTAAAGGAAAATGAGAGAGTGGATGAATTGCAGCGGAACGGATACCGGATTATACAAAGTTCCGGAAGGTTTTGTTTCGGTATGGATGCAGTCCTACTCTCCGGTTTCGCAAAGGCGAAAGAGGGGGATAAGGTGCTGGATTTAGGAACCGGCACTGGGATTATCCCTATTCTGATGGAAGCGAAAACGAAAGCATTTCATTTTACTGGCCTGGAGATTCAGCCGGAAAGTGCCGATATGGCAAGGCGCAGCGTGGAGCTGAACGGGCTGGGGGATAAAATCAGGATTGTACAGGGAGATATCAGGGAGGCAGGGGCGATGTTCGGCGCTGCTTCTTTTGATGTAGTTACAAGTAATCCTCCGTATATGATTGGGCAGCATGGCATTGCAAACCCGGAGGAGCCAAAAGCGATTGCCAGACACGAAATATTATGCACTTTGGAGGATGTGATAAGGCAGGCTGCTAAGCTGCTTTGTCCAGGCGGAAATTTTTTTATGGTGCACAGGCCGTTTCGTCTGGCGGAGATTATGGTTTTATTGCATGAATATAAACTGGAGCCGAAAAGGATGCAGTTGGTTCATCCTTTTGTAGATAAAGAGCCGAACATGGTGCTGATTGAGGCAAAACGGGGCGGGAAGCCACGGATGACGGTGGAAAAGCCCTTGATTGTATATAAAGAGCCCGGAGTATATATGCCGGAAATTTATGATATATATGGTTATTAGGAAATGAAGCTTTTCTAGTGCTGCAAAATACGCAGCCTAAGAGAAATGCAATTATTACCGGAAAATGCCGGGGCTGCAGTTTTTTTGTAAGGACTTGTACTGCTGTAATAGGATAAGGAGACAGGAAATGAGCGGAATGTTATATTTATGTGCTACGCCGATTGGGAATTTGGAAGATATTACATTTCGGGTGGTGGATACGCTGAAAAATGTAGATATGATAGCGGCAGAGGATACAAGGAATAGCTTAAAACTTTTGAACCATTTTCAGATAAAAACGCCGATGACCAGTTATCATGAATATAATAGGGTGGAAAAGGCACATTATCTTATAGGGGTGATGAAAGAGGGAAAGAACGTGGCGCTGATTACGGATGCGGGGACTCCGGCGATTTCAGACCCGGGGGAAACCCTGGTAAACTTTTGCCAGGAAGCAGGAATCCGGGTTACTTCGCTGCCGGGGGCAGCAGCCTGTATTACTGCCCTTACGCTATCCGGGTTAAGTACAAGGAGATTTTGCTTCGAGGGTTTTCTGCCCCAGGATAAAAGGGAGCGGAGGGCGGTGCTGGAGGAGTTGGTTCAGGAGAGCCGGACAATCATTGTGTATGAAGCGCCGCATCATTTGGTAAAGACGTTGGAAGGGCTGAAGGATGTACTGGGGAACAGAAAACTTACCATATGCCGGGAATTAACAAAAAAGTTCGAGACGGTAATGCCTACCACGTTGGAAGGGGCTTTAGACTATTATAAGGAAAATGAGCCTAGGGGGGAATACGTACTGGTAATCCAGGGGAAGAGCATAGAGGAGAAAAAAGAGGAAGCGGTGCAGGCATGGAAGGAAATGTCCATAGAGGAACATATGAGATATTATGAGGAACAGGGAGTGGAGCGGAAGGAAGCAATGAAAAGGGTAGCCAAGGACAGGGATATGGGGAAGCGGGATGTATATAGGATGCTTTTATCTTGACATTGACGCCGGAAGCGGTATGATTAAAGTATGTTTGGAAAATGCAGGGATGAAACTGCATTATTATAGAAAAGGAGGTATTTAAAATGGAACTGCTGAAAGGAAAAACAGCGATGGTAACGGGCGGTACAAGAGGGATTGGCTTTGCTATTGTGAAACTGTATCTGGATAATGGGGCAGCAGTGGCGCTGTGCGGTTCAAGGCAGGAAACGGTGGATAAAGCTTTGGGGAAACTGAGAGCAGAAAACCCGGACTATAAGGTAATCGGGCTGTGCCCGGATTTGCAGAACCCGGAAGAAGTGGCGAAGGCCATAGAAGTGACAAAAGAAACATTTGGTACTTTGGATATTATGGTAAATAACGCAGGCATTTCAGCCAGAGATAAACTGTATGATTATAAACCGGAGGATTTTGGCAAAATTATGGCGCTGAATGTGAATGCGGTATTTAATTGTGCGCAGGCAGCCGCTAAGGTTATGAAAGAGCAGGGGGGCGGGGTTATTTTAAATACCAGTTCGATGGTGAGCATTTATGGCCAACCCTCCGGCGTGGGATATCCTACTTCCAAATTTGCGGTAAACGGTATGACAAAATCGTTGGCAAGAGAGTTGGGGAAGGATAATATAAGGGTTAATGCAGTGGCACCAGGCATTACCAGGACGGATATGGTGGCAGCTTTGCCGGAAGAAATGATTAAACCGTTAATCGCTACGATTCCGTTGGGACGTGTGGGAGAACCGGAAGATGTTGCCAATGCATTCCTTTTCCTGGCAAGCGATATGGCAAGCTATGTCACAGGGGAAATCCTTTCTGTAGACGGGGCGGCGATGACCTGACACGATTGGGAAAACAAAATGATAAAAACTAGTTGACAAATCGAAAACGGGATAATATACTTTGAATATCAAAATATTAAAAAGTTAAAAATTGGATTGAGAAGGAGAATAGTACAATGTTAGAAAGAGTAAAAGAAATCATCCAGGAACAGTTAAATTTAGATGGAGTAGAAATTACAGAAGAATCTTCCTTTAAAGATGATTTGGGTGTGGATTCCCTGGATTTATTTGAACTGGTTATGGCTTTTGAAGAAGAATACCAGATTGAAATCCCGTCAGAAGATTTGGAGCAGCTTACAACAGTAGGCGCTGTCATCGAATATATGAAGAGCAAAGGCGTGGAAGCTTAAGCTCCATATTACAGATTGCGGAAAGGGAATGGATATTTAAATGAAAACGAGAATAACGGAATTGCTGGGAATTGAATATCCAGTGATACAGGGCGGCATGGCGTGGGTTGCGGAATATCATTTGGCAGCAGCCGTATCGGAAGCCGGAGGGCTGGGATTAATCGGTGCCGCCAGTGCACCGCCGGAAATTGTCAGGGAGCAGATACGTGAAGCCAAAAAGCTAACGGATAAGCCTATAGGGGTGAACGTTATGCTGCTGAACCCCAATGCGGAAGAAGTGGCTAAAATCGTGATAGAAGAAGGGGTCAAGGTGGTTACCACCGGGGCAGGAAATCCGGGCAAATACATGGAAATGTGGAAAAATGCTGGGGTAAAGGTAATTCCGGTAGTGGCCAGCGTGGCCATGGCGAAACTGATGGAGCGGGCTGGGGCGGATGCGGTAGTGGCCGAAGGCATGGAATCTGGCGGCCATATCGGGGAAGCGACCACAATGACTTTAGTTCCCCAGGTAGTGGATGCAGTAAATATTCCTGTAGTGGCTGCCGGAGGTATTGCGGACGGCCGGGGGATGGCTGCGGCCATAATGTTAGGCGCGGAAGCAGTGCAAATGGGAACGGTTTTTGTAACTGCTAAAGAATCCATTGTACATAGCAACTATAAGCAAAAGATAATCGGGGCGAAGGATATCGATTCCGAAGTGACGGGAAGGAGCACTGGGCATCCTGTCCGTTCTATCCGTAACAAAATGACCAGGGAATATCTGCGCCTGGAAAAAGAGGGGGCCTCTTTTGAAGACCTGGAGCATTTGACACTCGGTTCCCTGAGAAATGCGGTCATGGATGGGGATGTGGTAAACGGAACGGTAATGGCAGGGCAGATTGCAGGCTTAATAAAAGAAGAAAAAAGCTGCAAGGATATCATTGAAGGTATAACTGCACAGGCAGAACGTTTGCTGAAAGGTTGATTTTGATAGAATATACTGTCTTGGCAAAATAGGGCAAAGCCTTATGAAAAACCAACATAAAGTGTAGGGCAATTCTTATTGAGTTGGCTGTATAGCCAACTTTTTTTTAAGGATAATAATTTGAATTTCAAAATAATCAAGGGAAGGGTAGTGGAACTATGGGTAAAACGGCATTTATTTTCCCCGGACAGGGGGCACAATATATTGGAATGGGGAAAGATTTTTATGAGCAGATTCCGGTAAGCAGGAAAATGTTTGATTTGGCCTCGAAAGCATCGGATTTGGACGTGGCAGAGCTTTGTTTTGAAGAAAATACTAAAATTGATATTACGGAATATACGCAGATAGCAATGCTGGCCATGGAAGTTGCTGTTTTAAAGGCGGTGGAAGAAAAAGGATATACGCCGGATGTAGCGGCAGGGCTGAGCCTTGGAGAATACGGGGCACTTGTAGCGTCAGGGGCGATGAGTGGGGAAGATGCATTTAGGGTAGTGAGAAAGCGGGGCATTTACATGCAGGAGGCAGTTCCCCATGGCGGCGGCATGGCAGCGGTGCTGGGGCTGGACGCGGATATTATTGAAAAGATATGCGAAGAGACGGATGGGATAGTTGGCATAGCAAATTATAACTGCCCTGGGCAGATTGTAATTACAGGGCAGGCAGAAGCGGTGGATAGGGCTTCCCAGACTTTGGCAGAAGCGGGGGCAAGGCGATGCATTCCTTTGAATGTAAGTGGGCCATTCCATTCCATCATGTTGAAAGAAGCAGGGGAAAAGTTAGGGGCAGTGTTGGAAGAAACCGAAATCCACGATATCCGCATTCCTTATTTGGCTAATGTGACAGCGGATTATGTTACGGATAAAAACCAGGTGAAACAATTGCTAATGCAGCAAGTTGCTTCTTCGGTACGGTGGCAGCAGAGTGTGGAGAGAATGATAGCGGATGGTGTGGACAGTTTTGTGGAAATAGGACCTGGGAAGACGCTTTCAGGTTTTATGCGTAAGATAAACAGGAATGTAAAGGTTATAAATATAGAAAAAGTAGAAGATTTAGAGAAATTATGCGGAAACCTGGGGTAATAAGGTAGTTTGGCCACATGGGGCAGAAGGCTTTTCATAGGATATATTGTCATAATAATTGATAAAGTTGATGGCTCATTGCCCGGAAACTTTTATTATGGAAGGGAGAAAAGATATGCTGGAAGGAAAAGTTGCTCTTGTAACGGGGGCAAGCAGGGGAATCGGAAGAGAAATTGCTTTGACCCTGGCAGGGTATGGGGCGGATGTAATAGTAAATTACAATGGCTCGGAAGAAAAAGCAGCAGAAGTAAAAGCGCAAATAGAGAAAATGGGAAGAAGGGCGGAAGCGGTACAATGTTCGGTAGCGGACTATGAAGCTTCCGGAAAAATGATAACCGATATGCTTTCTGTATTTGGGCATATCGACATATTGATAAATAATGCAGGAATTACAAAAGATAATTTGATGATTAAAATGTCCGAGGAAGATTTCGATGCAGTAGTGGATACAAATTTGAAAGGTACTTTCAATACAATAAAACATATGTATCGTGCCTTTCTAAAACAGAGGGCAGGGAGAATTATCAATTTATCTTCTGTATCCGGTGTGTTAGGAAATGCGGGCCAGGCGAATTATGCGGCATCTAAAGCGGGCGTTATCGGCCTGACAAAGAGTCTGGCTAAAGAATTGGCCAGCAGGAACATTACGGTTAATGCTGTAGCGCCAGGCTATATTGACACGGACATGACCCAGGCCATGAGCGATAGCGCAAAAGAAGCTATTATCGCCCAGATTCCTTTGAAAAGGGCAGGGCAGACGAAAGATATAGCGGAAATGGTAGCATTTTTGGCCAGCGACAAGGCATCCTATATTACCGGCCAGATAATTTCCGTAGATGGCGGGATGGCCATCTAAAAACTAGGGAGAGGGTTTAAGAGTAACTAAAACAGAAAACACGTCCAGAGCGCAGAGGGTTTGCGGGTGCGTAAGCGGCCGGAACTAGCTCTGGCCGATGAGGGGCTGGAAAGGTATTATCGGAACTGAAACAGCAAAAACCCATTTAGAGAGCAGAGGAATTGTGGGAGCATAAGCGGCCGGAACTAGCTTTGGCCATTAAGGCACTGGAGGGGTATTTGCGGAATTAAAATAGGAGAAGGAAAAATGAGCAGAAGAGTGGTAGTAACCGGAATGGGGGCGATTACCCCTATTGGTTTGGGAATAGATGAATTCTGGGCAGGCGTAAAGGAAGGCAGAATCGGGTTTGATACAATTACTAAATTCGATGCATCGGGGTATAAATGCCAGATTGCTGCAGAGGTAAAAGGCTTTGAAGGGAAAAACTATATGGATTTCAAGGCGGCGAAACGAATGGAGCTATTCAGCCAGTATGCAGTTGCAGCGACAAAAGAGGCATTGGAGGATGCGGGAATTGATATGGAAAAGGAAGACCCGTTCCGGGTAGGCGTTTCTGTGGGTTCAGGAATTGGCTCTTTGCAGGCTATGGAAAGGGAGCACGGAAGATTACTGGAAAAGGGGCCGGGGCGTATAGGGCCATTGCTGGTGCCTATGATGATAAGCAATATGGCAGCAGGGAATGTATCTATCCAGTTTGGATTAAAGGGGAAAAATATTAATGTGGTGACAGCCTGTGCTACAGGAACAAATTCCATTGGGGAAGCTTTCCGTTCCATTCAGTATGGGGAAGCCGAAGTGATGGTGGCAGGAGGTACGGAAAGCAGCATTACCCCTATTGGGATTGCCGGTTTTACTGCGCTTACCGCATTGACCTCTTCTAATGACAAGTATAGATGTTCCATCCCTTTTGATAAGGAAAGAAGCGGTTTTGTGATGGGGGAAGGTTCTGCAGTAGTGATTCTGGAAGAACTGGAGCATGCGAAAAAGCGAGGGGCAAAAATATATGCGGAAGTAGCAGGATATGGCTGTAGCGCAGACGCTTTCCATATTACATCCCCGGCAGAAGATGGGGAAGGTGCGGCAAAAGCAATGGAATATGCGATTAAGGACGCTGGGTTGGAATTGGAGGATATTACCTATATCAATGCCCATGGCACAAGTACTCATCACAATGATTTATTTGAAACGAGGGCAATTAAGAAACTGTTTGGGGAACATGCAAAGGATATCAAGATTAACTCTACCAAATCAATGGTAGGGCATCTCTTGGGCGCCGCCGGGGCAGTGGAGTTTGTTACCTGTGTGAAGGAATTGGAGGAAGGGTATATCCATCCTACCATCGGATACCAGATACCCGATGAGGAGTGCGATTTGGATTATTGTAAGGAAGCGGTGATAGGGGACTTTTCCTGTGCACTTTCCAATTCTTTGGGATTTGGCGGGCATAACGCCACGTTGGTTGTAAAAAAATATATAGACTAATGGTGAAAAAGATTCCAGGAGATTATAACGGATATTTGGAGGATAGATTATGTCATTGATGACTACAAAGGAAATTATGGAAATTATTCCCCATAGACAGCCTTTTTTACTGATAGATACTATAGAAGAGCTGGAACCGGGGGTAAGGGCAGTAGCAAAAAAATGTGTGTCCTATAATGAACCTTATTTTGCAGGGCATTTTCCCGAAGAGCCGGTGATGCCAGGGGTTCTGATTGTAGAAGCCTTGGCTCAGACAGGGGCAGTGGCACTGCTTAGCCAGCCAGAGTTTAAAGGGAAAACAGCATACTTTGGCGCTATTCAATCAGCAAAATTTAAGAAAAAGGTAATGCCAGGGGATGTTTTAATACTGGAAACAGAAATTGTGAAAAGAAAAGGGCCTGTAGGTCTGGGCAATGCGAAAGCTTATGTAGATGGTAAGCTGGCGGTACAGGCGGAGCTCACTTTTGCAATAGGAACATAAATAAAAAATGAAATTGTTAATCCCAGGTTTGTGTGCACATATTCAAACTTGCATTGCGTAAAGCCTCAGCAAAGCTGAGCCAAAAAGCGTGTGCCCATGGAGACAAAAATGAATAATAGTTTATTAAAACCACTGAAAATAGGCAATTATATCATACCAATCCCTGTAGTGCAGGGAGGTATGGGAGTAGGGGTAAGTTTGTCCGGCCTGGCCGGGGCTGTGGCAGCCTGCGGCGGCATTGGTATCATATCGACAGCCCAAATAGGATTTAGGGATAAGGGATTTGATGCCGACCCCATCGGATGTAATCTCCGGGCAATCAAAGAGGAGATTGGAAAGGCGAGAGCGATTGCGGAAAGGCAGCAATATGAAGTTGCCAGAATAAAGGCAATGGGGGGGGATAACAATAAGCCTGCCGGAATGAAGGAAATGGGCGAAAATGGCAATAAGCCTGCCGGGCTGATTGGGGTCAATATAATGGTGGCCACAAAAAAATATGAGGAATATGTGAAAGCAGCAGTAGAGGCAGGTGCGGATATGATTATTTCCGGGGCAGGGCTTCCCATGATGCTGCCGGGCCTTGTAGAAAAGGCGAAAACTATGATTGCGCCTATTGTTTCCAGCCTGAAATCGGTACACGTAATTACAAAGTATTGGCTGAAAAAATATGATAGGCTGCCGGATATGGTAGTAATAGAAGGGCCATTGGCAGGCGGGCATCTGGGTTTTCAGGCAGAGCAACTGGAAAATATAGAGGCAATGCATTATGATGAAGAAATCCACAAAATAATTGAATATGTCAATGAGTGTGGGGAAGTGCATGGGAAAAAAATACCGGTGGCAGTAGCGGGGGGGATTTACAGCAGAGAAGATGGAGAAAAATATTTTGCCATGGGTGCATCCGGCGTACAGATAGCTACTCGTTTTGTAACCACGTATGAATGCGATGCTTCAGATGCTTATAAGGAAGCATATATCCGGGCAAAAAAAGAGGATATTGTTATTGTAAAAAGCCCGGTAGGGATGCCGGGTCGGGCGGTTGGCAATAGTTTTGTAAAACGTACAATGAAAGGGCGGATTCCCCATAAAGGGTGCCATAGCTGTATTGTAAGCTGTAGGCCGGACCAGACGCCGTATTGCATCACCGAAGCGCTGATAAATGCTGTGGAGGGCAATGTGGAACAGGGACTGGTATTTTGTGGTGCGAATGCATACCGGGCGGAGAAGCTGGAGCATGTGGCTGATATTATGAAAGAATTTGCGCCATGATTGAGTGAATGCATGGGGAATGAGGAGAACTATAATGATTACAAGAATAATCGGAACAGGCAGCTACCTTCCGGAGCATATTATTACAAATGATGATTTGGCACAAATAATGGATACTTCGGATGAATGGATTGCCAGCCGTACTGGTATTAGAAAAAGGCATTTGGCAAAAGAAGAAACAACGGCCTTCATGGCTTCAGAAGCCGCAAGGAAAGCATTGGAGGATGCGGGCATTGGGGCGGATAAAGTGGATATGATTATTGTAGGAACAATTACCGGGGATTATATAACGCCTTCAGCAGCCTGTCAGGTGCAGGATAAGCTGGGTGCGGTGAATGCTGTGGCTTTTGATATCAATGCGGCATGTGCGGGGTTTATGTATGCGCTTCATACGGCTTATGCATATTTGCAGACGGGCATTTATAAAACAGCGCTTGTTTTAGGGGCGGAAAATTTATCCAAAATTATGGACTGGACGGACCGGAGCACCTGTGTCCTTTTTGGAGATGGTGCTGGTGCTGCGCTAGTGCAGGCTTTTGAGGAAGGAAGCCAGTGGGCATCAGAGGATGAAACAATGGGAAAAACCAGGGGCCTGCTTGCTTTTGAACAAGGTTCGGATGGGGCAAAGGGGATGGTTTTAAACTGCAGGGGCAGGCAGAATAATAATCCGCTTATAGAGAATCCTTTTGTACCATCCTATGTATCCATGGACGGGCAGGAAGTGTATAAATTTGCGGTTAGTACAGTGCCTGCGTCCATTCACAGGGTATTGGAAAAAGCAGGGATTGGAGTGGAGGATATTAAATATTTCGTGCTGCACCAGGCAAATCTCAGGATTATCCAGTCGGTGGCCAAGAGGCTGAAGGCGGATGTGGATAAGTTCCCGGTAAGCCTGGACCACTGTGGGAATATTTCGGCGGCCAGTGTGCCGGTTCTGTTGGATGAGATGAACCGAAAAGGGATGCTGAAACAAGGGGATAAAATCGTAATGTCAGGTTTTGGAGGCGGCCTTACCTGGGCCAGTGCCGTGATAGAGTGGTGAATGCTGAGATGTAAAAGAAAATAGGTTGAAAAACAGGGGAAATATGATAAGCTTGTATTGATAAAGATAGAAAACAGGATAACTGTTAGAAAACTTTGTTTTGGATGAGGGTTATCCGTAAATCTGATATGTATCCAGAAAACGGTACATGGAGTCTATGAGGATTTTTTATGGAATACATGCTTTTTCTTATTGATATGATAGGTACAGTTGCTTTTGCCTTTTCCGGGGCAATGACAGCAATACGTAAAGAGATGGACATACTGGGAGTGATGATTCTTGGTATGGTAACTGCCGTGGGGGGAGGGATTATCCGGGATATAATTCTCGGTACTTTGCCGCCACAGGCATTTAGAGAGCCGATATTTGCATTGAGTGGGGTGCTTGTATCGGCGTTTGTTTTTGCTGTTTTTTATTTTCATGTAAAAGGTTACCGCCAAATTTCCGGGCTGCGGTTTCAGCAGGCACTGATGCTGGCCGATACGCTAGGCCTGGGGGTTTTTACTGTAGTGGGGGTTCGGGCGGCTTTTGACAATGGGATGGGGATTAATTATTTCCTGCCTGTCTTTCTGGGAACGATTACGGGAGTAGGCGGCGGGCTGCTGAGGGATATGATGGCGGGGGACAGGCCCTATATTTTCATAAAACATGTGTATGCAAGCGCATCTATTGCAGGGGCTGTTATATGTGTCTTTTGCTGGAGTCGGATAGGTGAAGAAGGGGCTATGCTGGTAGGGGTGGCCAGTGTAATTGTACTGCGGTTTCTGGCAATCCGGTATCGGTGGAATTTGCCGAAGATTAGCGGGGGCTCGGATTTTACCTAAATTATTTCGGGAACTGCATGTTGGGAAGGTCATTGTAGAGAAGAGGCGGTATGCTGGGGAGAACATTTTGGAGACTGCATATTAGGGGGAAAAGCGAAATATATTTAAATAATTGCTATAATATGCCGGATGGGGCTTTAGCTTGGGAGGCAATAGTTTACAAAGGGGCATATAAGGGGAAAGGAAGCAGTCATGTTAAATTATATTTGGGCTTTGATGATTATGGTAGGGGTTATCTATGGGGCGATGACAGGGAATATCCAGGAGGTGAGCAATGCAGCGCTGGATTCGGCGGGAGAAGCGGTCTCCCTGTGCATTACAATGATGGGAGTGATGGCCCTCTGGGTAGGGCTGATGGAGATTGCACAGACTTCTGGGCTGATAGGGAAGCTGACCAAAGGGATTCAGCCGTTCATTTCTTTTATGTTCCCGGGGATTCCCAAAGGGCATATTGCCAGGGAGTATATTTCTGCGAATATTATTGCTAATGTGCTTGGGCTGGGATGGGCTTGTACGCCAGCGGGGCTTAGGGCGATGGAGGAGTTGGCGAAGCTGGAGGCGGAGAGAGGGACGCCGGATTATCTAAGTGATGGTAAGGGAACAGGAAAGAAAAGGGAGAGGGTTGCGAGCAATGAGATGTGTACATTTTTGATTTTGAATATTTCTTCCCTGCAGTTGATACCAGTGAATATGATTGCATATAGAAGTCAGTATGGCAGTGTGAATCCTGCAGGGATTATTGCTCCGGCGATTGTGGCGACGGCGGTGAGTACAACGGTGGCGGTGGTGTATTGTAAGGTGAAGGATTGGAGGCGGAGAATTTGAAAATAATTCTCCGCCGTTTGTGCAGTATGAAAAAATATATTGACAAGCCTGTTTTCTTAAATTACTATAAAATTATCATTTAATAGAGAAAGGAAATGAGATATGAGCGAAATGGAAAGGTATAGAGATATGTATTTTGAAGATTGTGTAGAACTTCTTAAGAACAAACATTCTTATAGAAAACATGTAGATAAATTTATAGATTATTTAAAAAAGGCAGGCTTAGAGAATCGTCCAAAAGTAATAGACAAAAAGGTAGTAGAAGATTGCATAGGATATTATAGACTGGAAAGGGGGGAGTTAAATACCCGTTCTACTATGGAGGCACATTTGGAGGCTTTAAAAAGTTTTTATGATTATTTAAGCAGAACGGACAAACTTCCGGATATTTTTACGGATTATGATTACAAAGATTATAAAGAGGAAATAGTAAAAAAATATGAATTATCTGAACCTGTAGAAAGAGGCAGTTTTAAATGTGAAGAAATTATTGAAATATTAGCAGCTATGGAAGAATTAATGGAACAGTCTTTAGAAGAAGGGTTCGGTATAAGGGATGAAGAACGTTATTTACAAAGAATTATAATGCGCTTATTTATTAAAATAACATTAATTGCGCCTGCTAAGAGGAATATAATAGGACAAATTAAAATGAATGACTTTGAAGGTAATTTTAAGATTCTGAACATAAATAAAATTAAAATAAATATTCCTTGTGGATTATCAAGAGACATCATTCAGGCGATTCAATATGCTGAATGTAAGAACGGAAAAAGGGCTGGAAAAACAGATAAATTTTTTGAATTTATTTATCGCCATAAGGGGAAATTTACGGATGAATCTTTAAATACCTGGTTCCTCAATTTATTACAGGATATTGGATATATTGAAAAAACAAAAAGAAGAACATATCCGGTGGAGCCTATTCGGAATGGAGCTATTTCAATTATGGTCAATAACATGGTTAATCCATTACTTATATCAAAAATAACAGGCATCGGGTTTTCTAGGTTAGAAACTCAATATTATGGCACAATGAAGTCTGAATATAAAGATTATTTGGATAAAAATATTAATAAAGCCATAGCTCAGAATGAATACTATTCATATATCTGATTTATTTTTCAATGGAGGACAATGATGTTTCAAGAAAGTAATCGAATTGAATTAAAGGCGACTTTAAATGATAAATTGGAAAAAGAAATAGTGGCGTTTTTAAATAACCGTGAGGGTGGCATTCTTTATATAGGAATTGATGACAAGGGAAATCCAGTTAAAAATTCTGATTTAGATTCTATGCAGTTAAAAATTCTGATTTAGATTCTATGCAGTTAAAGATTGCTGATAGAATTAAGAATAATATTTTACCATCAACGCTTGGGTTATTTGATATTGCTACTGAATATGTAGACAATATTCCGATAACTAAAATAATTGTCTCCAGCGGCCTTGAAAAACCATATTATATCAAAAGTAAAGGAATGTCACCGAACGGGTGTTATATGAGGCTTGGAACGTCGACTCAGCCAATGTCTACTACATTAATAGACGAACTGTACGCAAAAAGAATACATACAACATTACGAAATATTCCATCTCCCAGACAAGACCTTACTTTTGCACAGTTAAAGATATACTATCAAGAAAGGGGATTTGAGTTAAATAGAAAATTTGCTAACAGCCTTGAATTGCTTACTCCTGATGGACAATATAACTATATAGCGTATTTGCTGGCAGATGAAAACGGAGTGTCAATTAAAGTTGCAAAATATACTGGAACAACGAAAGTAGACTTGGTTGAAAATGAAGAATATGGATATTGCTCATTAATTAAGGCAGCAAATCATGTCTTGGAGAAAATGAAAATAGAAAATGTTACAAAGGTAAAAGTGACTAGTACAAAAAGGATTGAAAAGAATCTTGTTGAATCTGTACCGTTAAGAGAAGCGTTAATCAATGCTGTTGTGCATAATGATTTTTCACGGGAAATTCCGCCTGTATTCGAGGTGTTCAGTGACAGGATAGAGATTACATCGTATGGGGGCTTGATTCCAGGGCAAAGTAAAGAAGATTTTTTCAGTTGTAGTAGCATGCCTAGAAATAGAGAATTGATGCGGGTATTTAAGGACTTGGGATTAGTTGAACAATTAGGATCTGGTATGAGTAGGATTTTGCAATCATATGACCGTAGTATTTTTGAAATATCGGATCATTTTATAAAAGCTATTTTTCCATTTTCTTTATCTGCTAATGATGAAATTGTCGCCAATGGCGATAATAATGGCGATATAAGTGGCGATAATCAAAGTGATAGAGATAAGGTATTGTTATTATTGAAAGAAGAACCTGATATTACAGCAAAAAAAATGAGTGAACAGACAGGTTTGAGTACCAGAAAGATTAGTCGTATTATAAGAGAACTGCGTGAATCAGAAATGATTATTCGTATAGGTTCTAGTAGAAAAGGATATTGGGAAATTAATAAATCCTAGTTTCAAGAATTACAAAAAACTTCGTGTCATTAACTTGACACAAGGCGGGTTAAAGGCCATGGAGGAGCTTGCAAGGCTGGAGGCAGAGAGAGGGACGCCGGGGTATATTTCGGCGGGCGAGGCGGTTGCAAATGGCGGTACGGAAGCGATCGGAAGACATGACAGAGGGAGTACGTCGGATGGTTTGGAGTCCGTGAATGCGAGAAAGGGAAAGCGGGAGCGTATCGCCAGCAATGAAATGTGCACGTTTCTGATTTTGAATATTTCTTCTTTGCAGTTGATTCCGGTCAATATGATTGCTTGCCGTAGCCAGTACGGGAGTGTGAATCCTGCGGGGATTATAGCGCCGGCAATTGTGGTGACATTGATCAGTACGCTGACGGCGGTGGTGTACTGTAAGGGGAAGGATTGGAGGCGGAGAGTTTAGGCTCTCCGTTTTTGTTTGGATTAAAAGACAAGTTGAAGGGATGGAAGCATTCATGTGTCTTCGTGAAAGTTAAACCATTCAAGTATACAAAATAAATAAGAAATGTTAAAATAAAACAAATTAATAGAAATATATGATGTGATGTTCTGCGATAAATTTATGGAGAAAGATATGTTAGAGAATACGAAATTATATCAAGAATTACAAAATAGAGAAAGCAAATATAAAGCTCAGGTTGACGAAACTTATAAGTATGCATCAGAAATGCTGCCCAAAATCAATAGGGTTTTTGCAAATTATACTGGGCATGGAATTGAACATTCTGTTAACGTCATGCAGTATATGTATGATTTGGTAACGGACATATCCGCGATAAGTGATTTAGAAATCACATGTCTAATTTATGCGGCATTGCTTCATGATATCGGAATGACAGCAAATGAAACAGAAATTGAAGCTATAAAGAAAGATGAGTTAAATTTTCATGGAAGGAAATACTCTGTTATTTATGATAAATATCAGAATGAGAATATTGCACTGCAGGAGTGTATCAGACCAGTGCATGGTGAGAGGGCTTCAGATCATATCAAGGATATGAAAAAAGAATTCTTTATCATATCAGAGTATACAAATTGCAATTTCCGGATGGAACTCGCAAAAATATGTCAGGCTCATACAATGAATCGGGAGTGGGTTCTGCAAAATCTGGACAGCGATTAGGTAAAAGGAAAAGATGAACTGAATGCACAGTATGTGGCAATGTTGTTAAGGATTGCAGATTATCTCGATATTGATGAAAAAAGAGCACCGATAGAGTTGTATAGATTTTTGGCTCCTGTAGGATTTGGGGATGGTGTACAAGCCATATCAGCCAAGAGGAGTGTAATTACAAGTATCAAAAAAGCGGATTTTACGGAGGAGTATAAAAAACTATTGATAAATGGCATAAATGTCAATATACCTTGTGGTTTGTCCAGAGATTTATGTGCGGCATTAAAATATGCAGAATCAAAGAATAAGGGATCAATACAGGAGGGAGATAATTTATTTGAATATTTATATAAATATAAGGGTAAATTCCGGGTAGAAAGTCTTAATACATGGTTTTATAATATTGTACAAGACTTTGGGGTAATGGAGGATGTGTGTAAAGATAAAAAAACCTTGGCTGTGGAGCCAATTAAAAATATGGTAATTCAAATGATGGTTGATAATATGATTAATCCTGTATTTATATCAAAAATAGCAGGACTTACACTTACTATGATTGAGGCAACGTATTATCCAAAAGATTGGAGTGCTAAACGCGAGGAAGATATCAACAAGTGCATTAATAAAAGTATCGCACAAAATGATTATTATTGTTATGTATAGAATGACTTTTTAATATTGGGGAGAACGCAGGTATGGGAATATATTTAAATCCGGGAAATGAACAGTTTGCAGTTTCTGTTAATTCTGAGCTGTATGTGGATAAGACGGAGCTGATAACATATACGAACAGTCGTATCGGTAAAGATAGACCACTAATCTGTTCCAGCAGACCGAGGAGATTTGGGAAAACAATGGCTGTAACTATGCTGTCGGCGTATTATAGTAAAGGGTGTCATTCTGAGAAACTATTTATGGGACTTAACATAAGTCAAAATGAATTATTTAAGACACACCTGAATAAATATAATGTAATTTTTTTGGATATCCAGTGGATGTATGGAAATGCGCTTGAGGAAATGAAGAGAAATTCGACTCTTAAAGTAGTGAGTTATATTCAGGAACAGGTGATAGGTGAGTTAGGAAACGAATATTCCGAATGTGTCCAAGAGGATGATATTTCACTGCCTTCTGTATTGGCTAAAATTAATGTTAAGACAAAAGAACAGTTTATCATTATTATTGATGAGTGGGATTGTCTGTTTCGGGAGGACAAGAATAACGAGAATCTTCAAAAAGAATATATTAATCTGTTAAGAGGGTTGTTTAAAGGCACTCCATCGGGGGCGTTTCTAAAACTTGCATATATTACTGGGATTTTGCCAATTAAAAAGTACGGCACACAGTCGGCTCTGAATAATTTCCGAGAGCATACGATGGTTAGTCCCAGACAGATGGCAGAATACGTTGGATTTACAGAGACAGAAGTAAGGAGCATCTGTAAAGAGCACGATATGCCATTTAAAGAGATGCAAAGATGGTATGACGGGTATTATTTTGAAAAGATAGGGCATGTTTATAGTCCCAATTCGGTCATTGAGGCTGTAGATAGCAGGGAATTCGGAAATTATTGGTCAGGAACAGAGACTTATGAGTCTTTAATGATGTATATTGCAATGGACTTTGATGGACTAAGACAATTAATTGTAGATATGTTGGGAGGTCAGCGGTGTAGTATTGATGTGGAATCTTTTCAAAATGATATCACTTCATTTAACTCCGCAGATGATGTGGTTACGTTATTGATTCATATGGGATACATGGCTTATGATAGTAAGACAAAAAAAGTTTTTATTCCAAATGATGAGGTAAGGAGTGCTTTTCTGCGCGCCATTAAAAATGATGGGTGGGAAGAGGTAATCAGAGCAATTAGCGCATCGGAAACTTTGCTTAAAGCGACTTTGGAAATGGATGAACAAGCCGTGGCACAGATGATACAGGAAGTCCATATGAAAAGCTCTTCTAGTTTAATATATAACAATGAAATTTCTCTGAGCAGTGTGATTGCACTGGCATATTATAGCGCGTGTAGAGATTATACTCTTGTAAGAGAATTGCCGACAGGAAATGGGTTTGCCGATATGGTTTTTCTTCCTAAACGCACATCCTCAAATCCGGCATTGGTTCTGGAATTAAAATGGGATAAAACTGCTGAGGGAGCGATAAGCCAGATTAAAAATAAAGGATATGTGTCAGCCCTCAAAGAGTATAAAGGAAATATTCTGCTTGTTGGAATTAATTATGAGAAGAAAAGCAGGAAACATCAATGTAGGATAGAAAAAGTAGAATTGTAATTTTTGGTATAAAAAAATTTTGTGTCACTAACTTGACACAAGGGGGGCTGAAGGCTATGGAGGAGTTAGTGAAGCTGGAGGAGGAGAGAGGGACGCCAGGGTATGTGTCCGAGGGCGGGTAAGTTTCTGGTAATGGAAGAAAAGGACAGGGCGGGAAAATGCGGGGGGTGTGATAGTTCTCCGCTTTTCATATCTAAAAGGAGATTTCTAGTAAAATATTAAGTGAAATGGTATAACTAAAATGCTTACAAGTAAATCTGACAAGATAAAAACATAAAATACAAATCGTTAAAAAATTAGAAGGTGATTTTTATGCAACTGCCATATTCAGAAAATATAGAAATTCAATATTTAAGCAGGATATTTGATAATACAAGTGAATGCTATAAATTTTTTTGGTTTCAGGCGATTCTTTCTAAAGTATTGGAGGGTAGAGACCACATAACTTATGAAGATTTAGTTGATGAAATGATTGCAGACGCCTGGTATATGGTAATTGAGTATCATTTGAACTTGAGTCCCCGGGATACATTAGAAAATTTAGTGCTTTATTTACAGAAAATATCACAATTGAAATCTTCAGAAAAGAAAGAAAATATTATTAGTTATTTAAAAGACTGTACAGATAAAGAAGTTGTGAAGAAAAAAAGAATATTATGCCGGATACCAGGTAACTGCACTGGATGCTTCAAGAAAAATATGTGAAGAAGCCAGAAAGCTAATAAAGCAAGAAGTTTATTGTATAAAATTTGAGGAATTACAGTTTGAAGAGGAATTTGATGGAATATGGGCATGTGCCTCTCTTTTGCATATTTCTTTTGCAGAAATAAGCGGAGTATTAAAACAACTTTGGAAAGCGTTGAGAGAAAACGGGGTACTGTATGCTTCTTTTAAATATGGAGAGGGAATAAGAACTGATAAGGACAGATTGTTTTTTAATTATGAGGAAACTACATTAAATAATCTTATGATAAATAATGGTTATTCGATAGAGGATATTTTTTTAACACAAGATGTCCGCAAAAGCAGGGAAGGAGAGCAATGGATTAATGTATTAGCTAAAAAAGAATTTTCTTAAACATTAATATATGAAATCAAAGAAGTTATGGATGATGGGTATTCCGGGATGAATTTTAACCACCTCGAAGTCCAGAAGCTGCTTAAAGAAGTGAAAGAAAGTAAGGTTGCATCCGGATAGGATTTGAATATACAACGCCGGGATTACCCCGGCGTTGCACAAAAAGCAAAATACCCATTTCCAGTATTGAATAATAGGCCAAAATCAAAATATTCCTTAAGATATTCCTGGAGGAATTGTTCTTCTGTCATAATATGAGTGCTTTCTAACTGGTTTTGGGAAGAGAATAAGGGGAAACGTACACCTATTTGAACCGCTATTTGCTGCGAGATTTGGCAGATAGTATTTATGACTAGCTTATCTACTTTTTTTAATGGCATATCCAGCATAGAACTGACAGCCTGTAATACCAGGATTTCTTCAAAAATCAGAAAGATATTTGTTGCTTTTCCGTCTTTGGAGCGATATGTTAATCGAACAATAATGCTATTGCCAAAATGTTCTCCACTGTAATGCTCACTGACAATTTCTGCTTGTAGACTGAAAATTTTTTGTATCATATCGGCCAGGGCATTTTCCAGTGCTTCCATATCTTCTTTTGTATGATTTTTTTTCCATTTGTTTGATATCTTTCCCGTAATGGCGCAGTCCTCAATCATGATATGGGCGGTCAGCCATCCAAGGCAAATGCCAAGAAAATGATGGATAGATTCCTGCGAATAATTGGACTCCAATAAATCTTTTTCAAGGGCGGGAAGTGTTTTATAACGCATATCATCATGTAAATATTTGTGTATTTCATATCCGCTATAGCCGATAGATTGCATATATGCCTCTTCGTCGGCGAAATGTTCCATAGCATAATTTCTAAAGTATTTAATGCCTTCAGCGCATGCCCATTGCCCGTTGTGCTCATCTTCGCTAAGATAAATCAGTTTGCGTACAATGGAAAAAAGTTTTTGATGTGCATGGTCGATAGAAGCAACTCCAATGTTAAATTGTTTATTCCACTCTGCTGTTTTATTCATTTTGCTCCTTAAATTAGGGGGATATCCTATCATTATAGTCTGGAAAACTGTCAGAAGGCCAGGCTATGAGGGCAATGACAGCTTGTATTCAATATTTTTGTAGGAAACCCCGTTGCGATATTCATATTTCATGATGGTTATACTATCATTATATGTCGAGAAGGGGCGTTGCGTGTCGGATTATTTTAAAATGATAATTCTTTCATGCAGTAACTATGTTTAGAAAAGATTTATAATTAGCTGATTTCACTGTCTAGCTATTACATCAAAGAGTGAAAGCCTGACAGTGGTGGTCAGGCTTTCAAAATCTTGTTAGGGGTTTTACTTGATTATTTCAAACATAGTTGCAATATCCTCAGTTGCCATTGTTACTTTTGATTTTTCGATTAAGATGTTTCCCCCTGTCATTATATATGACGGCATTTGTGATATAGATACCTTTTTGCAATATGTCTTGTATGGAAGTAACCTCAATACCAGCCCCTTGCAAAAGAGGAATAGTTGTTTTCAGATAATCAGCATCGGGGTTTCCATAAAAATCCTGTAAGGGGTCAGAGGGAACAACTTCATTTATCATAACTGCCTTTATTGTAAGTGGGTCAATATCAGTGTCATTTAGATATATACCATTTGCTATACCTGCTTTCTTTTCAAGTTCTTTTTTAATGTTCATATCTTTCTTCTCCTTCATGATGTTCTTTTGCAGCTTCGTGTTTTTGTAAAAGCCGTGTGTCCAGCAAATTAAATAACCTATACCCAACATCTACCACATCTTATCTTTGTAAACTAATTTAAAAGATTGCCTTGTGTTTGTTCAAAATGGTGTCTAACTTTTGACACCCGAATTCCAATAGGTAATATAAAATTCTAAACAATCTGCTTTCCTGCAATTCCCCCCATGATTTACATAAATTCAAACAAACTTATCTGGACAGCCGTTTCTGCCGCTTCTTCAGGCTGTGCCGGGTGCTCCTGCCTGATATATTGTTCCGGTATTTCTTTCAGGAATTGGGAAGGGTTTGGTCCACAAACAAGAATAAGCTCCTCCTCTGCCCGGGTCATACCCACATAGCATAGGCGGCGTTCTTCTTCTATGGAAGCAGCTTTGTCCGTGCTGCTAAATTCCAGGGGGAGATGCCCTTTGTCTATTCCGTAAAGAAAGACAAGTGGAAATTCCAGTCCCTTGGAGCCATGCAGAGTCATTAATGTCACAGCATCTGCAGTGAACATTCTTCCTCCGCTTCGTCTCACATCCCCGTCTTCACCAAAGGAAAGAGTATGGAGAAATGCCTCCATTGTGGGATAAAGAACGGACATATTTGCCAGCTTCTTCATGGCATCTTCGTTTTCAAAGGAAATCTCGCCAAACCACTCTTCAAGTAGCTTTATGGGGCGGCTTTTCTTTACCTTTTTCCGATATTTCTCGGTAAGATGGGAAAACTGCTCTTCAGGTGCTTCTTTCAGCCAATGAAAAAGCAGTCTGCGGCATAATTCCGCCGCCGCTTTTTCCTGGGGGTATAGAACATGGTAAAAGAAATACAGCGTTGTCCGTATTTCCCGGTCGGTTAGAAAATCTTCCCGCCCGGCCACTTGATAGGGAATCCCTTCCTGTCTAAGGCATTTTTCCAGCAAAGCTGCTTGCCTGTGGGTTCGGTAAAGCACAACAATATCCGAAAACCCCCGGCATGGGCTGCCAGTTTCGGTTTCATTTTCTTCCGTATCCAGCATATCAATACCGCCAATCTGCCGATTGATTTCTTTGGCTACGAAAATAGCTTCCCTTCGTTCATCCGCTGCCGATACAACGCGGATGGGATGCCTGTGCATTTTATGCGTGGTCATCCTGCGCCTGTTTCCCTTGTTATGGGAGATTACACTAAGGGCGGCCTGCAGGATATCTGGCGCGGAACGGTAATTTTCTTCCAGGCGGATAGTAACAGAACCCGGATATTCTTCGGACAGGCGCAGGAAAATTTCAGGATTGCAGCCACGAAAACCATAGATAGACTGGTCAGGGTCTCCGATGACAAATAATTCCCGCCCACCACAGCCCCATTCTTTTACAAGCCGATACTGAAGCGGATTGATATCCTGAAATTCATCAATAAGGAGATAGGAAAAACATTTCCTTTCCGGCGCACCTTCAGGAATGCCTTCTAAAAGTTTTAATGTTTCGAGAAGAAGGTCATCATAGTCAAGAGCCCCGGCTTCCCGCAGCAGCTTTTGATAAAATTCATATACTCTCCTGTTCTTTTCGTCAGCTTCCGTAAGGCCATTTTTGATGAGGGAAAGCTCCCTTAGAAAGCCGGAGGGGGAAGCTTTTTTCTCAAATTCTGCAAGGGCTTTTTCGGCCAATTCCGTTTGCAGCCCGTTATCTGCTACCATAAAAGAAAGCCCTGTGCTTTCCAGGAAACGATTGCAGATGGCATGGAATGTTCCAATCTGTACAGAGGTCTTTTCCTCTGCTTTCCGAGTTTTGCCCTCCTGTTTTCCCCATGTATCTGCTCCATGCATTCTGGAAAGCATTTCATCAGCCGCTTTGTTGGTGAAGGTGACGGCAGTGATTTCCTCCGGCGGAATTTCCCGTACTTTTAAAAGATGATGCAGCCGTTCAACCAGTGTCCTTGTCTTCCCGGCGCCAGGGCCGGCAATTACCGCTATACAGCGGCCGGTTCGTTCTACGGCTGCCTGTTGCTGCAAATTGAGCGCATGGAAAAGGCATGCAGTTTCCTGACGCTGCAAATTGGGTGCATGGGAGGAAGATGAGTCTGCCCGTTGCCGTACATTTAAGGCATGAACGGGATGTGCCTCCTCATTTTTGCTTTGAAGGTGTGGCGTAAAAGTGTCAACTGCGTTTTCCTTCATTTTCGCCTGATTTTCCCTGGCCATTTGCGTTTTGCCTAGCTCTTGCAGTTCAGCGGATGTAAAAAGGGAGATTTGGCCTTCCAGGCTGCTGATGTCTTCCGGGGTCAGAAGGCCAATTTTTCCGTATTCACCATCAAAGCCGGGGGTGCGCATTACATGGCCTCGACGTAGCCTGCTAATTCCTTCCGCGATAAGAGGCCCGGCTATTTTCCGGATATCTTCCACAGGTATCTGGCGCAAAATAGTAAATTCAGGGCCAAGAACTTTCGTCATATGTTCATATTGTTCTACGGCTTTTTTTCCTGTAGGGGAAATTCCTTTGGATGCGGCAATTACCTCTAAGAGGGGAACTATGCTTTCAAAAGGACGGCCTGTTGGCGGGACAAAATCTTCTCCACGGTCTGCCAGTTGTTCTACCCGGTTTAGGACGCCAATGGTGATTTTCTTCCCACATGCCGGACATTTGTTCCCATATTTTGCTGTCTCGGAGGGGCTGATGCATAGCCCACATTTCCTATGCCCGTCAAAATGGTATTTTCCCTCTTCCGGGTAAAATTCTATTGTGCCTGCCAGCCCTTTTCCTTTTTGGATGGCATCAGAAAGCCCTTGATAGGAAAGCTCTATGTCAAATAAATTTGCTTCTCTGCCCAGTTTGGCTGGTGAGTGGGCATCGGAATTGGAAATGAGGTTAAACCGGTCCAGCGCACTCACCCGCCAGTTCATGGGCGGGTCGGAGGAAAGCCCCGTTTCCAGGGCATGGATATGAGGCGTTAAATCCTCAAAACAGTCTTCAATTTTGTCGAATCCTGAAAAAGCGCCGAACAAAGAAAAATGCGGCGTCCAGATATGGGCGGGTATATAAATCCCTGTAGGGCAGGACTCCAGCATAATTTCCAGTAAATCATGGCAGGGAAGCCCAAGAATGGGCCGGCCGTCGGAATGGATATTGCCGATTAGTTCCAGCCGTCTTGCAAGTATCTCCGCCGCTTCCAGCCCAGGCAGGAGCAAAAGGCTGTGCACCTTCCTGACCCGGTCGCCTTTTTTATAGATGGAGCTGATTTCCCCGGTTACCACAAAACGAGGCTGGTGTCCGGACGCCCCATCCAACCGGTATTCCTTTTTCAGCACATACAGGCCATCCTCCGCCGGCTCCAGCTTTTCCGCCAGCTCTTCCCTCCAGGCTGGATGGGTAAAATCTCCTGTTCCTATAATATCAATTCCTTTTTTCCGTGCCCACATATCCAGATATTCCGGCGTACAATCTTTGCTAGTTGCCCTGGAATATCTGGAGTGGATATGTAAATCTCCTATGTACATTTTTACCTCCATTTGCACACGGTTTTATAACTCAGCCTTGCTGGGTGGCTATGTAATGCAAATATGGACGTGTGCGCTCTTATTTACGCGGACAATGCGCCAAGGGGCTGTGAATGAGCCAGGTAAGGAATACCGGGTGAATATTTTGGCGAATGCGGCGTAGTACATTTATCTCGTTTATTGCTTTTAGTATAGCTGATATTTTTATTGAATACAATGTTTTTGCTGGATGGGGTACGGAAATCAATTTTTATGGGCCAAACACTCTGCCTGCTGTACTGCCTATGAAAATTCTATAATAAAAAATATTGCTTAAAGAAATTTATTAGTAGTAAACTAATATAGGTAAATACAAAACGAATAAATAAAAAGGAGGAAGCTATGAAATTTGAAAAAATACACCATGTTGCGATTATAGGGAGCAGTTATGAAAAATCCAGGCATTTTTATGTGGATTTGCTGGGATTTGAAGTGGTGCGGGAGAACTACAGAAAAGAGCGGGATGATTACAAAATCGATTTAAAATGTGGGGATGAGGAAATTGAATTATTTATTATAAAAAACTGTCCGGAAAGGCTTAGCTATCCCGAAGCGTTGGGGCTTCGGCACATAGCGTTTTATGTGGAAGATGTGGAAAAAACGGTAAAATGGCTGGGGGAAAAAGGTATCGAAACAGAACCTATAAGAATGGATGATTTTACAGGGAAAAAAATGACATTTTTCCATGACCCGGATGGGCTTCCGATAGAGATTCATGAATAAGGGGGATAATTTTTGAATTGTATAATTGCATAATGATAAAACAGATAGTATAATTACTTTGTCAAAATACATATATAATTTGTGGAATATGTACATACGAAATAAAGTAGCAGAGGACAGGGAAGGCATCAGAGCTGTTAAAAAATAGGGAACAGATATGCAAAAGGAATCAAATATTTACTTGGATTTAAAATATGAGAACAGGAATCGGGTTTTTAATAAAATCCGTGAGGCCGGCAGTATTTCCAGTTCGGCCCTTTCTTATGAACTTCAGTTGAGCAGGCCCACAATTAAGCAGAATGTGGATGAATTATTAGGAATGGGGCTGATTTATGAAAGCGGTACTTTCGGGCATACCGGCGGAAGGCGGGCAAAGGCATTTTCCATTCTTAAAAAGAACCGGGTGGCAGTAGGGATTGACTTGACGAAGAACCACATTACAGTAATTGTTATAGATTTAAATGGCGATTTGATATATGAAAAAAGGGTGCGCCTTGCTTTTTCCCAGGAAGATAGTTATAAAAGGGAATTGGGAAGGCTGGTGGAGGAAGCGGTAAAAGCCAGTGATATTGAAAATGATGCGGTGATGGGGGTTGGCATTGCCGTTCCGGGGCTGATTACCGAAGACCAGAAGAAGGTTTTCTATGGGGAGATTCTTAAGTTTACGGGGATGACGGCGGAAGAACTGGGAAAATATATTCCGTATTCGTGCAGATTGTATAACGATGCGGATGCGGGGGGATATGCGGAAATTTCCCAAAGCGAAGAATTGACGGATGCATTTTATATTAGCTTAAGCAATAATATCGGCGGCTCAATTTTAATCGACCACAAAGTATACAAAGGGGAAAGCCCCAGAAGCGGGGAAATCGGGCATATGACAGTGCTGCCAGGCGGAGGGGAGTGTTACTGTGGGCAGCAGGGCTGCTTTGAGGTGTATTGTAATGCCACGCTCTTATCGGGGCAGTACGAAGGGGATTTGGCCATGTTTTTCCAGCAGCTTGATGAAGGGGATGAAAAATGCAGGGAAATATGGAAGGAATATCTGCATTACCTTTCCATTGCTGTTAATAATATCAGGATGCTTTTTGACTGCAAAGTAATCCTTGGCGGCTATGTGGGCGCGCATCTGGAGAAATACATGGATGAGTTGAAAAGGCTGGCGGCGGAGAGGAATACGTTTGAGGATAACGCGGATTACCTTAGGGTATGTAAAGTAAAAAAAGACGCCCTGGCGCTGGGGAGCGCCTTGCCGTTTGTACACGAATTCTGGAAAACTTTATAATGATTGCCAGCACATTGAATAGACTGCCATAAAAGCGGAATATACAATATTTGCCATATGAAGGAAATGCATATGATATTATGTTGTAGAGTTTCGCCATTTATGGCAGTTATTTTGTTGTGAAATTTTTATAGGTGAACCAACTTTTTAACTCTCCTTATTGACAGGAATGCCAAACGGATATATAATACAGATATGCAAAACTGATTAACAAAACAGGATGACAAAATATCTCATAAGCAGCAGTGAATATACAATTAAAATAGAAAAGAGGAGGGCATGACTATGGGAAATGTACCGGAAACAATGAAAGCGTTAGTGGCATATGGGAAAGGGGATTACAAGCTGGAACTGAATTATCCCACACCGAAATGCGGGCCGGATGATATTATTATTAAGACGGAAGGCTGTGGGGTTTGTGCCGGGGATTTGAAATGCAACCATGGGGCGGCCATGTTCTGGGGGGATGAGGTGCAGCCTGCATGGGTAGAGCCTCCTTTTATACCTGGCCATGAATTTGTAGGGCATATCGTAGAGATGGGGGAAAATGTAAAGGGGTTTGAAATTGGCCAAAGGATTACGGCTGACCAGATTGTCCCCTGTGGGGAATGCCGTTTCTGTAAGAGCGGGCGTTACTGGATGTGCCAGCCTCACGCTATTTTCGGTTTCCAAAAAGGAAATAATGGAGGAATGGCCGAATATGTGCGTTATCCCAAGACCGCGGTGATTTCTTGCGTGCCGGAGGATATGACATTGGAGGAAGCGCTGCTAATCGAACCCTATGGCTGTTCCAAACACGCTGTGGATAGGGCACAGATACGGAATGAAGATATTGTGGTAATTTCAGGGGCAGGTACATTGGGCCTGGGCATGGTAACTTATGCCAGGATGCAGAACCCGGCCAAACTGATTGTGCTGGATATGGTGGATAACCGTTTGGAGAAAGCGAAAGAGTTCGGGGCTGACCTGGTTATGAATCCCGGAAAAGAGGATGTGATTGGGAAAGTAATGGAGATGACGGACGGATATGGATGTGATATTTATATCGAAGCAACCGGCCATCCTTCCAGTGTGCAGCAGGGATTAAGCATGATTCGCAAGCTGGGGAGGTTTGTGGAGTTCAGTGTATTTGGCGAGCCGACCACTGTTGACTGGTCCATCATCGGTGACAGGAAAGAACTGGATATTTTAGGGTCTCATTTAAGCCCTTATTGTTACCCTTTTGTGATAGAAAATATTGGAAACGGTAATTTGAAGACCGATGGAGTGGTATCCAGGGTGTTCCCCATTGAAGAATGGGAAAATGCCTTTGAGTATGCTACTGGGAAATATGGGGATTTTAAAGTGGCTATTAAGTTTTGACGATAAAGCAGAGGAGATATCTTGAAAATAGGATGGATGGTTAACGCAATTGGCTCTATGGCAGGAAAAGGTAAGATGTCCAAGATAGTTCCTTTTCTTGATGAAGGTGTGGCAGTTACCATTTCAAGAATTAATGTGGATTATGTTATGACAGGGCGCGGTATTGTTCATTTGTGGGGAAAGACGCTGTGAAAATGCGCCCAGGCATTGATAGAAGTAGCTCATCCGGATTTCAGGGAAGATTTGGTGGAGGATGTTCGGCTGTACGAGGAGGTAAGCCAGGAACTTTATAATTTTGCGAAGCAGATTTTGTCCAGAAAAAATGGTTGCAAAAAATAGGTTTGTAAAAATCTGCATATCCTCATCCGCATTTGTAAAAACCTGCATATGAAAAAGTAGAAAGGCGCATATACGAAACTGCGTCTTTTTTTTATAATTTAATTACTAAATGCGAAAAACAAGGAGGAAAGAACAATGAGAGCAAAAAAAGTAACGGCTTTGCTGATAAGTGCAATATTGGCAACAGGGTTGCTTGCAGGGTGCGGCAGCTCGGGAGGAGGCCAAGGGGGAGAAAGCGCTGAAGGGAATTCGGGGAAAATTGAACTGGAATTTTTTACTCAGAAGAGGGAGGCGGCGGATACCTTTGACAAGATTATTGCCGAATTCAATGCCAGCCAGGATGAAATCGTAGTGACCCAGAATATTGTTCCTGATTCCACCAGCGTATTAATGTCTCGTGCTGCTACAGGGGATTTGCCGGATATTATCCAGGTAGGCGGTATGCAGGACTCCAATACAATGCAGTTTATGAAGGAAGGGCATTTCCTGGATTTAACAGGGATGGAGTGCCTGAATCAGGTGGTGGACAATTATCAGGAAGCGATTAAGTTCAAAGGGAAAAATTACGTGGTTCCTATTTCGGCGAATTTCAGCGGGGTTTACTATAACAAAGATAAATTTGAAGAAAAAGGCTACACAGTGCCTAAAACATATGATGAATTGATAGCGCTGGCACAAAAAATGCAGGCGGATGGGGAAACGCCTTTCCTTTTCCCGGATAAGGACTCCTGGACATTGGTGCAGTGCTGGGAAGACAATATCGACGGCTCGGCCAGAGGGGACAGAAAACCGGTTTATATGGATATTGCAAATGGGGCGACTACTTTCCAGGATGATGCCTTGTTTGTAGAAACATTGCAGAAAGTGATTGATATACGCCAGTACGGGCAGGGGGATACTTTAGCGCTTGGCTATGACCAGGCCATCAGCGATTTTGCTACCGGAAAATCATGTATGTTCATGCAAGGAATCTGGGCGCTGCCGTCTATTAAAAAGGCTAATCCCGAGATGAATATTGGGATGTTCTCTTTCCCCAGCAATAGCGGAGATACAAAGGTAAGCATGGGGATAGATGTAAACCTGGCCATTTCGGCAAAATGTGCCAATGCGGATGCCGCAAAGAAATTTGTGGAATTCGCAGCTTCCAAAGAAATGGTGCAACTGTATGTGGATAATGATTACTCTCTTCCTTGTATGAAGGATGTGAACGCCAATATTCCGGATGCGCAGGAAATCGTGGATTTGGTAGCGGGCGGAAATGGTGCTTTGCAGGCTACAGCGCTGCCAAAGGCTGTATCCGATGAAAGGCAGAATACAATTCAAAAGGTGATAGTGCCGGAAGGCGGGGAGGACGTAAACTCTTTCCTGACTAAGCTGTCAGAGGTATTTGCAGAAAATAAAGATGAATTTCTGGAGTTATATGGTGGTGAGTAATTGTAGATAATATAAAGCCGCAGAGGAATGGAGAAAAAAATGAAGAAGACAAAATTAGTGCAAAGAAACCAGGTGCTATTTCTGTTTACGCTTCCGATTCTCATTATGTATTGCGTGTTTTTTATAGTGCCGTTGCTAATGGGGATGAAAAACAGCTTTACGGACTGGTCGGGAACAAGCGCCGACTACAATTTTATTGGAGTCCAAAACTACATAAAAATTTTTCAGGATGAGCGTTTCAGGAATGCGCTGGTGTTTAATTTTAAGTATACTTTTTTGTTGACTGTGGCAACAGTAGTCATATCATTGATTGTTGCTGTGGTTTTAAACCAGAAAATCAAAGCGAGAGGTTTTTTCCGCTCAATTTACTTCCTCCCCGCTATTTTGAGCTTGGTAACGGTAGGCTTGATATGGAATGAATTATTTTATCGGATGATTCCGGCGATTGGAGAAGCTACAGGCTGGGGGCTTTTCCAGTCCAGTTGGCTGGGAAGCCCGAAGCTGGCAATGTACGCAATTCTTATTGTCAATCTGTGGCAAGGGTGTGCAACTCCGATTGTGCTGTTGATTGCAGGGCTTCAAAGTGTGCCGGTAGACTTATACGAGGCGGCTTCAATTGATGGGGCGACAGCCTGGGAAAAATTTAAATGTATTACGATTCCGTATCTGATTCCGGTATTGAATATGGTGATTGTTACATGTGTAAAAGGCGGGTTGACTACCTTTGATTATATTAAGGCAATGACGGACGGCGGACCGATGCAGTCTACGGAGTCGGTGGGGATATTGATTTATAATCACGCGATGCAGGAAGGCAAATTCGGATATTCCGTAGCAGAATCCATGATTTTATTTGTTATTATTGCATTGGTATCGATAGTGACCATGCGTATGTCCAACAGCAGGAAAGTGGGTGATTGATATGGCGAAAAGCAGACATATAGCGAGCAGGGCAGTGTCTTACCTGATAGCGGCAGCAGGGGCCATTATAATCCTTCTCCCGTTTTACGTAACCTTGATTACGGCATTTAAGACACCACAGGAGTCGGCACAGAATTTCTTTTCCTTCCCGAAAAGCTTATACTTGGAAAATTTTAAAACAGTATTTGCAAAGGCCGGATATTTTAAATATTTTATGAATTCGGTAGTGGTTACAGTAAGCTCTTTGATTTTAATTTATGTTCTGGTAACAATGATTTCCTATGCAATCGCCCGTAATATGAAGAGGCATGTATATTATAAATTTATTTTTGGATTCATTGTTTTAGGGATGTTTGTGCCTTTCCAGGTTATTATGGTTCCCTTGGTGCAGTTTATGGGAGGCTTGGGGATGTCAAACAAATTTGGGCTGATTTTGCTTCATGTAACATATGCGGCTATGCAAGGGGTCTTCCTTCTGGTAAACTATATTCAGAATGTGCCGGTAGATTTGGAAGAAGCGGCTTATATTGACGGTTGCACAACAATCCAGGCATACGTGAAAGTGGTCCTGCCTTTATTAAAGCCTATGACATCTACTGTTCTTGTATTGAATGCGTTATGGGTGTGGAATGATTTCCAGATGCCTTTGATGATATTGAATAAGCTTCCGGATACTTGGACATTGCCGTTGTTCCAGTACAATTTTAAATCACAGTATTCCTTCGATTATAATATGGCGTTTGCGTCTTACCTGATTGCTATGGTACCGGTTTGATTGCATATATCCTGGCACAGAAGAATATTGTGGAAGGACTGACGGCAGGGGCTGTAAAATCATAATAGAGCCTGCAGTATTCTGAAGGGGACACAGAGGCAGAAGACTGAAAGAACAAATGAAATACAATACAAATAGATAGGGAGATGCCGATGCTGGATTATATTAAGAAAATGTCTTTTAAAAAAAAGATACTCAGTTCTTATATCCTGTTCATCGGCATTTCCTGTCTTTTGATAGCGATATACATTCTAAAAAGCATGGAAAGTGCCAAAAAAGAAAATTACAGTTATATGTATCAGTTTGGAGAACAGGTAAGTATGAGTACGGACGTGATTGTGTCCAATATGGACAGAATCCGTTTTCTTCATTTTATTGATGATAAGATTAAACATATGCTTCGCCGCTCCATGAAGGAGAAATCTATGGAGGAGCTGCTGGATGAAAATGATTATATTGAGCGGGCATTAAATCATATGACAAATATGAACCAGTATGTTGTGCGGGCGACAATCGTGAACGAATATGGAGATGTGTATTCTAATGTCCAGACAAACAATGATGCATATCTGGAGAAGATGAAAGAAATTGATAAAGCGCAGGACTGGACAGATAAAAACAAAGTATATTATACAGGGATTTACCAGGAAGAAATATATTTACTGCCTTTTGAAATGGTAACCAGTATCAGCAAAATGTATGATATCAATCAGGAAAATTATATAGGAACTTTATATATTGATTTGAATTTTTCAAATATCCGGCAGATGCTGGACCGTCTGGCAGAATCGAAAACTTCCCGAACCAAGCTGTTGATTTTTGACGGAAACCAGGAAGTGATTTATGACTCCGAAGGTTTGGAAGAAGGGTTCTGGGAACAGATGGATGACTCGGAAAGAGAGGGAATCAAGGAATTTCTGAAAAGCAATGGAACAAAGGCCGGGGAATTTACCATGCGGGGGAAAAAATGTCTGGCAGCCAGTGTGCGGAATGATACAACGGACTGGCAGATTGTGGCATGGATGCCTTTGTCGGATATTTATGCGTTGAGTTGGAAGAATATGGTGGGGATTTTCAGTGCGATGATTATGCTGCTGATTACCGCCGTTTTTCTGGGGGTTTACCTGGCAGGGCAGATTAGCCGCCCGGTTATGGTTCTGGCAAAGGCCATGGGGGAGGTAGACAAGGGAAAGGTGAATTTGCTGGAGCAGGAAAAATACGGTTGGCAGGATGAGATGGGACTGCTTTTTAAAAGCTACAACGAAATGGGGAAGCGGATTAATGACAGCATTGAAAAAATATATATTTATCAGATTAACCAGAAACAGACAGAACTAAAAATGCTGCAGTTCCAGATTAATCCCCATTTCCTCTATAATACATTAAATACAATCAGCTCGATTGCCGCATTGTCGGACATTGAGGAAATAGTAAAGATTGCGGATAACCTGTCGGGCATGTTCCAGTACAACATTAAGGGGGATGACATTGTGCCGGTGAGAAAAGAAGTCCTGCATGTAAAAAATTATCTGGAAATCCAGGCGATACGTTTTCCGGGTAAATACCAATTTGAATACAGGATTGCGCCAGGGGTGGAGGACAGGAAGATGCTCAAATTCCTGCTTCAGCCATTGGCGGAGAATTCTCTCCAGCATGCATTTGGGAAAATGAAAGAGGTTAATATAATCAGCCTGACTGCACAGGAGGATAAGGGGGATATTATATTCCGGCTGAGGGATAACGGTGTGGGGATGAAAGAAGGGCAAGTGGAAGCATTGAACAGGGAATTGGCCAGGACGGATACAGGAACACTGGTAAACAATGTGGATAAGGGGATAGGGCTCAGGAATGTAAATGCGAGAATTAAGAATCTATATGGCAAAGAATGCGGGATACAGATAAGGAGCGAGGAGGGAAAATATACGGAAATTCAAATAAGGATACATAAAATGGAAAGACAGGAAAACCGGGAAAAAGTTTGAACTGTGACGGGGCAGGAAAAAGAGGAGGAAAAACTTTGAGGATTCTAATTGCAGACGATGAATACTATGCCCGGAAAGCCATGGCCAAAAAAGTGCTTCAGGCAAGCCCGGAGGCAGAGATTATGGGCGATTTTGAGAATGGTATACAGGTACTGGAATATCTGGAAGAACATCCGGATGAAGTAGATGTGGTGCTGACGGATGTAAAAATGCCGGAGATGGATGGGCTGCATCTGGCTCAGTATTTATTTGAACAAGAATCACAGATAGAAGTTATCATTGTGTCGGGATATAATGAATTTGAATATGCAAGGAAAGCGATTAGCTTTGGAGTAAGCAATTATCTGGTAAAACCGGTGCAGAAGGAAGAATTGAGGGAAGCATTGGAAAAAATCAGCAGAGGGCAAAAGAAATATGAAGAGAAGATGCAGAAGATGATGATAAAGAGGACGCTGAAATTTCTGAGTATAGAGGAAATTTCAGCCCATGAGGGTTGGAGAAAAATGTTTTTGGAGCCATCCTTTCGGAAGAACCAAGGGAAGGTTTTCCGCCTTGCCGTCATACAGGGCAGAGGTGAGGGGGGATGGTCGGAAACCCAGGAGGCAGAAAGGCTTTTGCAGAAACTTGGGCAGCAGTTCCAGGGGGAATGGTTTTACTTTAACCGGTTTGAAGAGAATGTGCTAATTCTTTTTGGGGAAAAGGAAGAAATTATTGGAAGCCTGAAAAGTTTTGTCCTGCATGCAGATATTTTGGGGCTCGGAGAATTGACTGTGGGGGTGAGTTTGGGCTATACGCAAATAGAGCATTGTTCTAAAGCCTACCAGGAAGCGGTATATGCAATAAACCAAAGGCTGGTGGAAGGCTGGAAGAAGGTGTTTGAGTTTGCGGCTGATTTTAAGCCGGAAAATCTGCTTGGTAAAGAGAAGGAACAAATGCTGGAAGAAGCCATTGTAGACAGGCGGTGCTGGCAGGCGGAGAAAATCACGAAGGAACTGATGGAAAGCTGTAATAATGCATATACCCTATATGTGACAATCAGCGGTATTTTCAATCTTCTTTACAGGCTTTTTTGCAGGATTGGCGGCCATGCGGATAATGGGAATCCCGGGTATATGCTTTTTTCTTACCGTACAGATTTATACCGCTATCATACGCTTTCCGAGGTGGAGGACTATGTGCTGAATATTGTAAGGACAATGTGCGAGGAGCAGGAAGGGAAAAAGTACCATTATATTGTAACGGAAATTTTAGCGTATGTTGCACAAAATTATCAGAACAACATTTCCATTGGGGAATTGGCAGAGCATAAATACTTTATGAACAGCAGTTATTTGAGCAGGCTTTTTAAAAATGAAACAGGGCAGACGTTTTCCAGTTATTTAATGGAATTCCGCATGAGGAAAGCAAAAGAACTGCTGGAAAGCGACTGGCTGAAAATCAGCGATGTGGCTATGCTTTCGGGATATAATGATGTTTCCCGGTTTATACAATATTTTAAAAAGTTATATGGGGTTACGCCGGAAGAATATAGGGGAAAGAAAAATTAAAAGTTAGATATGAGCGTATGTCTCAGATTATACAGGCTGTGGTTCAGATATTTTTGTTTTTATTTGAGCTGCTGTAAGGAAGCGATATGGAGGTTAATGTGAACATGAATAGCCAGGTATTACGGGATGCACGGAAGTACGAAGAAAATATGGAAAAAATGATATCCACGCAGGAGCGGCCGGCATTTCACCTGTCGGCGCGGACAGGATGGATGAATGACCCAAATGGTTTTTCCTATTATGATGGGAAGTATCATATGTTTTATCAGTACCATCCCTATGATTCCCATTGGGGGCCTATGCATTGGGGGCATGCGGTGAGCAAAGACCTTCTGCATTGGGAATATCTTCCGGCGGCTTTGGCACCGGATGAGCTTTATGACAAGGATGGGTGCTTTTCGGGAAGTGCCGTTACTTTGGATGACGGCAGGCAGCTTTTGATGTATACGGGAGTGGTGAAGGAGCATCTTATAAACGGTGAAACCCGGGAAATACAGACGCAATGTCTGGCAGTAGGGGATGGCATTGACTATGAAAAGTATGGGAAAAATCCTGTAATAAATTCTGATGCATTGCCGGAAGGAGGAAGCAAATATGATTTTCGGGACCCGAAAATGTGGAGGAAGGAAGACGGAAGCTATTGCTGCGTAATCGGTAACCGGGCGGCGGATGGCAGCGGACAAATTTTGCTGTTTACCAGCCAGGATGGCTTTGCATGGAAGTATGAAAAAGTACTTATCGAAAATGGCAACCGATTCGGCAGGATGTGGGAGTGCCCTGATTTTTTTAAACTGGACGGGAAATGGCTTTTGCTGACCAGCCCTATGGATATGCTCCCTGTGGGGTTTGAATATCACAATGGGAATGGAACATTGTGCCTGATAGGGGATTTCGATGAAGACGGAAATGTCTTTACGGAACAATATAATCAATCCATTGATTATGGCATAGACTTTTATGCCCCTCAGACGATATTGACGCCGGATGGACGCCGCATCATGATAGGCTGGATGCAGAATTGGGATACATGTGATTTCAGGGCGCAGAATATTTTATGGTTTGGGCAGATGAGCCTTCCGCGGGAATTGTCGGTGAGGGAGGGGAGGCTATATCAGAAGCCGATAAAAGAACTGGAAAATTTAAGGAGGAATAAGATTGTTTACCGGGATGTGCCGATTTCCGGAACTGTTTGCCTGGAAGGGATGAAAGGAAGGCGGGTGGACATGGAATTGACTCTCCGGCCAGAGGATGGACAGAATACATACCGGAAATTTGCTGTGAGGTTTGCCCAGAACGAACAGTTCCAGACATCCCTCAGCTTCCATCCGGAGGATTCCATCCTGAAAATTGACAGAAAATTTTCGGGCTCGAGAAGGGCTATTATCCACCAAAGAAGGAGTTTGGTGAGAAGCGAAGGCGGGAAGTTAAAGCTGAGGATTATATTGGATAGGTTTAGTGCGGAGGTCTTTGTAAATGATGGAGAGCATGTTTTGACGGCTATTATATATACGGAACAGGCGGCAGACGGTATATCATTTTTTGCAGAGGGTATGATGCGGATGGATATAGAAAAATATGAGCTGGATATTTAGCACGGAAATTAATTTTCATGGGCGGCGCAGCGGGCAGGGCGTTTGGCCCATGCAGTGTTCCGTTTTAAGGCTATTGATAAAAAGCAGCGATTTCACTTATGAAATGGTTCATACCCAGGGAAAAACCGCCATGGACGGCGGTTTTAGGAAGCATGGGCATGGATGCCCACAGCTTCCGCCCCGGCAGTCTCCAACCCCTATATCCATTTCATTAGTGAAATCTGCTTTTAATCTTAGCCGCAAAACAGAACACTGCATGGGCCAAACGCCCTGCCCGCTGCGCTGCCCATGAAAACTGATTTCCGTGGATATTTAGCGGATGCCATTGCTGTGCGCATTTTTTTGTGCTAACATGGACTTGTAAATGCATATGAATAATTATATTAGAACAAAGCATGCGCATGGCCTTGGCAAAAGCCGGGCTATTTCAGCAAAGTGAATGCACTTGGGCCATACGGAAAGGGAGGAAGAATGAAAGTCTTAATGTTAAATGGAAGCCCCCGGGCGAATGGGAATACGTCAGTTGCGCTAAAGGAAATGGAGAAGGTTTTCCGGCAGGAAGGTATTGAAACGGAAATCGTACATATTGGCAATAAGGACATTCGGGGATGCATTGCCTGTGGCGGCTGCGGCAGGCAAGGAAAATGTGTTTTCGAGGATGCGGTGAACGAGATTGCGCCTAAATTCCAGGAGTGTGATGGCCTGGTGGTGGGAAGCCCGGTGTATTATGCATCGGCCAATGCCACCCTTGTGGCTTTGCTGACGCGGTTATTCTACAGTACGCCATTTGATAAGACGATGAAAGTGGGGGCAAGCGTGGTTTCTGCACGCCGGGGCGGGCTGTCCTCTACATTTGATGAGTTAAATAAATTTTTTACGATTTCGGGCATGCCCGTAGCATCAGGACAGTATTGGAACAGCATCCATGGGGCAGCGCCGGGGGAAGCCGTACAGGATGAAGAAGGGCTGCAGATTATGCGGACATTGACGAAAAACATGACCTTCCTTATGAAGAGCATTGCCCTTGGAAAAGAGAAATATGGGCTTCCGGGGAAAGAGGCTTCTATACGGACAAATTTCATTCGGTAAAGGGGAAACGGACTCCCGGAATCTTTCTGCAAAATCAGGTGCAGAGCGGTTTCGGGAGTTTATAGAATAAGGATGGGGGTAGCGGCATGGGCTTTTTGATGACGGCAGGGATTTTTGTCGGAATTGCATTCCTTTTAAACAGTGTTGTAAATCTGATTTACAGATATATTTCCAAGAGGACAAAAAACAAAGCGGTTCATCTGCGGTTTTCCAAAAGTATGGTGAATATTATAATTGATGTTATCGTCATTTATACTTTGGCGCAACAATTTGAATTTACCAAGGATGTCAGCAAGGTGCTGCTACAGAGCGGCTCCCTGATTGTAGCGATAGCCACCTTTGCAGCTCAGCAGGCTTTGTCCAATGTGATAAGCGGCATTATGATATCGGCATCAAAGCCCTATAATGTGGATGAAAAGATTAGGGTTATCCAGGGGGGTACGGTAATTGCAGAAGGGATTGTGAAGGATGTGACCATACGGCATACGGTAATTTACCAGTTCAATGGGGAAAGCTGTATCGTACCCAATTCCGTTATGGATTCGGCGGTTATCATCAATACCAACTTTACAGAAAATATCGGCAATTATGTAGAGGTGGAGATTTCCTACCAGTCGGATATTGAGAAGGCAATTGGCATTATGCGGAAAATCTGCGTGGAGCATGAACTCACGTTGAATACGGAAAAAAATTCGGTGAGCGCCAGCGGATTTACGCCTAATGGGGTGACAATCAAAACGATTGTATGGACGGAAAATCTGGATGACAGCTTCCGCGCATGCAGCGATATAAGGATTGCCCTTGTTCGGGAGTTCGGCAATAATGGCATAGAGATTCCGTACCAGACGGTGACGGTATATAATGCGGCGGGGGAAGATATGGGAACTGGAAGGTCTGAAAGTGAAGGGGATTGAAAAATGAAACTTAAAACATATTTGTAAAGGTTGGTATTTGCAGGGGGAACAAGCCGCTATGCGGCGCACGGGGCACATATCGGGTAGGGGAAAAGTTATTCTCCTACTCGATTGTTTATTTAGGGAAAAGAATAATTGTAGCGGCAGGAAAGAAATGATAAAATGATTAAAATGCAGGGAGCTAGGGGAAAATGGGAGAGCATGTAAGCAATTATATAACACATATTTTTGGAAGGGAATCCAGCATACAGAGGAAAGTTGTTATTGTATACCTGATTGTATCGGTGCTGCCGATAATGATTATCACATTATCCGTAAGTGCAATCTATTATAATAATTTGCTGAAGAGCGCGTACAACCTGGTGGAACAGAATGGGATTCAGCATGAAGTGGTGGTAAAGGAGCGTATGGATGTTTATGAAGATGTGCTGTACGAACTGGTGTCCAATAAAGAGTATATTGAACTGGGGAAGAAAATAAATACGGAGGATGAAAAAACCGTCCTGGTTTACAGAGACCATATGGAAACTTTATTGAAGAATAGCGTGTACACCCACGAAGGAATCAGGGGGATTACTTTTCTGGCGGATAACGGGAGGTATGCTACATATTCCAAATGGTATGGGAGCACAAATGAAAATATCTGGTCCGATGAGGAAGCGCGCCGGGTCATTCATGAAAAAATTGAGAAGAACCAACAGCTCACATTTATAGCAGTGGTCAATCAGAGCCTGACGGAAGGCAAGGATGACTATGTAATCCTGATGGGCTTTCCGGTAAAGAACTTGCGCTCCAGGGAACAAAGTGGAGTGCTTGTTATTGCGTTGGAAAACAAGTTTTTGTTGTTTGAAGACTATAGGAAAGTGAACAGGGAAAATGGGGTTGTGACGATTATCGTAGATGAAGAGGAAAGGATTCTCGCTGGGGTGGAAAACCCTTACATTAACAGGAACTACAAGGAGTACTTGGAGGAGGCGTATGGGGATGCTAAGAGAATAACGGAGCAAAGCCGGAAAATAAGCGGAACGGAATGGACGATTGTGAATGTAATCGACAAAGATGTTTACAGGAAGGACATCTACAAGCTGGTATGGGCTGTCATTATTTTAGTGGCAGCAGTTACCTGTGCCTTTTTCCTGATTGTATATCTTGTCTCCCTAAAATACATTCAGACAATCCAGAAGATTGCCCAGGGTATCCATGATTATGAAGGGACAGGTGCCAAGCAGATTCATGTGGAGGTGGATGAGAAAGATGAATTATATGTTATTGTGCGTCAGTTCAATATTATGACGGCAAGGGTAAATTCATTGGTGGAAACTTTAAGGCAAAGGAATGAAGAGGTAAAGGCGGCGGCTATCAGCCAGAAACACGCGGAAATAAAAGCATTGGAAGCGCAGATTAACCCACATTTCCTGTTTAACACATTGGACTCTATTAATTGGCGGGCAATAGAACATGACGAAGAAGAAATCAGCAATATGCTTGGTACGCTGGGAAGCCTTCTGCGCTATAGTGTATCCAATATAGAAATGATGGTGGTGCTGGAAGCGGAAATCAGTTGGCTGAAAAAATATATTTTTCTGCAAAGAGACAGATTTCACAATTCGTTTGACTGCCGGTATGATGTTTCCGAAGAAGCCTTATCTTTCCCGATTTATAAGATGCTGCTACAGCCTATTATAGAGAATACCATCCTTCACGCGTTTGAAGAAGTGAAAGAGGGGGGGATGATAGATGTCAACGCATTCGTTCGGCCCGACAAAAGGCTGGAAATACGGATAAAAGATAATGGGTGTGGGATTAAGGAGGATATTCTTGAGGAACTGAAAAAAGAAATACGCGAACGCGGACCATTGGACGGGAAACATATTGGAATTAGCAATGTGGTGCATCGGCTGAGGATTTATTATGGGGAAATGGCGGAGATTGATGTAAATAGCCATTGGGGGGGAGGCACGGAATTTGTGTTAGTGATACCTGACATAAGATGACGGCGAAGGAAGGAGTGGCAGATGACGAAGAAGATAGTAATCGTGGAAGATGAATTCCGAATCAGGCAAGGGCTGAGTAACCTGATTAACAAAGTGGATATGGGATGCCGGGTCATTGGGGAAGCGGAGAATGGTTATGAGGGAATCAAAATGGTCAGGGATATGGAGCCTGATATCGTTATTACGGACATACGTATGCCTAAAATAAACGGGCTGGAAATGATAGAAAAAATAAAAGAGATGGGGATTCATTGCGTCTTTGTAATTTTGAGCGGATATTCGGATTTTGAATATGCCCGAACTGGAATACGCCTGGGGGTAAAAGAATATCTGTTAAAGCCTGCAACCATAAGCGATGTGAAGGAATTGCTGAAGAAACTGGTAGACCAGGAAGAAAAACGGGCAGAGGATACCAGGATGCAGGAGTATTCGGTAGCTGTGAAGGAAATGGTATCTGTAATAGAAGAAAACTATGGTATGCGTCTGGGTCTTGATAGCTTTGCGGACAAGTTCCGTTTAACCCCGGAATATTTAAGCAATCTTTTTGCAAAAGAGACAGGAATGACTTTTTCTAATTATCTGAAAAAAATACGAATGGAAAAGGCAAAGGAACTGATTTTGAATACGGATATGAAAATTTATGAAGTGGCATGCAGTGTGGGATATCCCGACCAGAAATATTTCTCTAAGGTATTCAAAGAGTACACAGGGGTATCTGCCAAACAATACGCTATAGACGAGAGGAAAAATAAGTAAAACTTTGTCCCCGGCTTTTGCTGAAACAATAAAAATACAAACATTATAAAAGTGTAGGATTTTATACACTTTTATTAAAATATTGGAATATCTTACAAAATGTCTTCCGGATATAATCAAATTATCACAAAAAGGAGGATGAGATATGAAAAGAAGTTTGGCATTATTGACGGCATTGGCAATGGCAACCGGTACACTGATAGGTTGTGGGGGCAGTGCAGAAGCACCAGCAGCGCAACCGGTCCAGGAGGAGCAGGCATCGCAGGCGGAAAGCGCGAATACGGAAACTGCGAATGCAGAAAGCGCCGGGGCAGAGGGTAGGACGGAGATAACGTTCTGGCATTACATGTCCGAGGATAAGGAAGGGAAGTTTGTAAACGAAGCTGTAGATGAATTTAATAATTCCCAGGATGAGATTTATGTAAATGCACAATATTTGCCCAGGGAAGAGCTTATGAAGCAGTATACCATCGGAGTAGTATCAGGAGAATTGCCGGATTGCGGTATGGTGGATAACCCGGACCATAATTCTTATGCTTCCATGGGGGTATTTGCGGATATTACTGATTTGTACAATTCCTGGGAAGATGCTAACTTCATGGAAGGCTCTATTAATTCCTGCTATTATGACGGAAAATTATATGGGCTTCCCTGGGGGAACAATTGCTTAGGTCTTTTCTACAATAAGGAAATGCTGGATGCAGCAGGAGTGGAGATTCCCACTACATGGTCTGAATTGGAAGCAGCCTGCGAAAAACTGACAACGGATAGTTGTAAAGGACTGGCTATTTCGGCAATCGGAAACGAAGAAGGTACATTCCAGTATATGCCGTGGCTGCTGTCTTCAGGCGGAAGCGTGATGGACCTGACCAGTGATGGCTCTAAAGAATCCATGACATATCTGTATAATCTGATTGAAAAAGGGTATGTGAGCAGGGAATGCGTAAACTGGACACAGGCAGATGCGGAAAAGCAGTTTGCGGCAGGGCAGGCAGCTATGATGATTAACGGGCCTTGGCAGTTCTCAGGACTGGCAAACGATGCCCCGGATTTGGACTATGGCGTAGCAAAAGTGCCGAAGGCAGATAACGGGGACTATGCATCGGTACTGGGCGGCGAAAATGTAGCGATTTGCGCAGGGGCAAATATGGAAGCCAGTTGGACCTTCCTGACATGGATTACCAGCAAAGAAAAATCGCAGGAAATCTGTAAATCGATTGGCCGTTTCTCGCCCAGGGCAGACGTAAACGTTCAGGAAATGTTTGAAGGCGACCCTTTGAACTCCGTATTTGCAGAGGTAATGCCTAATGCACAGTCCAGAGGACCTTCACCGGATTGGCCGGAGATTTCCGCAGCAATCTATACAGCGCAGCAGGAAGTTTTCACAGGACAGAAAGATGTGGATACAGCTATGGCGGATGCACAGGCAAAGATAGACGCTATTGGCCAGAAATAGGTACATAAATAAAAAATAAACATGATGAAACGGAAACAAAGGCGATTTGCCGGAAACGGATAATCATAAGAACAAAATAATGGATGAAAAGCTCCATCGCATGGACAATAATTGAGATTGTGATGTGGTGGAGTTTTTTTGGCTAAAATTTCTTGTGGAACTGGAAACAGCAAGTTACCTGGAACTTGCGGAACTGGAATAGGAGGATAGCAAATGGGCTCAAATAAAACAGATAGGAAAGAACAGATGCTGGGATATCTTTTTATCGTGCCTGCAGTGGTTTATATGTTGATATTTATAGGATATCCCATTGTATATAACTGGATTGTCAGCTTTCAGGATGTGACAGCGTTGACATTGGGGAGCGATGCAAGGGATTTTCTGGGGCTTGCCAATTACCGGGCAGTATTTGCGGATGTGACCTTCCGGAAAGCTTTGGCACATACCTTTGTATATACGGTAGGATGCTTGGTGATTCAGTTCTCCCTGGGATTCTTGTTTGCAATGTTTTTTGCAAAGAAGTTTACTTTTTCCAAGCCTATCCGAGGTTTTATCGTTATTAGCTGGATGCTTCCGGTAACGGTAACGGCTTTAGTATTTAAATTTATGTTCGCGGAAGGGAATGGCATTATCAACGCAATTCTGTTGGGCCTGCATATCATAGACCAGCCCATAGGCTGGCTTTTGAATGGGAATACGGCGATGATGGGGCTGATTATTGCGAATTCCTGGGTGGGTATTCCTTTTAACATGCTTCTTCTTACCACAGGGTTAAATGATATTTCCACGGATATTTATGAAGCGGCTTCTATCGACGGGGCTACGGGATGGCAGAAGTTTGTACGGATTACCGTTCCTCTTTTAAAACCTACAATTATGTCTGTCCTTGTGCTGGGTTTTGTCCTGACCTTTAAAGTTTTCGATTTAGTATATGTTATGACAGGGGGCGGCCCTGTAGATGCCACGGAAGTATTATCCACTTACTCTTATAAACTGTCCTTCCAGCTTTTCCATTTCGGGGAAGGGGCGGCAGTAGCCAACATTTTGTTTATCTGCCTGTTCCTTGTAGCGCTGATTTATTTAAAGACTATTTCCCGGGATGAAATGATGTAAAGCGGTGGAAACCATAGAAAGGAGAGCAAGAGTATGAAGCATTTTAATGCAAAACAAAAAAATATATTAATGAATATAGTAGCTGTCATAGTAGCCTGTATTTTCCTGTTCCCGCTTTATTGGATAGTGGTCAATTCCTTTAAGCTGGACAATGAGATATTTGCGGGTACGCCTACGCTCTGGCCGCAGCAGTTTACCTTCAAGGCTTATCAGGAACAGTTGGGAAGCCTGTCTGTCACATTAAAAAATTCCGTGATTATAGCTATTGGCTCTATGGCGTTGTCTCTTTGCTTATCTGTGCCAGCGGCTTATGGACTGGCAAGATACAAGGTAAGGGGGATGAAAATTTTTGTCCTGATTTTCCTGATTACCCAGATGCTCCCTGCTTCCCTTGTTTTGACCCCTTTATTCCTGATTTTTTCCAAATTGGGCATATTGAACTCTTATTTTGCGCCGATATTATCCACTGCGACCATATCCATTCCTTTTGTAGTGCTCATGCTGCGTCCGGGCTTTTTAAATATGCCCAAGGAATTGGAAGATGCTGCTAAAATAGACGGATGCAATGCATTTTCCGCATTTTTTAAAATTGCGCTTCCTATCTGCAAGCCAACAGTAATTACGGCAGCATGTTTCAGCTTCGTTTTTGCATGGAATGATTTGGCCTATTCTATGACCTTTAATGTAAAAGAAGCCATGCGCCCCATGACTTCGGCGATTTACACTTTTATGAACCAATACGGCACAAAATGGAACAGCATTATGGCATATGGGGTACTTCTGATACTGCCCAGTTGCTTCATATTCGTAACTATGCAAAAACACATCGTAGAAGGCATGACCAGCGGCTCGGTAAAAGGTTAGTAGCTGGAAGTGCAAAACAAAATAAATTGGTAAAAACCGCACATCCCTGGGATATGCGGAACAGGAATAGGAGAGAAAAATATGAATGTTTTCAGAGTAGAGGATAATTGCCTTAAATTTCATTATGATGCGGAGGAATTATGGATAGAGCCCTGGGGGGAGAACAGCTTCAGGGTACGGGCATCAAAGATGGCGGCTATGCCGGAGGAGAACTGGGCTTTGCAGGAAAAGCCGGGGGGCACGGAAGCCAGGATAACAATTCAGGAAAAATATGCTGAAATAGAAAATGGGAAAATCCGCGCCAGGATTTCCACCTATGGAAAGATGACATTTTATAATGAAAAAGGGGATATTCTGTTAGACGAATACTTAAGAAACCGTCTTGATGTATTTGCGGATTATTGCAGCGCGCTGGAAGTGGAAGCCAGGGAATTCAGGCCGATACCAGGAGGGGATTATCATCTGTCCTTACGGTTTGTGTCCAATACAGAGGAAAAGATATATGGCATGGGGCAGTACCAGCAGCCAAACCTGAACCTGAAGGGAAGCGATTTGGAGCTGGCGCAGAGGAATTCGCAGGCCAGTGTCCCTTTTGCCGTATCTTCCCTTGGATATGGATTCCTTTGGAATAACCCGGCGGTGGGTCGGGTAGTGTTTGGCAGCAACATCACTACATGGGAAGCATATTCCACGAAAGGGATGGATTATTGGATTACAGCGGGCGACAGTCCGGCGGAAATCGAAGAAGCTTATGCGAAAGCCACAGGCACAGTGCCTATGATGCCGGAATATGCCATGGGATTCTGGCAATGCAAACTCCGTTATCAGACACAAGAAGAGCTGCTAAATGTAGCGAGGGAGTATAAGAAGAGAGGACTGCCCATATCGGTCATTGTCATCGACTATTTCCATTGGCCGCTGCAGGGGGACTGGAAGTTCGATTTGAAATATTGGCCGGACCCTGATAGTATGATAAAAGAATTGAAAGAGATGGGGATTGAATTAATGGTTTCCATTTGGCCTACAGTTGATTACCGAAGCGAAAATTTTGAGGAGATGAAAGAAAAAGGGTATCTAATCCGCACGGATAGAGGATTCCGTATTGCTATGGATTTCCAGGGGAATACTATTCATTATGATGCCACCAACCCAAAGGCCAGGGAGTATGTATGGCAGAAAGCCAAAGAAAACTACTATAAGAAAGGAATAAAGGTTTTCTGGCTGGATGAGGCGGAACCGGAATACAGTATTTATGATTTTGATAATTACCGCTATTATATGGGACCTAATGTGCAAATTGGGAATAGCTATCCGCTCTTTTATGCAAAGACATTTTTTGATGGCATGAAAGAGGAAGGGCAGGAAAACATTATTAATCTGCTGCGCTGTGCATGGGCGGGCTCTCAAAGGTATGGGGCGCTTGTATGGTCAGGGGATATCCATTCCAGCTTTGCCAGTCTGAGAAATCAGCTTGCAGCGGGGCTGAATATGGGAATGGCAGGAATTCCCTGGTGGACTACGGACATTGGAGGCTTCCATGGCGGTAACCCAAAAGACCCGGCATTCCAAGAACTGTTAGTGAGATGGTTTGAATACGGGGCATTCTGCCCGGTAATGCGTCTCCATGGCTATAGGGAACCCCTAAAGGAGCCGATGGGAGCAGAAGGCGGAGCAGCATGTGTGTCTGGCGCGGACAACGAAGTGTGGTCTTTTGGAGAGGAAGCATACGAAATTTGTAAAACCTATCTGGAGCTGAGGGAAAAAATGAAACCTTATATTATGGAACTGATGGAAGCGGCCCATGAAAAAGGCACTCCGGTAATGCGGCCTCTGTTCTATGATTTTCCGGAAGACAAAGCAGCTTGGGAGACAGAAGATGAATACATGTTCGGCCCGGATGTATTGGTAGCCCCAATACTGTATGAAGGAATGAGAAAGAGAAAGGTATATTTGCCGGAAGGCAGCGAATGGATGCACTATTTTACAGGGGCAACCTATCAAGGCGGTGAAACAGTGGAAGCGGATGCGCCATTAGCACAGCTCCCGGTATTCGTAAGAAACGGACGTAAATTTTAGCCAAAGACGGCAAAGGCTGAAAATTAATTTTCAATCCGGAGTTTGTGTCTGCACGGCATTCACAAACTCCATCATGTACAAAAAGCCGTGCAGAAATGGAGGTAACTATGAAATTCACTAACGGTTATTGGCGCATTCGGGAAGAAATTGAGCCGGTATACGCAGTGGAATATTATGATTCGGAAATAAAGGGTAAAGAGCTTACCGTTTATGCGGCAACGAAGCATATGGGAGACCGGGGCGATACCCTGAACCAGCCCATGCTGACCGTTACCTTTTCCAGCCCCATGGAAAATGTAATCAAGGTTTCAGCGGTGCATTTTAAAGGGTCTTTATACAAAGGACCCCATTATGAAGTGTGCGGGCAGGAAGGCGATTTCGTATCTATTGAGGAAGATGATGGGAAGGTTGTTTTTACTTCTGGGCATACGAGTGCGGTGATACATAAAGCTTCCAATGGATGGAAGGTGGATTTCGTGGACGGAAACAGGCTGCTGACGGAAAGCAGCTTCAGGAATCTGGCTTATATGCAGAACAGGGATACGAAGAAAAATTATATGGTGGAGCAGCTCCTGTTAGATGTAGGGGAATACGTTTACGGAATGGGAGAGAGGTATACGCCTTTTGTAAAAAATGGGCAGATTGTGGAAATCTGGAATGAAGACGGGGGAACGGCCTCGGAGCAGACTTATAAAAATGTGCCCTTTTACCTCACCAACAAAGGTTACGGTGTTTTTGTAGGCCATGCCGGCGATGTTCATTTTGAAGTGGGAAGCGAAAAGGTGGAAAGGGTTCAGTTCAGCGTGGAGACGGAACGCCTGGACTATTATATCCTGAACGGAAAGACGCCGAAAGGAACAGTGCAGCTTTATACGAAGCTGACTGGCTTGCCGGCGCTCCCTCCGGCCTGGTCCTTTGGGCTTTGGCTGACCACATCTTTTACAACAAGCTATGACGAAGAGACGGTGACCAGTTTTATCCAGGGGATGGCGGACAGGGATATTCCGTTGCATACCTTCCATTTTGACTGTTTTTGGATGAAGGGGTATGAATGGTGCAACTTTGAGTGGGATAAAGATACGTTCCCGGACCCGGAAGGGATGTTAAAGCGGTATAAGGAACGGGGGCTTCATATCTGCGTGTGGATTAACAGCTATATCGGGCAGAAATCCGCATTGTTTGACGAAGGGATGGCCAACGGTTATTTTGTTAAAAATTTGGATGGCTCCGTATGGCAGTGCGACCGCTGGCAGGCGGGGATGGCGCTGGTGGATTTTACAAACCCGGAAGCCTGCAAATGGTATCAGGAAAAGCTGGAACGGCTCATTGACATGGGCGTGGATTGCTTTAAAACGGACTTTGGCGAGAGAATCCCTGTGACAGGGGTGCAATATTTTGACGGTTCGGATACAGTGAAAATGCACAACTATTATGCCTATCTGTATAATAAGACAGTATTTGAACTGTTGGAAAAAAGGATGGGAAGGGATAAGGCTCTGGTATTTGCCCGCTCTACGGCAGCAGGGGGACAGAAATTCCCTGTTCATTGGGGCGGTGACTGCACGGCTACTTATCCTTCCATGGCAGAGGATTTGCGGGGTGGGCTTTCCCTGTCCGCATGCGGCTATGGATTCTGGAGCCATGACATCGGAGGATTCGAGCAGACGGCTTCTGCGGATGTATATAAACGCTGGTGTGCCTTTGGGCTTCTCAGTTCCCATAGCAGGCTTCATGGCTCCACCTCTTATAGGGTGCCCTGGCTGTTTGATGAAGAAGCTTGTGATGTGCTTAGGAAATTTGTGAAGATAAAATGTTCGCTGATGCCCTACCTTTATGCCCAGGCGGTAAAAGCCCATAAGGAAGGGATTCCCATGATGCGGCCTATGTTCCTGGAGTTCCCAGGGGATTTGACCTGTGAGACGCTAGACAGACAGTACATGCTGGGGGATTCCCTGCTGATAGCGCCCGTTTTCAAGGAAAGCGGGGAAGTGTCCTATTATTTGCCGGAAGGGCGCTGGACCAATTATCTGACCAATGAAGTAAAAGAAGGGGGAAAATGGTATACGGAAACCTTTGATTATTTCCATCTTCCATTGATGGTCAGGGAAAATACAGTGCTGGCCATAGGAAAGTGCGATGACAGGCCGGATTATGATTATACGGAGAATACTATTCTAAAATTATACGGCATCCAGGAAGGGGCGAAGATTCATATGACAGTTCCGGATATGGATGGACAGGATGGGATGATGGTAGATGTAACCGCAGAGAACGGGAAAATTATGGTTTCTGTGGAAGCCGGGAAAGGCTGGAAAGTGGAAGAAGCGGTGGACTCAGGGAGAGAGGTTGTACTTGGGTAGGAAGTTTACAAGGCTAAAAGAGTATTTTTTGATGCTGGGCAATGGGATGCCCAGCATCGTTTTCTCATTCAAAGTTGCCAACTCTTTATTACGGCTGATATCCAAAATGATTGTTGTGGATGTGATGCAGAAACGTCTAAAAAAAGCGATGGCGTTAAAAGTGCGTTATAGAAGGTTTGAGTTTTAACAATAATACGTGCAAATGCAGATGTATAAAAACCTATATTGCCTGGTTTTTACCCTGACCCTTCCATCTGCTGGGTGGGGCACGAAACAATAGTTCAAATCCGCAATGGATGGCGACGGTATTCCCTGGGGGTCATTCCGGTTTTTTTCTGGAAAATCTGACTAAAATATTTGGCATCATGGATACCGACTTTTTCGGCAATGGCATAAGTTTTTTCATTGGTAGAAAGCAGTAATTCTTTCGCTTTTTCAATTCGGACATCGGTAATAATGTCTATGATGGTTTGCCCGCATTCCTTTTTGACAATCATACTTAGATATTTGGAATTATAATTAAAATGTTCGGCAATGGCCGTTACTGTGATTGTTGAGTCTATGCTTTGCCAAATAAAGTCAGTGACCTGCCGGGAAATACTGTTTTTTTTGTTTATTTTTTCCATGCGTTGTTCCAGGCAGCTTTGGAGCAGCGGATAGAAATAAGTCTTTTTGATGTTCTGGAAAGAACATTCGGTATGGAATATTTTAATTAGCATATCTGTTGTCAGAACGGATTCTGTCATTATATGATAGGGTTCGCAAAGTTTTTTAAATGATACGAAGAATTCAAGGCATTTATATTTGGCATCTTCTTCTGAAAGGCCGCTTAACAGATTCCAAAGCTGCTCCAGAGTGAGAAAAGCCTGCTCATGGTTGCCGATGATAATATCTGAAATGGCATGTTCGCTCCATTCCTGAATTTTTATTTTGTCAAGCTGCTTATGCTGTTCGTCGATGGTATTCCAGGATAAAATATTATTTTGAGAAACAAAAAATTTCCGTTCTATTAAATTATTAATTTGCTGAAAACATTGATAAAATTCATGGGGATATTGATAAATATCACTGTAGCATAAGTACAGGGGAAACTGGAATACCTTAATTAACCGTTCCTGCAATGCAAAAACATCTTCCTGTATCTGCCGGTAAACAAGAGCGCTTTGTTTTAAGGAAGGGGAATCCGTAATTTCGCAGATGCAGTAATACCGCTGGCAGAAAAAGCAATAATAGCGGCACGGAAAATGGTCAAGCAAAGTTCCATATTGCAGTTCATAGTTCAAAACAGAAATAATATTCTGCTGGTCTGATGGCCTCCTGACAGAAGTGTATACATCGACGGTAAGGCAGAAATAGTTATCCAAAGTGATATCAAGTTCGCGGGTTCGCTGAAAGAGGCTTTCCCCAGAGCACTCCTGGCCGTCAGCAAGGTCAGCTAAGAATTTTTCAATTAGCTGTGATTTATAGTTTGTCAGAGTTTGGTTCAAGGAGAAAATATTTTGGGATAGGAGTTCTCTTTCCTGGATTTCATTCGTAACTTTCTGGACTACTTTTAAAAGCTCTGTACGGTCTATGGGTTTGAGGATAAAATCTGTCACTTCGCTTTTGAAGGCATCTTTTGCATACTCAATCGTTCCATAGCCGGTAATAATAATTTTCTTAATTTGTGGGTACTTATGATGTAGCCAAGAGCAGATTTCCAGTCCATCGGCCGTATCCATACGTATATCAGTGATGACAATATCCGGCAATGTTTCCTCAATGAGCCGGTATGCATCCGTTCCGTCGCTCTTTGCAGCTATCTGGCAGCCTAATTCTTCCCAATGGATATTGTTGCATAATGAGTTAAGGATTAGCGGCTCGTCTTCAAATATGGCAATTTTATACATTTTCTCCCCCCTGCTCCACAATATAAACAGTAACGGTAGTTCCCTTTCCTAAAACGCTTTCCACATGGATACCGCTTTCGCTTCCATAGCGTATTTGTAAACGGCGGTGGATATTTTTAACGGCAATCCCGTTCCCTTTTTTCGGTTTATTATGTTCATCCGCTGCCAAAATATTTTCGGTATGCTCCATTCCACAGCCATTATCGGAGATGTCAATGGCAAAGCCATTCCCGGTTTTTCGGGCGACAACAGTAATCAGGCAGTTTTTCCAGCGTCCTTTAAATGCATGTAATATGCAATTTTCCACTATAGGCTGCAAAGTAAGTTTTAAAATGTTGTGTCTTAACAGTTCGGCGGGAACATCATGGATATAGGATAGCCCTCCCATGAAGCGTTCCTGATGGATTGTGATATAGTCATGGATATGTTCCATTTCATCTTTTAAAGTCACCTCAAATTGCTCGCTGCCGATGGTATAGCGCATAATATTGGATAAAGATTTTGTTATGGAACATACTTGAGGCGCCTGATGGCTAATAGCTACACTGTTGATTAATTCAAAGGTATTATAAATGAAATGAGGGTTAATTTGAGCCTGAAGAATCAAAATCTCCTGCTCTTTATTTAAAATTTCCTGTTCGTAGGTAGTTTCAACCAGCCGGTTGATACGGTGAGCCATTTCACAGAAATTCTGATACAAATCCTCAAATTCGTCATTGTGCGTAAATTCAATGGGAATAATATCCTTTTTTATGCTGAATGTCCGGAGATTAAGCCCAATCAGTTTTAAGGGGCGGTTAATGGATTTATTTAGCCGGAATGTAAGTGCAATAACAATAATGACATATATGGCGGCAATGATAAGGATAACGGATATGATATATTCAAGCCCCTGTGTGAAATAGCTTTCCGGGATAAAATAGCAGTATAAAAAGCCATTGCCGGTATTTTCATATAAATAGAGCGTATGCATCCTGTCATTGATAAGAAGATGTTCGTGTAAGCTGACATCGCGGAAGGGCTTTTGGGATGCGTGGTTTTGTATAAAAGCTCCGGCTGCCGGTGATGTAGTGTAGAGCAATTTGTTGTTTTTAGTGTCTACAACGCTGACTTCCGACATGAGCTCATGCTGCTGCCATTGGAAAATGGTGCGGAATATATCGTCTTTCAAAACAATGATAATTTTGCCCACAGGTTTCAGCGTTGCGGAATAAAACTGCCGGCATAGGGCGATTTGGGAAATGCCATCCTGTGTATACCAAATCATTTGCCCTGGGGAATCCGCCAGGGCCTCATCTATTTGCAGAAGGTCATAGTCATAATCAAAATATTTTGTGCCGTAAGTATTATCATAGTTATCGAATAAAAACGTACTTTCGACGTTTTCGTTTAGAAATACAAAGTCATTTAATGCGGAAATCATTTCGGTATATTCGTTGGAACTATGCAGAGCATAATAACTGGGATATTGCAGGATATTCAGCACACTCATTTTGGAGGCAAGTAGCTTGGAGGACTGGTTCAGCGAATAAATCATGCTTTCCGCCTGTTCAGAAGTGCTGGATAAAGTGCGAAGGGTTTCTTGGCGGGAATTTTTACTCAAAGAGGATTTGGCATAATAGTATACGAAGACAGAAGTAATGCCAATGAATAAAATCAGTATGGCCAGATTAAAATAGATGATTCTGTTTACAGTACTGATACGTTTAAGCATAATGAAAGGCCCTCATGAAAGCAATTTTTTGTGGATTAGTAGTAAAAAAATTATATCAAAAATAATTTTTTAGGGCAAATGGTAAAAAAATATAGTGGGATTTTCCCCCCTAAAGATGAGATTTACCACATTTACTTTATAAGCGTCCGTTTGTAAAATTTAGATAAACAAAAGCTAATTGCAACGAATGGACAAGAAAAAAGGAGGTATTTAATGAAGAAAAATTTATTGTTTATTTTAGCAGTGCTGTTGATAGGGGGCATGATGCTTGCCGGCTGTGGAAAAAAGGACGAGGTGGCTAAGACAACGGATGAAAATCAGGGAGGGCAGAATGAAGAAAATGAAAAAGAAAAAGTAGAGATTAATGTCTGGTATACGGCAAACGAATCGGACCCGAATGACAGAGACCACGCTTGGATGAGCGAAAATATAGAACTTTTCCAGAAGGAAAATGAAAATATTACTATTAAAACTACTATTATCGGCGGGGCTGGCGGAGCGGATTACCGTACAAAATTATCGGCCGAGATTGCAGCAAATAATGCGCCCGACGTATTTATGACATGGGGATGGGGAAGGATGGCTCCTTTTGCGGAAGCCGGAAAATTGTATGACTTGACGGATTTCATCCAAAATGACCCGGAGATTTCCAAAGTAATAAATGAAGATAACCTGGGCGGGGTTACATTTGATGGAAAATATTATGGGATACCGGATGCAGTGGACTTGCATGGATTGTTTTATAATAAACAGTTATTTGAGGAGAATAATCTGGAACTGCCTACAAGCGTGGATGAGTTGATTGAACTCTGCGATATATTTTCCCAAAAAGGAATTACGCCGATTTCATTTGGCAACAGTGTCACATGGGCTGTGGCTATTCCATACTCCACACTTTTAGCGGATATCACAGATGAAGGGTTTTCGGATGAATTATGGTCAGGAAATCCCCCCAGCTTTACGGAGCGACCATATATCGAGTCTATGGAAGCTTTGAACAGGCTGGTAGAAGCCAATGTATTCACAGAGAACTTCAACGGGATTGAAGTGGCCGAATCTGTGGCAGCATTTAAAGAGGGGAAAGCGGCCATGCTTTTGCAGGGAACATGGCAGTGTTCCGGCCTGGATGCGGCTTTGGGGGACAATGTGGGATTTTTCTCATTCCCCAGTTTAAGCGGAAACCAGGTAATTCAAAAAGCAATCCCCAAAGCCTATGCCATAAGTGCTGAAACGGAATACCCGGAAGAATCATTGGCCTTCTTAAAGTTTATGTTTTCTCCGGAACGTCAAAAAGCTTTCAGCGAAAAAGGGGCTTTTGTAGCGACAAAGGATGTGGGGATTGATGCGGATGCTCTATCATCGGTATCCAAGGATATCATGGACATTATGTCTTTGGAAGGTGAAAGATATACCTATCTGTTCAACGTTGCCTTTCCGGATAACCTGACAACGGAAACACAAAAAGTTATCCAGGGGTGCACCATGGGGGCAGATATAGAGGAATCTTTTGAAAAATTGCAGACATTTAAGGAACAGAGCAACTGATAATGGCCGGTTTTGCAGTTCTATGCAAAACCGGTTTGTAAATATATTTTTTATGCTCACAGTGTTCAAAGTTTTCAGGTGACAGAAAGGGCATGGTTATCTTTATGAACAAGATGTATAGTAATAAATTATCCATTCTGTTGTTGATGCTGCCGGCAATGATTCTGTTCATTCTTTTTGTGCCAGTGCCTACGGCATCGCTTCTTTATGGGAGTTTATGTAACTGGGATATATTAAGTTCCATGGAGTTTATTGGGCTTAAAAATTATATTTTCCTATTTACGGAAGATATGTTCTTTTGGACGGCTTTTAAGAACAATATTTTCTGGATGATAGGAAGCCTCACCCTGCAGATTCTGCCCGCTTTTTTGATTGCATTGATTCTTTCCCGGCCAATCAAAGGGCAGAAGCTGTTTCGCAATGTTGCTTTCCTGCCGGTAGCGTTATCAGGTACGGCGGTGTCTTTGATATGGTATTTCGTTTATCATGGCGAAATAGGCATATTAAATCAGGTACTACGCTTGTTTGGATTGACGGATTTTAATAAAGCGTGGCTGATGGATGCAGAAATAGCCCTTTTCTGTGTCCTAATTGCCGTCGCATGGCAATGGACAGGATACTATATGGTAATGATGCTTTCGGGTATCTTACAGATTCCGGAAGAAGTGATGGAATCGGCTAAAATGGATGGTGCTAATAGTTTCCATATGGTGAAAGACATTATCATTCCTTATCTACAGCCTGTGTTTAAAGTGACAATTATGCTTGCGACTATCAGTTCTTTTAAAGGCTTCGACCTGGTCTATGTTATGACCAAGGGAGGGCCTAACCACGCAACCGACCTATTGGCATTACAAATGTATGAAAAATCTTTTTCCAGCGGCATGTATGGATATGGAAGTGCAATGGGGGCGGTTATTATGGGGCTTTGCATCATTGCCAGCGGTATCATTAATTTTGCATTCCGCAAGTCTGTGGAAGATTAAGAAAGGGGGATGTCATGTTGTTGGGCATGGATAAGTCAGGAAAAAAGCCGTCGAAAAAAGTAAGGGAAGGCGGGCGGATGCTGGCTTTTGTAAAGTATTTTGTTTTAATTGTTATGGTAGTAGTGATTATTTTTCCGCTGTTTTTCGTTTTTATGTCATCTGTTAAATCCGATGATGAAATATTTTTGAATCCTTTTGGATGGCCTGAAAACCCGCTGTTTGATAATTATAAAATAGTGATGGTGGATATGCAGATGTGGAGGTATATGTTGAATTCTTTCTATTATGGTTTTGCATCTGTTGCGGTGATTTTGCTTTGTGCTGTCACTGCGGGGTATGCTATCGCCAGGATGAGGTGGAAGCTGAGCGGGGCAGCATTGGGACTATTGATGACAGGGATGCTGATTCCTATGCATGCGGTGATACTGCCCCTTTATCTTTCAGTCAGGAGAATAGGGGTGAAAAGTCCGTGGATTGTGCTGGTTCTTATTTTTGCAGCATTCGGATTGCCGAAATCCGTATTTATTATGGTGAATTTTTTAAAGGGGATTCCAAAGTCTATTGAGGAGGCGGCGGTGATTGACGGGGCGGGCTTGTTTAAAATTATCACAACAATTATCATACCCTTGCTGGCTCCGGCCATTTCGGTTTGCGCTATTTTTGATTTTTTAACCGTGTGGAACGATTTGTTGATTAGTTTGATTTTCATTAATGACAGGAATCAGAGGACTTTGCAATTAGGAATCATGATGTTTAAAGGGGATTATACTACGAATTATGACAGTTTAATGACGGCGGTATGCTGTGCGGTTATTCCGACTATCATATTGTATATTTTTTTTCAGAAGAAAATTGTATCCGGACTTACATCCGGGGCAGTGAAAGGTTAGCGCAGAGGGAAGATTGAAAATTGAAGATGTTCAATCCGGAGTTTGTGTCCACACGGCATCCACAAACTTTGTTACGCATACAAGCCGTGTAGAAACGAGGATAAATATGCCTAAGTTCCGGTTAATTAATGAAGGCTGGAGATTCCTGCTGAGCGATTTGCCCCAGGCTATGGGATGGGATTTGGATGACAGCGCTTTTGAGACAGTCCGGATTCCCCATGACTGGAGTGTCCAATTCTCCTATGACTGCCGTCAGGGAAAAGGGATGGAAGGCGGATTCTTACAGAATACGGGTATTGGATGGTATCGGAAGCCCCTTTTTTTGGATAAAGAAGAAATGGGAAAGAAAATATGGCTTCGTTTTGACGGAATATTAGAGGATAGCTATATCTATTGGAATGGCCATGAGATAGGATTCCGTCCATATGGATATTTTCCAGCCCAATATGATATTAGCGATTGGGTTGTAGAAGGGGCTAATTTGCTGGCAGTCCGGGTGGATTGCTCCAAGCAGCCCTTTACACGGTGGTATAATGGGAGCGGGATATTCCGCGATGTCTGGCTAATTAGCGCGGGGAGGAATCATATCTGTAATGACGGGGTATTTGTTAAAACCAAAAAGATTCTAAAAGACAGGGCTGAACTTGAAATCTCGGCGGAAATGGAGCTTTTGAATGACATTTTTTTTACCGTAGAAGTAATATGGCAGGGAAAGACGGTTTCACAACAAACGGAGGAAGTGCATGCAGGGGAGACGGAGCATACGTTGTCGCTTGTGGTAAAAGAACCTATATTGTGGTCGCCGGAAAATCCAGCCCTTTATTTAATTAAAATCAAATTATCCGACGGTAGGGATGTTTTAGATTTTCTGGAATTGGATTTTGGCATACGGAAACTGGAATTTGTCCCTCAAAAAGGGATGCTCCTTAATGGTAAGCTACAAAAACTAAAAGGGGTTTGCCTGCACCATGATGCGGGGGTAGTGGGGGCAGCCGTCACTGAAACAATACTTCGATACAGGCTGGGGCTGCTCAAGAAAATGGGGTGCAATGCAATACGCACGGCCCATAATCCGTTTTCCCAGAAATTTTATGAGGTTTGTGACGAGCTTGGGCTGATGGTTTTGAACGAAGCATTCGATGGCTGGGAAATAAACAAAGCATCCCAGGATTACGGAAGGTGGTTTGCAAAATACCATGAAAGTGATTTGGAAATATTCATCCGGAGGGATAGGAATCACGCCTGTGTAATCATGTGGAGCATTGGGAATGAGGTGACAGGCGCTACGGTGGAAATGACAAACAAGCTTGTGGGCCTTGTACATAAATGGGATTCTTCCAGGCCGGTGACCTGTGGGATACAGGGAACGGGCAAGGTATCGGACGATTGCCGGGCTGCATTGGATATTGCGGGATATAATGACGGAGGGGGAGCATGTTTTATTTATGAAAGGGATTATGCTGCCCGCCCTTTGCAGTTGATGGTTGCGACAGAATCTCCGCATACTTATCAGACAAGGGGCTTTTACCGCACCAGGACATGGTGGAGGGATAAAAACCAGCCCCGTAAAGAAATAGAAAATTTGACGGAAAAGGAAGTATTTACGGATGGGTGTGAATTCTACCACTCCTCTTATGACAATGCGGGAGTTAGGCTGAATGCCCGTGACTGTTGGGAAATGACGGCGTCATTGCCTTATTTGATAGGGGAATTCCGGTGGACCGGATTTGATTATTATGGGGAATCCCTAAACTGGCCAGCCCGAAACGTGGGGAATGGCCTGATTGACACGGCAAATATACCAAAAGACCATTATTACCTGTATCAGGCAATGTGGGTAGAACCGGAAATCCGGCCGGTTTTGCATATACTGCCTCATTGGACGCACGATTTGCCTGAAGAAACAAAGATTCCAGTGTATGTTTATACTAATTGCGAAGAAACGGAACTTTTTCTAAATGAAAATTCATTGGGAAAGCAGAAAGTACAGCAGGGATGCTTTGCTTTATACCAGGTTCCCTATCGGCGGGGAAAACTGACGGCAAAAGCATATTATCAGGGGAAATGCGTGAAAGAAGCAATGAACCGGACGGCCGCCGGGCCATCTGGCATCCGGCTTTACCAGCTCATGGGGGATATTAAAAAAAGGCCGGATGAGCCGGTGGAAATAAGGGCAGTGGTAGTGGATGATTATGGAACTGAAGTTTTATATGCGCAGAATCCGATATTGTTCCTGGGTGAGGGGATGGAAATCATTGGAACGGAAAATGGAGACCATGTGGATTTGACCCCCTTAACTTCCCATGTAAGAAGAACGTTTTATGGGAAATGCATGGTATTGGCAAAGGCAAAAGAATACCAGAATGTTTATGAAATAATGGCTGTTGCTTTATTGGGGAAACGATATTTTGAAAAAAATATTTTGCTGAAAGTAGCAATGGCACGCCTGGTGCTGGAGGGGAATGTTCCGGATAGAAAAATTACTTTCCGTTACCGCATTAATGACGGGGAATGGAGAAACTATGAGGAAAGCATTGCTTTGGTTCAAACGGCGGAAGTGACGGTAAGGATATTCCGGGATGGGCAGTTGGCTGGGGAGCTTCGTGAATTGTTCATCCGCAAAAAAGCACCAGTTTTTGAAGACCGGATACATGGCAATTGTGAAGCAATGGGCGATGTGCCTTTCGGGCCATTTGCGGATGAGATAACAGGCATGTGGGAGTCTGAGGAGGAAGGGATGGTCTTCTCTTTTAGCCGGGATGGGAAAGTAAGCCTGCTTGTGAATGAAAAGATGGAGCAGCAGTTGGGATGGTGGTGGTATGATTTTCCGGTAGATAAATTTGAGGCGCAGGATTATGCCGGCATGGGGGAAATTTGGTTTATGAGCGGGGAAAAAGAGAAGATTTATTTGCTTGGCCAATCGGCGGAAAAACTGGAAATCCATAATGACCAAATGGCCTTAAGCACTGCATTTTGTAAAAGAGAGAGGATTCTGTTAAAAAAATTATCGGATTATTCTTCGCCTTCTTAATTTATTCGCACGGAAATCAATTTTCATGGCTGCTTTTTATTTTAGCCTTAAAACGGAACACTGCATGGGCCAAATCCTGCCCGCTGCGTTGCCCATGAAAATCGATTTCCGTGATTTATTCGTTTTCCGCTTGTGTAAGCTGCCAGAAAGAGGGTATAATATTAAAAAAGTATTCCAAAAAGATGATAAAAGGAAACTTAAAGGGTAGTATCACAAAATATGCGCAAAGGGATTAATGGCATACATAAGGGGGAAAAGGATGCGGAAGGATGAGGAACTCCGGATGACATATTCCGGTTTGCTGATGAAGGATGGGGAAAAGATGGTGAGGGTCTGCTTTGAAAGAGGGAAAGGCGACTATGCGGAAGGAATTGTTCCCAGAGGAGTCATTGAGAAGTCCTCCGGTTTTACGCCGGAAGAAATCAGGCAGCTATCGGTGTATATTCAGGACAATGCCGCGGATATTATCAACAGGGCCAAAGGGGTGCATTTCCTGAATGAATGGCTGGGACGGTAAAAGTCATATATATGTTTTTCCTAAAATAAACTAGGTATAAGAAGACTTGGAAGAGGGATTTGCCATATTAAACGTATTATCTAATATTTCCAATATTATTATACCAGTTGTTATTTTTTATATTGTGGCCTACGGGCTGATTCATCAAAGAAATGTGTACGAGGATTTTATAAAAGGGGCTAAGGACGGTTTACGTACAGTTATCCAGATTATGCCTACTTTGGTAGGGCTGATGGTTGCAGTGGGCGTACTGCGGGCATCGGGTTTTTTGAATGGGGTGGGGAAGCTGTTTGGCGGGCTGACGGACAGGGTAGGGTTTCCTTCGGATTTGGTTCCCCTTGTATTTATCAAAATGTTCTCCTCCTCGGCAGCCACAGGGCTGGTGCTGGATATTTTTAAGACCTATGGGCCGGATTCCTATATCGGGATGATTACTTCTATTATGATGAGTTGTACGGAGACCATTTTTTATACGATGAGTGTTTATTTTCTGGCAGCAAAGGTTACGAAGACAAGATATACTTTGGCAGGGGCGCTGTTGGCAACCATTGCTGGAATCGGGGCCAGTGTGGTTCTGGCGGGGATGAAGTGATTTCCCTGCGAATGTGGATATTCTCCTTGACTAAGCCTGCTACCCATTATAAAATACAATGGAATGTAAAAAAATGGTTTTTATCAGGGAAGGAATGATTACAGAATGAACACATCATCGGATTTGCAGATATTGCTTCGGAACATTGACCGCAGGGGTTATCCTGCTTATAAAGATACAAAAGGCAAATACGGCTTTGGCAGTTATGTGCTGTCTATCGACCATGTACAGGGAGACCCTTTTGCATCCCCCTCTAAGGTAAGCATCCATATTGAGGGGAGGACCGGAGGGTTTCCGGAGGAATATTATAAAACGAAAGAAAGAAGGATTGCGCTTCAGGACTATCTCCTGAGGCTGTTCCGCAACGAGGTGGACAAGTATAATTTCAAGGCAAAAGGCTCGGGAAAAAGTGGCCTTATGTCGGTGAGCAGGCCGGGACAGGAGGTGCTGGAACGGACAGCCTGTGAAATCAATCCTGATTCGGGGGCTTTGGCAGTGCGCCTGGAAGTAGGATTTCCGGCAAACGGAAGGACCATCTGTTCTTCTGAGCTGATAAAGATACTCTTTGACTTTCTGCCTAAATGTGTGCAGGATGTACTTTTTTATAAAAAATTGAATAAAAGTGAAGTGGAAAAAATTATTTTCCTGGCCGATGACAGGAAATATATCAGGGATAGGCTGGAAGAAATGGGGCTGGTGGCCTTTGTGGCGAATGGCGCTGTGCTGCCCAGGGAATCAGGGGTTTCCAATAAACCGATGAAAAATAGCGTGCTGTTCCGTTCCCCGGCATCCATGGAGGTGGAGATGGAATTGCCTCATAAGGGATTAGTGAAAGGGATGGGAATCCATAAAGGGATAACCCTCATTGTAGGAGGGGGATACCATGGCAAGTCTACCTTGCTAAAAGCGTTGGAACTGGGCGTTTATGACCATATTGCAGGAGATGGGAGAGAATATGTGGTGACGGTTTCCGATGCGGTGAAAATCCGTGCGGAAGACGGCCGTTGTGTGAAAAATGATGACATATCGATGTTTGTCAACAATTTACCGAATGGAAAAGAAACGAAAAGCTTTTATACGGAGGATGCCAGCGGCAGTACTTCCCAGGCAGCCAATGTGATTGAAGCTATGGAAAGCGGAACCTCCCTTCTGCTAATTGATGAGGATACTTGCGCTACCAATTTTATGGTGCGGGATGAACTGATGCAGCGTGTGGTGCACCGGGATAAAGAGCCGATTACCCCTTTTATTGAACGGGCGCGCTATTTATATGAGAAAAAAGGGATTTCCTGCATTGTAGTGGCGGGAAGCTCAGGGGCGTATTTCAGCATTGCGGACTGGATTGTGCAGATGGATAATTATGTGCCGATGGAGATTACGGCTCTGGCAAAAGGCGAAGCGGATAAATACCCGCCATTGTCTGTACCCGAAAAAGAGCCGGAAGAGCCGGATTACGGGCGCTCCCCCCGGGCAGGGAAAAGCGGCAGGGATGGGGGATATGCCCAAAGAGGAATGGGCCGCGGTGGCAGAGGCGGCCATGGTGAGGGCCGGGACAACAGGGTGAAAATAAAGAGCATGGGTAAGGAAGGCGTCAGCCTGAATAAAGAAAATGTGAACCTTCACTATGTGGAACAAATTGCGGACAGCGAACAGGTAACTGCGCTGGGGTATCTGTTAGCTTATGCGGAAAATAATATGTTCAATGGGAAAGATACCATGCAGGAAATTGTAGACAAGCTGATGAAGCTGATGGAGCAGAAGGGTCTGTCCAGCGTAGTGCCGGGGGATTATCTGCCGTCAGGGCTGGCATTGCCAAGAAGGCAGGAAATTTTTGCCTGCTTTAACCGTTACCGCGCAATGAAGTTATAGTGGAAGCACTGTAAGATGTAATCAATTGGAAATAATGAAAGGCTGTTGCAAAATAGCATATTCCAACAATATATGGAATGGGTATTTATGGATTCAGGCATATATTGTGGAATTGCTAATTTTGTAGCAGTTTTTTGATAAAATATAGATTTCCGCTATATGGAAATTTTTAGCGGATAATATTATGCAAAGAAGCCAATGGCGTTATATTGGTGGGGAGGGCATCAGGATGCCAGCTTTAAAATATAAACGCCCAATTCCCTATCTTCCGTCAATACGTGGTTAAATAGGAAATCCTGTAAACTTTCCTTAATTTGAGGAAGAACTTGCTCTGGATGCCTTCCCAATAAAGGAAGGTTTATATCAACAATATTGGCTCTGAATTTATTGTGGGAAATGATATGCTGGGCGGTCAAGGGATAATTATGTGTTGCCATCAAATCTTCCTCCGTATAGAAATGATAAGAGATATATTCCCTCAATTCACAGATAAGATTCAGCAGCTCCTGGCTTGTGGCATTTCTGCCACGGAAAATTAATTGTTCCAAATCGCGTCCAATACGGAATAATTCCTGATGCTGGGCATCTATAATTGAAACACCGGTTTCCATTTCTTTACACCAATCAAACTTAAAATCAAACATGGCTCCCCTCCATATATAAAAAGTGATAATGTATAGTTAATTATATGTGCAAAAATTATGTACTTTTATATTTTATAGTATGAACGTTGGGGATGCAACAGAAAATTATATGAAAATAAAAATACAAAAGATAAATGTGGAAAAGTGAAAAGAGAGATGCGAAAATATACGAAAGGAGAAAAGATATGGAATATAGGGAACTTATAGCAGTTATTTGTATTATAGTGCTTTTGGCAGGAGTATGCGGGGCAATAGCGGTGGTTTATGCGCGGAGAAAGAGAAAATACAAGTTTATGGATGATATGGAGGGGCATGACTTTGAATATTTCTGCGCGGAACTTTTGAAGGAAAGCGGCTTTTTGGAGGTGGAAGTTACGAAGGGGAGCGGGGATTATGGCATCGATATATTGGCAGAAAAGGATGGGGTGACTTATGCGGTGCAGTGTAAATGCTATACGGACACGGTAGGGGTAAAAGCGGTGCAGGAAGCTTATGCTGGCAGGGATTATTATGACCGTATGGTTGGTGCGGTTATGACAAACCAATATTTTACTGCCCCTGCGGTACAGGCAGCTAAAAAGCTGAAAATCCTTTTATGGGATAGAGGATATTTGGAAAATATGATGGACGAAAAATAAGTTGTACTATTGCAATCAGAATACAACTATTTTAAAATTGTATCATTTTTTGAAGGATAAATATTGACAAGTTTACAATAGAAGAAATACAATAGATATATAAACTGCGAAACTAGAATCAGGAGGTTAACAATGAAAACAGGAAGGGATTATAAGTTTTGGTTTTGTACCGGGTCACAGGATTTATATGGGGATGAGTGCCTGGCAAATGTGGCAGAGCATTCAAGGATTATCGTGGATAACCTGAATAAAAGCGGCGTGCTGCCCTTTGAAGTAATATGGAAACCCACGTTGATTACCAATGAACTGATTAGGAAAACATTTAACGAAGCAAACGGCGACGAGGATTGTGCAGGGGTTATTACATGGATGCATACTTTTTCCCCGGCGAAGTCATGGATTTTAGGTTTACAGGAGTATAGAAAGCCACTGCTTCATTTACATACACAGTTTAACGAAGAAATTCCTTATGATACCATTGACATGGATTTCATGAACGAGAACCAGTCTGCGCATGGAGATAGGGAATATGGCCACATCGTAAGCCGTATGGGAATTGAAAGAAAGATTATTGTCGGGCATTGGAACGATAGCGGAGTGCAGCAGGAGATTGCGGGCTGGATGCGCACGGCTATCGGAATTATGGAGTCTTCCCATATCCGTGTCTGCCGTATTGCGGACAACATGAGGAATGTGGCGTAACGGAAGGGGATAAAGTGGAAGCGCAGATTAAATTCGGTTGGGAAATCGATGCATATCCTGTGAATGAAATCGCGGAATATGTAAAGGATGTATCGGAAGGGGATATCAATGCCCTTGTGGACGAATATTATTCCCAATATGATATTCTTCTGGAAGGAAGGGATGAGGGGGAATTCAGAAAACATGTGGCTGTCCAGGCCGGGATTGAAATCGGTTTTGAAAAGTTCCTGGAGGAGAAAAATTACCAGGCAATCGTTACCCACTTCGGCGATTTAGGCTCTTTGCAGCAGCTTCCTGGCCTTGCCATCCAGAGGCTGATGGAAAAAGGCTATGGCTTTGGCGGCGAAGGGGACTGGAAAACGGCCGCAATGGTGCGCCTTATGAAAATCATGACTTCCGGTATGAAAGATGCGAAAGGAACCTCTTTCATGGAAGATTATACATACAATTTAGTTCCGGGAAAGGAAGGAATCCTTCAGGCTCATATGCTGGAAGTATGCCCTACAATTGCGGAAGGGAAAATCGGTATTAAAGTAAACCCCCTCACCATGGGCGACAGGGAGGCCCCGGCACGACTTGTATTTACTTCCAAGACTGGTCCGGCAGTGGCTACATCCCTGATTGACCTGGGCAACCGTTTCCGTCTGATTATCAATGCAGTAGATTGCAAGAAAGTGGAAAAGCCCATGCCGAAGCTTCCGGTTGCTACTGCCTTCTGGACACCGCAGCCCAACCTGAAAACCGGTGCAGAAGCGTGGATTCTGGCAGGGGGTGCACATCATACGGCATTCTCTTATGACCTAAGCGTGGACCAGATGGTTGACTGGGCGGCCGCTATGGGCATTGAAAGTGTGGTAATCGACAATGAGACAACAATCAGGAACTTCAAGAATGAGCTTAGATGGAATGGGCTTGCATTCCGCTAAAGCTTTGCCGGGCTTGTAAGAAGTGCGGCATTGCAAACCCGGTAGATTTAAAGATGATGTCTGGCCAAAAGAAAGGGTCAGAGAAGGTATAGCGAAAAAGCCGCACAGAAATGAGGATGGCAATGGACAGAAAAGAAATGGTTATAAATGGCAGGACAGCATTAGGTATTGAGCTAGGGTCTACAAGAATTAAAGCAGTGTTGATTGGGGAAGACCATTCCCCTCTTGCATCCGGTGATTTTGAATGGGAAAACCAATATGAGAATAATATTTGGACATATAGCCTGGATATGGTTTGGAAAGGGCTGCAGGAAAGCTACCGCAGGCTGGCAGAAGATGTGGAAAAGAAATACGGGGTTGCCCTGGAAACGGTAGGCAGTATCGGTTTTAGCGCAATGATGCATGGATATATGCCATTTGATAAAAGCGGCGAGCTTTTAGTTCCTTTCCGTACATGGAGGAATACGATTACCGGGGAAGCAGCGGAAGAACTGACAGGGATTTTCAAGTACAATATCCCCCAGAGGTGGAGCATCGCCCATTTAAGGCAGGCGATTATAAATAAAGAAGAGCACGTGAAGGACATTGATTTTTTGACTACGTTGGCGGGGTATGTCCATTGGAAGCTGACAGGGGAAAAAGTGCTCGGCGTAGGGGATGCATCCGGAATGTTCCCCATCGATACGGACACCAAGGACTTTTATGCCAGGATGATAGAGCAGTTCGACGAGCTGGTGGCAGGGGAAAATTATCCCTGGAAACTGCGGGAGATTCTGCCAAAGGTGTTGGTTGCCGGTGAAGATGCGGGGAAATTGACGAAAGAAGGTGCAAAGCTTCTGGATGTTTCCGGCAAGTTAAAAGAGGGCATCCCGGTATGTCCGCCGGAAGGCGATGCAGGAACAGGCATGGCAGCTACAAACAGCGTGGCTGTGCGCACGGGCAATGTATCGGCGGGAACAAGTGTATTTGCTATGATTGTCTTGGAAAAAGAACTTTCCAAAGTGTATCCGGAAATAGACCTTGTGACTACGCCGGACGGAAGTCTGGTGGGTATGGTTCATTGCAATAACTGTACTTCGGATTTGAACGCATGGGTAAATATTTTCAAAGAATTTATGGTAACTATGGGAATGGAAGTGGATATGAACAAGCTGTTCGGAACGTTGTACAACAAGGCTCTGGAAGGCGATAAAGACTGCGGCGGGCTACTATCCTACTGCTATTTCTCAGGGGAGCCGGTGACAGGGTTTGAAGAAGGGCGTCCGTTGTTTGTACGTGATATCGACTGTAAATTTACATTGGCCAACTTCATGCGCACACACCTATATTCCTCGCTTGCAACACTTAAGATTGGGCTGGATATTTTATTTAAAGAAGAGAAAGTGCAGGCTGACGAGATTTTCGGGCATGGCGGACTGTTTAAGACAAAAGGCGTGGGCCAGGGAATATTGGCAGCGGCTATGGATGCCCCGGTATCCGTGATGGAGACGGCGGGGGAAGGCGGCGCATGGGGTATTGCAGTGTTGGCCGCATATATGAAGAACAAGGCGGAGGGGGAAAATTTATCCCATTATCTGAACGAAAGTGTATTTGCCGGAAACAAAGGAAGCAAGATGGAGCCAGTGCCGGAAGATGTGGCCGGATTCGATGCCTTTATTAAACAATATATGGCTGGATTCCCCATCGAAAAAGCGGCAGTGGAAAATATGGGCTGTAAGTAGTATAATAATAAATAGTGAAACAGAACCATAAAACCGGAATCATGAGAATGCCCTGTCCGAAAGGACAGAGGACAGACGAGGAGAAGAGCGATGCTAGAGCAGTTAAAAAAGGAAGTATACGAAGCGAACATGCAGCTCCCCCAATATGGTCTTGTGACCTTTACATGGGGGAATGTGAGCGGTATTGACAGGGAAAAGGGCTTATTTGTAATCAAACCCAGCGGTGTGGATTATGACAAGCTGACACCGGAAGACATGGTGGTTATGGATTTGGAAGGGAATAAAGTGGAAGGCAAGTATAACCCTTCCTCCGATACGCCCACCCATTTGGAACTATATAAGGCATTCCCCAAAATAGGGGGAATCGTACATACCCATTCCTCCTGGGCGACCAGTTGGGCGCAGGCCGGAAGGGGGATTCCCTGCTATGGCACAACACATGCGGATTATATGTATGGGGAAATTCCCTGTTTGCGATGTCTGACCAAAGAAGAGATAGAAGGGGCTTACGAAAAAAATACAGGGCTTCTAATAGCGGATTATTTTACGGATAAAGATTATGAAGCGGTACCGGCAGTACTTTGCAAGAACCACGGGCCTTTTACCTGGGGTAAGGATGCCCATGAGGCCGTGCACAATGCAGTGGTATTGGAAGAAGTGGCTAAAATGGCCGCAAGATGCGAAATGATTCAGCCTAAAGTGGCTCCTGCCCCGCAGGAATTGCAGGATAAGCACTATTACAGGAAACATGGCGAAAATGCTTATTATGGCCAGAAATAAATAGGAATTAGTATGAAGAAGGCGTTCCGGGAGTCAGTAGACTGGTTTTCGGAACGCCTTTTTAAAATGTATTTGCTGTGAGGAAAAAAACAATATTAACAACTAAAATATGTAAATAAAGAGTATTGTATAACGGTTCAGTGAAGGGAAAAATAGAAACCAAAGGCAGGTGCATATGAATAAAAAAAGAAAAAAAGGCCGTAAAACAGCGGAAAAATGGAAAGAAAATGTAAAAATTTGTCTCGACCACATTTATTTGTAAACTAATTTATTGTAATATCCGCCAACCCTTGGTACAATAGAAGAAACAACGAAGAAATGTGGAGGCCAGAAAAATGGATGATAAAAAAATAATACAAAAAAGAATGGAAGAAGAAGCACGCCCGGGAGAAGCGTTTATGATGATGCTCCTGATGAAGGAAGAGTGCAAAATGGCACAAAGGGAGAAGATGTCCGAGGTGATGAAAAAATATCTGGGAGATACGGACTGCCTTTGCTGCGGAGAGGAATTGTCCGGGTTTGCGGTGAAGAAATATCCGGCAATGTTTAAAGGGGCGTCCGTTTTCCCGAAGCTGATGATTAGCGGATGCGGATGTTTCCGGCAGGAGATGATTGGGGAGAAAGCAAGAAGGCAAATGTGGAGTTGTTTGGCGGACAGGGATGAGATATTGGAAAAGTGCCGGTATCAGATGGTAGCTTATGACGAAATGGCGGCCACATTGCAGGCTCGAGACAGGGCAGATATGCTTATGGACTATATGGAAGCGCTGGTAGAAATCTTTCCGGGCTGTGAGGCGGTATATTTCATGAATTCTGGCAAACTAATTAAGGCATCTGAAATAAGGAATCATGAAGTGCCCCGGGAAGAAAGGTTTATCTATTTTGCTGTTAACACTAGATTCTTCTATTTGGGGGAAGGGGATAGCATGGTAGTGGATACACTGGGGATGGGCACGCTGCTGCTGCCCGATTTGCAGTATCATTTCCAGGGAATCGAACCGGGATGGATAATCAGCTATGCTTATAATTTAGCATCATATATCTTTAAAAATAATAATCCTATTAAGGAAGGGGATACTATTGACAGCATTGATGATGGTGAATTGGTGGAAGGAATCCAATGGACATGCAGTTACAGGAATGCATTAGTGAAGCCGTCTCGGATGGTCATTGATATTTTTATGGGGGAGAACGGGGTAGAAGCAGAAGAGGAAGAAGTGGCTACGGATAACAGCTCCTGTGCAGGGTTTCTGCTGCTGTCTTCTGCAAAATGGAGTGAGGAGCAGTTCCGCAAAGATTTAGAAGAGGAATGGGGAATCAGTTATCCTTTGCCAGAGGAAGATGAAAGCACCTATCTGAGTGAAAATAAAGCAGTTCTGGCCTTCGATGTGGGAAAAATGACCGTGGCTATAAGCCTGATTCCGATTCCGGTCCAGGAAAAGGAGCTGGAAGAGGCGGCAGCCAATAACTGGAGATGGAAGGATGCGCCGGAAGTGGTGGAAAGCCATCAGGCATACCTTTTGGTAGGGGTTGTAAATCCGGATAAAAATGGAGTGGAGACGGCAAAATTATTTACAAAAGTAAATGCGGTGCTCTTAAAACAGGATAATACATTGGGGGTCTATACTTCCGATACAGTATTCAAGCGGGAATTTTACCTAGAGACGGCCGAAGGGCTAAAGTCCGGTATACTTCCGGTATTGGACTGGGTTTTCTTTGGAATTGTACATTCGGAAAATGGGGTGTGCGCTTATACATGTGGAATGAATCAGTTCGGCAAGGATGAAATGGAAATCCTGGACAGCAGGCGGCCGGATTTGGAGGTTTATGAAATGCTATATCAGGTTGCGAAACATGTCCTGGAAAACGATGCTGTTCTGCGGGATGGAGATATGATATGCTTGTCAGAAGAACAGGAATTCCCGGTGAAGAGAACGGAAGGGGTGCTGACAGAAGGGATAAGCATTAAAATTTCATATTGATTACCGCCCCCTGAAACTTTTCCGCGTTATCATTCGTATTGTAAGTATAAGAGTCTATTATGGCTAAAACCGGCACGCCACATACAGAGTATTGCTGCGATACAATGAATATGGGTTGTGCCGGTCTTAAGATGAGGGGTTACTATGCTGAGAAACAAGGAAAAGGAAGCGGAGGCACCGTTTGAGAAATATAAGGACATATTATACCGCATTGCTTTTTCCAATATGAAAAGCAAGGCAGATGCCGAAGATGTGGTGCAGGAAGCTTTTTGCAGATATTTGAAGGCAGAACCGGTTTTTGATAATGAAAACCACGAAAAGGCATGGTTTATCCGGGTAGTTATCAATATCTGCTATGACATCCAAAAAAGTGCATGGTTTTCCAGGACTGTAGCTTTTGATGAAGTGCCGGAGAGCGAGATGGAGCATTTCAAATTGCCTTTTGTGGAAGAGGATGAGACATTATGGCATGTGATGGCGCTCCCGGCGGCTTACCGCAATCCGTTGTATTTATTTTATTACGAGGATTATTCCATAAAAGAAATTGCCCGGATTATGGAACTAGGCGAAGGAACGGTGAAAACCAGGCTGCGTCGGGGAAGGGAAATGGTGAAGGAACGGATTTTATACGGAACCGGGGGAAAGGATGGAGGCTTTACGGATAAGGCTTTGGAAGAAGGTGGCAAGGATGCGGATTAACGATTGGAATCAAAGGGAGCAAAGCAGGGCGGAAATAAGCGGGCCGGGCGGTATGCAGGGAAAAGGGAATGCAAAGAAGCTGGGGGATATTTCTACAAAAAGCTGTAAGGTGAAGCCGGAAGAAGACAGTTTCCGTAGCAGCCTGCAAAAAAGCATGGTGCAGGAAGAAGCGATGAAAGCACATCATAGGAAATCGGAAGAAGGCGGGCGTCCGGGCAGTCAGCCGTTGCGCCAGTTGGAAAGGGAAGCCGGGTCAACCAGGATGGAAAATATCAATGTCTGTACGGAAAGGAATGCGCCAGCAGCTAAGGCGATTCCGGTGAGGGGGATTTCCTATGGGGAGTGCGATATGGTTGAAGTAAATGTATTGGAAGGCTATGTGCTGAAAGCTAAAGGGGATGGCGAAAGGATGGATGGTGCAGAAGCCGGCTGGATATATGTGGAAAAAAAGACCGATGACGGTGAATGGAAAGCATATTTATATGATGGGGCTTCCTCACGGAAGGAAAGTAAAGATGCGATGGAACGTATAGCGTATGCAGTGGCAAGTGCCGAGGCAAGCGCTAAGGCGTAGAAAAGAGGGTTAAAATGGGAGTAAGCGGAATTGGATTTTCCAGCAATTATTACTACAATAGTATGTTAAATAACAAGGCGGACGCTCAGGAGGATACAAGGCAGACAACTCTGGAAAGCCGGAAGAGGCCCTTTGAGGATAAGGGTCTGGTGGAAAGGAATATGAAGATAACAGAAGATTTATATAAAGAAGCCCTTCCGGAAAAAAATCAGGGCGCTCCATACTCTTACCTGGCCAATGAGGATGGCGTAATAGAATATAATGGAGTCATATTTACGCTGGATAACGAAAGGAAATGGCTTTGCCTTGGAAATATAGATTTAAACCATATGGAACAGGTCATCCGCATTCCACTGTCGGAGGGCGGCTGCCTGATGGTGAACAGGGATAGCGTAGGGGATTTGGCAAAAGCGATTGGGATGTTTTCCCCGGAAGATATTAACCGCATTTTAAGGGCGTTGAAGCTGGATGGAAAAATCCAGCAGATGAAGCATGAAATTGAAGAGATGGAAGACGGTATCGGAAAAAGCAGCGAAGAACAGAATGCGGACAGCGTGGAGAGCGCAAAAGAAGCGGCGGAGAAGAGCGGAAGTACGAATGGATTTATTGGTTATGAAGGTGCAGATAAGGACAAGGGTGTGTTCAAGCTGAAGGAATGGCAGTTGGAAGCCCTGACCGGAGAAAGGGAAGGGGAATTGGGATGAGTGGAGTATCGAATACACAAAGATATGTCCAAGGGGGATATGGTTATTTTTTCAATGGAAGGAAAACCGGTGAAAATAAACAGGAAACAGAATCCTTAATGGAAGCCATAGGCAAACGGAAACAGGAAATTTATGATAAGGTACGGAGAGGGGAAACGGAAACATCTATTCCTATCGGTGCCCAGTCCTTTACCATGCGCCAGTGGAATAAAATGATGCGCAGCGTGGATAAAGCCATTGACGATATGCAGGAGCGCGTCCGTAAAGATGAGGAAAAGCAGGGACAGAAGGTCAAGGTCAAAAAAGAAAATTCCATCACAACGGATATGTTGTCGGAACTGCTGGGCATAGATATCAGGAAAGAAAAAGGCTTATCGGAAGGGGAAATCTATTATCAGATTACCGGAACGGAGCGTTTCAGACAAGATAATTCCCTGTATACGGTGGAAAAAGGGGAAGGGGATACCTTCGTGGTTACAGATAAAACCACAGGGTATACTTGCCGTTTTGTCGAGGATGGATGTAAGCTGCAGACGGACAGGGCAACCGGCAGAAGCTTCTTGATTCCCTGCGGCAATTCGACCATGGATGGAAATATCATGGTGGTGGATGATGCGCTGAAATCCATGCTTGCCCAGTATTTTGGAACGGGCAAACTGGAAGAAGGGGAACTGGCTGGCTATACATTTAGCAGGAATGCGGCTACGGGGATTGAAATTATGATACCCAATGGCATGAAGGGGAAAATGGCCCATATCCTTTTTCAGAGCAAAGCGGATGTGGAAGCCTATAAGAAGCTGGTAGAAACATACAAGGCCAAGTATCCAAATCTGGTACAAAGCAATGAAATGGCTTCTTTTTATGCATCTATAGAAATCGAAGGGCTATGCTACAGGACCGCCGCGGGGATTTTGTACACCAATGCCCAGGGGGTCAGTTATGCGGATGAAAATGACCCGGAAAAAAACTGGTCACTTCTTTTTGATAAACAGTCGGAAAGCAATTACGATATGATTATGGAAATGATGGAGGGAATTATAGGAAGCAGGAAAGACATCCAGGAATACCAGGAATGGGAAAAGCGCTTAAATGCTCTCCATATACCTCAATAGTTTGTTTACCAGCCTGTTATAGCCGGAATATTTCTTGACTAATTCTATGACAATAGAAACGCCAAGGCTGGCGATGGTAAGCACAGGCAGAATATACCATGTGGAATGAAAGGAATATATAAAATCGCTGTAAAAATAATAATAAATAAAGGTATGGATTAAAAAAATATTTGTGGCATGTTTTCCCAGGTATTTGAGGATGGATTGGATAACCGGGATATAGGAAATGTATTCATATACCAGGAAAGGGATTACAAATGCGAATATGTAACAGAATGTTATGTTGACATACCCGTGGACAAGAAAGCCAATATAAAGGAGGGCACAACCCGCTATTAGCCGGATAGTGGGGCGGCCCTTTTTTCTGTTTGCCTTTATGCGCTCAAACCAGCCTTCATAACTGAATGCAGTTCCTAATATTACAATAGGAAGCAATGAAAAAAACGAGGAATTGGAGTCCGGTATGGTATAGGGGAGCAGGCATCCGATGGGCAGTAAAAGATAACGGAATTTTTCATAAGCCAAATAAATAAAAGGCATAGCGCAAATCAATAAGATGGCAAAAGATAAATACCACCAGGTCACATTGAACGTAGGGGTTAGGGCATAAGCCGCCATACCTATCATGTCAATAAACATGCGTAATGCCATCAAAGGGATATTGCGCCCGTCCGGCGTATATAAATCTTTTAAGGATTGCCCAATAATAAACTGCTTGTAAAAGATGGCCAGGATATATATGATAAAAACAGCCGATTCCAGCTTTATAAGCCTTGTGGCAGTAAGGCGGAAGAGATTTCGGAAGCTCTTATCTTCTTGGGCTTTCAGGATACGTGCAGTGCCGAAAGCTGTTAAAAAGGCGAAACCTGCAATACATATTTTGAAGTATAGTACAATTCTGTTCACTAAAAAGACATCATCTAAAATGGTATTTATGCCATAAGCGGTAATAATGTCCGGGTAAAATACATGATGTGCCAGGAGCAGAATTACTAAAATCCCTTTTGTGGTTAAAGTATGATTTTTGGAAAATATATCAGTCATATTATCTTTTGCCATAAAGTGCCCCCGTGAAATGAATTGCCCATAAGCATTAAAATTTTCTATACTGATTCTAAAATATGCAAAATAAGATGTCAATATATATAAATACACGAAAATTGATTTTCCTGTGCCAATGTGGGAAAACTTTTTCGGCTTTTCCTATAGCAATTTGGATAGTTTATTAATAAGTAAATCAATTGTAATAAAAAATATAGCCTGGGAATCGAGGAAGAATTCGTTTTTCGTAAAGCCAATAGAAGGAATGGAAAGAAAACTGTCATACTGGCTTGCATAGGGCGATTTGCTGTTCTGGGTTATCATGGCGGTTTTTGCGCATTTATCCAGGGAAACCTTTGATGCTTCGATGATTTCCTGTGTAGTGCCGGAAACGGAAATAAAAATATTTAAATCATTTTGAGTGGAAAAGGAAGCTTTTTCGCTAAATAGGCCGGAAAAAATCAAAGGTTCCGAATCAATGCCCAAAGTGGCCAGGCGATAGGAAAGATACTGGGCGGAAAGCCCGCTTTCATGAAGCCCGTAGATTCTAATTTTTGCGGCTTCCTGAATAAAACTGCCCAAACGGTGGTAGATTTCTTCCGAAATATAATTGGGGAGTTTTTGAATACAATCTACATAATAGGAAATAACATTTTTATTTGATTTTACGCCTTCCGGGTTATAGAGCGTACCGGATAAAAGATATTTGGACACTTCATATTTAAATTCGGAATAGCCTTCGTATCCAAGTTTTTTGCAGAAGCGCAAAAGGGCGGATTTGGATACGCCGGCTTTATCTGCAATCATATCTATAGAACGGGCTGTTATGATTTCCAGATTATTCAAAACAAAATTTTTTACCTTAATATCAGATTTTGTAAAGTTCTGCTCGTGTAAAGAAATTAATTCCAGTGGATTCATAGGTCTCCTTGTCCGGTTTAACCGTAAATTTTTAGTGGTATAAATTGCGCTGATGCGAAAAAGTATCATCATTGCGCTGAATAAATTGGCGATATATGGTAAACCAAGTATAACATGTAAGGGTATAAAAAGCAACAAAATGAGAAAAGTTTCAAAATAAATGAGAAAAGTGTTGAAATGAGGAAAAGAGTAATGTATAATGAAGAAAAAAGAGGAAGGGGTTCAGCTTATGGGACAAACAAAAGAACAAAAAAGGAACTGGTTACAAGTGCTCACGGATTTTGTAGAGCAGAAAATGGCGCCGCCTTTGTTGAGGGTAGCGCAGATTAGGTATTTGGAGGCATTGCAAAACGTATTTATAACAATGATGCCATACATGCTGTTGGGGGCAGCGGCAACACTGATTTTAAATTTGAGCGGGCTATTTGTTGAGGGTTCGGGGTTGAACATGCCGGGAGTGGCTAATGCCATTGACGCTATAGTGAACCCGTGCAGGCCATGGCTGCTTCAAATCGTGTTTGTATCGCTCAACATACTGGCCTTGCTGGCGGCGATTCTGAACGGATATTTCCTTGGGGACTATTACCACAAAAGGGATGAAAATGTATCCCCTGTTGTAGGGGCGATTGTCGCCATGGCATCATTTTTCTGCTTCGTTGATTTTTCCACATTTACCGAAAACTTTGACTGGCCAACCTATATATTAGGTTCGCCCAGCCTTTTCGGAGGTATTATCATCAGTATTATGGCGGTGGAAATTTACCGTTTCCTGATTGGAAAGAAGCTGGTTATCAAAATGCCGGAAGCAGTTCCACCTATGATAGGGGCGGCATTTACCAGTATGATTCCGGTGAGCGTAGTTGTAGTAATAAGCGCTATCTTAGGGCAGGGCATTGCCGGTTTTGATTTTCTGGCATTGATTAATGCAGTAATGGCGAAACTGGTAGTTGGCGGAAGCGGGCCGATTGCACAGGGGGCAGGATTTTTCCTGGACAGGTTGCTTTGGTTTGTGGGGATACACGGCTCAAATATTGTATCTTCTATCATGGGTCCGATTTGGACGAATATGATTACTGATAATATCAATGCATTTGCTGCCGGCCAGGCTATCCCGTATATGTTTACCGAACAATGGACTAACTATTACGTAAGGGTTTCAGTATTCCCAATCGCCCTGCTATGCTGCTGCAGCAAGGTGAAACGTTTTAAGGTATTGGGTAAAGTAGGGCTTCCGGGTTCTATCTTCAATATTGCGGAGCCGATTATGTACGGGCTTCCTATCGTATTAAACCCGCTTATGTTCGTGCCGTGGGTTTTGGGATTTACTGCACTCTGGATTTTTAACGCAATTTTAGCTGTGATTGGGCTGACTCCTCCGGTAGTAGCCATGACTGTATGGACGATGCCAGTACCGTTGGGGGCATTTATAGGTACCGGGTTTAAATTTTCCGCAGTACTCATATCGTTGCTTAGTTTTGTCCTCGTATTTTTGATTTTCCTTCCATTTTTCAAGGTGATGGAAAAGCAGGAACTGGCAGAAGAAGCGAAATATGAAAAGGAGAGTGAAACCTGAAAATGGGGAATTATGAGCTGAGAAGTTATCGACAGAAGGATATGGAACAAATTGTAGCGGGATGGAATAAATCGCTTTTGTATGACCCGGTGAGCGAGGAACGCTTTTTCCAGCAGGTTGTAATGGATGAGAATTTTGACCGGGATTTGGCGTTGTCGCTGGTAAAAGATGGGCATATCATTGGATTTTGCTTAGGTATCAAGAGGAAATACCCTTATTTGACAAGGGGGCTGGAGCCCGACAGGGGATGGATTAGCATCATGTATGTTCTTCAGGAATACCAAAAGCAGGGGTGTGGCCAGATTCTGCTGGATGAAGTGGAAAAGCGTTTGAAAGAACGCCAGGTGAAAGAAATTACCTTATGCGCGTATAGCCCGAATTATTTTACGCCGGGGATAGATATTAGCTATGATGGGGCATTATCCTTTTTTGAAAAGAATGCATATGAAAAAGCGGGGGATGCTGTGAGTATGCAGAGAAGCCTGTTTACCTATTCTATTCCGTGCCATACCTTGCAGAAAATGGAAGATTTCCAAAAGAAAGGCTGGAAATTCTGTTCTTATTCGGAAAGGTATATGGATAAAGTGCTGGAGTTTACAAAACAGGAATTTGATGCCGGATGGGTAAGGAATATTTTGCAGGCTCTTCGGAAAAAAGAAGCGGAAGATACTATTTTGCTCGCAGTGGATGAAAAGGACCAGGTAGTCGGGTACTGTATGCGGAAAATAGATGGAAATGATGCCAGGTTTGGACCCATTGGGGTAAAAGAGGATTTGCGTTCATCCGGTATTGGAGGAATCCTGTTTGATTTGCAGATGCGTGAAATGCAGAAGCGGGGAATCTGCTATGCCTACTTCCTGTGGACGCATGGGGATGCCATGAGGTTTTATGAAAGGCATGGAATGAGCACATACCGGACATACCGGTTATACAGAAAAAAATTATAGGAAACTCCCACGCTGTATTTAACGGTATATGAGGTGGATGCGGCGTGGGAATAAATTCCATTATGCGCATAATCAGCGCGGAAATGAGGAAAAATGGGAAAATATAAAAGGATTATATCTATAGGGGCACATCCCCTGGATGCGGAATTGCAGGGGGGCCCCATGATGATAAAATATGCAAAAGAAGGGGCGAAGTGCACTTTTGTCCATGTAGTAAAAGGAAGGCTTACAGACCCGGAGGCAACAGAGGAAGAAAAGCAAAAATATGAGGAAGCGTTGAAAAAAGAGATTATGGATACGGCAGAGGCGATGGGATGTGATGCTTATTGCCTGGATTATACTTCGGCAGAACTTCCAGGGGTGGGGGAATTTGCAGAAAAAATGGCAGATTACCTGAAAAAGGAAGAAGCGGACTGCGTAATTACCCATGGAAGGGGGACTTTGCATCCCCGCCACTATTATACGTATGAGGCGGTGACATCTGCAGTGAGGGCGCTTAGAAAGGAGGGAAGGGAAATTCAGCTATATTATGGCGAAAACTGCGAAGACTTGGTTGGTTTTACGCCTACAGTCTATGTATCCATGAGCGAAGAGGACGAGAAAACTTGGTTTGACGGACTCCGAAACTATACAATTTTCAGGGGAACAGTGAACGATGTACCATATTATGATTATTATCATACGATGGGAGAAGTCAGGGCGATGGAAGCAGAAGCCGACTGCAAGGTAAAGGCTTATATGCACGCCGCGTTGATAGACAATGAGTAAACAAAAACGCTCACTTCAAAATACAGGCAGGAGTGAAAACTTTGAGCGCAAATAACAGCGCAGAAATGGGAAGGAAAATGAAGAATATCGTATTAATATGTGCAGCAGGCATGTCCACCAGTTTATTGGTAAAACGAATGGAAAAAGCGGCGGAAGAAACCGGTTACAAATGCAAAATTGCCGCATATCCGGCGGCAGACGCCTCTAATGTAATTCCCGGCGCGGATATTGTTATGCTTGGCCCCCAGGTAAAATATATGCTTGCAAAATGGAAAAAGGAATATCCGGAGAAAATCATAGAGGCTATAGATGTGAGGACTTACGGAATGGTTGATGGTGCAAAAGCGCTGGAACAGGCCAAAAAAGCCATGGGCTGACGGGAGCGGAGGATGGAAGTGGATAATTTAGAGACGGTTGCATTTCAGATTATTTCAAATGTGGGTAGCGCAAGGAGCTGTTATATAGGTGCCATTCAGGCGGCAAGGGAGGGAAGACGGGAAGAAGCGCAGGAACTGATGCGTGAAGGAAAAGAGCAGTTTGTAGAAGGGCATCATATCCATATGGATTTGCTGACAAAGTCGGCGGAAGGGGGATTGGATATGGGCGCCTGGGGGATGCTTATCATGCATGCGGAAGACCAGTTGATGAGCGCGGAGGCTTTTGGTATTCTGGCAGAGGAATTTATGGAATTATACGAACTGATGTACAAAAAGGAAGGATAGGCGGAAGGAAGGTGATGGCCGGATGGAAATGAAAAAAATAAAGATGGGAATTGTAGGGGCCGGAACATGGGGGGAAACCCATGCATCCATCTATGCGGAACACTTGTTTGCCGAGCCGGCGGCTATTTGCGACATGGATAGGGAAAAAGCGGAAAAAATAGCGGAAAAATACGGGATTCCGAAAGTTTATTCCGACTATCATGATTTGGCAGCCGATGAGGAAATTGACGCGGTGGCGATAGTGACCCCTGATTTTGCCCATGGGGATGTGGCTTGTGCCATGGCATATGCCAAAAAACATATATTAATAGAAAAACCGCTGGCCACAACAAAAGAGGATATTGCGAGCATTTGTGAAGCGGTGGAAAAAAGCGGAATCCGTTGCATGGTCGATTTGCATAATCGGTGGAGTCCGCCTTTTAACCTGGCAAAACAAAAAATTGTATCGGGGAAACTGGGAAAGCCATATACCGCTTACATACGCCTGAACGATATCAAATGGGTGGCTACCGATATGTTATCCTGGGCAGCAAAGTCTTCTATACTTTGGTTTCTTGGAAGCCATAGCCTGGATTCCCTGCGCTGGCTTTTGGACTCGGAAGTGAAAAGGGTATATTCTGTAAAGCGGGAAGGGATTTTAAAGGCACAGGGCGTGGATACGCCGGATACATTTTTAACAACGATTGAATTTGAAAATGGTGCGGTGGCACAGATGGAAAACGGTTGGGTGACGCCGAACGGAAACAGGAATATCAACGATTTTAAATGTAGTATTATGTGTACAGAAGGAATGATTAATCTGGATTTGTCAAGCCACAATTTGATGGAGGAAGTGACGGAGAATGGTTCTTGTGTACCGGATATCCTGGTGTCAAATATGGTATATGGCCATTGCGGGGGATTTTCCTACGAGAGCATCCGGGATTTTGTGGACCGTTTGGTGGATGGAAAAGAATTCCGCGTTACTCTGGAGGATGCCAGGAAGACAGCGCTGGCCATTTTGGCCATTATGGAATCGGCTAAAACGGGTCAGCCGGTAGAAGTGGAATATTAAAAAAGGAAAGGGAATCATTCGGACAGGTTTGTGTATTTGATGCGCTGGCCGGCCTGAATTGTTGACAGAAAGGAAAAGTTGATATGGAAGCGGGTATTTCCATTTTTTTAGGCACGCAGCCAGAGCTAAATGAGAAAATTATCGGTAAAGCCCAAAGGGCAAATGTAAAGTATGCTTTTACATCTCTCCAGATACCGGAAGAAACGGTGGATAATTATGAAAAAGCAGTAAAAAACCTGGCCAATAAATGTAAGGAGGCAGGAATCGGGCTGATAGCTGATATCAGCCCGGAAACATTAAAAAAGCTTTCCTGTTCTTCGATAGATGAGGTCAGGGATTGGGGAATCACTTCCCTGCGTCTGGATTATGGATATTCAGCAAAGGAAACGGCGGATATTTCCAAACGTTTTACTGTTTTTCTGAATGCATCTACAGTCACGGAGAAGGAGATTTTGGAGTGGGAAAAGGAAGGGGCGGAATTATCGGGGTTTGTTGCATGCCATAATTTTTACCCCAAACCATATACCGGCCTTTCCGGAGAGAAGGTTAAAGAAATAAATAAGCGGCTAAAATGTTTCGGGCTTCAGACAATGGCATTCGTGCCAGGGGACGGAGTCCTGAGAGGGCCGCTGCAAGAAGGGCTGCCTACGGTAGAGGAGCATAGATTTCGGAAAGATGGTGTATTATTGCATCTTCTGTCTTTGCACTATGACCTGGGATGTGACAGGGTTGCGGTGGGGGATATCGATGTGAGCGACCGGGTATGGAAGGAAATAGGTAATCTGAATGGGGGTGTGGTGGAAATAAGGGCCGAAATCGCTTCGGATTACCAATATATAACGGATGGCATCCATCATGACCGGGTGGATGGGAGCAGCTACCTGTTCCGTTCGGTGGAATCAAGAAAATATAGGAAAAAAGTGCCACCTGAAAACTGTGTGGAGAGAAGGGAAGGCAGTATCTGTATTTCCAATGAAAGATATATGAGATATGAAGGGGAGCTGGAAATTGCCCGGCAACGTCTTCCTGCCGATGAAAGAGTAAATGTAATTGGACAGGTTGCGCCGGAAGATTTAAAATATCTTCCCTATATCCGGCAGGAAATGGGTGTCCGGCTGGTTAATATAAGGAGATTTTCTTAGGCGGATGCAAGAATGCCGCCTAAGAAAACCTAAAGCTTTACAACGGAGAATACCCTGAAACTGCCATTAGGCGGAATGCCTGCTCTACGGCATCCGCCATATGTTTTTTCGCATTTTCAGTCTCCATGGCTTCCTCCAGGGTGATGATTCGTGGAAGGATGGAAAAATATGCATCGATGCCGTTTGCATTGCATTCTTTCACGCCCTTTCCAAGGCTTCCGGCAAAAGCCAGCACTGGTTTCCCATATTTTTTGGCCAGTCTGGCCACGCCCACAGGGGCTTTCCCCATAACGCTCTGTCCGTCTAAACGCCCTTCCCCTGTTACAACGATATCTGCGTTGCGAATTTTTCCTTCCAGTCCGGTTTCTTTCAATACAATTTCAATGCCTGATTCCAGGGAGGCATGTAAAAAAGTAAGGAAAGCAAAGCCTAATCCGCCCGCAGCCCCTGCTCCGGGATAAAGGGGATTAGCCGAGGGGAACTTTTCCATGGCCAGCCTGGCATAATGGTCCATCCATTGGTCCATCCGGCCAACCAACTCTTCGTCTGCCCCTTTCTGGGGTCCAAAAACTGCGCTGCAGCCATTATGTCCACAAAGGGTATTTTCCACATCACAGGCCACATGAAATTCACATTCTCCAAGCTGGGGCATGGCATGTTCCCCGGAAATGAAAGCCAGGTTTTCCAGCCCCTTTGCCCCAAAAGCAGCAGGTTTTCCATTGTTGTCGAGGAATTCAAACCCCAGTGCCTGCAGCATTCCCATACCGCCGTCATTGGTAGCGCTTCCCCCCAGGCCGATGATAAATTTCCGGCAGCCGTTCTCAATGCTATCCTTGATAGCTTCCCCCACCCCATATGTAGTAGTATGGAGGGGATTGCGCAAATTGGACGGAACAAGGGCAAGCCCTGCGGCCTCCGCCATTTCTATTACGCCGATGCCGCCTTCCAGCATTCCATATTTACATATTACCTTTTCTCCTAATGGCCCGGTTACCTCCACTTCGCGGATTCGCCCGTTAATGCTGCCGGCCAGCGCTTCCACCGTGCCTTCACCGCCGTCCGCCAAAGGGCAGACATCCACGTTGGCTTTTGGGAATACCTTCAGGATTCCTTCTCGTGCCGCCTGGCCTGCTTCCATAGAAGAAAGGCTTCCTTTCAAAGAATCAATGGCAATCACTACGTTCATTTGCTTACCCTCTTCTCCCCTTCTTTTAGTCCTCATAATCCAGGCAAAGCCTTATTTCCGTATAGGGCCTTACCTTCGTATCGGCCACTTCCACGTGGGCGGGATGCACGCTATAGCCTTTCAAGGCATCCTCATCCGTAAAAGCGGAATCCAGCATCAAATCCGCATTGGAAGAAGCGAGCCCTTTTGTCTGTACTTTAATATCCACCAGTCCGGGAATTTTATCCTTTAAACCTTCAAGCCCCTCTTTTATAGCAGCCTTTACCCGTTCTTTTTCGTCGGTTTCCATACCATCCTTCAATTTCCATAAAATCACATGCTTTACCATTGCATTTATTCCACCTTTCATTTACTTACTTCCCAGTATAACATTATCCGGCGATTTTTCAACATTCATAAATAAAATTTGACCTTGGTATAAATCTCATGATAAAATAAAAAAATATAGAAAGAAAGCCTGTTCGGGCATTTGCCGATTCGGGCGCGTAAATGGCGGAGTACAATAAGGTGGAAATTGAGCGAACGTTAAATGAAATATTTGTAAGGCTGTTCCGGAATATCAATACGATTGAGGAACAGGCAGTACGTACAGAGAAATATAAAAATATTACAACAAATGACATGCATGTCATCGAAGCGATTGGCACTGGCAGGCCGAAAAATATGACGGCGGTTGCCAAAGAACTGGGGGTAACCACAGGAACCTTGACGATAGCGGTAAACAGCTTGGTGAAAAAGGGGCTTGCGGACCGGGTGAGGAGTGAAGAGGACAGGCGTGTTGTTTTAGTTTCCTTATCTCCGAAGGGCATAGAAATTTTTAAACAGCATCAGATATTCCATGAGAAAATGATAGATGCGATAGTGGAACAGCTAACAGAAGAAGAGAAGGCAGTGCTGGAAAAGGCGCTGAAGAATTTAAACCAGTTTTTCAGGGATAAGGCGAGGAAGGTTTGATAACAGGGCCGGATAGCAGGCAAGGGAAAGGAAGGTTGCAGACATGAAATTTCAGGATATGCCTTATGAAAGGGTAGAGTATAACCAGGTGGAGAAGGAATACCGGAAGATGATTGCGGATTTCCGGGAGACCAGGAGCGGGGAAGAGCAGTTTAAGGTGCACGAAAGGTACTATGCGTTGAATAGTAAGGTGGGTACAATGATGACCATCGCCCATATCCGCCACGATATCGATACAACCGATGATTTTTATAATGGGGAAAAGGAATATTATGATGAAATACAGCCCAGGCTGGCTAATCTGACAGTGGAATACCAAAGGGGAATGTACCAGTCCCCTTACCGTTCCTATCTGGAAGAAAAAATTGGGAAAGTGGCATTTAAAAATATAGAACTTCAGTTAAAAGCATTTGACGAGAAGCTGATTCCGCTGATGCAGGAGGAAAATGCCCTGACAACAAAATATGATAATTTAATTGCTTCGGCCAAAATCGAATGGGAGGGGGAGATTTTAAACCTTTCCCTTTTGAAGCCTTATCTGACAAGCAGTGACAGAAATGTGAGAAAAAGGGCTTATGAGAAATACAGCGCCTTTTTTGTATCGGTGGAAGAGGAATTGGATGATATCTATGATAAATTGGTAAAGAACAGGACGGAGCAGGCCAGGCAGATGGGATATGAAAATTATGTGGAGCTTGGCTATTACCGGATGAACAGGAACTGTTATGATAAGGAAATGGTTGAGAATTACAGAAGGCAGATAAAAGAGTTTTTTGTGCCTTTTGCAGAGCGGATGCATGAGAGAAGGCGGAAGCGTTTAGGGCTGGAAAAGCTTTCCTATATCGATACGGATGTATATTTCCCCAATGGCAACCCGGCGCCAATAGGCACTCCGGAGGAAATAGTAGATGCGGGAAAGAAGATGTATTCGGAAATGTCCGGGGAGACAAAAGAATTTTTTGATTTTATGACAGAGAATGAACTGTTCGATGTGCTGGGGCGGAAAACGAAAAAAGCGGGCGGTTATATGACATTTCTGCCGGAGTACGGCGCTCCTTTTATCTTTGCCAATTTTAATGGTACCAGCGGGGATGTGGATGTAATTACCCACGAATGCGGCCATGCTTTTCAGGGCTACCTGGCTGGGAAAGACCCCATACAGGAGCACCGGGATATCACCATGGAAACGGCAGAAATCCATTCTATGACCATGGAGTTCTTTGCGGAGAAATGGATAGGGCTGTTTTTTGGAGACAGAGGGGATGATTACCGGGATATGCACCTGGAGAGTGCTGCTGCATTTATCCCTTATGGCTGCATGGTGGATGAATTCCAGCATATTGTCTATGGGAATCCGGGGATGACTCCAAAGGAACGGAAGGAGGTATGGCTGGAACTGGAAAAGGCATACCGTCCTCATATGGATTATGAAGGGGATGCTTTTTTTGCTAAAGGAGGTTTCTGGCAGAAGCAACTTCATATCTATGATTATCCTTTTTATTATATCGATTATTGCCTTGCCCAGACATGCGCCATCCAATATAAGGCGATGATGGATGAGGACTATGAAAAAGCGTGGAAGAGCTACTTGAAGCTTTGCCGGCTTTCGGCTTCCGGGTTTTTCACGGATATGTTGACGGAAGTGGGATTAAAAAGCCCCTTTGAGGATGGCTGCATCAAAAAAGTCATCGGCAAGCTGGAAGAGAGGATGTAACAGTAGGGCGCTTGGTCACAAAAGGCACACAGAAATGAGGGATAACCAAGTTTGTGTCCGCACGGCATCCACAAACTTGACATGCACAATAAAGCCGTGCAGAAATGGGGAGAAATATGATTCTGGATATGAAAAAATATGCACAAACGGCCAGAAAGGCGGCTGCGGAAGGAATTGTAATGCTGCAAAATAACGGGGGTGTGCTGCCGCTTAAAGAAGGGGCTAAAATCGCGGTATTTGGCAGAAACCAGTATAATTATTATAAAAGCGGAACCGGGTCAGGGGGTCTGGTGAATACGGCTTATGTAGTGGGAATCCGCGATGCCCTGGAGAAAAGCAGCTTCATCCTGGACGAAGAGGTAGGGAAAACCTATGAGGAGTGGCTGAAAGGACATCCTTATGATAAGGGGAAAGGCTGGGGAAATGAGCCATGGGTCCAGGAAGAAATGCCCCTGCCGGACGAACTGGTGTTCAAGGCAGCCAAAGAATCCGATGCAGCCATCGTGGTTATCGGTAGAAGCGCTGGGGAGGACCATGATAATGAGGCAAAACCGGGAAGTTATCTGCTGACAGAACTGGAAGAGCAGATGATGGAAAAGGTTTGCCATGCTTTTGAAAAAAGTATCGTGCTGCTAAATGTGGGCAATATCATCGATATGAAGTGGGTGGAAAAATACAGCCCGTCCGCCGTTTTGTATGTCTGGCAGGGAGGGCAGGAAGGCGGGAACAGCGTGCTGGATGTGCTCTGCGGCGCAGTATCGCCAAGCGGCAGGCTGACAGATACCATCGCATATGATATCGAAGACTATCCTTCCACAAAGAATTTCGGCAGTGAAACGGAAAACTGTTATGCGGAAGATATTTATGTGGGATACCGTTATTTTGAAACCTTTGCCAAAGACAGGGTGATGTATCCTTTCGGATATGGCCTTTCTTATACAACTTTCGATTGTAAAAATAAAAAGATAGAGGAAAAGGACAATGGGCTTATGGCGCATTGTACTGTTACGAATACCGGAACAGCGGCGGGCAAGGAAACCATAATGGTATTCTGCGAGCCCCCTCAGGGCAAGATGGGGAAACCGGCCAGGGTTTTAGTGGGATTCGCCAAGACCGGGGAACTGCTTCCGGGGGAAAAAGAAGAACTGTCCGTCTGGATACCCCAGTATCATTTGGCATCCTATGACGATTCCGGCATTACGGGATACCGTTCTTGCTATGTGCTGGAAGCGGGCGAATATAAATTCTGGATAGGTACGGATGTGCGCTCAGGGGAATATGCGGGAAGCGTTCATTATAAGGATTTGATAGTGGCAGAAAGGCTGGAGGAAGCGTTGGCGCCTACGAAAGCATTCTGCAGGATAAGGCCGGAGAGGGTGGAAATGACGGCGGGGAAAACCGGGGCGGAATGTGGGGAAGCAACGGTGGACTATAGGATTGCCAGGGAGGATGCGCCTTTGCGCACGGTAAATCCGATGGAGCGCCGGAATCAGAATTTGCCGGAGACGGCGTCCTGCAAGGGGAATATGGGTTACCGTCTGCCCGATGTAGAATCAGGTGTTGTTTCCATGGAAGAATTTTTATCCCAGCTTTCCGATGAAGAACTGGTCTGGCTAACAAGGGGCGAAGGCATGAATTCGCCTAAAACTACTCCGGGAACGGGCGGGGCTTTTGGCGGTGTAACCGAAGAATTATTAGGCTATGGGATTCCCATTGGCTGCTGCAGCGATGGGCCAAGCGGAATCCGCCTGGATTGCGGTAATCTGGCTTTTTCAATGCCAAACGGTACATGTCTGGCCTGTACTTTCAACGAGCAGCTTTGTGAGGAGCTGTATCAATGGGAGGGGCTGGAACTCCGGAAGAATAAAGTGGATAATTTGTTGGGGCCAGGGTTGAATATACATAGGAATCCTTTAAATGGGCGTAATTTCGAATATTTCTCGGAAGACCCGTTGGTCAGCGGGAAAATTGCGGCGGCTCAGTTGAAAGGTCTGCGCCGGTATGGGGTGATGGGAACAATAAAGCATTTTGCCTGCAATAGCCAGGAAGCCCATAGGAATACGGTGAATGCCCTTGTATCGGAGCGTGCCCTGAGGGAACTTTACTTAAAGGGTTTTGAGATTGCAGTCAAAGAAGGCGGGGCAGATTCCGTTATGAGCTCTTACAACCCGGTCAACGGCATCTGGACTTCCAGCAACTATGACCTTTTAACAACGGTTCTTAGAAAAGAATGGGGATTTTCCGGCATTGTAATGACAGACTGGTGGGCCAAAGGGAATGAAGAAGGGGAAGAAGGGAATCGCCAGAATATGGCGCCTATGATACGTGCCCAGAATGATTTATATATGGTAGCAACGGATGCAAAAACCAATTCCAACAAAGATAATCTGATGGAAAAACTGAAAGAAGGCAGCCTTACAAGAGGAGAGCTGGCCAGGTCGGCAGGCAATATCTGCCGGTACTTGATGACAACCCCTTCGTATTTGAGGATGAAAGGGGAGGAGACAGAGTTGGACAGGGAACTGGAGCAGTGCCCTCCCCCGGAAGACGAAATGATGCATCAGGCCAAAGAGATAGAGGTGAACCCACAGGCGGAAATTATGCCGGAAGAGATTCGTTTGGGTGATGGAGAGCGTTCTTATTTCCGAATTCTGGCAAAAGAAAAGGGAGATTATAAGCTGGAAATGCATTGCCGGTCCGCTATGGATAACGATGTAGTCCAGTTTGCCCTTGCCGTATGGCAGGATGACCAACTAATACAAGTGCTCTCCCTGACAGGGGCAGACCACAACTGGACCAGGTTTGAGGTGGACTTGCACCCTATTACCGGGGGCGGCTGCGGCCTGAAATTCTTCTCGCGGCAGAGCGGTATGGAGATACGGGATATAAAAATATATTTACAATAAGGATTCCCGTGCAGATGGCCTAAGAAATACCTGGTGTAGTTTTTGATAACTGTAATTGTAAATTTGTAAAGTCGGCGGGGCCGTTTTCCAGATAGAATTTGTGGAAACGGTACTCGCTGTATGCATTTCCCCATATTTTCTGTGCTTCTGCCTTCAGGTTCATGATTTCCAGATAGCCCAGATAGTATTTCAGGTAATTGGTGGGCTCTTCCACGATATACTCATAGATGGAGCGTGTGCTGGCCGGGTCGGATATGCCGACGGAGGAAAGTATTTTATGTACTTGCCCATAGGTGGCGCCTTCGTGATGGATAGCGATATCCAGCAGGGAGTAGAGACATAACTGGATTTGCCGGTCTAATTTGTACAATTCATAGAGGGATTCCGTTTCCGGGGCAGCCTGTGCCATAAGGGTCTTGGCAAAATCATAGGCTTTCAGTTCCACATACATGGCCCATCCTTCCACATAACCGCCATAGGAAAGCAGGCAGCGGACAGGGTTTACCTCCGTTTTCTGGAAAAATAGCTGGCTGTACACAGTCTGGTAAAGGTGGCCGGGATAGCCTTCGTGGGCCAGGGTAGTATAAAGTTCTACCCCAAAAGGATTGTTTTTCGGGTTGATATAAATCACATTTTCCCTGATGTCATCCAAAGGTGGCGTGAGGTAGAACGCAGGGCTGCAATATTCCTGCAGGTTCTTGGAAATGGATTTTACTGTGCAGACAGGCATAGTATTTCCGGCCACATCGGAGAGGGCAGGAAAGTCCGAAACCATCATTTGCTGTAAGCTTTTCAACATATCTTTAGGCTCTTCATAAGCGAAAGCCCCGTCAGGGAGCGCAGCGGAGGAAACCAATTCGGGATGCGACTGGAGCAGGGCGCGCATAGCATCGAAATTCCGGCTAAAGTCCTGGAGCAGAAGCGTTTTGATTTCCTCTATATCACGGTAAGAGCCGGTGTTGGAACGAATCAGATAAAGATAATACTCTTTCCCTTCAGGGTAATAGCTTAACCCATTTTCATTTTCCCCACTTCCCTGCAAAAGGATAAGCTCATCTCCTATTTTCTCATAGGCGGGCAGCATCACGGTCTTAAGCAGCCGGGAATTTTCGGACAGATAGGAGTCTTTTTCCTTTTCGGTGATAATACCTTTTTCCATTAAGCCATTCAGCCGTTCTTCAAAAGTTGTATTCAAAAAATGGGTGCCCGCTTCTAAAGAAGCCCTATCCATTATAGTATCGCATTGCTCAATTACTTTTTCCACGGAGTAGTCGGGCATAAACAGCCCTTTCCCGGCCTGCTCCCGGAGGTATTCACCAATCCCTTGGAAATAGGTATCCGTTTGGTCCAAAAGGGCCAGATAGTCATTTACATCCTGTTTGCTGCGGAAGGTATACTCCGCCAACAGGATGGGGAGCTGGGATTGCATGCCGGAGGAAGGGGAAAGGGGATTGGAGTAATAATAAAGGAGCATTCCGTTCTTTTCATTTTCCAGATAAGGGAGTAGAAGCTGGTAGGCATAACAGTTTTTTCCATCCAGTTTATCCTTATTTATGGAATGCAAAGTATCTATGGCGGATGTAAGCTCCTGTAAGGAAGTATTCCTCCGCTCCTGGGAATAGGAAGGCAGAAGGGGAGTATAGGACTCGATACCGTAATTTGCAGGATTGGCAACGATATAGTGCATATTCAGCGTATTGCCAGTCAATTCGGAAATAAAAAAATCATCGCAGAAGCGGCCAAACCGCCGTGCATCCTTGCTTAAAAAGAAGATAGCGACAACAGAAAAAGCAAAAAACAGCGCAATGGCGCATAAGGTAGCTTTAAATTTACGGGAATGAATAAAAGTTTTCAATGAAAATTACCTGGTGGCATTTCTTTCATTATATGCTTGCAGGAAGGGGAAAATGTATGGATAAAATCTAATAAAAATTGCTTTTGCGCCAATTGGGTGATAAAATGAAAACCATAATATTGCGGATGGGGGTTACGATGGAAAGAAAACAGCCTAAATATATGGAGTTAGTGAATTGGATTCAAGAGCAGATTGCGGCAAAGAAATTTCTTCCAGGGCAGAAGATGTATTCCGAAAACCGCCTAAAGGAAATGTTCCATGTAAGCAGGCAGACTATCCGCCATGCCATTGGTGTATTGGAAGAAGAAGGGGTTTTGGTCAGGAGACGGGGCAGCGGCACTTATATAAGCGATACCGGCAGGGAAAACCCAGGAAGCCGGACAAGGATTGCTGTGGTGACCACCTATGTGGACAGCTATATTTTTCCGAAGACCATACAAGGGATTGAGAATGTACTGTCGGAAAGCGGGTACTCTGTCCAGATTGCTTTTACCAATAACCACGTTAGCCGGGAAAAAACTATCCTGGAGGATATTATAGAGAGGGATGAGGTGGCAGGGGTTATTGTGGAGACAACGAAGAGCGGCTTGCCCAATCCCAATCTTGGGCTATATAGGAAATTGCTAAAAAGAGGTATTCCCGTAATTTTTATCAACAGCTACTATCCGGGGCTTCCGATTCCCCATGTATCCCTGGATGATAGGGCAGCAGGGGTAAAAGCGGTAAAATATTTGCTGGAAAGAGGGCATAAAAAAATTGGCGGTGTGTTTAAGATGGATGACGGGCAGGGGCATATGCGGTACGCGGGCTATCTGGATGCTATGCAGGAAGCCGGGATAGAAATGGACGATTCCAGCATTGTATGGCTGGATACGGAAATGATGCAGCATCTGGGGGAATATCGGCATTTGCTGATGAGCCGGCTGAAAAACTGCACGGCAGCAGTATGCTATAATGACCAGATTGCTTTTGAAGCGGCTTCCATATTAAACAGTGTGGACATCCGTGTACCGGAAGACATCTCCATTGTAAGCATTGACGATTCGGAACTGGCTATGCTGGGGGATGTGGCATTGACCTCCATTCCCCACCCAAAGGATAAGCTGGGTGAGAAGGCGGCCCATAATTTATTAAAAATGATTCGGAATCCGTCTTTTGACGGAACTTTTGAATTTGGGGCGGAGATTGTGGAAAGGGAATCGGTAAAGACGGCGAAGGGGGAATAGCTTCACAGGAAAATCAATACGGACAGTATTACATATATCTTTCGTTCACAAAGCTTCATATTTATGTGGTTCTATACCGCGCATCCCGGCGATTGCTTTTTAAGGGATGCGCGAAGTTTTTTTTACCAGTCTTCCAATATCCAATTCAGAAATCACCTTGTTAATAATGATATTATCCCCATTCTGTATAAAGTTCCACTGCCTTTTCGGCCTTAAACCAATCATTGATATAGAAAAGTGCTAAAAAATAAAATACTTTTGGAAAAAATAGGAACAAAGTATACGAAGAAACTTTTTAAAAACTATTTACAAAGATGCAAAACTGTTATAAAATGTAATTACTTTAGCAAAGCATATAAGACTTTGGCGAGACTAATGTGCTTTCGCATAATTGGTCGCGAAGAGATTGCGAAAGTGCATACAAAAGAAGGAGGAAAAAGTAATGAAAAAAAAGCTTGCATTATTGCTTACGGCATTGTTGGTGTTCACAACTACGGCTTGCGGGGCAGATAATTCGGCAGCCCCGGCGGATAACGCGGGAGCGGAAAACGCCGCTACGGAAACATCCGAGGGGGATAATCCGGAAACAGAGGCAAATGAGGCTGCGGACGCTTCCCAGACAACGGCATCGGACAAATCGGGGGGATGGACAATTGGTATTGCAAACCGTGAAATTACTAATGACTACAACCGCCTGATTGCATACGGCGCTCAAGACATCCTGGAAGCGGCCGGATGCGAAGTTATCATGACCGACGCGGAAACAGATTTCCAGAAACATAATGAAAATATAGAAACCCTGCTGAATTCAGGTATCGATGCCCTGATTATCCAGTTGGGCGACAATGAGCAGCTTGCCCCCCTTTGTGAGAAAGCAAAGGAAAAAGGGATTCCGGTAGTTACGGCAGGTATCGGCTCCCACATCGACAATACAATCTGCGATACGAATGCGGATGACGGATTGGCGGCTGTCCTTCTGGCTGACGCTATCTTTTCCGGAATCGATTATGCCGGAGACGTTTATATCTTTTATGTGCCCGGAGCCCCATTGTTAGAGAACCGGTTAGCGGTTATTCAGGGCGTTGCGGCCGCGTATCCAAACATTAATTTAGTTCCTGTTGCTACGGAGCATAATGTATCCAAAGTGCAGACGCAAATGGAAGAGTTGTTGACGGCCAACCCGGAAAAAGGTTCTATTGCGGCTGTTATCGGAACCTATGATTCCCTTATTACAGGGGCAGTGGAATCAGTTCGCCAGGCTGACCGTTCGGAAATCGTGATGGGCGGCATTGATGGGGATGAAGTGAGTTTCCAGATGTTGTTTACCGAAGGAAGCCCGTTCCAGGTTTCTGTAGTTATCGACGCCTCTTCTATTGGGGCAACCGCTGCCAATACTGTCCTTGGCGTATTGGATGGCAGTGTAGACCCCGCTTCTATAGCGGCGAAGATACCTACCGCATGCTATTGTGCTACCAGACGTAATGGTGTGGAAGCGGCAGAAATGAAATGGGGGGCGGAGATTTGGGAAAAAATTAATATGAGCCGCGAAGAGGTGGAAGCGGCATTCCCGCAGAATGATAACCTCTTGGTCTGCTACCCCACAGTTCCATAGACAGATTGGGAAATACTACATATAGATAAGGCAGCCAGGTTTCGCGCCCTTTCGTTTTCCGGGGGCGCGAAGCTTAATATATGAAGCATGGGATGGATTTATAAAGAAAAGGTAATAGTCCGGGCAGGGGCGGCTTGCCTGGATTGCCGGGAGAAAGGAGTATCGAAATGCCGGATGGGCCAGTTTTACTTGAATGCAGGAATATTTGTAAAGCCTTCGGGCAAAACAGGGTTTTGCAGGACATAAATTTGGAGATAAGAAAAGGGGAAGCGCATGCTCTTTTGGGAACAAACGGGGCTGGAAAGTCAACACTGATGAAGATTATAACGGGGGTATATTCCAAAAGCTCCGGGGAAATTTTGCTGGATGGTGAAGTGGTGGATATTCAAAGCCCCCAAGATTCGGAACGCCACGGTATTGCGATTATTCATCAGGACCAGCAGATGGTCCCGTTTTTTGATGTGACGCGCAATGCTTTTTTGGGCTCGGAAATTACAAAACCGGGTGGGCGGCTGGATTTGAAAACAATGCGGAAACTGGTACAGGAAAAGTTGGAGTTTATGCATGTTGATTTTACGGCAGATACCCAGGTGGCTTCTTTAACGGTAGGGCAGAGGGAACAGGTAGCCATCGCCTCAGCGCTGCTGAAGAACCCTAAACTTCTGATTTTGGATGAGCCTACGGCATCGCTGAGCAACAAAGAAATTTCCCGTCTGTTTGAGATTATTAATTTGTTAAAAGAAAGCGGCGTAACAATTATTTATATTTCCCACCATTTGGATGAAATTTTCAATATTACGGAGAGGATTACCGTTTTAAGGGATAGCCGGGTACAGGGAACAGTGGAAACGAAAAATATAGACCCTAAACAAATTGTATCTATGATGATTGGGCGGGAGTTAAAGGATTTGTACCCGAAAGAACCAGCGCAAATAGGGGATGTGGCGTTGGAAATCCAGGACCTTTATTCCGGCAAGTTAGTGAGAGGGGTGAATCTGGAAGTAAGGCGGGGGGAAATTTTAGGTCTGGCAGGTCTGGTAGGCGCAGGGAGGACGGAAACCATGCTGGCGTTGTACGGTGCGGAAAAGGTTAAAAAGGGAAATATCCTCCTGAAAGGGAAGCCATATCGCCCTGTGTCGCCGAAGAAGGCAGGGGAAGCAGGCATTGCGTTTATTCCGGAAGACAGGCGGAATGAAGGGATTGTGCCGGCCATGAGCATTGCGGAAAACCTTTCTTTATCCGCTACAAAATTATGGGCAAAGAATGGCATTATCCGTAGAAAAGCGCAAAGCCAGGGCAGTGAAGAGATTATAAACTCATTGAATGTTGTATGTACGGGGGCGGGGCAGCTTCTAAGTGAATTGTCAGGGGGCAATCAGCAGAAGGTGGTCATCGGCCGATGGCTCATCGATAAGTATGATGTGTTTATTTTTGACCAGCCTACAACAGGGGTAGATGTGGGTGCGAAAGCGGAAATTTACCGTCAGATGGTCAAACTGGCTCAGGCGGGCAGTGCGATTATTTTCATTTCTTCGGAAAATGAAGAACTGCTTGGCATCTGTGACCGAATCGCTGTGATGTGCAAAGGAAGGATTGTAAAAGAATACCAGGCCGAGAAAGCGACGGAACAGGAACTCCTCTATTGGAGTGCAGGTGGGGATGGACAGGAGGATGGCGATGAAAAATAGTAAAAAAATAGATTTCAGTGATGCTCTTATGCGCCGCAGCACAGGAATTGCAATGGTTGCCATTATTATAATTATGGGGCTTCGGGCACCGTTATTTTTTGCGCCGGCGAATTTGATGACTGTTTTGAAGCAAAGTGGCATTCTTTGTATGACAGCAATAAGCATTACTTCGGTGCTGATAGTGGGTGGCTTTGATATGGGGGCGGGTGCCATGGTGCAATTGGTGTGCAATCTGGCAGCAGGCATGATTATTTCCTATTCTAATCCGCTCCTTTCCTGGGGTGTGGGAATCGGAGTGGGGTTGGCCTTTGGCCTGTTAAATTCCCTTTTGGTTGTGTATCTGCATATCCCCACTTTTGTCACCACGTTGGGAACAATGTATCTCATGAACGGCCTTTCCGCCCTTTATAATGGAGGAAGTGCACTGGCCATTAAGGAAACGGCGGGTTTCACGGTGCTGACCCAGGGGAGCATATTGGGAATCCCCAATATTTTCTTGTTGGTCATTTTGCTCTGCGGCATCATGCATTGGTTTTTCAAATATACGAGGACAGGGCTTCGTATGTATGCGTGCGGGGAAAACCGGAATGCGGCAATGCTGCATGGGTTACATGTGGGAAAATACTTGATTTTAGGCTATCTGATATCCGGCACTTTGCTTGGGATGACAGGCGTTTTCCAATGTTCTTATAATTATGGAGCCTCCGCTGTAGATTATGGGATGGATTTCCTTGTGAAGGCATTGGCCTCTGCATATCTGGGAAGTACTTTTTCCAGAACCAATGAACTGAGCATGGTTGGAACGGTGATTGCAGGCGTTTTCATTGCTGCCCTTTCCAATATATTGATTATAAATGGATTTTCCAACCAGATTGTATCGGGCGTCCTCGGTTTTGTATTGATACTGTCCATTCTCCTGACAGTGATAAAGAAACGGGATATCGGCCAGATTACTATTTTTTAAGGAAAGGGCATGGTAATTAATATGGAAAATAAAACAATAAAAGCAACTGCATTCCATGGGAACAGGATAGGGGAATTCTTTAAATTATATGGGGCGGTTGTGGGGATGTTTCTATTGTTAATAGTTTTTCAAATATTTGACAATCGGTTCCTTCAGCCAGCTAATCTTTGGGGAATTTGTAAAAACAGCGCATTCCTGATTTTGATGGCATTGGGGATGACTTTCGCCTTGTCCGTCCGTGGGATTGATTTTTCCATTGCCCAGGTGGCGGATGCTGCGGCTGTTATTTCCGCATTTCTGATTTTAAAAGATGTTCCGCCGATGTTAGCGTTGCTCCTCACCTTGTTGTTCGGGCTTTTCATCGGTTTGTCCAATGCCCTGCTAATGGCATATCTTGGGGTGCCGGCTTTGATTGGAACCCTGGGAACAATGTTTATTGTCAGGAGTTTTGAGCTGGTGCTTACAAATGGCGCACAGCCACAGGTTCTGTTTACTATGCCAAGGTCGGTGACCGGAACTTTTCTGAACATTGGCCAGGGCTCGGTGCTGGGGCTGCCAAATGTAATGATTATCGGAATATTGGCCATTGTCATTATTTATTTTGTAAGGGAGCGTTCGGTGTTGGGGAGGCATATGGATGCGATTAACGGAAATGTGCGTTCGGCTTTTTTATCCGGTATTGACATCCGTAAAACTTTTGCCGCAGCATTCATCCTCAGCGCCCTGCTGGCAGCAGTGGCAGGCATTTTAATTTGTTCCCGTGCCGGAAGCGCTACGCCTCGTGCAACGGAATCCTATTTGAACGATTGCTTTGTGGCGGTTTATATCGGAACTTTGCTTTCAAAGGATAAAAGGTTCAATGTCTTGGGAACAGTAATCGGCTGCCTGTTTGTAGGCTGTATCAGCAATTTCTTTACATTGATGGGTATGGGCAACGGCATCAAACAGTTGTGTAACGGTTTCTTCATACTGATGGCGGTTATGATGGGAACGGCCCGTCTGCGGAAGAAGAATTAGAGCAACGGGTTTTGGAAGGATATATGAGGCCCTGGTTTGCGTCAGCGCAGAGTCCGCAAACAGGATGGGTAAAATGCTATTGACAATGTTGAGAAAACAGAAGTGGAAAAGCTGCGCAGAAATGGAGGGAAGATATGTTTAAAATTGATGCACATTCCCATGTGGGAGAAGGGGCTGCGGTTTGGACAGGGCAGCAGGTTGTGGAAAGGATGGATACTATCGGTGTGGATAAAACGGTTATTTTCCCGTTTACGGAAGGATATTTTAACAATGATTTAATCCCTCAATATGTGGAAGAATATCCGGACCGCCTGATTCCTTTTGCGGCGGTGAATCCATGGAATACCCATGAGGCTGCGGATGAACTGGAGCGTTGTTACCAGAAAGGGTTCAAAGGTGTAAAGCTGCATCCCACCCTATGCGGATTCCGTCTTAGCGACAAGAAGCTGGTTAATCCCCTTTTTGAAGTGACGCAAGCCTATCAAGGTGTTATCATCGTACATGGCTCGGCGGATTTGTATAACTGCCCGTTGGAATTCGACCGTATGGCGAGGAGATTCCCGAAAGTGCCTTTGCTGATGGCTCACTGCGGGTTCTTCTGGGAGTGGGAACTGGCCATCGAGCTGGCACTGGAAAATGACAACCTTTATTTGGAAACATCCAGGGTTCCAGGAATGGAAAGCTCAAAAATTATCGAAAAATTAGGCGCGACCAAAGTTATTTGGGGAACGGATGGCCCATTCTGCGATTATGAATGGGAATTTAATAAAATCAAACGTTATGCTAAATGCGAACATGACTTCGATTTGATGATAGGAGGAAATATCGCGAATTTATTGGGCATTCAGTAAATGATGGATGGTTTGCCGACATTTGGGGTATGACTTTCATAGAAAGCATGTGGGAACACATACTTTCCCATAGTTGTAACAGTTCAGCCTTTCGGCTTCCCTGTCACTGAATCCT
>QXWV01000052.1 GCA_009911195.1 Lachnospiraceae bacterium | reverse complement strand
AAAGGGGCGGATTCTTGGCTGCTCCAATTCATTGGCTGCTAACCGCGCAGCAAGTGCGCAGTTGCAGGCTGAACTGTTACCCGTAGTTTACATAATTTGTGGGCTATGGTTGCGTGACTGTGCATTAAATCGTATAATTATAATGGATATATTTTCCAATAGGATTAGGGTGTTAAAAGCCCTAATTCCAATAGGAAAAGAGGGCAATTGCCTATACAAAGGAATAGCTGTCGAAAGGAGTATAGCTACCAATGAATTTAGTGGAAATGAAAAAAGCAAACCGAAGCCAGGTATACCAACTGGTATACCAAAACCGGAGGATATCCAAAACGGACATTGCTGAAGTCCTGAATATTAGCATTCCAACAGTCTCGCAATGTGTAAATGAATTAAAACAATTAGATTTGATTATGGAAGACGGTTTTTTTGAATCTACAGGGGGGCGGAAGTCGGTCGCCATTAAGTGCAGGGATGATATACGGATTGCGATAGGGGTGGATATCCGCAAGACAATGGTGTATTTGGTGGCACTAAATTTATATGGCGATATTATAGGCTCCAGTCAGAAAGAAATCTTGTTCCGTAAGGATGAGGTCTATTGTGCCCATGTGGCAGATTATATTATCGATTTTTTTGAAAAACTGCATATATCCGGCGAATTGCTGCTGGGCGTGGGGATTTGCGTACAGGGGCTTGTGAGCCAAGATGGCAAATATATTGTTTCCGGACGGATGATGGATGCGGATGGGTTTTCCGCAAGCGATATTGGAAAATACCTTCCGTTTCCTTTTAACCCTGTCTTAAAGCATGATACAGAACTGGCGGCATCCTATGCGCTATGGAAAAATCCCGGAATTAAGGATGCCCTGTTCCTTATGCTGAACCCTAACCTTGGGGGTGCGATTATTCTAAATGGCCAGTTACATAAAGGAAAAACCCAGTCCAGCGGCCTAATCGCCCATATGACGCTTATGCCCGAAGGCAAATGCTGTTATTGCGGCAAGCAGGGATGCGTGGAATCCTATTGTTCGGTGAATGCCCTTTTAGATGGGTTTGAAGAAGAATTGGATACATTTTTTGAAAAGCTGCGGGCAGGTGATGAAGCCCATCAAAAGAGGTGGGAAGAATATATGGGATACCTGTCCCGCGCAATTTATAATTATCAGGTTCTGATGAACACGGATGTACTCTTAAGCGGGGAAATGGCACTTTACTTAACGGAAGAAGACCTGGAACACCTGATGGAACTGACGCTGGAAAGAATGGGTATCATGGAAAAGCTTCCCCCTATCAGAGTCATTGGGGAAAATGATGTGGCGCCTGGTGTGGCACTGTACTTCATTGTGAATTTTTTAAAAGAATATATGCCCGATACTTTTCAGCACCCGGAGTATTATGATTAAGAAAAGGGGATAAATTTTCGGCAGCCAAGCTTTGGACATAAAGCAGCCGGGCTGCACGTAAGGCTGTTAGGCTTCATTTATAAGGCTGAAGCAGTAAAGGAGGCCGAAGGCCATATGGAGGAAAAGGAGGATTCCGCCTCCGTAAAGGCCAATGTTCCGTCTGATTTTGCTGCCGGTTTTAACGGAGATAATATCGAAATATTCAAAGGTGAAGAGCATCCAGACAACGAACATGGACAAATAGGAACCCCATATCCAGTTGCCGTGGCGCTCCCTTTCACCAATTTCATAAAGGAAAGCGCTTTCTGCCCATGCACATAGTTCGTAGCATAGCACGGCCTGAATGGCCGTTTTTTTTATTAAATTTTTAAAATCCAGCGCCAATACGAAAAGGGGGAATGCAAAGGCCAGGAGGAAGGAAATGAAAAGGCTGGGGGTATAAAGTTTAAGGCAGCGGCCAAATTCAATGCCAATTCCTCCTCCACTATGGATGGCGGTATCTGTAAAAAAGGAGAAGGTGAGCTGGAACAGCAGCAGCCCGGCTGCCGGAATAAAGGTTCCGGCAATTGCACAATATTTCGCAAAATTTCTCCGGTTATGAAGGAGACTGATAATAAAATAAAGCCCAAGCCCAGGAATCATCCCTTGTAAAAAGGAAGGCTTTGCCAATGCGCTGAAAAACAGCAGTATGCTGAGTAAAATATAGGTCTTGCGTTCCTCCCGAATGCTTTTTTGGGAATCCAGCAATTGAATAATCAGGGCAAAACATAGGATAGTAAAGCCCTTTACCGCAATGTTTGTAGGATTATGCCATGCGTTCCCGCTTCCCTGTCCTAAAAGATAATCGGGATTAAAGACAGGAAGATACAGCGGCCCTACTATCATCAGACACGCGCCCCAAAAAGCTTTGCCCAAAGGGGATAAGGGTTTTTGGATAAAAAAATCCCAGACCCAGAGGAGTGACCAGTAAGCAAAGCAGTTGCATAAGGCAGTGGTTATTGCTGCGGAATCGCATAAACTGAACCGGAAAATGCGGTAAATGGATTTTGTTACAAAATGCCATAGGGGATAGGCGGCATAGTTTTGCATAAAACCGGGCAGATTACGCAAACTCAGTTCGGCGGCCCATTCCCTGTGGGAAATATAATCCCCTCCAATCGTTGCTGCAATAGCAAATGTGACAGTAAAAATAAAAACCGTTCCTATAATATAGGGGATGAAGGAAAGCTTGCTGCTATTACCTGTGTATTCCATAAAAATCCTCATTTCCGTTCTGCTTTTTGCTTATTTAGATTCGGGTGTCAAAAGCCCTGGCTGCGGAA
>QXWV01000051.1 GCA_009911195.1 Lachnospiraceae bacterium | reverse complement strand
ATCGTGTTCAGCAGAGGCTTCCACGATTTATGAGTCTCACCTCCATCGCACAAAAGTCAGTTGCACGAACTGTTTTTATGCAAATTGCCAGGCGCACTCCGCAGCCAGGGCTTTTGACGCCCGAATCTTATTAGATTTCAATCGTAATGATTCGATTATAGCATACTGGCAGGCAAATGCAAGATTCCTGCGTTGTATATCAGGGAAATCAATTTTCATGGGCAGCACAGCGGGCTGGGCGTTTGGCTTATGCAGCGTTCGGTTTTAAGGCTATTGATAAAAAGCAGTAATTTCACTTTATGAAATGGTTCATACCCAGGGGAAAGCCGCCATCCATGGCGGCTTTAAGAAGCATGGGAATGGATGGTAATGTCATTTAGTTAACA
>QXWV01000050.1 GCA_009911195.1 Lachnospiraceae bacterium | reverse complement strand
TACCTCACCAAGTGCCGACGTTTTTTAAGGGGCTCCTTAAGCATTTTATTTCCCTCACGGCTGGGCTGAGGTGCTAATTTAATGACATTGCTATCCATGGCGGTTTTTCCCTGGATATCCACCCATTTCATAAGTGGAATTGCTGCTTTTTATCAACAACCTTAAAATCGAATCCTGCATGAGCCAACCCCCCCCCAGCCCGCTGTGCTGCCCATGAAAATTGATTTCCCTGGACGCATATGAAAATTGACCCCAAATTTTACCGCAAGGAATATTAAAATAGCCTTTGCTAAATATTTAATATATGATAAAATACTTCATAGAAATAAAATGGTTTGCCTTAAGCAAAAATGAAAGCATAAACTGGCAGACTAAGGAAGGGGCGTTGTGATAGGATTGGAAACTAAAAATTTTCAATCACGGGTTTTGCGTCTGCGCGTTGCTGGCCACAAACTCGTCATACGCAAAAAAGCAGCGCAGAAATGAGGTTAAAAATGGAAAATCTTGAATTGCAGAAAAAAGCTAATGAAGTGCGCAAAGGTATTGTGACAGCAGTACATAGCGCAAAAGCGGGGCATCCGGGTGGCTCGTTATCGGCAGCGGACATTTATACTTATCTTTATTTTGAAGAGATGAACATAGACCCGGCCAACCCTAAGATGGAAGATAGGGACCGCTTTGTATTGTCCAAAGGCCATACGGCGCCAGGGCTGTATTCTGTCCTGGCACAGAGGGGATATTTCCCGGAAGAGGATTTAAAAACATTGCGTAAATTGGGCTCTTATCTACAGGGGCATCCGGATATGAAGCATATACCTGGAGTGGATATGTCCAGCGGTTCTCTTGGGCAGGGGATTTCTGCTGCGGTAGGGATGGCTCTGAGCGCCAAGCTGCGGAACAAAGATTTCCGTGTTTATACGCTGTTGGGAGACGGTGAGGTCCAGGAGGGGCAGGTATGGGAGGCATCTATGTTTGCCGGCCATAGAAAATTGGATAATCTTGTAGTAATTGTAGATAATAACGGCTTGCAGATTGATGGAAAGATTGACGATGTATGCTCTCCGTATCCGATAGATAAAAAGTTTGAAGCTTTCAATTTCCATGTAATTAATGTGGATGCCCATGATTTTGATGATTTGAGGAGGGCATTCAAAGAGGCCAGGGAAACAAAGGGAATGCCTACAGCGATTATTGCCCACAGTCTGAAAGGGAAAGGGGTATCTTTCATGGAAGGGCAGGCTTCCTGGCATGGAACGGCACCTAATGATGAACAATATGTGGTGGCAATGGCAGATTTGGAAAGGATTGGTGAAAGTTTATGAGTTCTGAAGTGAAGAAAATAGCTACGAGAGAGAGCTACGGCAATGCTTTGGTAGAGGTGGGCGCCGAAAACCCCAATGTGGTGGTATTGGATGCGGATTTGGCAGCAGCGACGAAGACCGGGGTATTTAAAAAGGCTTATCCGGAAAGGCATATAGACTGCGGTATTGCGGAATGCAATATGGTTGGCATAGCGGCAGGGCTTGCATCCACAGGGATGATTCCTTTCGTCAGCTCCTTTGCCATGTTTGCGGCAGGGCGTGCTTTTGAGCAGGTGCGCAATTCAGTGGGATACCCTCATCTAAATGTAAAAATAGGGGCAACCCATGCGGGGATTACCGTAGGCGAAGATGGTGCATCCCATCAGTGCAATGAGGATATCGCCCTAATGAGGACGATTCCGGGGATGGTAGTTATGTGCCCGGCAGATGATGTGGAAGCAAAAGCGGCAGTACGCGCGGCAGTAGAACATGAAGGGCCTGTGTATATGCGCTTTGGGCGTGCAGCTTCCCCGGTAATCAATGACAGGCCGGACTATAAATTTGAAATCGGAAAAGGGCAAATTCTCAGGGAAGGTACGGATGTGACAATTGTGGCTACCGGAATCTGTGTGGGGAATGCGTTGGAAGCGGCTGAAAAACTTGCACAGGACGGCATTAGTGCGGAAGTGATAAATATTTGTACTATTAAACCCCTGGATGAAGAATTGGTAGTGGCATCTGCAAAGAAAACAGGAAAAGTAGTTACCGCAGAAGAGCATAGCGTAATCGGGGGGCTGGGAAGTGCCGTATGCGATGCTTTATGCAAAGAATATCCTGTGCCAGTATGTAAAATTGGTATGCAGGATGTATTTGGAGAATCTGGCTCTGCAGCAGCCTTAGTGGAAAAATACGGGCTGGATGAAGCCGGAATTTACAAGACGGTAAAAGAGTTTGTTGGAAAATAAAAGGCATTTTGGACAAAATATGCAGAAATGGGGCGAAATATGATTTTATCACCTTCTATCCTGGCAGCGGATTTTTCCATTCTTGGTAAACAAATCAAAGAGGTGGAAGAGGCTGGGGCGGAGTATCTCCATATCGATGTGATGGATGGCAGCTTTGTACCATCAATTTCTTTTGGTATGCCTGTAATTGCTTCTATCCGAAAGGCAACGGGTATGATATTCGATGTGCATCTTATGATTGAAAGGCCGGAGCGGTATATCGAAGAGTTCGCAGCAATTGGAGCTGACAGCATTACTTTTCATCTGGAAGCAGTAAAAGAGCCTGGAATTGTAATTGATAAGATACATGGTCTAGGCAAAAAGGCAGGTTTGTCCGTGAAACCGGCTACACCGATTTCGGAAATAATTCCTTATGCGGACAAACTGGATATGCTGTTGGTGATGACAGTAGAGCCGGGGTTTGGCGGGCAGGAGTATATTCCGGCATCCACGGAAAGGATTCGGGAAGCCAGACGGATATTTTCAGAACGGGGCCTTGCCACGGATATTCAGGTGGATGGGGGAATCAGGGCCGATAATGTGCATGTGGTGTTGGAAGCCGGCGCCAATGTAATTGTTGCAGGGAGCGCAATATTTAAGGGCGATATTGGTGAAAACATAAAAAATATGAGGAAGGCTTTTGCAGCCTTTGAAAAATAGCAGCGCAGTGTGCGGCGTATCCTGTAGATGTAGGATACGCCGTTGGCGTTGTAGTTGTGTGGTGTCATAAAACGGCATTAAGTTTAATATTTTGTCTGCGCAATTTGTATTCTATATACATTGCGCAGGCTATGGAAGGGGCATGGATATTAGTATGTATAAAAAATTAGGAAGAAATGATAAATGCTGGTGCGGCAGCGGCAGGAAGTATAAAGCCTGCCATGAGGCATTTGACGATAAAGTGCTCAGATATTCCATGGAAGGCCATATCATCCCGGATAGGGATATGATAAAAACGAAGGAACAATTAGACGGGATTCGGGAAAGTAGTAAAATCAATATTGCGGTACTGGATTATGTGGCAGGAAAAATCAAAGAGGGTATGGCCACGGAGGAAATTGACAGGATGGTATATGAAGAAACTATGCGCCTTGGGGGGATTCCCGCACCGCTGCATTTTGATGGATATCCAAAGAGCGTATGTACGTCTATTAATGACCAGGTATGTCATGGAATCCCTTCGGAGGATGTTATCCTGAAAAAGGGTGATATTGTCAATGTGGATGTTTCTACGGCGTACAAAGGATATTTTTCTGATTCTTCCCGCATGTTCTGCATTGGGGAAGTATCCGATGAAGCGGCAAAAATAGTGCGTGTAGCCAAAGAGTGCATGGAAAAAGGGATTGAACAGGTGAAGCCATGGAAATTCCTTGGAGATATGGCGGATGCGGTACATAGCCATGCCTTGGCAAACGGCTGCAGCGTAGTGAGGGATATCGGTGGCCATGGAATCGGACTGGAATTCCATGAAGAGCCTTTTGTCAGCTACGTGACAAGAAAAGGTACGGAGATGCTGATGGTTCCCGGAATGGTATTCACCATTGAGCCTATGGTTAACCTGGGGACATGCGAAATATTCATTGATGACGGAAACGGCTGGACAGCCTATACCGATGATGGGAAACTGTCCGCCCAATGGGAAGTGACTGTGGCGGTGACGGAAGACGGGTGCGAGATTTTAACGTACTGACTTTTATACTTTAACAAAATGCTTGCTATTTGCAGGCCATGGAATGCGGTTGCGGGGAGGATGTTTAGTGCTTTTGCGGCCGCGTTTTGTTTTATAAAAAGTGATGAGCAAATGATATAAAGCTAAAAACTATTATTTTTTATAAAATGACTAATATTTACAGCAAGAAAAAGCTTGACATAGCATGCCACATTAAGATATATTTTTTATACATTGTAGTAGTAAAAACAGAATAAAAGGGCAATTGTGGAACTATAAGATTAAGGGAATATTTTGCTACATATTCAGTGAATTTATTAGTTTCACAGTTGACTAAAAAATGAAAGGAAAGAGGGTATGAAGAAAAGAATTTTTGGTATTTTGGCCGCATTATTGCTTATGGTGCAGGCGATGCCGGTCATGGCGGCAGAGGGGGATAAATTATCATTGGATAATTTGTCATATACATTTACGGATATTGATGGTAATGAAGTAACCACGCAAAGCAGTGGAAAATCTAAGTTACTTGTTTTCTTTAGGACAGGCTGTTGGAATTGTAGGAATACGCTAAGAAGTATTGCATCTAGTGATTGGCTGGCGAATGGTGATGCTGAGGTATGTGCCATTGACATAGACCAAAAAACGGTAGATGAAGTGAGAAGCTTCCAAAATGATTATTGTGCAGGAAGTGCGATAAAATTTGTGGCTGAGCCTACGGCATTGGCAAATCAGGCAGCTTGGAAGTATGACCGCTTAATTCATCCAGGTAGTATAGATATGGAAACTCCCTTGATTGTGATGTTAGATGGAAATAATAAAATTCAGTATATGACACAGGGGCAGTACACGGCTGAACAAATTGCGGCTGATTATTTACCTGGGTTAAGCACAGATACAACTCCTCCTAGCAATCCGGATGATTCTCAGAACCCTGGAAATCCGGATACCCCGGATAATCCCGACACACCCGACAATCCGGACGATGGTCAGAATCCCGATACACCCAGCAATCCGGATGATTCCCAGAATCCGGGTACTCCTGAACAGCCCGATGAAACACCGGATACCAGCAGCGGGAACACAGCTTGCAACCATGTGGGAGAAAGCAATGTAATAAGCCAGGCAACGGCGACTAGCGATGCCCTGGTAGCAGTAGAATGTGTAAAATGCGGTGCTGTTTTCCGTTACGAAACAGTTTCTAATTCCGCATATGCTGCTTTTTTGAAAGAAACGGCAAATGCAATACTGAATGCAGAGCAGAACGGGGAAGCTGTTGTGAACACAAAGATTTGGACAAGCTTCAATAAAGCTGTATTTGAGGCTATGAAGTCCAGGCCGGATGTAAAAGTGACAGTGAATTACGTATACCAAGGCAATCCGTATGTACTGAATATACCGGCAAAGGTAAATGTAGATTCCTTGATGGATGAGAACGGCTTTGGCGGATTCCGGTTTATTGAACAGGTATTGAGCGCAAAGTAATGCATCTGTTCTCTTGCTGAGATTCAGAATGATGATGCAGAAATGTGCCAATATATACAATATAAGTGTATACATATAGGGTAAAAGCTAAAGCATTCAATCAATGAATATTCTTTATAAGCTGCCACATTGGAAACAGCAATTACGGGATTTTGCAATTTGGGTATGAAACAATACAGATTGCTTCCGCGTTTGCTTGTTACGGTGTGGCAGCTTTTGTGTTATAGTTCTAATTTTACAATGAAGCACGGAAATCAATTATCAAGGGCAGTGTAGATAAAGCCTATAATATTGACACCTAACTATCTTTATGTTAGTCTAACATGTACTTGGAGCACAACGAACAACCTCGTGGCAGTGGGGATAACTCCCGCGGTATTTGTCAAATATCAAAGCATGGATAGTTCATTCATTGCCTGCGGGAATTAAAAATCAAATCCCCAAGTGGAAGGAGAATAGAAAATGTGTAAAGGAAAATACTATATCACTACAGCGATTGCCTACACATCGGGAAAGCCACATATCGGCAACAGCTATGAAATTGTGCTTGCCGACAGCATCGCCAGATTTAAAAGAAAAGACGGATATGATGTTTTTTTTCAGACTGGTACCGATGAACATGGACAGAAAATTGAATTAAAGGCACAGGAAGCCGGCATTACTCCGAAGGAATATGTGGATAACGTGGCGGGAACAATTCGGAAGCTGTGGGATTTGATGGATACTTCTTATGATAATTTTGTCCGCACAACGGATAAACCCCATGAAAAGCAGGTGCAGAAGATTTTTAAGAAGCTTTATGAACAGGGGGATATTTACAAAGGGGCATATGAAGGGCTGTACTGTACGCCCTGTGAATCCTTTTGGACAGAATCCCAGCTTGTGGATGGGAAATGCCCTGACTGCGGGCGGGAAGTAAAGCCTGCGAAGGAAGAGGCTTATTTCTTTAAGATGAGTAAATATGCCGACCGGTTGATTGAGCATATCAATACCCATCCGGAGTTTATACAGCCCGTATCCCGCAAGAATGAAATGATGAATAATTTCCTTTTGCCCGGGCTGCAGGATTTGTGTGTATCCAGGACTTCCTTTAAATGGGGAGTTCCGGTAGATTTCGATGACAGGCATGTGGTTTATGTGTGGCTGGACGCATTGACTAACTATATTACCGGTATTGGCTATGAGTGCGATGGGGAAAGCGGTGAACAGTATAAAAAATTATGGCCTGCCGACCTTCATTTAATTGGAAAGGATATTATCCGTTTCCATACAATTTATTGGCCGATTTTCCTGATGGCTTTGGGAGAACCGCTGCCGAAGCAGATTTTTGGCCATCCGTGGCTGCTGCAGGGCGATGGGAAAATGAGCAAATCCAAGGGAAATGTATTATATGCGGATGACTTGGTGGACTTTTTTGGAGTGGATGCGGTGCGCTATTTCGTGCTTCACGAGATGCCTTTTGAAAATGACGGGGTGATTTCCTGGGAACTGATGGTGGAGCGGCTGAATTCTGATTTGGCAAATACTCTGGGGAATCTGGTGAACCGCACGATTTCCATGAGCAATAAGTATTTTGGCGGCGAAGTATGGAATAAGGGAATAGAAGACAGCATGGATGCAGATTTGAAAGCGGTAGTGGCCGGAACTTATGAGAAGGTCTGCGGCAAAATGGAGAATCTGCGTGTGGCGGATGCCATAACAGATATTTTTGCCTTATTTAAACGCTGCAACAAATATATTGATGAAACAGAGCCTTGGAAATTGGCAAAAGATGAGGCGAAAAAGGATAGGCTGGCAACGGTACTGTATAACCTGACAGAAGGTATTATGGCAGGGGCTTCCTTGCTGGAGCCATTCATGCCAACAACAGCAGCCAAGATTGCAGCCCAACTGAATACATCGTTGTATGAGTTTGAAGAGTTGAAGGGATTCGGCAAGTATCCTTCCGGGAATAAAGTGACGGAAAAACCGGAGATACTTTTTACACGTCTGGATATAAAGGAAGTGCTGGAAAAGGCAGAAGCGCTTTTTGAAGCAAAAAAAGCGGAAATGGGAAAAGCAGATGAGGGTGGAAAAGAAGAGGCGGCAGCAGAAGAAGGATTGGGAGAGGTGATTGACATAGAAGCCAAACCAGAAATCACTTATGATGAGTTTGCTAAAATGCAGTTCCAGGTGGGGGAAATTATCGCTTGCGAAGCGGTTCCCAAGTCTAAAAAACTGCTTTGCTCCAAAGTGCGTATCGGAAGCCAGGTAAAGCAGATTGTATCGGGCATTAAGCAACATTATACTCCGGAGGAAATGGTAGGGAAGAAGGTTATGGTTCTTGTCAACCTGAAACCTGCGACGCTGGCTGGCGTGGTTTCGGAAGGGATGCTGCTTTGTGCCGAAGATGGAGACGGTAAGCTTGCCCTGGTTACGCCGGAGAAAACAATGCCGTCCGGGGCTGAAATATGTTAAATTGATGAAATTATTATTAAAATCTTATAATTAAGGACATTATAGTGTATAATGAATCCATAGCATAGGCTGTTGCAGCGGCCATGCTATGGATTCCTTTGTTGCATTCCGGTACATCGTTTATTTTTGCAGGTAATGAGCCCGGCACTGTGCCTGCTGTGGGGCTTTGATGTTGAAAGCAATGTGCTGGAGCCAGGGTATCATAAGCTTATACAGAGGAAAGCATCCGGCATTTTGGGCAGGAAAAGCCGGAAATGGGATAATCGAAAATCGGTACAGTGCCGAAAGGCGCGGACGGGAGGAATGCCTATGGTAAAAAGGGAAGATGTATATTTTGATTCCAGGGATAACAAAAATAAAATTCATGGAATACGTTGGATTCCGGAAGGGGATAAGCCGGTGTGCATTCTGCAGATTATCCATGGGATGGCGGAGTATATAGAACGGTATGATGAATTTGCAGAAATGATGGCGGAAAAAGGTATTCTGGTAGTAGGGGAAGACCACCTGGGCCATGGTAAATCGGTGGGTAAAAACGGTACATATGGCTATTTTTGTGAGCAGGATGCAGCTACTGTGGTGGTTCGGGATTCCCATAGGCTGAAGAAAATGACCCAGGAGGAATATCCAGGGGTGCCTTATGTAGTCCTGGGGCATAGCATGGGGTCATTTATTTTAAGGAACTATTTGTGCCGTTATGGAACGGGCATTCAGGGCGCGGTGATTGTGGGGACAGGAATGCAGCCGAAACCCTTGTTATGGATGGGGAAAGCTGTTGCGGCGGTGCAGAAGGTATTTTGCGGCTCCAAGCATCCAAGCGGCCTGTTGAATGCACTATCCTTTGGCAGTTACAACAAAAGGATTCCGGGGCATAGGACGGCAATGGACTGGCTGACAAAGGAAGAAGGGATTGTGGATGCTTATATTCAGGACTCTTTATGCGGATTTACCTTTACAGTCAATGGATTCCAGACCTTGCTGGAGCTGGTAGACAGACTGTATAAGCGGGAAAATCTGGATAAGATGCCAAAGGAGCTTCCGGTTCTTTTTGTGTCCGGTGCAGAAGACCCGGTAGGGGATTATGGAAAGGGCGTGAAGAAGGCATACCGGTCATTTCTGGATATAGGTATGAAAAACGTGCAGATGAAACTATATGAAAATGATAGGCATGAACTGCTTAACGAGAGCGACAGGAAGAAGGTGTATGAGGATATTTACGAGTGGATGCGGTCTGTAGTACCGCTTTGCTGAAACATTATGCAAGTAAAATATATGCAGCTAAGAGTTTGTGTCCGTGCGGTATTCACAAACTTGGCTATGAAATTAGAAAGCCGCGCAGAAATGAGGAAAAAGTGAAAAAATTTATGAAAAGCTTATTATATGTGATGGCAATTTTATGCCTGGCTGGGATGTCCGGTTTTCCGGCTCATGCCCAGGAAGGGAAGACAGTGGTAGCATTGGGGGCGGACTTATCTGCGGAGCAAAGAGCCACGGTGCTGGGGCTGATGGGGATTACAGAGGAGCAACTGGCTGGATATGAAGTTATCTATATTACCAATGCACAGGAGCATCAATATTTGGATGCTTATTTGGACTCTTCCGTTATCGGGAGCAAATCCCTTTCCAGCGTTATGCTGAAAAAAGGCGCCAAAGGAAGCGGGGTAAATGTGACTACCAAAAACATCAATTACTGTACCACGGGGATGTACCGCAATGCGCTTCTTACCGCCGGTGTGCAGGATACGGAGGTAATCGTAGCGGCACCTACGCAGATATCCGGTACGGCCGGTTTAATCGGGGCGGTAAAAGCCTATGAAAAAATAGAAGGTACGGCGATTTCAGATGCTTCCCTTTCCAGCGCGTTGGATGAACTGATTACTACCGGGCAGTTGGCAGATGCGGCGAAAAATGCAGGCAATGATGAAATCGAAGAATTAATTGCTTATATTAAAGAAAAAGTAGCGAATGGGGAACTGGAAACGGACGCTGATGTGAAAGCAGCTATTGAGGAAGGGGAGCAGAAATTCGGAGTAACTCTTTCGGAAGAGGAAATCCAGAAAATTGTCAGCCTGATGAACAAACTCAGAAGTATGGGGCTAAACAGCGAGTATTTAATCAGCCAGGCGGAAAAGCTCTATAACAAGTATGGGGCGGATATTGTGAACCATGCGGATGAGGCTATCAGTGAAGCTATGAGCGATGCAGTAAACGGGGCGGCAAAGGGATTTTTCCAGAGTGTGAAAGACAGCGTGAAAGAATTTTGGAACAGCCTTTTTTCATAATTGTTGAGTGCAAGCGGGAATAAGCGATTCGATTTGTGTAAATGATATAGTTAAAATTATGGAAAGGTAAAGGGATTGTTATGAAAATAGCATTTTATGGAACGAAGCCGTATGATAAAATCTGGTTTGAGCCGCTGGCCAAGGATTATGGGTTTGAAATTCGGTTTATTGAATTGCCATGTAATGAAGAAACGATATTTCTTGCAAAGGGATATGATGCGATTTGCATTTTTGTCAATGATTATGTGAACGAGGATATGATAAACCAGCTTTATGAAATGAAGGTAAAAGCGATTCTGCTCAGAAGCGCTGGTTTTAACCATGTGGATGTGAAGGCTGCGGAGGATAAAATCATTATTCTGAGGGTTCCCAGCTATTCCCCTGAAGCGGTAGCGGAATACGCAATGGCATTACTGCTTACGGTGAACAGGCATACCCATAAAGCCTATAACCGTACCAGGGATTTTAATATGAGCCTGCACGGATTGATGGGCGATGATTTAAACCATAAGGTGGCAGGTGTTATCGGAACTGGAAAAATCGGCCAGGCGATGATTCATATACTGAATGGATTCCAGATGCAGGTACTGGCCTATGACCCTTATCCGGTGAAGGGGCTGGAAGCGGAATATGTGACAATAGAAGAGCTGATGCGGAAATCCGATGTGATTAGCCTTCACTGCCCTTTAACGGCGGCTACAAAGCATATTGTAAACAAAGATACAATTGCTATGATGAAGGAGGGCGTTTACCTAATCAACACTTCCAGGGGCAGCCTGATAGATACGGAGGCATTGATTGACGGGCTGCTAAATAAGAAATTTGCCGGGGTTGGATTGGATGTTTACGAGGAAGAAGAAGGGATTTTCTATGAAGACCGTTCGGGAGATATCATAGAGGATGAAAATCTGGCAAGGCTGGTGACATTCCCCAATGTGCTTATCACTTCCCATATGGGCTTTTTTACTACGGAAGCGATGCAGGCGATTGCTATAGAAACATTGGAGAACGCCTATGCTTTGGAGAATGGGCTGCCTTTGGTAAACAGGGTAGGAGTGGAAGCAGGCTGAGTTTTGATGGGGTAAAAACGGCTGTTGGTAAATGCTTCGGCGTTTATGGACGGGCAACCTGTCAGATACGGGAAAACCGGAAGGCAGGAGGGGATGAGGGGATGAAAGAAACAGAATTTCCGTATGAAATCCGTATGGCGTATCGTGAAGAATGGGAAGATGCGATGGCATTAGCTTGGAAAACATTCCTGGAATTTGAAGCAGATGACTATACGCTGGAAGGCATTAGAAGTTTTGAAGACTTTATTACGGATAATACACTGTATAATATGTTTATCATGGGAGTATATCCGATGCTGGTGGCATTGGATGGAAAACGGATGGCCGGTATGATAACGGCGAGGGGCAATGCCCATATTTCCCTGTTGTTTGTGGACAGGGAATATCATAAAATGGGCATTGGAAGGGCTTTGATGACAGGGCTGTGCGGATATCTAAAGAGGGAAGCGGATGTCCGCCGGGTGACAGTTAATGCGGCCCCGTTCAGCATAGGGTTTTATCATAAGCTTGGATTTACCGATTTGCAGCCGGAGCAGCTATCCTCCGGCATCCGTTATACCCCAATGGAGCTTCTCCTATAAAAATACATAGAAATGAGGAAAAATATGGGAAGAATATTTGATATGGATAGCCCTGTGATGCGGTTTTTGGGCAGGGTAGCAGACTTGATGATATTGAATTTGGTGACGCTGTTATGTTGTCTGCCGGTTGTGACGATAGGTGCATCCCTTACGGCAATGCACTATGTATTGCTGAAAATGGTTCGTAATGAGGACAGCTATATTATCAGGTCCTTTTTTAAGTCTTTTAAAGAGAACTTTAAACAGGCCACAGTGATATGGTTAATTATGCTATTGTTTCTAATTGTGTTTGGGGCGGATATAATGATTATTAACCATTCAGGGATGGAATTCCCTTCGGCGCTGAAAATCATCCTGTTCGCGTTGGCGATGATAGGATATATGGTGATGTGCTATGTATTCCCCGTGCTTTGCCGGTTTGAAAATACGATACGGAAAACTATAAAAAATGCGTTGTTTATGGCAATCCTCAGCTTCCCTAAGACAATTGTCATGATGGTTTTGTATGTTTCGCCTATTATTCTCATTTATTTTTTCACAATGGCAGTTCCGTTAGTGATTCTGTTTGGGATTTCAGCCCCGGCATATCTGTCGGCTATGCTTTATAGCGGAACCTTTAAGAAATTTGAACCGGAAGAAGAGCCTTACCATGACAGGTTTGAGTCAGGGGAAGGGATTGATATGGACGATGGGATAACTATTGGCAATGGAATAACTTCCGGCAGTGGGATTGCTGCCGGCGGCGAAAACAGTAGGGAAAAGGAGTCTGCCGCCAGTCAAAATTAGCGGGAGCTTGATAATTGAATAACGTTTGTACAATATGTATAGGAAAAGAATGATTTATTGTTCAACTTGACGCGATTGCAAAAATGATATAGGTAATGTAAGCAATTTTTACAATGTGTTAAAAAATATTTGTGGAATGTTGGTATAGCAAAAAAAGAAAAACTCGGGTATACTTTCTTTAGAGTTAAGCGATGGTTTCAGAAATACAAAATAATACCAATTATGATTAGGAGGCAAAATAAAATGGCAAGTTTATCATTAAAGAACATCTGCAAAGTATACCCTAACGGATTTGAGGCAGTTAAAAATTTCAATCTTGAGATTGCAGATAAGGAATTCATTATTTTCGTAGGACCTTCAGGATGTGGTAAATCTACTACACTTCGTATGGTAGCAGGTCTGGAAGACATTTCTTCCGGCGAACTTTGGATTGGTGACAAGCTGGTTAACGATGTAGAGCCGAAGGACAGAGATATCGCAATGGTATTCCAGAATTACGCTTTGTATCCGCATATGTCCGTATATGACAATATGGCTTTTGGACTTAAATTAAGAAAAGTTCCGAAGGATGAAATTGATAAAATGGTAAAAGAAGCAGCTAAAATCCTTGACCTGACAGCGCTCCTTGACCGTAAGCCGAAGGCTCTTTCCGGTGGTCAGAGACAGCGTGTTGCCATGGGTCGTGCAATCGTTCGTAATCCTAAGGTATTCCTTATGGATGAGCCTCTTTCCAACTTGGATGCTAAGCTTCGTGTACAGATGCGTATTGAGATTGCTAAATTGCACCAGAGACTGGGCACAACCATTATTTATGTAACACATGACCAGACAGAAGCTATGACACTGGGTACCAGAATTGTAGTTATGAAAGATGGTATTGTTCAGCAGGTAGATACACCGCAGAACCTGTATGAGAAACCGCAGAACCTGTTTGTTGCAGGGTTCATGGGCTCTCCTCAGATGAACTTCTTAGATGCAACTGTTGAAGTAAAAGGCAATACAGCATGCCTTAAAGTTGCAGGCAAGAGCATTGAATTACCGGCAGCTAAATCCAAGAAACTGATTGACGGCGGCTATGCAGGAAAGAAAGTTACTTTTGGTATCCGTCCGGAAGATGTATATGATTCTGATGAATTTGTTAGCTCCGCACAGTGCGTATTCGATTCTACAATTAAAGTTTACGAATTGCTTGGTGCAGAAGTTTACTTATACTTCGATTTGGCTGAGTTCCCGATTACTGCAAGGGTTGATTCCCGTACAACAGCAAGGCCGGGCGATGCTGTGAAATTTGCTTTTGATGTTGATAAGATTCATGTATTTGACAAAGAAACTGAACAGGTTATTACAAACTAGTTTTAAGAGATTTTGGGGGGGATGCGGAAGCATCCCCTTTTTGTGTTTGGGGGGCGTACAAGGGAAATAACCGCTTTATGGCGCGTTCCTTACACAACAAGTAGGGGAAGAACGAAGCCTGAGATTTTAAATCCCAGGTTTGTGTCTGCGCTGCATCCACAAAACTTAATAGGCGCATAGTCTTGGCGGAAGCTGAGCCATACAACAGCGCGGAAATGGAGTAAAATATGATATCAAGTCAGGTAATCAGAACAAGTATTGAAGAACTACATGCAATAACAAAGGTAAATTTATGCGTTTTTGACTTAGATGGTGCTGTGGTAGCATCTACATTTGACACAAAAGATATCCAAATAGGAATTGTGGTAGATTTTGTAACATCTCCTGCCGACAGCCAGGTCATCGGGGCAGACCATCTGTTGAAAATAAAAGATGAAGGTGAATTGGCATATATTTTAGTGGCCAGGGGTAGCAACGATGATGCTTATATGATAGCAAAGGTAGCGGTGAGCCAAATACAGAACCTTATCATTGCTTATAAGGAAAGGTTTGACCGCAATAATTTCTTCCAGAACCTTTTGCTGGATAATTTGCTTTTGGTGGACATTTATAATAGGGCAAAGAAGCTTCATGTGGAGGTGGCTGTACCGAGGGCAGTCATTATAATAGAAACAGGAACAGAAAAAGATGGAACGGAGGCCGAATTATTAGGCGGATTGTTTTCCACCCAGTCCGGGGACTATATCACTGCCGTGGATGAGAGCAATGTAATTCTTATCAAGGCATTGGACGCAGGGGAAGGATACGAAGTTGTGGAACAGACATCGGAAATGATTGTAGACATGATGAACACAGAAGCTATGATGAATGTGCGGGTGGCTTACGGAACAATTGTGAACGAGCTGAAAGACGTGTCCAAATCCTATAAAGAGGCCAAGATGGCACTGGATGTAGGAAAAATCTTTTATGTGGAAAGAAAGGTGAATGCATACAGCAGCCTGGGGATAGGAAGGCTGATTTATCAGTTGCCGGTGAATCTTTGTAAGATTTTTATCGACGAAATTTTCGGGGATAATATTCCCTTGAACTTCGATGATGAGACGCTGACAACTATTAATAAGTTTTTTGAAAATAATTTGAATGTTTCGGAAACTTCCAGGCAGCTTTATGTCCATAGGAATACATTGGTTTACCGTATTGAAAAGCTGGAAAAAAGCACAGGTCTGGATATACGGACATTCGACGATGCGCTAACATTTAAGATTGCTTTGATGGTTGTGAATTATATGAAGTATCTGGATACTTTGGAGTATTGAAGAAGCCGGATGCTTACAGTAAAACCAATAGTGTGGAATGGAGTAGGGGAATGACTTTTTACCTGCTCGTCATACGCCCCCTGCGCCGCATAGTGGCTTATTTCCTCTATACGGAGCTGTGCATAAAAAAGGATGCGAGCCTTTTTCAAAGGCTTCGCATCTTTTTTTTCTAATTAGATTCGAGTGTAAAAGCCTTATGGTCAGGACGCGCCAATCCAATAGCTTGTCAGCATAAATGGATATGAAGATGCATAGAATGGGTTACAAAGGAAATTTCGGTGTATGATAAGCGGGGATGCGAGAAGGGTAGGCCGGATAGTTTATAGAAATATGCTCGTAAAATTAGAAATAAAGTAATTTCGAGAACATATGGGGAAAAGGAGGAAATACAATGTCTAATTGTTGGAAAAGGGTAGTGTATCTTTCTTATATGGAATTTGGCAGCAGGGTAAAAGGGGCTGGGTTTGTGAAGGTGGAATGCCAAAGGGATGAATGGACTTTCAATATGCATATATCGGGGATGGCGGAATGGCCGGATAAAAAATTTGAGGTATGGGTAATGGACAAGAAGGGGGAGGAGTATGGGATTGGGAGCATCTTTTTACATAGAGGATGTGGCGAATGGAGATGGGGAGGAAAAAGCGGCAAAGCGATAGACGGAAAGATTTTTTGTGACGAGATTATCCGTTTTATGGTAAGGATATCTGAGGATAAGGTGATAGCGGGAGAATTACATAATGAGGAAAACAGGGCGGAAGAGAATAAGAGTGGCGTGGGAAAAGCTACGGAAACAGAAGGCAGCAGATGGTGGAAGGTGGGTAAGCCTGAGTTTATGGCAGCAGAAAAATGGAAGAGGGAAGAGAAGCCATCGAAGCTACTGTCATTGCAGCCTCTTGACCTGGAAAAGGAAGATAGAAGAAGGCTGTCTGGTGAAAGGATAGCGCTGGCGGAAAGAAGAGAGGGAAGGAATTATAGGGGAAGAGATGAGGAAGGACGGGAAGAGGGCGGACTAACGGAAGATGGAAGGGGATTAAGGGTAGAAAAACAGATAGGGAACAAAGAATTGGGGGAAAGGGAACAAGAGTGGG